>NZ_JBHXVP010000001.1:0-6660 GCF_042672245.1 Rhodococcus sp. NPDC127527
GCCAACGCGCCCTCGGCGATGCCGATGACCGCCGAGGTGATGCCGAGCGGGAACATGCACGAGAACGGCATGTTGTACAGCGTCTCGGTACGGCCCGCCTTCTTCACCGCGGTCCCGTCCATCACCTCGGACGCCGACAGGGTGCGGTGGGTCGGGATGAACGCGTCCTTGACGATCAGGTCCTTCGACCCCGTCCCGCGCAGGCCGATGACGTCCCAGGAGTCCGCCACGATCTCGTAGTCGCTGCGGGGCAGGATCACGTGCAGCTGCACCGGCGGCATCAGCGGCCGCCCGTCCGCGTCGCCGACCATCGCGCCGAGGAACGCCCACTGGCAGTGATCGGTGCCCGAGGAGAACGACCAGCGCCCGTTGAGGACGTAACCCCCCTCGACCGGCCTGGCCACACCCATCGGCGCGTACGGGGAGGCGACCCAGGTGTCCTGGTCGGTGCCCCAGATCTCCTCCTGCACCTTCGGGTCGGCGAACGCCAGCTCCCACGGGTGCACACCGACGATGCCGGTGACCCACCCGGTGGCGCCGTCCATCGCGGCGATGGACATCACGGTCTCCGCGAACTCCCGCGCATGCACCTCGAGCCCGCCGTGCTCCTTGGGCTGGAGCATCCGGATCGCGCCGGCATCGCGCAGACGCTTGGCGGCGGTGTCCGACAGGCGCATCAGCTTGTCGCCCTCGACACCCTCGGCGCGGATCTCCTCCGCGTACTGCTCGATCCGATCCTGGACCTGACCCATGACTTCCCTCGGTTCTCTCGTGGTGATCCGGCGGCGAGCCGCCCTCATACAGACAACGTCCCGCCGCGCGGCGCGGCTCCTGAGCTCTCGCTCAGTGGGAGCGTATGCGCGGCGGCGTACCTGGCGGCGAGATATCCGAACACCATCGACGGGCCGATGGTCGCGCCCGCGCCCGCGTACTCGTTGCCCATCACCGAGGCGGTGGTGTTGCCGGTCGCGTACAGCCCCGCGATCGCGGAACCGTCGGCGCGCAGGACCCGGCTGTTCTCGTCGCAGACCAGACCGCCCTTCGTGCCGAGGTCACCGGCCTCGCACCGGATCGCGTAGAACGGGCCCTTGACGATCTCGTCCAGGTTCGGGTTCTTCATGGTCGGGTCGCCGTAGTACCGGTCGTACGCGCTGTCGCCGCGGCCGAAGTCCTCGTCCTTGCCGTTGCGGGCGAAGCCGTTGAACCGCTCGATGGTCGCGACGAGCTTGTCCGCGGGCACGCCGATCTTCTCGGCCAGCTCGGCCGGCGTCGCGGCCCTGTGCACCACACCGGAGTCGTAAAACCCTTGCGGGAAAGGCATGTTCGGTAGCACCTGCGCGAACGGGTAGCGGTTCTTGGCCTTCGAGTCCATCACGAACCACGCCGGGACGTGGCCCCCCTCGAGCTGGTCGTGCACGAAGTTCACGTACGGCGACGACTCGTTGGTGAAGCGCTCACCCTCGGCGTTCACGATCACCGACGGCGGGATGCACCGCTCGGAGACCAGCGGGATCACCGCACCCATCGGGTGGAACACCGACGGCATCCACCAGGCATCGTCCATCAGGTCCACCTCGGCGCCGAGTGCCTGCCCGGCGCGGATACCGTCGCCCGTGTTCTCCCGTGCGCCGGCGCTGATGTTCGTGCGTCCGTGCTCGGGCAGGTACCGATCGCGCATCTGCTGGTTGTGGTCGAAACCGCCGGTGGCCAGCAGCACGCCGCGCCGCGCCCGGATCCTGACGGTCTCGCCCTCGCGCTCGGCGACCACGCCGATCACGGCGCCGGAGGCGTCGGTGACCAGTTCGGTCATCGAGGTCCGCAGCCACAACGGCACTCCTGCGTCCTTGAGCGTCATCCTCAGGCGCGCCACCAGGGCGCGGCCACCGGTCGCCATGTGCCGACGACGGATGACGTTCGAGCCGACCCGCCAGGCCGCGATCAAAGACGCCTTGCGGCCGCGCCAGGTCCGTTTGACCATCGCGAGGTCGTGGTAGTCCTTCGAAGTGACCCACAGGCCGAGCGGACCCTTCATGCTGTTGGGACGCTGGAACTGCTCGTCCTCCTTCAGCTTTCGGGTGTCGAACGGCAGGCATTCGATGGTGCGTCCGAGGGCGCTGCCGCCGTCCTCCTCCGGGTGGTAGTCGGAATAGCCCTTGACCCAGTACAGCTTCATGTGCGGGCTGCGGTCGAGCAGCTCCATCAGCTTCGGGCCCGCGTCGACGTAGGCGTCGATCCGGGCATCCGGCACCGTCCCCTGCGTGAGGGTGCGCAGGTAGCGCCGGATCGCCTCCGGGTCGTCACCGGCTCCCTTGCGGGTCAGGGTGGGTGCGTTCGGGATCCAGATCCCGCCGCCCGAGATGGCCGTCGAACCGCCGAACTTCTTGCCCTTCTCGATGATCAGCGTGTTCAGGCCCTGCCCGGCCGCGGTGATGCCCGCGCTCATGCCGCCGCCGCCGCTGCCGACGACGAGGAAATCGACGGTCTTGTCCCAGTTCTGTTCGGTCACCGGTCGTTCGCCTCCTCAGTGCGAGTGAGGAATGCCAGCACCGCGGACACCCACGCCTGCTTTGCCTCGATCATCGTCCAGTGCCCGCAATTGGGGAACACGTGCAGTTCGGCGTTCGGGATGTCCCGCATCGGGAGCATCGCCATGTCCACGGGGCTGACCCGGTCGTCGCGACCCCAGGTCAGCATGGTTGGCGCCTGTACCTTGTGCAGCTGGGCCCAGTACGGGGTCGCCCCGGACGCCCGGGCGGCGGCCGCGGTGGCGGCGAAGGCCGCGCTGCTGTACATCCGGGCGGCGATCTCGAGGGTCTTCGGCTCGGTGGCCAGTTCCCACCGCTCCTCGATCAGCTGTTCGGTGACGACAGCGGGGTCGTAGACCATCGAGTGCAGCCACCTGATCAGCCCGTCGCGCGTCGGGTTGTCGGTGAACTCCATGAGCAACTTGATGCCCTCACCCGGTCCGGGCGCGAAGACGTTCTTGCCGATGCCGCCGATGGTGACGAGCTTGTTCACCCGCTGCGGAGCGTTGATGGCGACGTTGGTGGCGACGATGCCGCCCATCGAGTTGCCGATCATGTGCACCGGTTCGTCGATGCCCAGCGCGTCGAGGAACGTCCCGACCGAGGCGCCTGCCATCACCATCGGGTGCCCGTCGCCGGGGTCGCTGACGCCGAAGCCCGGGAACTCGAGCACGAGGCACCGGAAGTGCTCGGCGAAGTCGCCGAGGACACCGCGATAGTTGCGCCAGCCGGTGACGCCGGGGCCGGATCCGTGCAGCAGGAGCAGGGGCGGGCCGTCGCCGGCCTCGTGGTATCGGAGCACGCCGAGGTCGGTGGCGACCTCCCGCTTGGTGCCCTCGTAGGTGAGTTCACTCGTCATGGCGCCGACGCTTCCAGTTCGGCCGGCGCCGGGGAGCGCAGGTCTCGATCAGCGAGATCGTCTCGGGCCCAGCGAGCGCGGTGTAAGGGTGCCCACACGGTTCCACTGAACGGGATCGCCGGCCGAAGCCCGGATATCGAATTCCTACGCTCGTTTTCATGCGTCACGAGACCACGACCACCGCCACCCACGACCCCGCCGAACTGCGACAGATCATGGGCCAGTTCGCGTCCGGTGTCACCGTGGTGACCGGACTCGACGAGGACGGGCCGATCGGCTTCGCCTGCCAGTCGTTCGCGTCGGTGTCGCTGGATCCGGCGCTGGTGCTGTTCTGCGCCGATCACCGCGGCCGCGCCTGGCCGCGAATCCGGCGGACGGGACGGTTCACCGTGAATGTCCTCGCCGAGTCCCAGGCAGACGTGTGCGGGCGGTTCGGATCCAGCCGCGGCGCGAAGTTCGACGGCCTCGACTGGGAGCGCTCCCGCTGGGAGACACCGTCCTTGCACGAGGTCCTGGTGCGGGTGCACGCGGAGGTCGACACCGTGCATCCGGCCGGCGACCACGACGTGGTGCTCGGTCGGGTGCTCGAGCTCGAGGCGGTCCGCGACGATCGTCCGATGGTCTTCTTCCGCGGCGGGTTCGGGCTCGATCCGGTCTCGGCGCGCCCCTGAGCCGACCGGGGCCGACTCAGATCCAGCCGCTGCGCAGGCCCACCACGGTCAGGCGGCTGCGCGCCTCCGGTGACCAGGTCTCGGCCGCGGGCTCGACGGGCCGCGGCGCCCTGCGCGGGGTGCCGAGCTCGGGGTACAGAGTTCGCCCGATCTCGCGGGCGGCGTCGACCACCAGCGGGGCGACGCGTTCGAGCTGAGCCGTGCGAGCGTCCCCGCACAACGAAACGGCAGCCACCGGGCCTTCGTGCCCCCGAACGGCGACGCCGACGCAGGCCACCCCGCGCGCCGATTCCTCTCGTTCGAACGCCAGCCCACGGCGTTGCCGGATCCGGTTGAGCTCGAGGTGCAGGGTGCCCAGCTCCGTGATGGTCCGCTCGGTGCAGCGATTCAGTCGCGCGCCGTCGTACAGGGCGTCCACCCGCTCCGGGTCGAGCCAGGCGAGCATCGCCTTGCCCGCCGAGGTGGACTGCGCGGGCACCCGGCCACCCACCCGCGACGGGATCGAACTCGCCAGCCGGCCGCCGACCTTGTCGAGGTAGATCGCCTCGTTGCCGTCGAGCACCGACAGGTGCACCACCATGCCGGTCTGCATGTGCAGGTCGTGCAGCAGCGGCGCGGCCGCCTCCCGGACCTCCGCATGGCCGCCGTCACCGCCGATCCCGAGAGCGCGCCTGCCGAGGCGATACCCGAAGGCCGCGTGTTCGACCCAATTCAGTTTCACGAGGGAGTCGAGGATGCGATGGACGGTCGATCGCGGCAGCCGCGACCGGCCGGCGACCTCCTCGAGGGTCAGTCGGGCGGCGCGACCGTCGAAGGCGTCGAGGATCAGGGTCATGCGCTCGACCATCGACGGCGGGACCTCCCGCTTGTCGCTGCGTGCGGGAGCTTCGGTGATGACAGTCATGGCGACTCCTGTCGATCCGGATCGGGTGGACCGATCCGCAAAACTGAAATGAATTCTGAAACTGCGGCCAACAGTATGTGATGGGAAACACCTACGCAACAATCGTCCGAATCTCGTTGACCGGGAGACGGGCTTCCCCACGAGCGGCAGTGGGATAGGAACGACCGAGGGGCCAACCCTCACCGAACGGAGCGAGAGCCACATGCGAATCGGGATCGTCAGCCCCGTGCTGGTACAGCACCCCGCCACCCGGGCCGACTGGGAGGCCGCCGCCGGAATCGCGGAGGTCGCCGACATCGCAGCAACCGCCGACCGGCTCGGATACCACCACGTCACCTGCAGCGAACACGTCGCGGTGCCGGTGGAAACCGCCGCCGAACGTGGCGGCACCTACTGGGATCCACTCGCCACCCTCGGCTTCCTGGCCGCCCGGACCAGCCGGATCCGACTGGTCACCCAGGTTCTCGTGCTCGGCTACCACCACCCGCTCGAGATCGCAAAGCGCTACGGCACCCTGGACCGGGTCAGCGGCGGACGGGTGACCCTCGGCCTCGGCGTCGGCAGCCTGCGCGAGGAGTTCGACCTCCTCGGCGTGCCTTTCGAGGGCCGCGGTGCGCGCGCCGACGACGCACTGCGCGCGCTGCGCGCGGCCCTGGGCAGACCCACACCCGAATACCACGGCGAATTCTACGATTTCGAGGACTTCGTGATCGAACCACATGCCGCGCAAGAGCACCTGCCGCTGTGGATCGGTGGCCGGACGCCCCGCTCACTGCGCCGCGCCGTCGAACTCGGCGACGGCTGGGTCCCGTTCGGGATTCGCGTCGACGACCTGGCGGTCATGCTTGCCAAAGCCCCCGTGCCCGCCGGGATGGAGATCGTGCTCAACGCGGGTCGCGCCCTCGACCCGGCAGGCTCGCCCGATGCCACCACTAGCACCCTGAGTCGGCTGCGCGACGCCGGTGCCACCGTCGCCAGCGTCAACCTCGACGCGACCAGCGCCGCCCACTTCTGCGACCAGCTCGCCACCCTGGAACAGCTCGCCCGACCTCTAGGCATCGAATTCGACTGAACCACAACCGAAAGGACCACCACATGACAGACAGCACCGACCTCGTCCGCCGACTCGCCGAGCGCGTCCAACTGCTCGAGGACAAGCTCGACATCATGCACCTCATCAGCGGCTACGGCCCGGCCGTGGACAGCGGCTCCGCCGAGGCCGTCGCCGACCTGTGGACGGAGGACGGCCGCTACGACGTCGACACCGGCGCGATGACCGGACGCACCGAGATCGAGGCGATGGTCCGCTCACGCAACCACCAGTCGTACATCCACGGCGGCTGCGCGCACCTGGTCGGCCCGCCGCACATCGTCCTCGACGGCGACACCGCGGTGGCCACCTGCCACTCGCAGCTGGTCATGCACGACGGCGAGTCCGGCACCAACAGGGTCGCCCGCATCACCGCGAACCGCTGGGAGCTCGCCCGCGTCGACGGCCGCTGGAAGGTCACCGTCCGGACCAACCGGCTGCTCGACGGTCGCGCCGAGGCCCGCGAGATCCTCGCCGCGGGCGCCACCGGCGCGGCGCTGTCCTTCTAGTCCGGAAGCTCGAAACCGCAGTCGCCGGACACCCTCTCGGGGGGTGGGCGGCCGCCCAACAAAATGGACCGACGACACAACGGAGGGAAGAAAAAGGTGCCG
>NZ_JBHXVP010000001.1:6670-32358 GCF_042672245.1 Rhodococcus sp. NPDC127527
GCGGGCGCCGCCGGGCCCCGCTACACCCGCGCCGGGGGCCCCCCCGGGGGGGCGCTGACATAATCCCCGGCACCCTCCAACCCCCTGCCGCGGAACCCCCTCTCGGGTGTCCGGCGACGACCGATCTCAGTGACCGGACGAGACCAGGTCGGATCGATCGCGGTCCGCTTCCCTCGACCGGCTCGCGTGCAGGGAGAGCCCGACGACCGCGGCGAGAGCCCCGGCGACGGCGAGGGCGGCGAACGCGTAGACGAAGCCGGTCTCCTTGTAGAGGGACCGATGGCCCGCGGCGACCATCACGCCGGGCACGGCGAGGATGCCGATCATCAGCTGACTGCCGATCGCGCTGCCCATCGAGCCGAACAGGTTGAGCATGCCGCCGGCTATGCCCTGCGACCGCGCCGGCACCGTCCGCATGATCAGGTTCGGCAGGGCGCCGGAGGCGGAACCGAGGCCGAGGCCCATCACCACCTGTCCGCAGATCACCTGCGCGACGGTGTCGTGCACGGTCGCGAGCAGCATGGCGCCGACGCCGAGAGTGACACCGCCGAACACCAGCACCGCGGCGGGTCCGACTCGCCGCGAGATCTGACCGCCCACCGGACCCGCGATCATCGACGCGATGCCGGTCGGGACGGTGAACAGGGCGACGCCGAGCGCGGTCCGCCCGAATCCGTATCCGAGACCGAGCTTTTCGTCGGCCATGACGAACATCGGGATCAGCATCGAATGGCTCACCAGGACGAATTGCACCAGCGCGCTTGCGGTCAGGGTCTTGGCCACCGGCCGGTCGAACAGCAGGGTGAGGTCGACCAGCGGCTCACTCGGCCGACGCTCGTAGAGCAGCCAGCCGCCGAGGACCGCCAGTCCCCCGAGCACCGTGCTCGCCGTGCGGAGATCGGTCACACCCCACGTCGTCGCGTTGCCGATGCCGTACAGCAACAAGAAGGCCCCTGCCCCGAGGATCACCGCGCCGAGTAGGTCGAGACGCGACTTGCCGCGCAGGGTCGACTCGGGCACGAAGGCCGCCACGAGCGTCCCGGCCACGACCACATGCCCGAGTTGCGCCCAGAAGACGCTGGCGTAGCCGAAGTGGTCGATGAGGTAGCCACCGAGGATCGGACCCAGGATGGTGCTGGCACCCATCCCGGTGGCCACGAATCCCACCGCCACGGGCGCAATTTCGCGCGGAAACACGTCACGGATGAGCCCGTAGGCGAGCACCAGGATCGCCATGCCTGCGCCCTGGAGTCCGCGGCCGACGAGAAAGACCGCGAAGTTGGGGGCCAGCGCAGCGACGAGGCATCCGAGGCCGAAGACCGCGGCGGAGGCGAGCATCACCCGCTTCTTGCCGTAGATGTCGCCGAGCTTGCCGACGATCGGGGTGGTGGCCGCGAGCACCAGCGTGACGATGGTGATGACCCAGCCGACCGCCGTGGCCCGGAAGTGCCCCGCGATCTCGGGCAGTGCCGGGGTGACGAAGTTGTAGGCCAGCGGGATGACCTCGACCAGCAGGATGATCAGCGCCAGCAACACGAACGAACGCCGCCTGGACAGGGGTGCGCGGTCGGCCTCGCCGCTCGCGAGTGGCGGGTGGTGCATCGAAGAGCTCCGAATCTTGTGGGCGGGGCGTGGTACCGCCTCGTCGATCACTTCCGTGGAGCCTCTCCGATCGCGCGGGGGTGTCGGGCGTCACTCTCAGTCACCGAGACCGCGACAGTGGGACCGACCCTTGCCGGAAATTAGAATGAATACTAATTTCCGAGAAATCCAACCACCACCAAGGAGACCCTCATGGGTGAAACTCTGAGCTTGGCGGGCCGCACCGCCGTCATCACCGGCGCGGGCGCCGGACTCGGCCGGTCGGAGGCGCTCGCCGTCGCCGCCGCGGGCGCCGCCGTCGTCGTCAACGACATGGGACCGGCCGCGGAGGCCGTGGCCGAGGAGATCCGGGCGGGCGGCGGACGCGCCGTCGCCGTGCTCGGCGACGTCTCCGACTGGACGCTCGGCGAGCGACTCATCGCCGCCGCCACCTCGAACTTCGGTTCCTTCGACATCCTCGTCAACAACGCGGGCATCCTGCGCGACAAGATGATCTTCAACCTCTCCGAGTCCGACTGGGACGACGTGATCCGCGTGCACCTCAAGGGCCACGCCGCCACCTCGCGCGCTGCAGCCGTGTACTGGCGCAACGCCAGCAAGGCCGCGGGCGGTCCCGTGTACGGACGGATCGTCAACACCTCCTCCGAGGCCTTCCTCTTCGGTTCGGCCGGACAGCCGAACTACTCGGCCGCGAAGGCGGGCATCACCGCGCTGACGCTGTCCTCCGCGCAGGGCCTGGCCCGGTACGGCGTCACCGCCAACGCCATCTGCCCGCGTGCCCGCACCGCGATGACTGCCGAGGCCTTCGGCGAGGCGGAGGACACCGGTTCTCTCGATGCGCTCGCCCCCGAGCGAGTCGGCACCCTGGTGAGCTACCTCGCGTCGCCTGCCTCCCACGAGATCACCGGCCAGGTGTTCGTCGTGTACGGCAAGATGGTGGCCCTCATGGCCTCCCCCAAGGTCGAGAACCGTTTCGACGCAGCAGGTTCCGCATTCACGGTCGAGGAACTCGACGAACAGCTCTCGTCGTACTTCGTCGGCCGGGGACAGTACGAGACGTACGCTGCCTACAGCGTGGCCGAGCTGGAGAAGCCCGCACTCGCGGTCGACTGATCGGGTGAACCGGAAGGAGTTCGACATGAGACTCGCGGACAAGGTCGCCATCGTCACGGGCGGCGCCGGCGGCATCGGGCGTGGCATCGTCCGGGCGTTCACCAAGGAGGGCGCCAAAGTCCTGTTCGTCGACATCAACGATGACGCAGGGAAGGCGCTCGAGGACGAACTCGGCGGCGCCGGACGGTTTCTGGGGGCCGACATCTCGAAGGAGGACAGCGCGGCCGCGATCGTCGACGCCGCGGTCGAGGCGTTCGGCAAGGTCGACGTCCTGGTCAACAACGCCCACACGTCACGTCAGGCGCCCCTGCTCGAGACCACCCAGGCGATGCTCGACCTGTCGTTCGGGACCGGGTTCTACCCGACGTTCTGGCTGATGAAGGCCGCCCATGCGCAACTGGCCGCCACCCAGGGGTCGGTGATCAACTTCGCCTCCGGCGCGGGCATCGAGGGCCAGGTGAACCAGGGCTCGTACGCGGCGGCGAAGGAAGCGATCCGGGCCATCAGCCGGGTCGCCGCCAACGAGTGGGCACCAGACAACATCAACGTCAACATCATCTCGCCGCTCGCCCTCACCGAGGGCGTCGAGGCGTACATCGAGGCGAACCCCGGCGTCGAGGACGTGCTGCTCGCCAAGACGCCACTGCACCGGTTCGGCGACCCCGAGTCGGACATCGGCCGGGTCGCGGTGTTCCTCGCCAGCGAGGACGCCGGCTACATGACCGGCCAGACCCTGATGGTGGACGGCGGCAGCATCAAGCTGCGCTGAGCGGCTCCGCCACAGTGGTGCGGTTACGGAGCGCTTGCCCTCCGTAACCGGTGCCCACCCCCCCGCCCCATTTTGCCCCGCGTGCTCGCGGCCACCCCCCCCCCCCCCCCGCACCACTGCACGAAGTGCATCAGCAGGTCTGCGGAGTTTCCTTGCCTGCCAGGAGATCCGCGGCGAAAGCCTCGGCATCCGACACCGAGGCGGCCACACTCGCGCGGTGGTCGGCACCGTCGTACGTGCGGTAGTCGATGCGGGCTCCCTTGCCGCACAGGCCCTTCACCAGCGCACCGGTCGCAGCCGGCGTGACGAGCATGTCGCCGGTACCCTGCGCGACCAGCAACGGCACCTTCGGGTCGGCGTTCGAGGGCTCCTGCTCGGCCAGGTAGTTCGTCCACGGCCCGAGGTCCGCATCGGGACGGAACACCTTGTCCACCGGAACCCCGGGGATCGCCGCGCGGATGTCGGCGATGCAGCCACGGCGCGCGGCCGTCATCAGCGGCGCCGCCGCCTCGGTGACGATCGCCTCCGGCTTGACCGCGGGATCGGCGGCCGCGGCACCGATCAGGGTCAGCGGCAGGAAGGCCAGGGCGGGCGCGACCGCCGGGTTCCCCGACTTGATGTAGGCGGGCGTCTGGCTCAGCCCGCTGCCCGGCGCAACCGCGATCGCACCGAGCAGGGTGAGCTCGGGGGCGCGGTCCACCGCCTGGTCGGACGCACTGATCGCCGCCGCGCCACCCTGACTGTGCCCGCCGACGAACCACCTGCTCCCCACCGACGGGTCGAGATACCTTGCGGCGCGGACGATGTCGGTGACCGCATTCGACTCCGAGGTCGCGTTCAGGTAGGTGTGGTCGCCGGGCGTGCCCATGCCCTCGTAGTCGGTCTGGACCACGACGTAGCCGTTCTTCACCCAGTTGTCGAGCGTCGCGGTGACGCCCCCGACGTAGTCGTGCACCGCACCGTCGACGGTGTCCCCGGACGGCGCGCAGGTGTCCGCGATACCGGTCGTCCCGTGAGCCCAGCTGATCACCGGCCAGCCGCCGTCGGGCGCGGCTCCCGCGGGGATCGCCACCGTGCCCGAGACGACGATCGGCTTGCCCTCCCCGTTCTCGGACGCGTAGGTGATCAGCTCGCTGCGACCGGCGCTCGGCAGCGCGGCAGCGTTCGTCAGTGGCGCGGAGGAGAGCACGTCGCCGCCGTTCGGCACGGGCGAGGCCGCGGTGGCGGGCTGGTCGTCACTGCTGGAGCAGCTGGTCACGGCGACGGCGGTGACCGCCAACGCGCCTATGATTCGGACGGAAACGCGGGATGGACGCATGGCAGCCTCTCGGGCGGTGCGCCGGAGCGGGCAGCCCCGACGGAAGAATAAGAAGGGTTTCTTAGTACCGTGACGCAAACCACACTGTCAACCGCGCGTCTCAGTCTGGTGCAGGCCGCGGAGCGCCTCGTGGCCGAACGCGGCGTGCACGGCGTGCCCGCCAGCGCCGTGGTCCGAGCCGCCGGGCACAAGAACAACTCGGCCATCACCTACCACTTCGGGTCCTGGGAGGGACTACTCGAGGAGGTGTGGCGGCTGCACACCGACCGGGTGAACGTCGACCGTGCGGTGTTCCTGGCCGCCGCCCGCGACCGCGGCGAGTACGACCTGCCGGTCATGGTCGAGGGCTATGTCGGCCCGCTGGTTGCGGAGCTTCGGAGGGACCGGCCGAGCTACTGGGCGCGCTTCAACGAACAGTGGATGGCGACGATCCGCCTCGACGTCTTCGCGCTCGACGACGCCGCGCTGGCACGACAGCCACAGGGCGACTCGGTCTCGATGGTGCACAACCTGTTCACCGACATGGCCGACGCGTTGACCCACCTGCCCGAGGCCAACCGGACCCGGCGGGTCGCGCTGATGACGCGGTTCGTCATCGGATCGCTGGCCGCCTGGGAACGCGAACCCGACGCGGCGCCGGGGCTGGACGAACTCGAGCCCGAACTGGTCCGCCTGGCCCTGGCCCTGCTCGAGGCGCCCTGACGGACCTCAGTGTCGCCGGTGGTCCGTGACCGGCGTCCTCGGGCCGAACTTCGGCTTGACCGCCTGCCCGCTCACCGAGAGCAGCCGGACCGCGCGATGACGGTGCGGCCGAATCGGATTCAGGTAGTCGACCATGCCGGGATCGTCGAGCGGACGTCCGAGCAGTGACCAGCCCACGACGGCCGCGAGGTGAAAGTCGCCCACCGACAGCGCATCCGCGTCACCCAACGCCCGCTGGGCCACCTCCGCCGCCGTCCATTCCCCGACTCCGTTGACCGCGCGCAGCCGCCGCAGGGCGTCGGGCGGGTCCATCCCCGCAGCCTCCTCGAGGCGGTCGGCGACCGCCGCGCAGGTCACGATGGTCCGCGCGCGACGCGGATCCACCCCGGCACGGTGGAACTCCCAGGACGGGATGCGACGCCACACCTGCGCCGACGGCGGCACCCGCATCCCGTCCGGCGCCGGCCCGGGGGCGGGCGTGCCGTGCGCGGTCACCAGTCGGCGCCAGGACGCCTGCGCCGCGATCCCGTGGACCTTCTGTTCCAGGACCGCGGGGACCAGCGCCTCGAACACGCGGCCGGTACGCGGGATCCGCAACCCCGGGAACCTCCGGTGCGCCTCGGCCAACTTGGGGTGTTCGGGCGTGAAGCCGGTGGCGTCATCGCCTTCGCCGAGCAGGTCGGGCAGGGTGCTCGCGAACTCGGCAGCGCCCTCGCCCCAGGCCCGCCAGCCGACGGAGTTCCGGTCGACCTGGGTCAGGCGATACGTCACCGGCCCGGTCGGCATCAGAGACGTCCGCCAGAGTGCACCGTCCGGGGTGACGCGATGGCACGGGTCGCCCCGGCCGTGGCCGAGCGGGTCCAGCGTCGCCCCCAGCAGCAGGGGCCGGGGGCTGCGATGCACGGCCTCCGCGGGCGCGACGGCAGAGACGGTCATGGCGCCACGATATGCCCCGGCGCGACCGGGCCGGACGACCGCTTCCGCTAACGCGCGCCGAACACCTTCTCCAGCTTGGCGGTGTCGCCGGCGCTCTGGAACTTGACGACCTTCCCGGCCCGGAAAGTGAGGACGTCCGCGGAGTCCCAACTCTCCCCGCCCAACGTCACCTGGGTGAGGGCCACGACCCACTCGACGTCGTCCGCGAGGTCGGCCATCGCGGCCTCCGCGTCCCCGGCGGCGAACGCCGCAGAGCGGAGCCCGCGGATGCGACCGGATGCACCGATCCGCGACTCAGCCGTCACCCCGGTACGCCGCAGCGGACCGCCCGTGCCCGGCCTCGCGGGTGATGTGGTCGACGAGCGGCTGCGTCCGGTACTTCACCGGCGTCGTCAGGGCCAGGGTCGTCGTGGTGTGCCCGACGCCCTCGAGCCCGAGGATGCTCTCGAGCACGTGCAGCAGTTCCTCGTGGGACGGTGCGGCGATCCGAATCAGCAGGTCCTCACGCCCGGTGGTGGTGTGAACCTCGAGCACCTCCGGGACCGCGCGCAGGTCCTCGATGACGTCCTTGATTCGCCCCTGTTCGAGTTCGGCCCCGACGAATGCCTGCACCGGCAGACCGAGCGAGGACAGGTCCACCTCCGGCCGGTAGCCGACGACGACGCCGTTCTCCTCCAGCCTGCGCATCCTCGACTGCACCGTGTTGCGCGCGACCCCCAGCCGGGACGCCAGGTCCATGATCTGGGCCCGCGGGTCCTCGGTGAGCAGGCCGAGCAGTGCGGCGTCGAGCCTGTCGATGCTGATCACCATGTCGACCTCCGAATCGTGTCCCACGTCACAATTGATCATAGCGTTCAGCTGATTCTGCAGTAGTTGACGGCCAGGCCACTCAGACGAACTATTGCTACACCCCTTGCTCGACGGATCGCCCGCATCCACACCACGATGCGGCGCAGAAACGGTGGCGACAGTGACTGAATTGGTGGTCCGCGACGATCAGCCCCGGCCCTACGACCGGCCGCAGCCCTACGACCTCGACGACCGCTACCGGTCCGGTTCGGGTCCGGTCCTGTTGACCGGCGTCCAGGCGATCGCGCGCCAGCTCGTGGAACAGCACGTCCACGACATCCGCGCGGGCCGACGGGTCGCGACCTTCGTCTCCGGCTACCAGGGCAGCCCGCTCGGCGGCGTCGACAAGATGCTGCACGGGATGCCGCAGGTGCTCGCCGAGCACGACATCACCTTCGTGCCCGGCTTCAACGAGGAGCTCGCCGCGACCGCCGTCTGGGGTAGCCAGGCGGACCTGCCCGCGGGATCCGCGACGCACGACGGCGTCGTCGGCGTCTGGTACGGCAAGGGCCCCGGCGTCGACCGGGCCACCGATGCGCTGCGGCACGCGAACATGTACGGGGTCAACCCCAACGGCGGCGTGCTGCTGCTCGTCGGCGACGACCCCGCCTCCAAGTCCTCCACCGTCCCCGCGGTCAGCGAGCGGTCCCTCGCCGCGCTGGGGATCCCGGTGTTGTTCCCGCGCAACGCCGAAGAGATGATCACGATGGGCATGCACGGCGTCGCCCTGTCCCGCGCCTCCGGCTGTCTGGTCGCGCTGAAGGTCGTCGCGGATGTCGCCGACGGCGCCTGGACCGTCGACGGCCGGGTCTCGGACATCGACATCACCGTTCCCGAGATCGAATGGGAGGGTAAGCCGTTCGTCTACAAGCAGCGCCCGATGGCGGTGCCGACGGACAGCGTCATCGCCGAGGCCGACCTGTACGGACCCCGGTGGGAGATCGTGCGCGCGTACGGCGAGGCCAACGATCTCGACGTCATCGAGGTCGCCCCCACCGGAGCGAGGATCGGCTTCGCGGCCACCGGCACCACCTTCGACTCGCTGCGCCAGGGCCTGCTCGACCTCGGCGTGGACGAGGCGGCGCTGCACCGCGCCGGGATCCGGCTGCTGCGCATCGGCATGCCCACCCCGCTGGGCGCGAAGAAGGTCCGCGAGTTCGCCGCCGGCCTCGAGCAGCTGATCGTGGTCGAGGACAAGACGGCCTTCATCGAGACCCAGATCCGCGAGATCCTGTACGGCACCGAGAACACCCCGCAGATCCTCGGCAAGCGCGACGCCGCGGGCCGGCCGCTGATGCCCGTCGACGGCGAGCTGACCGCGGGCCGGCTGCTCGGCCCGCTGCGTCGGGTACTCGGGAACCGCGTCGAGCTGAAGAAGGCTCTGCCGCCGCAGCTCTCGCTCGAGGTGCTCTCCGCCAAGCGCACCCCCTACTTCTGCAGCGGGTGCCCGCACAACCGCTCCACCGCACTGCCCGAGGGTTCGATCGGCGGCGGCGGCATCGGCTGCCACACCATGGTCACCATCTCGAATCGCGAGGACAGCGCCGTCACCGGGCTGACCCAGATGGGCGGCGAGGGCAGCCAGTGGATCGGCCAGGCGCCGTTCACCGACGTCAAGCACCTGTTCCAGAACGTCGGTGACGGCACCTTCTTCCACTCCGGCCAGCTCGCCGTACAGGCCTGCGTCGCGGCCGGGGTGAACATCACCTACAAGCTGCTCTACAACGACGTCGTCGCCATGACCGGTGCCCAGGACGCCGAGGGTGCGCTCTCCGTCGAGAAGCTCACCCACAAGCTCACGACCGAGGGCGTCAAGCGGATCATCATCTGCGCGGACGACCCCAAGCGGCACAACAAGAGGCGGCTCGCCAAGGGCACCAAGCTGTGGCACCGCGACCGCCTCGACGAGGCACAGAAGGAGCTGCGCGAGGTCGAGGGCGTCACCGTGCTGATCTACGACCAGCACTGCGCCGCCGACGCCCGCCGTCAGCGCAAGCGCGGCACCCTGCCGACCCGCAACACCCGGGTGATCATCAACGAGGCCGTCTGCGAGGGCTGCGGCGACTGCGGGACCAAGAGCAACTGCCTGTCGGTGCAGCCGGTGGACACCGAGTTCGGCCGCAAGACCCGGATCGACCAGACCTCGTGCAACACCGACTACTCCTGCCTCGACGGCGACTGCCCGTCGTTCGTCACGGTCGAGGTGGTGCCGGGCAAGAAGAAGTCCGCCAGGGCCGAGCGCCCGGTGCCGCCGCTCGCGGCCGAGCCGGATCTCGGCGAGCTGACGTCGACGCAGAACGTCTTCCTCGCGGGCATCGGCGGCACCGGCATCGTCACCGTCAACCAGGTGCTCGCCACGGCCGCGCTGCGCGCCGGCTACGAGGTGGAGTCCCTGGACCAGATCGGCCTCAGCCAGAAGGCCGGACCGGTGGTCTCGCACCTGCGCTTCTCCCCGGGCGCGCTCGAGCCGTCGAACCGGCTGACGCCGGGCAGCGCCGACTGCATCGTGGCGTTCGACCTGCTCACCGCGACCGACAACAAGAACCTGGGCTACGGCAGCGCTGCCACCACCGTCGCGGTCGCGTCGACCAGCCAGACGCCGACCGGCGACATGGTCTACGACAAGTCGGTTCGCTACCCGGACGAGCAGTCCTTGCTCGACCGACTCGGATCGGCCTCCAGGTCGATGGTGTCGTTCGATGCCCTCGCAGCAGCCCAGGAGTTGTTCGGCAACACCGCCGCCGCGAACTTCCTGCTGATCGGCGCGGCCTTCCAGAGCGGCGGTCTGAGGCTGCCCGCCGAGGCCATCGAGGAGGCCATCGGCATCAACGGCATCGCCGTCGCCGCGAACGTCGACGCCTTCCGCTGGGGTCGGGTCGCCCTCGCCGATCCGGACGCGTTCGCCGCGGTCACCTCGCGGGTCACGCGCACCCCCGCCGTCGCCCCGGCACACCTGCTCGCCGACTGCACCTTCGACGGCGAGGTCCGCCGGCTGGTGGAGCTCCGCGCCGGCGAACTGGTCGAGTTCCAGAACGCGAAGGTCGCGCGCCGGTACGTCGACGCCGTGCAGTCGATCTGGACCGCGGAGCGCTCGGTCACCGGCCGGACGGAGTTCAGCGAGGCCGTGGCCCGCGGGCTGTTCAAGTTCACCGCCTACAAGGACGAGTACGAGGTGGCGCGGATGCTGGTCGACCCTGCCTTCCTCGAGGACGTAGCCGCCCAGGTACCCGGCGGCGAGAACCTCACCTACAAGCTGCACCCGCCGGCGCTGCGGGCACTGGGCCGAAAGAAGAAGATCGGTCTCCGACCGAAGTCGCATGTGGCGCTGAAGATGCTGGCCAAGGGCAAGGTGCTCCGCGGAACCAAGCTCGACCCGTTCGGCTACGCCCACGTCCGCAAGGTCGAGCGCGAGCTGCTGGCGCACTACACCTCGACCGTGCTGCGGCTCGCGGACGAACTGGACTCGGGCAACTACGACCACGCCAGCACGATCGCCGCGCTGCCCGACGTCGTCCGGGGCTACGAGGACGTCAAGCTCGGCAATGTGGAGCTCTACTGGGAGAAGTTGCGGGAGTTGGGGATCGAGCGTTAGCTACCCCCATGTCCACCACCTTCTCCGCCTACGTCGCCCGCGAACAGGACGGGGAGATCACCCTCGGCCCGGAAACCCTCGACGAGGCCGCCCTGCCGCCAGGCGAGGTGACCGTCAAGGTCCACTACTCCAGCGCCAACTACAAGGACGCGCTGGCCGTGACCCCGAGGGGCGGCGTGGTGCGCGAGTACCCGATCGTTCCCGGCATCGACCTGGCAGGCGAGGTCGTCGCCTCCGAGGACGAGTCGCTTCGCCCCGGCGATCTGGTCCTCGCGCACGGATACGAGATCGGTACCGCGCGGCACGGCGGCTACGCGGAACTGGCTCGGCTTCCCGCAGACTGGGTCGTCCGACTGTCCGGACTGACGCCGCGCGAGGCCGCGACCGTGGGCACCGCCGGGTTCACCGCCGCGATGAGCGTGCAGGCGATCCTGGACCGCGGTATCGCTCCCACCGACGGACCCGTCCTGGTGACCGGTGCCAGCGGCGGCGTCGGCAGCGTGAGCGTCGACCTGCTCGCGGCCGCGGGCTTCGAGGTGGTGGCGTCGACCGGCAAGCCCGGCGCCGCGGAATTGTTGACGTCGCTGGGCGCCGCCGCCGTGATCGGCCGCGTGCCCGAGGATCCCGACGCGAAGCCGCGGCCGCTCGGCAAGGCCCAGTGGGCGGCGGCCGTCGACTGCGTCGGTGGCGCGACGCTCGCACACGTGCTCAGCACCGTGAAGTACGGCGGAGCGGTGGCGGCCAGCGGGCTCACCGGTGGGGCCGCGCTGTCCACGACGGTGATGCCCTTCATCCTGCGTGGGGTGGCGCTGCTCGGCATCGACTCGGTCCAGTTGCCGATCGACGAGCGCCGCGCACTGTGGGGACGGATCACGGGCGACCTGCGGCCCCGGCACCTCGAGGCCGTGACCCGCGAGGTGCCGATCCGGGAGGTCCGCACGACGCTGGACGAGCTGCGGGCGGGCAGGCACACCGGCCGCGCGGTGGTCCGCGTCGCCGGTGGCTTCTGACCCGTCTCGGCCCGCGCGGTCAGCTGCCGTTCGGCAGGGTGCCCGGCGGGATCTGGTAGCCGCTGGAACCCGCGAAGACTCCTCCGACAGCGCCGAGTACGAAGTTGACCGCGTTGGTGATCATCGAGAACCTTTCCTGGACGGGCGGATCGCGTTCGCGAGCCTTCGTCACGGTAGCCATGGCACGGGAATCTGTCGACCGCCATGGTGCAGACCGGACGGCTCGTGACAATGTGGACATCGTGAGCCATGAGAAACACAGTCGGCGGGAGGACATCGACGCCGTCGTCGCCTTCCAGCAGGGGCTGGGGCTGTCGGGCATCGTCGACATCCACACCCACTTCATGCCCAAGCGCGTCATGGACAAGGTGTGGTCGTACTTCGACTCCGCCGGTCCGCTCACCGGGGTCGAATGGCCGATTCGGTATCGACTCGAGGAGGACGTCCGGCTCGACCGACTGCGGTCGTACGGCGTGCGCGCCTTCACCTCGATGATCTACCCGCACAAGCCCGACATGGCCGCCTGGCTCAACCAGTGGTCGATCGAGTTCGCCGCGCGCAATCCTGACTGCCTGCACACCTCCACCTTCTACCCCGAGCCGGGCGCGGTCGACTACGTCCGGTCCGCCCTCGACGCGGGGACACTGGTGTTCAAGTCGCACATCCAGGTCGGCGACTACGACCCGAACGACCCCCTCCTCGACGGGGTGTGGGGCCTGCTCGAGGACGCCGGCACACCGATCGTCATCCATTGCGGCTCAGGACCGGCGCCGGGACGGTTCACCGGCCCTGCGCCCATCGCCGCCCTGCTGGCCCGATTCCCGCGGCTGCGGCTGGTCATCGCGCACATGGGGATGCCCGAGTACACCGAATTCCTCGATCTTGCACAGCAATACGACCGCCTGCTGCTGGACACCACGATGGCGTTCACCGACTTCATCGGCGAGGCCGCACCGTTGCGACCCGCCGACTTGCCGGCGCTCCGCGACACCGGGGACCGGATCCTGTTCGGGAGCGACTTCCCGAACATTCCGTATCCGTACGCGCACGCGCTCGAGGCGGTCGCCCGGCTCGACCTCGGCGACGACTGGGTGCGCGGTGTCTGCCACGACAACGCCGCTCGACTGTTCGGCCTCTGAGCGTTCGCTCGGACCAGCGGAGCGAGCGCGGGTCAGAACAGGGTCAGCGAATCGTCCTGTGCGGGTAGCTCGAAGAGCGTCGGCTCCATGTCGACCGCCGGGACCGCGACCGCGGGCCGGCCGACCTTCGGGGCGGCCCGCGCCACGCTCTTGGCCCGCGAGATCGTCTTGGCCGGCGTCTCCGCGCCGGTCGGCGACACCACCGGGGCGGGCGCGGGCCCGCTCGCGGCGACCGCCCGCGCGGCCTCGCCCGCGAGCTTGTCCGCCTCCTCGTTGTAGTGGTTGCCGACGTGCCCGCGGACCCAGCGGAACCGCACGGGGCCCGGCCGCTCGGCGAGCGCCTCGTCGATTCCGCGGACCAGGTCGACGTTCTTGACCGGCTCGCCGGAGGCCGTCCGCCAGCCCTTGCGCTTCCACCCGGACACCCATTCGGAGGCGCACTTGATCGCGTACTGGGAGTCCGACTCGATCACCATCGGCTCGGATCCGGGGTGCGCCCTGATCGCCTCGAGCACCGCTCGCAACTCGGCAACCTGATTGGTTCCCGACGGTTCACCACCCGACTGGCTCGGACCGGTGTGATTGACCCACGCCCAACCGATCGCGCCGCCGGGATTGCGCAGGCAGGAGCCGTCTGTGCTGACGATGATCACGATGGGACACTCTACGGTGAGACGCCGACAAAGGCCCACCGGCGCTACTCGCCGAGGAAGTCCGGGGTCCGCTTCTCGAGCATCGCCGCCACCGCCTCCTGGTGGTCGCGGGTGTGATGGGCGAGGGCCTGCATGGAGGCGGACAGTTCCAGCAGCGACTCGAGGCTCTGGTGCTGTCCCTCGCGGAGCAACTTCTTGGTCATCCGCAACGCCTGCGGCGGGTTCGACGCCACCCGGCGGGCGAGCTCGTGCGCCGTCTCGAGCAGCTTCGCGGGCTCGACCACCCGGGACACCAGGCCCCAGTCCAGTGCGGTGGCCGCATCGATCGCGTCGCCGGTGAACGCCATCTCCGCGGCCCGCGCCAGGCCGACCGCCCGCGGCAGCAACCAGGCGCCGCCGTCGCCGGGGATGATGCCGAGTTTGACGAAGCTCTCCGCGAACGTCGCCGCGGTCGACGCGACCCGCATGTCGCACATCAGCGCCAGGTCGCAGCCCGCCCCGACCGCCGGCCCGTTCACCGCTGCGATCACCGGGACCTCGCAGTGGTACAGCGCCCTCGGGATGCGCTGGATGCCCTGCCGGTAGCCGTCCCGCAGGTCCGCGGGTGCGCCGCCGAACATCCCCGTGCGATCGCGCATGTGCTTGACGTTGCCGCCCGAGGAGAACGCGGGACCGTTCGCGGTCAGCACCACCACGCGGGCAGTCCGGTCCGCGTTGACCGCCCCGATCGCCCGCTCGAACGCCTCGACCATGTCGGGCTCGGAGATGACGTTGCGGGTCTCGGGTCGGTTCAGTGTCCAGGTGACGATGTCCCCGTCCCGCCGAACCTCGATCGCCTCGCTCATGGGTGGCTCCTTCCGGTCGCAGCCCAGCGTATGCGCTTCGCGCAGTGGTGCGGATACGGAGTGCCCACGCTCCGTATCCGCACCACTGCGGCGGAGCCGCCTACTACTTCGGGCGGTTGTCGATCAGCCTGCGCGCCTTGCCGACCGAGCGCTCGATGCCGTCGGGATCGAGCACGTCCACATCGACGGACACGCCGATCCGGTTCTTGATCAGCGCCCGCAGCGACTCCGAGGCCGCGGCCCGCGCCGCGACCGCCGCGCCGGCACGCGCCTCGACGCGCACGGTCAACCGGTCCAGTCTGCTCGGGCGATCCAGCACGCACTGGAACTGCGGGGACAGCTCCGGCACACCGAGGATCAGCTCCTCGATCTGGGTCGGGAACAGGTTGACGCCCCGCAGGATGATCATGTCGTCGGTACGGCCGGTGATCTTCTGCATCCGCCGCATCGACCGCGCCGTGCCCGGCAGCAGGCGGGTCAGATCCCTTGTGCGGTACCGGATGATCGGCAGCGCCTCCTTCGTCAGCGAGGTGAAGACCAACTCGCCCTCCTCCCCGTCCGGCAGCACCTCGCCGGTCACCGGGTCGATGATTTCGGGGTAGAAGTGGTCCTCCCAGATGTGCAGACCGTCCTTGGTCTCCACGCACTCCTGCGCGACGCCGGGACCCATCACCTCGGACAGTCCGTAGATGTCGACGGCGTCCATGTTCAGGTGCTGCTCGAGTTCGGTGCGCATCTGCTCGGTCCACGGCTCGGCGCCGAACACGCCGACGCGCAGCGAGGTCTTCGACGGGTCGATGCCCTTGCGCTCCATCGCGTCGACGATGGTGAGCATGTACGACGGGGTGACCATGATCGCGTCCGGTTCGAAGTCCTCGATCAACTGGATCTGACGCTCGGTCATGCCGCCGGACATCGGAATCACGGTGCAGCCCAACCGTTCCGCGCCGTAGTGGGCACCGAGTCCGCCGGTGAACAGCCCATATCCGTACGCGACGTGCACCTTGTCCGACGGCCGGACCCCGCCGGCCCGCAGACTGCGGGCGACGAGATCCGCCCAGTTGTTCAGGTCGTTCTCGGTGTAGCCGACCACGGTGGGCCTGCCGGTCGTTCCCGACGACGCGTGAATCCGGGACACCCGCTCCATCGGCACCGCGAACATGCCGAAGGGGTAGTTGTCGCGCAGGTCGGCCTTCGCCGTGAAGGGGAACTTGGCGAGATCGGCGAGTTCCCGGAGATCCTGGGGATGCACGCCCGCCGCGTCGAACGACCGCCGGTAGAACGGCACGTTGTCGTAGGCGTGCTGCAGGGACCAGCGCAGCCGCTCGGTCTGCAACGCGGAGATCTCGTCACGCGAAGCAAACTCGATGCTCTTCGGCGATGCTGCGAGGTCTGTCATGGTCTGTCTCCGATTCGGGTCGGCGGGATCTGGCGTGGGTCAGGCGTCGAAGTCGACGGTGAGGTCGTCACTGACCGGGTACGACTGGCAGGTGAGCACGAAGCCGGCGTCGACCTCGTAGTCCTCGAGTGCGTAGTTGCGCCGCATGTCGACGTCTCCGCAGGTCACCTTGGCGCGGCAGGTGCCGCACACCCCGCCCTTGCAGGCGAACGGCAGGTCGGAGCGGAACTTCTCCGCGGAATCCAGGACGGTCGCATCCCGCGGCAGCGTGACGGTGGTGGACCTGCCGTCGAGGATCACGGTCACCTCGCTGCTCGGGCCCTGTACGCCGGGTTCGCGATGGGGGTCCGGGGGCGGGGGCGTGTCACCGACGTAGAACAGCTCGTGGTGGATGCGGTCACGGCCGACACCGAGCTCCCCCAGCACGGACTCGGCGTCGGTCACCATCCCGAACGGTCCGCACAGCCAGAAGTGGTCGACGTCCGGGACCGGGACGACCTCGGCGAAGATCTCCCGCAACCGCGACGCGTCGAGGCGGCCGCTGAACAGTTCGACCTCCCTCGGCTCGCGCGAGAGCACGTGGATCACGTCGAACCGGGGGCCGTACCGATCCTTGAGGTCGGCGATCTCCTCGGCGAACATCACCGATCGGGTCCGCCGATTGCCGTACAGCAGGGTCACCTCCGCATCCGGATTCGCGAGCATCGAGGCCGCGATGGAGAGCATCGGGGTGATCCCGGATCCGGCGGCGACCAGGACGTGCCGACCGCCCGCCGCGGGATCGGCGACGAAGGTCCCCGTCGGACCCTGCACCTCGATCTCCTCGCCGACCCGGACCTCGTTGACCAGCCAGCTGGAGAACAGCCCCTCGGACACCGCGCGCACGCCCACCCGGGGCGCCGCACCCGCGGGTGCGCAGACCGAGTAGTTCCTGCGGTGCTCGACGCCGTCGACGTGACGGCGCAGCGTCAGCGACTGCCCCGGGCCGAAGGCGTACTCGCCGGCCAGTTCCGCCGGCACGTCGAAGGTCACGGCGACGGCGTCGTCACAGAGCTTCTCGACGTCGGCGACACGCAGCTTGTGGAACGGGCGGTTGCGCGGCGCGGTGGCCGCGGGCCGGATATCCGATGCGGTGGTCACGGCTCAGATCTCCTTCACGTGGTCGAACGGTTCGAGGCAGTCCAGGCACCGGTAGAGCGCCTTGCACAGGGTCGGGCCGAACTCGGAGTCGAGCCGGGTGCTGCGCGACCCGCAGCGTGGGCAGGCGAGCCGGCGGGGGCGTGGAATCAGGGTCAGGGGTACCGGCCCGGCTGCCCGCACCGGAGCGGGCCCGGGAACCGAATATCCGTTCTCGGTGAGCTTTCTGCGCCCGTCCGGGCTGATCCAGTCGGTGCTCCACGGTGGCGTGAGACTGGTTCGTACCTCCACCTCCGCGTAGCCGGCGTCGCCGAGCTTGTGCTCGAGGTCGTCGCGCATGGTGGCCATCGCCGGACATCCCGAGTACGTGGGCGTGATGGTCACGACGACCCGCTCACCGTCGACCCGCACGTCGCGCAGCACGCCGAGATCGTCGAGGGTCAGCATCGGCATCTCCGGATCGAGAACCGACGCGGCGATCTCGCGTGCAGTCACCGCCGCCGTGGTCACCACGTCCCCTCCGGATGCTGCCGGGCCACGCTCTGCATCTCGGCGAGCAGTGGCCCCAGGTACTCACTGTGCAGCCCCGAGCGACCGGAACGGCCGCCCACCGTGCTGACCGACGGGCCTTGTGGTGCTACGAGTTCCGCTTCATGGAGAACGTGGTCGACGACGGAGTCGAACGCCTCACGTACCCGCGCCGGGTCCACACCGACGCCGACCGCCGCCATCACCTGCTCCGCGGTCTGGGTGGCGAACAGTTCACCGACGTAGGGCCACACCCGATCCAGGGCATCCGCCATGCGGCGGCGTGACTCGTCGGTGCCGCGACCGAGGGTCACGGCCCACCGCGCCGCGTAGTCGCGGTGGTAGGTCAGTTCCTTGATCCCCTTGGCCGCGACCGCCGCCAGCACCGGGTCCCGCGAACCGCGCAGCCGGTCGAAGATCTCCAGCCGCCAGGCGCTGAAGGCGAACAGCCGCACGATGGTTCGTGCGAAGTCGCCGTTCGGCAACTCCGCCAGCCGCACACATCGGAACGTCGCCTCGTCGCGAAAGAATGCCAGCGCGTCCTCCGCCGGGACCGGCGAGGTCGGCGAGATCACCGGCACCACGGACGCGTCCGCCGCGGCGGCCCGGGCGAGCAGCAGACGGGCCTGGCCCAGCAGGTCGAGACCGATGTTCGCGAGGGCGACCTCCTCCTCGAGTTCCGGGGCTCGGGTGCTCCACTGGGCGAGCCGCTGCGCCATCACGAGGGCGTCATCGCCCAGCATCAGGCAGTAGTCCGCGAGCGCACGCAGGTCGACGTCGTCCGGCACGGTGGTGTCCACGCCGGCCAACGGGTCGTCGAAGCTGGTGCCGAAGGCCCACTGTCCGTCGCCGGTGCCCTCGATCAGGCCGTCGTAGGCGTTGTCATGGTCGATCATCTTGTCAGTCCTCGGTTTACGAATCGCCGGTCACATGTGGGGGACGTTCTCGGGAATCTCGTAGAACGTCGGGTGGCGGTAGACCTTGTCCCCGCTCGGCGCGAAGAACGAGTCCTTCTCGCCCGGGCTGGAGGCCAGGATCGCGCTCGAACGCACCACCCAGATGCTCACACCCTCGTTCCGGCGGGTGTACACGTCCCGCGCGTGCCGCAGGGCCATCTCGTCGTCGGCGGCGTGCAGCGAGCCGACGTGGACGTGGTTCAGTCCCCGCTTGCCGCGCAGGAACACCTCGTACAGCGGCCACTGCGCCTTGACCGGGTGGTCGTGGTTCTCGGTCATCGCGGTGCATCCTCCGTTGTCGATTCCTGCTGCGAGGCAGCCTGTTTCCGGGCGAACTCGGTCGCCGCGGCCCGCACCCAGGCGCCGTCCTCGTGGGCGGCGCGTCGATTGGCGATCCGCTCGACGCTGGTGGCGCCGCCGCCCTTGATCACCGACGTGAACTCGGTCCAGTCGGGCTGCCCGAAGTCGTAGGAGCCGCGGTCGGCGTTCCACGTCAGGTCCGGGTCGGGAAAGGTGACGCCGAGCGCCTGTGCCTGCGGCACGGACATGTCCACGAAACGCTGGCGCAGTTCGTCGTTGGTGTGTCGCTTGATGCCCCAGGCCATCGACTGAGCGGTGTTCGGCGACCGGTCGTCCGGCGGGCCGAACATCATCAGTGCCGGCCACCACCACCGGTCGACCGATTCCTGCACCATCGCTCGCTGTTCGGCGGTTCCGCGCATCATGGTGGCGAGGAGTTCGAAGCCCTGACGCTGATGGAACGACTCCTCCTTGCAGACCCGGATCATGGCTCGAGCGTAGGGACCGAAGGAACTGCGGCACAACGGAACCTGATTGCAGATGGCGGCGCCGTCGACGAGCCACCCGATGGTTCCGACGTCCGCGTAGGTCAGCGTGGGGTAGTTGAAGATCGAGGAGTACTTCTGCTTGCCGTCGATCAACTTCCGGGTGAGGTCCTCGCGGTCCACCCCGAGCGTCTCGGTCGCGGAGTACAGGTACAGCCCGTGACCGGCCTCGTCCTGGACCTTGGCCATCAGGATCGCCTTGCGGCGCAGCGACGGTGCGCGGGTGAGCCAGTTCCCCTCGGGTTGCATCCCGATGATCTCGGAATGCGCATGCTGGGCAATCTGCCGGACGAGCGTCTTGCGGTAGCCGTCCGGCATCCAGTCGCGCGGCTCGATCCGCTGGTCGTTCGCGATGGTCTCGTCGAACAGGGCCTGCACGTCGGCGGTGGCTTCGGTTGTCGTCATGTGTTCCTCGCTGCGCCCGATTTACTACCGAACGATCGGTCGATAATTACAGTATGCACGAGCGTGACCCACGACACAAGATCGGGGCTACGCCCTAGGCTTTCGGCGCCACCGGCCCTGCGACTCAGCGCCCCCGGAACAGCGGTGGCCGCTTGCCGAGGAACGCCGCGACCGCCTGGCGGTGATCCTCGCTGGCGCCGAGCGCCACCTGCGCGCGCTGCTCCGCGACGAGCGCGTCGGCGAGCGAGCCGTCGGCACCGACCAACGCCTTGACCTCCCGGAAGGCACGCGTCGGTCCGCTCGCCAGTCCGCGCGCGGTCGCGATCGCCGCCTCGGCGAGATCCGCGTCGGGCACCACCCGGTGCACCAGCCCCCAGTCGAGGGCCTGTGCCGCGGTGAACCGGTCGCCGAGCAGCATCAGTCCCGCCGCCCGGCTCACGCCGACCGCGCGGGCCAGCGTGTGGCTGAGCCCAGAGTCGCTGGCCAGCCCGATTCCGGTGAAGGCCGTCGAGAACTTCGCACCCTCGCCTGCGATCCGGACGTCCCCGGCGAGCGCTATCCCGAGTCCGGCACCGACGCACGCCCCGTTCACCGCGACCACCACCGGGACCTCGATCGCGGCCAGCGCGGCGACGAGCGGGTTGTAGTGCTCGGCGACGGTGTCCATCGCGTGCGCGGGGTCGGACTCCAGCGCGGCGGCGTGCTCTGCGAGGTCCTGTCCGACGCAGAAGTTCTTGCCCTCGGCCGCGAGCAGGACTGCCCGCGTCCCGGGGTCGGCGGCGGCCCGGGCGACCGCGGCCCGCAACTGCTCCTTGAGCGCCCGGTCGAGCGCATTGGCGGCCGTGGGCCGCCGCAGGGTGATGGTGGCCAGGCCCTCACTGTGGTCGTATCCGACGACTTCGGTACTCATCTTCGCTCCTGACGACGACCTGGTCCTACGACCAGGTGTGGAATCCCTGACCCGTCTTGCGGCCCAGTTCACCGCGAGCCACCTTCTGCCGCAACAGTTCCGGTGGCGTGAAGCGGGGCCCGAGGGTCTCCGCCAAGTGCTCGGCGATGGCCAGGCGCACGTCGAGACCGACGAGGTCGGTCGACCGAAGCGGACCCATCGGGTGCCGGTAGCCCAGCTCCATCGCCCGGTCGATCGACTCGGCGTCCGCGACGCCCTCCTCCAGCATGCGGATCGCCTCGAGCCCGAGCATCACGCCGAGCCTGCTGGTCGCGAATCCGGGCGAGTCGTTGACCAGGACCTCCGACTTGCCGAGGTCGGCCACCCATCCGCGCACCCGGTCGACGACCTCGGGCGCGGTCTCCGGCGCCCGGACGATCTCCACCAGCGCGGACGCCGGCACCGGGTTGAAGAAGTGCATGCCGAGGAATCGGCTCGGATCTTCCAGCGCGGCACCGAGTTCCGCGATGGAGATGGAACTGGTGTTGCTGGCGATGATCGTCTCCGGGTGCACCGTCCTCGCCACCGCGGCCAGCACGTCGAGCTTGAGCGGCACCAGCTCGGGCACCGCCTCGACCACGAGGTCCGCCGCCGCAGGCAGTTCGTCGATCGCCCCGACGGTCGTCACCCGGGCGAGGATCTCCGCCGGCGCCCGGTCGAGCTTTCCGCGTTCGTGCGCGCGGCCCAGGCCGGCCGCGACGCGCCGGTGCGCGGCCGCGACGTCACCGGTCTCGGCGATCACGACCTGCGCTCCCAGGGTCGCGAACACCTGCGCGATGCCGGCACCCATCCGGCCGCCGCCGACCACGCCTACCGTTGCCGGGTCGGTCATGTCGTCTTCTCCAGGAATCGGGTCATGCGTTCGTGTTTGTCCGCGCTCTCGAAGAGCACCGCCTGCGCCAGATCGTCCGCGAGCGGGTGTGCGCCGGGCGCGTCGAGCACGGCCTTGGTCAGGCGCAGGGCCAGCGGCGAGGACCTGCCGATCCGGTCGAGCACGCGGTGCGCGGCGGCGAGCAGCTCCGCCGGCTCGACCACCTCCATCACGAGCCCACAGGCCGATGCCGCGTCGGCATCGAGCAGTCGGCCGCCGAGCAGTACCTGCCGGGCTACCGACATCCCGACCAGGCCGGGCAACCGGTAGCTGGCGCCGGCCGCCGCGATGATGCCGAGGCCCGGCTCGGGGTTGCCGAACACCGCGCGCGGTGTCACGATCCGGATGTCGCAGGCGTAGGCGAGCTCGGCGCCGCCGCCGAGCGCGTAGCCGTCGATCGCCGCGACGGTCGGCATCGGCAGCGCCGCGATGCGGTCGAAGAGGTTGCGGTTGAGCCCGGCCAGGGCGTCCTCCCGACCACGGGCGCGCAGCTCCGCGATGTCGGCACCGGCCGCGAAGTCACCACCCGCACCGGTGAGCAGCAACAGCTTGGGCGCCCGCTCGAGCCGGGCGCAGACCTCGTGCAGCTCACCGAGCATGGCGGCACCGATGGCGTTGCGTTGAGCCGGGCGGTCGAGGGTGACCACCAGCCGGTCGGGTTGTTCGTCGGCCTTCAGGGTGATGGGGGCTGCTGCCACGTCGGACTCCTTGCACCGTTGGTGCTTCATTAATAACCGAACCTTCGGTTGGTTGGCAACCCCTCGTCCGCACGTCGTGTCGAGTAACCGGCAGTCACCGGGGCCTGAGAGTATGGCGACATGAGCACGCGCACCCCCCGCCGCACCGGCCAGCCCGGACGCCCGGGCTACGACCTCGACTCGCTGCTGTCCGTCGCGGTGAAGGTCTTCAACGACCGCGGGTACGACGGCACGAGCATGGAGGTGCTCTCCCAGAAGCTCGGCATCAGCAAGTCGTCGATCTACCACCACGTGTCGGGCAAGACGGAACTGCTGCGCCTGGCCCTCGACCGGGCCCTGGACGCGCTGTTCGCGGTGACCGAGGAAGAGCCCACCACCAATGGGCCCGCCATCGACCGGCTCGAGCACATGGTGCGACGCAGCGTCGAGGTGCTCGTCGACGAACTGCCGTACGTGACGCTGCTGTTGCGGGTGCGCGGCAACACCACCGTCGAACGGCGTGCACTGGCCCGTCGACGCGAACTCGACGCGTTCGTCGCGAAGCTGGTCGTGGACGCCGAGGCGGAGGGCGACCTGCGGCCGGACATCGATCCCGCCCTGACCAGCCGGCTGCTGTTCGGCACGGTGAACTCGCTGATCGAGTGGTACAACCCGCAGGGCGGCGGATCCACCGAACGGCTGGCCGACGCGGTCGTCGCCATGACCTTCGACGGGCTGCGCACCACCCGCCCCTGACCCGGCGAGGCCCCGACCCCACCGACACTTGACAGCTCCGCGGCTTCGCGCGATGGTAATTACCGACCGAACGTACGGTGGGAATGGAGATCCGATGAGCAGGAAGCTGCAGAGCTACGTCCAGGGCCAGTGGTACACCGCCCCGGACGAGGGCACGCCCCTCGCGAGCGCCGTCGACGGCACCGAGGTCGCGCGCATCTCGGCCACCGGGCTCGACGTCGCCGGCATGCTCGACTACGCGCGCACCGTCGGCGGTCCGGCGATCGCCGAGCTGACCTTCCACGAGCGCGCGGGCCGGCTCAAGGAACTCGGCCTCCTGCTGATGGCCGGCAAGCAGGAGTTCTACGACCTGTCCGTCGCGACCGGTGCCACCACCCGCGACTCGGCGGTCGACATCGACGGCGGCTTCGGCACCCTGCTGAGCTACGCAGGCAAAGGCAAGCGCGAGTTGCCCAACGACACCGTCTACCTCGACGGCCCCCCGGAGCGGCTCGGTCGCGGCGGCACGTTCGTCGGCCAGCACGTCTACACCGCGCGCAAGGGCGTCGTGGTACAGATCAACGCGTTCAACTTCCCGGTGTGGGGCATGCTCGAGAAGCTGGCGCCCGCCTTCCTGGCCGGCATGCCGTCGGTGGTCAAACCCGCCAGCCAGACCGCCTACCTCACGGAGCTGGTGTTCCGCCGGATCGTCGAGTCCGGCCTGCTGCCGGAGGGTTCCGTGCAGTTGCTCTGCGGGAGCGCCCGCGGGGTACTCGATCACCTCGGCGGCCAGGACATGGTCGGCTTCACCGGTTCCGCCGACACCGCCGCTACCCTGCGCAGCCACCCCAACGTCGTCGGCGAGGGCGTGCACCTCGGCGTCGAAGCCGACTCACTGAACTGCTCGATACTCGGCGAGGACGTGCGGCCGGGCACCGAGGAGTTCGAGCTGTACGTCAGGCAACTCGTCGCCGAGATGACGGTCAAGGCGGGCCAGAAGTGCACGGCCATCCGGCGCGCGCTGGTCCCCACCGCGGCGGTCGACGACGTCATCTCCGCTGCGCGCGAACGTCTCTCGAAGATCGTCGTCGGCAACCCGGCGGACGACAGCGTCCGGATGGGCCCGCTGGCCAGCCTCGAACAACGCGACGAGGTGCTGCGCGCGCTCCGCGGACTGACCAAGTCCGCGGAGATCGTCGTCGGCGATCCGGAGAACTTCGAGGTGGTCGGCGCGGACGCGGCAACCGGCGCCTTCCTTCCCCCGATCCTCTTGCGTGCCAACGCGGACGCCACCGAACCGCACGACATAGAGGCGTTCGGGCCGGTGTCCACCGTGATCGCCTACGACGGCATCGAGGACGCGATCGCGCTCGCCGCCCGCGGCAAGGGCAGCCTCGTCGCGTCGGTGGTCACCCGCGACCCCGCCATTGCCCGCGCCCTGGTGCTCGGCCTCGCCCCGTTCCACGGCCGGGTGCTCGTCCTCAACCGCGAGGACGCCAAGGAGTCGACCGGCCACGGATCACCGCTGCCCACCCTGGTGCACGGCGGACCCGGCCGCGCGGGCGGCGGCGAGGAGCTCGGCGGCATCCGGGGCGTTCTGCATCACATGCAGCGCACCGCAATTCAGGCAAACCCCGACATCCTCACGGCCGTCGGCAACCGCTGGGTCACCGGGTCCGCGCAGCCGGTCGGCGACGTGCACCCGTTCCGGAAGAGCCTGGCGGAGCTGCGACTCGGCGACACCGTCGTGGCCGGACCCCGCGCGGTCACCCTCGCGGACATCGACCACTTCGCGGAGTTCACCGGCGACACCTTCTACGCCCACACCGACCCGGCGGCCGCCGCCGCGAATCCGCTGTTCGGTGGGATCGTCGCGCACGGTTACCTGGTGGTCTCGCTGGCGGCCGGCCTGTTCGTCGAACCCAGTCCGGGTCCGGTGCTGGCGAACTTCGGCGTCGACTCGCTGCGGTTCCTCACCCCGGTTAAGGCCGGCGACGCGCTGTCCGTGACACTCACCGCGAAGCAGATCACCCCGCGGACCAGCGCCGACTACGGCGAGGTGCGCTGGGACGCGGTGGTCACGAACCAGAACGACGAGGTCGCCGCCACGTACGACGTGCTGACGCTGGTCGCGAAGACGGCATGAGCGCCGGGACCGCGGGCGACCTGGCCCGGGAGATGTTCGCGAGCGATCTGGCCTCCGCCGCGCTGGGCATCGAGATCGTCGAGCTCGCGCCGGGTCGCGCGGTCGCCACCATGACCGTCACCTCGACGATGGTCAACGGACACGGAATCACCCACGGCGGGTTCGTGTTCACCCTCGCGGACACTGCGTTCGCCCTCGCCTGCAACGGCTACGGCGTGCCCACGGTCGGCGCGCAGGCGGACATCCGGTTCGTTCGGGCGACCCGGCTCGGCGACACCCTGACCGTGGTCGCGACAGAGCGAGTGCGATACGGCCGCAACGGAATCTACGACGTGACCGTGACCTGGGACGGTCACGTCGTAGCCGAGTTCCGCGGCAGCAGCCGAGCCAAGCGCTGACCCACCCGTGGGGGGGGGGGGGGCCCACCCCCCGCGCGCGCAGCCGCCCGCCGGCGGGCCGGCCAAACAAGCGAAGGAGGCGGGGCCGGGCGGGCACTAGCGACGCCCGGGCGG
>NZ_JBHXVP010000001.1:32366-109549 GCF_042672245.1 Rhodococcus sp. NPDC127527
GATCGGTACCCCGACCGGGGTACCGATCGCGCACGGTCGGCGGAGCCGAACTCAGCTGGCGAGTGCGTGCGCCCGGTATCCGTGGGCCTCGGCAACGGCGGTGGAGAGCAGCTCGCCGTCGTGGACGCTCAGCCCGGCCGCGAGCGCGCGGTCGGCTGCGGTGGCACGGCGCCAACCCAGGTCGGCGAGCTCGAGTACGTACGGCAGCGTCGCGTTGGTGAGCGCGTAGGTAGACGTGCGGGGCACCGCACCGGGCATGTTCGCGACGCAGTAGAAGACCGAATCATGCACGCGGAACGTGGGTTCGGCGTGGGTGGTAGGTCGTGAATCCTCGAAACAGCCACCCTGGTCGATCGCGATGTCCACCAGCACCGAGCCCGGCTTCATCCGCGAGACCAGCTCGTTGGACACCAGCTTCGGCGCCCGAGCGCCCGGGATCAGGACCGCCCCGATCACCAGGTCCGCGCCGAGCACGGCCTGCTCGAGTTCCAGCCGGTTCGAGGTGATCGTCCGGACCCGCCCCTGGTACTGCGCGTCGATCTCACGCAGCCGCACCGGGTTGACGTCCAGCACCGTGACGTCGGCGCGCATCCCCGTCGCGATGGCGGTCGCATTCTGTCCCGCCACCCCACCGCCGAGCACGACCACGTTGGCGGGGCGCACTCCCGGGACCCCGCCCATCAACACTCCCCGGCCGCCCGAGTTCGTCATCAGGTGGTAGGCCCCGGCCTGCGGCGCGAGCCGCCCGGCGACCTCGCTCATCGGGGCGAGCAGCGGCAGCGACCCGTCTGCGGACTGGACCGTCTCGTAGGCGATGGCCGTGGTGCCCGAGTCGACCAGCGCATCGGTGCACTCGCGCGAGGCGGCCAGGTGCAGGTAGGTGAACAGCACCTGATCCCTGCGGAGCCGTGAGTACTCCTCCGCGATCGGCTCCTTCACCTTCAACAGCAGGTCCGCGTCCGCCCACACGTCCTCCGCGTGGGAGAGGATCCGCGCCCCTTCGGCGCGGAAGTCGGCGTCGGCGAAGGACGAACCCGCACCAGCTTCGGTCTCGACGAGCACCTCGTGCCCGTGGGCGACGAGTTCGTGGACGCCGGCCGGGGTGATTGCGACGCGGTACTCGTGGTTCTTGATCTCTCGGGGAATGCCGATTCTCATCTGTGGTGTCCTCGGGGTGGGGAACGGCGCGATCGGCGCCGACACCAGTATGAATTTCCTCGTGATTCATGCCTAGAACCCTGGTGAAAATTCTCTAGAATCGGCTTATGGCAGCCGATGATTCGGAACCGCGCCAGCAGACGCCCGCCCGACCGAACGATGTTCGGCGGACGCGCCTGGACGAGACCGACCACGTGTTGCTCACCCAGCTCACCCGCGACGCCCGCACTCCCAACAACGCGTTGGCCGAGATGGCCGGCATCGCGCCGTCGACCTGCCTGGCCCGGGTGCGTTCGCTGGTCGAGCGCGGGGTGATCCGCGGCTTCCACGCCGACGTCGATCCCGCCGCACTCGGCCGAGACCTCGAGGCGATGATCTCGGTTCGGCTGCGGGCCGACGCACGCCCCCACATGGCGCAGTTCGCCGAGCGGATGTCGGTGGTCCCCGAGGTGCTCGACGTCTACTTCATCGCCGGAGCGGACGACTACCTGCTGCACGTGGCAATGCGCGACACCGCCGCCCTGCGGGACTTCGTGCTCGACCATCTGTCCGCACGACCCGAGGTCGCGGCGACGGAGACCATCCTGGTGTTCGAGCACATCCGACCTCGATCGGGCACCTAGGACCGTCGAGGGCAGCGACCGAATCACGGAAGAAGCCTGTCCAGCAACGGATTCGAGAACACCCGATACGGGTCGTGCGCGTTCAGTGCCGCACGCGCGGAGTCCCAGTCGTCGCCGTCTGGCACACCGGCCCGGTACGTCTCGGGAATCACGGTGTCGATCGTCTCGCCGTCGGTGAAGCCGGCCTCGTCGGTGTACGCCCAGCCCTTGGCCCACTCCGGCCGGAAGGTCGCGTAGTCGCCGCTGTAGTTGGACCGCATGAACCGTTCCATCTCGCGGAAATAGGCCGCCTGCCCCGGGGTGCCCGGCACCCCCACCACGTTCATCCAGATCGCGGTGTCCCATTCGGGATGGTCCGGGCGCGGCCGCAGGGCCGAGATGGTCGGCGGACCCGCGGTCTCCACCACCACCTCGGACTGATCGTCGAGCCCGCACAGCCGGACCTCGAACGGCCCGTTGATCGGATACCGGCCCTTCGACTGAAGCTCCCGCTGGCGCGTGTCGTGCCAGGTGGTGAACTCGTTGATCACCCGGGCGATGTTCGCCCGCCTGGTGATGACGACACCGCCGCCCGCGGTCATCCGCAAGGTGGTGGCGCGCAGGTAGAACATCACGTCCTTCGACCAGCCCCACAGGTCCGCGGTGCCGGTCGCCGCCAGGCCCGCCGCGATGGTGGTGAACTGGGCCTGACCGAACAGCGGGGTCGCGGCCCCGATCCCGCGGGTGATCTGCCCGAGCGGGTCCGTGATCGCCTTCGGAATGCTGTCGGAGTAGGGGTAGTTGTACGGGCCGGCGACCTCCCGGGACTGCGGAGGCTTGGTCGGCGTCGGCGTCCACACCTTCAGCCAGGGCGTCTCGGTGAAGGGAAACCAGATCGCCTCCACCCGCCCGGAACGGGCGACGTAGCTCTCGAAGGTCCGGCCGGGAGAGCCTGCCGGGGCGAACAACTCACGCCACGGAATGTCCATGACGGACTCGCACCGCAGTCGGTAGTTCGCGCCGGCCTGCAGGGTCACCGAGGTGACGAAGGTGCGGCCGAGGTGGGTCAGCAGGGGGCGGATCGCGGGCTCGTCGCGACGGAAGTCCCGCAGGACGTACTCACCCTCGCCGGAATCCCACACCACCGCGGTCAACGCGGTCACGAGGTTGCTCAGCGAGCCGAACGACGCCCCGGGAACGACCTTCTCGCCGTCGGCGGGAAGCGTGGCACCGTGCGCGTCGATCGCCAGCACGCCGGCGATGGACAGTTCCCCGATGGCGGGCGCGTTCGCCCAGCCGAGGCCGTGGTTCTGCAGTTCGCCGAGAACCGCGCCCACCATCGCGCCGGGGCCCGCGGTGACGGTCGAGCGTCCGGGGTCGGCGGACACGTCCACGGTGATCGAGTCGAGCCGGGTCAGGGTGTCGACCAGGACCACCCGTTCGACGTTCTGGCCCGGCACCAGGGTCAGCGGGCTCCAGCCGTGCATCGTGCCCCGCGCCCGCAGCCGGTATCCGTTGGCCTTCGCCCAGTTGGCCAGCCGGACCACGTCTCTCGCGTCCCGCGGGGTGCACGTCCACACCTGGTCGAAGACGATCTCCTGCACCCAGTTCTCGTAGCCCTGCTGGAACAGCGCGATGCCGTCGGGGAAGCCGGGCGGCACGGGCAGGGTCGCCCGCGGATCGGCGGAGGACAACGCGTGCGCCGGGGTCCATGCGAGTCCGGTCAGCGCGGTAGCGCCCGCCGCGGCGGAGAGAAAGCCCCGCCGGGAGAGTTTCCGATCAGTCATGCGGGACAACCTAGAACATATACGAGGCCACTGGCATCGAAATGCCGCCGATTCGGGGAACCACCGCGCTGTCGGCCGCCGTCGCGTGGTGTACTGGACCGCATTGGCGTTACCCGAAATGCGCATTCGGAGGAAACCAATGACCGACACGGACCTCGACGCCCAACCTGCCCCTGCCGGGCCCCCGCCCGTCCGGCGGGGTTGGCCGGTTGTCGCGATCATCGTGCTCGCCGGGTTCGCCTTCCTCGCCGGTCTCGCCGGCGGCTCCTTCCAGAGCAAGCTGACCGAGGTCCAGAAGAACGACAACGCCTCGTACCTGCCCAGTTCCGCGGAGTCCACCGTCGTCGCCAAAGAGTCGGCGAAGTTCGTGACCGTGACGACGATTCCCGGCTTCGTCGTCTATCACCGCGACGGCCTGCTGACGGCCGAGGACAAGGCGTCGATCGCCCGCGCCAGGGAGGCCATCGCCGCGGTCGACGGGGTCGACAGGTCCGGCATGACACCCACCCAGTACTCGGCGGACGGCACCGCCGCCTCGCAGTACGTTCCTCTCGTCGCCAAGTCGAACGGCGCCGACATCCAGGGCGACGTCCTGGCTCAGAACGAGCAGAACGTGATGGACGCGGCCAAGTCCGCCGCGACAAGCGAACTCGAGGTGCTGCCGGCCGGACCGGGTGGACTGCTGGTGGCGTTCATCGACGCGTTCCAGGGGCTCGACGGCGCCCTGCTCGGCGCGGCCGTCCTCGTGGTCATCCTGATCCTGCTGATCGTCTACCGCTCGCCCGTGCTCTGGTTCTTCCCGTTGCTGTCCGCGGTGCTCGCCCTCGGACTGTCGTCGATGGTCGTCTACGTCCTCGCCAAGAACGACCTGTTGACACTGACCGGCCAGAGCCAGGGCATCCTCTCGGTCCTGGTCCTCGGCGCGGGCACGGACTACGCACTGCTCCTGATATCCCGGTACCGGGAGGAACTGCACGCCTACCCGAACCGGTTCGACGCGATGATCCGGGCGTGGCGTGAATCCGCCCCGGCGATCAGCGCTTCCGCGCTCACGGTGATCCTGGGCCTGTTGTGCCTGAGCTTCTCCGAGCTCAACTCGAACAAGAGCCTGGGACCGGTCGCCGCGATCGGCATCGGCTGTACCTACCTGGTCATGATGACGTTCCTGCCGGTTTTCCTGGCCGTCGCGGGCCGCTGGGTGTTCTGGCCTCGAACCCCCCGTGTCGACCACGCCGCGGACCTGGCCACCCACGGATTGTGGGGCCGGATCGCGGCTGCCGTCGGGCGACGCGACCGACCGGCGTGGATCGGCGCCACGGCCCTGCTCATCGTGTTGTTCGCGGTCGGCATCGGCAGCTTGCAGACGAACGGGCTCACCAACACGGAAAACTTCACCAACAACCCCGATGCGGTCCAGGGGCAGCAGATCTACGACGCCAAGTTCGATCCGGGCACCGGCGCGCCCGCCGTGATCACCACCAACGCCGATCGGGTGGACCAGGTGATTGCCGTCGCGAGCACGGTGCCCGGAGTGGCCACCGAATCCGGCTCGGTGTGCCTGCAGGTGGACTACGCCAAGCTGGCCGAACTCGCCAAACTCGGCACCGTACCGGCCGCGGGCGGTCCCGAAACCGGTTGCCCGCCATCGATACTGACGGTCCAACCGATCGACGGGCGCACCATCGTCAACGTCACCCTCGCCGACTCCTACGACTCCCCGCAGGCCCTCGACACGGTCACCCGTCTGCGCGAGGCGGTGCACGCCGTTCCCGGGGCCGACGCGCTGGTCGGTGGCAGCTCGGCGACCACCGTGGACGTGCAGGCCGCCTCGGTGCGCGACCGGAACCTGATCATCCCGATCGTGCTGGCGGTCATCTTCGTGGTGCTCGCGGTGTTGTTGCGAGCCCTCCTCGCGCCGCTGATCCTGATCGCGACCGTAGTTCTCTCGTTCGCCGCGACCCTCGGTGTGTGCGGGTTCGTCTTCACCCACGTCTTCCACTTCGCGGGCGCCGACCAGGCGTTCCCCCTGTTCGCGTTCGTGTTCCTCGTCGCCCTCGGCATCGACTACAACATCTTCCTGATGACCCGGGTCCGCGAGGAGTCCCTCCGTCACGGCACTCGCACCGGCGTGCTACGCGGACTCGCGGTCACGGGTGGCGTCATCACCTCGGCAGGCGTGGTCCTCGCCGCCACCTTCGCGGTGCTCGGCGTGCTCCCCCTGGTGTTCCTCGCCGAGATCGGTTTCGCGGTGGCGTTCGGCGTCCTGCTCGACACCATCGTCGTACGGAGCGTGCTGGTGCCCGCCCTCTCGCACGACATCGGCCGCGCCATCTGGTGGCCCTCGGCGCTGGCCCGCTCGGTCGACTAATCCTTCGGAAGTCTCACGAAGTCGCCGAACCTACGGCACACTCGATGGCGGTTGCCGCCTCCTGCAGAGAACTCACCGGGTCGAAAAGGAGTGTCATGTCGTCTCGTTCGTCATCAGGTCGATCACGTCGAATCCTCGCCGCCGCCATACTCGCCGCCGCCGCCGGCGCTGCCCTACCCGCCACCGCCAGCGCCGACGTCACACCGACCACACTCGTGAACGGCGTGCTCTCCACCGTCGGCGGCTGCCAGACCCCCTTCCGCGAGGTGATCCTCACCTGCACCCGGTTCGAGACCCTGACCACGCAGTTCCCGGTGGTCCTCGACCTGAATCCGTTCGGCACCAATATCGTCGCGCTGGGTGCGGGACTGCTCCCCGACGGCAGCATGCGACCGCTGCTCGTGTCTCGGTTGGAGGCCACTCTGCAGGTGGCCCACCGTTACCCGCTGTCCCCGATCATCGTCAGCGGCGGGGTTCCGCAGAACGGCATCACCGAGTCCCGCGCGATGCGCGACTGGCTGATCGCACACGGCATCCCCCCGTTCCGGATCACCGAGGAGTACACCTCGCGTTCGACGGTGGAGAACGCGCAGAACACCAACGCGATCCTCGCCCAGCGCGGCGCCACCAGCGCCGTGGTGGTCACCTCACCCGACCATCTGCAGCGAGCGATGGTCGACTTCCGGGTCGCGGTCGGCGGACGGATCCCGGTCGCCGGGGTAGTTGCGCCCTTCTAGGAGTAACGATTCCGACAAACCTCCGCCGCGGGCCGGATCGTGGTGAGAGCCTGAGACGATGAGTTCAGGTGTCGATCGTGCACGAGGTGATCGGTGATGGCGCGACCGGTGCGGGTGGTCGTGCTGGGCGCCGGATCGTGGGGAACCACGGTGGCCGGCCTGTCCGCCCACAACACGCCAACCCTGTTGTGGTCCAGAAGTTCGGCGGCCGCGGAGGAGATCAACACCGAGCGGCGCAATTCGCGCTATCTCGGTGACCGCGAATTGCCCGCCGGCCTACGGGCGACCGACGACGTCGTCGAGGCCGCCAGGGAGGCCGACGTCCTCGTTGTCGGGGTGCCCTCACACGCCGTCCGCAGCACCCTGAGCGAGATCAGCAACGAGGTCCGCGCCTGGGTGCCCGTCCTGTCCCTGGCGAAGGGCCTCGAGCCCGGTACCCGGCAACGACCCACCGAGGTGATTGCCGAATGCCTTCCCGGCCATCCCGTCGGTCTCTTGGCCGGCCCCAACATCGCCAAGGAGATCGCCGACGGCATGGCCGCCGCGGCGGTCGTCGCGACGCAGGACGATCGGGTGGCCACCGCCCTGCAACCGCTGTTCGCCTCACCGGTCTTCCGCGTCTACCGCAATACCGATGTGCTCGGCTGCGAACTCGGAGGGGTGCTCAAGAACATCGTTGCGATCGCGTCGGGCATGGCCGACGGCCTGGGCGTGGGCGACAACACCCGGGCCATGGTGCTCGCGCGCGGGCTCGCCGAGATGACCCGCCTCGGCGAGGCGATGGGCGCGGACCCACGCACGTTCGCCGGGCTCACCGGCGTCGGCGACCTCATCGCCACGTGCATGAGCCCCGCCTCCCGCAACCGTCGGGTCGGCGAAGCCCTGGCCCGAGGGTTGACCGTGGACCAGGCGGTCGCCGAACTGGGCCAGGTCGCCGAGGGGGTGAAGACCGCGCCGACGGTGATGGAACTCGCACGCGACTTCGACGTCGAGATGCCGATCGCGGCCGAGGTCGAGGCCGTCGTGGCGGGCCGGCGGACGCCGGCGGACGCCTACCGCGGACTGCGGAAGGTCGCCCCCGGGGACGAGCACGACATGGCCTGAGCGACAAGGGCCGCCCGGGGAGAATCCCGGGCGACCCCGTCGAAGCTCGAGCGTTGTCAGCTACCGAAGCCAAGCTCCGAAGAGCCAGGTTTGGGAGCGACAGGCCGGCTGCCGATGATGAAGTTCAGGCCCATCGGATTCCATCCCAGGCTGCCCTCGTGTCCGGCCACGTCGAACGTGACTCCACTGCCCGACATGGTGCCGCTGGGGGCGGTCAGCGGGGCACGGTATTCGACAGAGAAGATGACGTACCCGCCGAGTGGGACAGACCACCCCGCCCCGGGTGCCGCAACCGAGACCGTGCCCGGCCCCACCTCGGGAGTAATCCGTTCGGACTGCGAAGTATTGTCGGCATACCCGATACGGATGGTGGCGCTGCCCGGGACGTATGTGAAGCCGGCCGGCCCGTGATCGGTGATACGGGTGAGGAGTCGCTCGTGACCCTCGGCGACCGTGAAGCGGTTGTGAATGGTTTCGACGTCCCCAGCGGGGACATACCAAGGGTTCACCACCCCATCTGCGAAGTGCGACGCATACTTCGTGACAGTGACGTTCTCGGCCGTTCTGTATATGTTGTTGTCGCCAATTGAGGCCGCGGCGGTGCCGGACCCGACGGCGAGACCACCGACCAGCAAAGCCGAGGCTAAGACTGCGGATGCGACCCTGCGCATCGTGGGACGAAGCATGGACGAACTCCATTCTGTAGGGATGCTCGCGCGGCACCTCGGTACCGCTGAACTCCCCCGGCCCCGAACACGCGTCAAGTCATCGTATGGGCGAACGTCCAGTCTGTCCGAAAGTTCCGAATATCGTTGCTGCACTGAATGAACCGTTAGACAGAAAGAAACGGGCCGACCTCCGCGCTCAACCGGATCGGGCAAGCCCACCTACGTCATGCCCCGACTGAGCCCGCCGTGAACGGGCCGTCATCGGGGACCGCACTCGACGGTTGTCCCGACAACGACCCGCTCCTCGGAAGTACCGGCCGGATCAGCTCGAGAAGGTGGGAGCGACCGATCCGACGAGGTCGAGCTTGACGCCCATCGCCGGCCACTGCTGCTCGGCCATGCCCGCCACGTCGATGGCGAGGCCACTGTCGAAGATGCCGGTGCTGAAGCCGACGGACTTCACCGAGTACGTGACGTCGAAGGTGACGGTCTTGTTGCCGATCGCCGAAACCAACCATCCGGCCGCATTGCTCACCGCGACACCGGCGTTCGCCGACGCGGTCGCCGTGACGGATTCGGTTGCCATCGCGCCGTTCTGCCAGGAGGTCACCTTCGCGGTGCCGTCGACGTAGAGAAGCGCGACGGGATTCAGGTCGACAAGCTTGGTGATGAGCCGGTCCGGGCCGGCGGTGGCCGAGATCGTGGTCCGATACGTCACCTGACCGTTGACCGCAATCTGGTTGCTCCCGACGATCGACTTGGTCACGACGAGATTGTCGACGGTCACGGTGGCCGAGGCCGGAATGTCCGGGACGCTCGCCGTGGAGCCGAAGTCCGACAGGATCGAAGCGGCGGACGCGGTGGCCGCGGTGGCGGCGAGACCACCGGCGAGCAGCGAGGCAGCGGCGACGACGGACGCGACGCGGCGCATCGTGGTACGGGACATGCAGAGTCTCCATTCGTTGGGGTGGGTACGCGGCACCTCGGCCCCCGAGCTCGACGAACGCGCGTCGCGCCATCGTATGGACGCGCACAGCCTCCCGGTGGAGAATCAAAAATGTTGCAGCACTTGACTCTTCGTTTGCTCTGCTAATGGATGTTCATGAGCTTGGCGCGGGTGACCGGGACTCGGACGCCCAGGGCCTGGCCCGCCCCCGGACACACGAAAGGGGTCGTCCGGCGCGCCGGACGACCCCTTTCGGTAGTGCTACTAGCTGCCGTTCTTGATGACGCCGCTGATCACGTCGGCCACGAAGCCGGCCGGGTCGGTGATGATGGCCGAACCGGCGGAACCGCTACCGCCGTCGGACGAGCCCAGACCGAGGTCCGCGGAGCCGCCGGTCACACCCTCGACCAGGTTCGCGGAACGGACGGTGGCGAAGACGCCCATCGGGTTGAACTTCTGGGTGGTTGCGAAAGCAAAGACGTCGAAGGACAGGCCGCTGTCGAGCGCGGTCCCGACCTTGGCACTCGACGGGACCCGGTAGGTCACCTCGAGGGTGAGGGTCGCGTCTCCGATCACGGAGATCCGCCAGCCGGCGTTCGCAAACGTCAGGCTGTTGTCCGCGGCGTTCACCACCGGGGTGACCTTCGAGTCCTGCTGGCCGTTGAGCAGGCTCCAGGCGTTGACCTTCGCGCTGCCCTCGACGTACTCGAAGCCGGCCGGGTGGAAGTCGGTGATCTTGGTGATGGACCGGTCGAGGCCGGACGGCACCGAGAAGGTGGTCCGGTAGGTGACCTTGCCGCCGGGCGCCACCGTGCCGTCGCCGACGACCTGCTTGGTCACGGAGATGTTGTCGGCCTTCTTGGTGGCCGAGTGCGGCTTCTGCTCGGCAGGCGTGGTGGCGGGGTCCGACGTGCCCGCACTGCCCAGGTCGGCAGAGCCGGCGGCAGCGGCGGTGCCCGCACCGAGGGTGAGACCGCCCGCGAGCAGCGCGGTAGCGGCGACGACGGATGCGGTGCGGCGCATCGACTTACGTGACATGCAGATCCTCCGGGTGAGTGGAACAACGTGCACGACGGTTTGCTGCCGTATCACTCGACCCCCGTCGCCTTCGCGTTCTTTATATAGGACAAGCGTCCAACTCCATGTCCGTTTTGCGAATGAAACCCAGTGTGGCCTGCGTCACCGTCCGCCGACATCCAGGAGCCCGGATTGTTGCGCAACCTCACGAAGGCGCCTACTGTGGCGGCCATGACGCGCATCCTCGTAGTTCGCCGCCGTAGCGGGGTCTGATTCGGACCGACCCCTCGCTGCGGGTCGTTGAGCTACGCGTTGGTCCTCCCTTTCGCTCAGGAAGACCATCCCCAATGAACAGCACTCACGCCTTCACCTTTCCGACCGACCCCTTCTCGGCCCGCTTCGGCATGCCGCTGCCGAGTGAGATGCGCGCCGAGTGTGCCGGCACGAGCTGGCGAACCTTCCTCGCCTCGTACTCACCGTCGGGCGGTCCGATCCGGTTCGGCCGCTGGTCGGTCACCCCGCTCGGTGCGGGCCGCAGTGAGTTCAGGGCCACCCTCGGCATCGGCGACGCCATCCACCAGAGGACCGCGATCGCGTCCGGCCCGGTGTCCGCGCTCACCTCGATGCTGTACGACGCCGGATTCCAGATGGAGATCCTCTCGTTCCACCAGATGCGCATCGGTACCGACCGGACCGCAACCTTCCTGCTGTGCGAGCACGAGGGACGCCGGCACTGGGCGCTCGGCATGGGGCACGACGCCACCGAGTCGTCGATCGAGGCGATGGTCGCGGGCGCGAACCTCCTGCACGGCTGATCACCGGAAGGCGCAGCGGTTCAGGGCATCTCGATCGTCTCGGTGCGGGCGATCTCGCCGATCGCTCGCCGTAGGTATCCGTCCACGGGTGCCTGCGCGACCGCCAACAGGTCCGCGATCACGAGGGCTGCGTGCCCGACGATCGCGGATCGTCCGACTCGGTGCGCGTCCTCGTCCGGGTCGGACAGCCCCAGCGACCCGGTCAGAACGACGGCGAGGGCACCGACGTCGAGGTCCGGCACCCACGCGGCGGCGGCACGTGCGCACCGTTCGAGGACGGCCTGCACGGCCTCACCGCTGAGGCCGTCGGGGTGGACGTCCTCGAGCAGTGAGCGGACCATCGCCGAGTGCACCGCGCGCACCTGGTCGGGTTCCGCCACCAGCAGGCGCGCAGTCGCCTCCGCGAACGATTCCCGGTCCGCCGCCGCTGCCGCGCGGATCGCGTCACCGGTGGCAGACGCGATCTCCTTCGCCGGACGCGGCCAGTCCGCGGGCCACTGCTGCACGGTCACTCCTCGGGTCGGGCGCCGGAAGCGCTGTCGCTCAGCCCAGTTCGGCGCGCATCAGGTACACGTTGTAGTCCGACCACGTGGACACCGTGAAGTACAGGTCGTCGGCGGTCGACCACGGATGGATGAAGCCACCGTACAACTCCGGAAAGGTCTCCACGCCCACCAGTCGGGCCGGCTCGGACCACGCACCCTGCGGGGAGTCGGACTCGCGCAGCGTGATCCCGGTCCGCGCAGTGTCCAGGTACGACATCTGCCACCGGCCGCGCGACTCGTCGTAGCGGACCGACAACTCCGCCGCCGTGCCGCGCACGATCGAGGTCGCGGAGCGCGACCCACCGACCGCGGTCCAGTTGCCGTCGCTCCAGTACTGGTATGCCGACTTGTTCAGCACCTGGTCCTGCGGAACGCGCGCCAGACCCACCTCGCCGAGGCGGGTGTTCGCGGTGCCGAACATGTACACGTACCCGCCCTGCGGCACCATCGCCGCGACCTGGAACTTCGACAGCCCGAAGATGTTGTCCCACTGGGCATACGGGTCCTTGGTCCAGGTCTGGCCGGAATCGTCCGAATAGGCGATGCCGCCGTGGTTGGTGAACCAGGTCCCCGGGACGCTGTTCCAGGTCCGGATCGACATGTAGCTCATGTACTGCCGCGAACCGACCGCGAACCCGGAGGTGGGGATCGTGGTGATCTCCACGTTGTCCATCTTCCGGCTGCTGAGCACCTCCGCGGCGTGGCATCGGCTGTCCTGGACGAAGCTGTCGATCGTCATTCCGTCCGCGAGGTCACGGTCCGAGCTGAATCCGAGGACGTTGCTGCGCCAGTCCTCCCCCTGGCCGCCGGGCGGGTGGAACCCGCGTCCGACCGTGTCGCCGAACGCGACAGCCACCTTGCCGGGTTCGCTCTCCCACATGATCCCGAGATCGGTGCCGTTGACCTGCCACCGCTTGTCGGTGCGGTTGGTGGAGCTCGCACCGGTCACCTTCGCGACCGTGCTCACCTCCCGCACCTGCGGGGCCGGACGCTGCGGCGACCGCGGCGCGGTCTCGGCCGGTGGGTGCGCGGTCGGCGGCGGCTCCGGCTTCGGGCCGGTGTCCGGGCCGGGCACCGGTATGCCGAACACGAACGGGTTGAAGTCCACCCCGATCTGCGGCAACCCCAGCGTCGACGACAAGCCGCTCGGGGACAGGTCCGGGCCGTCGGTCAGGTCGGGGCACGGATTGGTGCACGGGTCCGCGGGCAGCGGCGGCGGGGTGATCCGCACCGGCACCGGTTCGGGAGCCGGATACGCGACCGGCGCGACCGCCGGGTACGGGATCGGGATGTCGAGCTTCTTCGGGACCACCGACTCGTGCACGGGCGGCGGGTCGCCGGCGCACGGCCCGGTCCCGACCACCGGAACCGCCGACGCGCGGGGCCCGGTCCCGAGGACCCCACTCGCCGCGACCACCGTCAGGACCGTTGCCGCCACCACCGCTCGCATCGCCATCCGACACCTCCTGGGGTGTCAGAGTGCCCGATCGACCCGAAACTCGCAGAGCCGACATGCGCGGCAGCTCCGCGAGTGATCGCGTCGTGACCGAGGATCGACGGATCGCTGTCGCCCGCCTAGTGTGTCGGGCTGGACCAGAAGCGAGGTGTACTCCGTGCCCGAATCCCTGCCCTGTCGGGTCGGCCCGTATTCGTCGGGGCCGCCGCAGGAAGCACTGTCCGTGCACATGCCCCGGCTCGACCGGTTCGGCCTCGCACAACTCTGGCGCGCGCTGGTCGTCGGGACGGTCATCCTGGCGTGCACGCTCGTCGCCGTGGTCACCAAGCCGTTCGCGCGGCGGGAGATGGGCTGGGCGGACGCGGCCTCCGAGGGCGTGGTGAACGCGTTCGAGGCTCTCGGACCGACGTTCGTCAAGCTCGGGCAGTTGATGGCCTCCTCCTCCGGGGTGTTTCCCGCCCCGCTGGCCAACGCGTGCCTTCGCTGCCTCGACGACGTCCCTCCCGTCCCCGCAGAGCAGGCGCGCGCGGTGGTCGCGGCAGACCTCGGCAGGCCGGTCGAGGAGCTGTTCGCGAGCTTCGACGACGAGCCGCTGGCAGCCGCGTCCGTCGCTCAGGTGCACGCCTGCGTGCTTCCGGACGGGACGGAAGCCGTCATCAAGGTGCAGCGACCCGGCATCTACCGCAGGATGCTGATCGACCTGCGCACGGCGTACTGGGGTGCCCGGATGCTCGAGCGGTTCGCCGAGTTCTTCCGCATCGCGAATGCGACCGCCATCATCCGCGATCTGCACAACGCGACCATGACCGAGCTCAACAGCGCCGTCGAGGCGGACCGTCAGACCCGCTTCCGCGACGCGCTGTGGGCGTTCGGCGACAACCGCGGGGTGACCGCGCCCGAGGTGTACTGGCCGTACTGCGGCCCACACGTGATCTGCATGGAGCGGATGCACGGAACCCCCCTGGACCGGATCGAGGCCGACGGCACCGCCGACACCCAGTTGCTCATCCGTCGCGGGGTCAAGGCCTGGATGGAATCGATCCTGGTGCACGGCCCCTTCCACGGCGACGTGCACGCAGGCAACCTGTGGATGCTCGACGACGGCCGGATCGCGATGCTGGACTTCGGCATCGTCGGCGAGCTGCCCGAGGTGTGGCGGACGATCCTGCGGGACATGTTCTACGCAACGCTGATCGACGGCGACTACTCCCGGATGGCCAGTCGCGTCCGCGCGCTCGGCTACACCGCCGACGTCGCGGCCACCGACGAGGAGATCGGGAGCCAGGTCGCCGCGGTCCTCGCGCCGGTGTTCGCGCGCGACCTCGCGGAGCTCCGGCTCAGCGACCTCATCATGAGCCTGGTCCAGATCGGCAAGCAGTGGGGTGTGGCCAGTCCGGAGGAGCTCGTCCTGTTCGGCAAGCAGCTCGGCTACTTCGAGCGCTACGCCACCCGGCTCGCACCTGGCTGGGTGATGGGCAGCGACTTGTTCCTGTTCAAGAACGTCTTCCCGGAAGCGGTCGCGAAACGAGCGGCCGAACTCGACGTCGCCCTTCCCGAGGATTGACCGCGCAGCGGGCGCGGATCCGGGCCGCGTAGGTCACACTGGTGTGATGGCGGCCACGGCCAGGCAACGACTCGCTGCGCTCCCCCACGCCGTGTGGGCGTACATCCGGCGCGCCCCCGGCACTTTCATCTGGCTCGCCATCCTGCTCGTGACCACGATCGTGGTGAACCATCTGTCCCCCGGCGCCGAGCGACACGTGCTCGGCAGCCGGTCGACCAACCTGCACCACCTTCGGGAAGATCCATTCCGCGTGCTGGTGACCAGCGCGTTCTGGCTCTCCGGTGGCGGCTGGATCACCTATTTCGTCGTGTTCAACATCTTCCACGTGCCCGCCGAGCGCTGGCTCGGGACGCTGCGCTGGGTGTGCGTGTGCGTGATCGCGCACGTGGGCGCGACCTACCTCAGCGAGGGCGTCCTGTACTGGGCCATCCACGACGATCGTGCCCCGGCCAAGGCCGCCTTCACCCTCGACGTCGGGGTCAGCTATGCGCTCGCAGGCGTGGTGGCGGTGCTGACCTACCGGATCGCCAAGCCGTGGCGCTACCTCTACCTCGCCGGCGTCCTCGTGTTCTTCGCGATTCCGCTCTTCTCCGGGGCGACGTTCACCGATGTCGGACACCTCTCGGCCGTGCTGATCGGCCTCGCCTGCTATCCGCTGGTCCGTTCGAGGCAGGGCGTCTGGGATCCCGTCGCGACGTTCCGGTCGGTACCGGCGGCGTTGCACGCGGGATGACCGCCCACGCTCACCTCCGGACGAGTTCGAGCGCCGCCGCGACGATCGCCTCCTCGGACAGCAACACGAGCGCGGCCGCGTCACCGAGCGGCACGAAGCTGTCCGCACTCGCGACTCGAGCCATCACGCCGCCGAACCCGTGGTCGATCATCTCGGCGAGCACGCCCTCCGCGACGCCGCCGGAGCGTCGGGTCTCGTCCGAAACGAGCAGTCGACCCGTCGCGCCCGCCTCCCGCAACAGGTCCTCGACCGGCAGCGGCACGAGCCAGCGCAGGTCGACGACTCGGACTCCGATGCCCTTGCGGCGCAGCGTTCGCGCCGCCCGCAGGCTCAGGTAGAGGCCGTTGCCGAACGTCGCGATCGTCAGGTCCCCGCCGTCGCCGTAGGTTCTCGCCCGACCGAGCGGGACGTGCTCGGTCGGGAAGGCCGCCAGCCAGCCGTCGTCGCCGGGCTCGTACAGGTCCCGCGTGTGGTACCGGGCGATCGGCTCGAGGAAGACGCACACCGTGCCCGCGGTCCGCGCCGCGGCCACGCAGGTGTGCAGCATCGCGGCCGCGTCGTCGGGGCGGGCCGGCGAGGCGACCACGATCCCGGGCACGTCCCGCAGCACCGCGACCGCGTCGTCGTTGTGGAAGTGCCCGCCGAAGCCCTTCTGGTAGCCGTACCCCGGCACCCGCACGACCATCGGATTGCGGTACTGCCCTGCCGAGAAGAACGCGAGTGTCGCTGCCTCGCCGCGAATCTGGTCCTCGGCATTGTGCAGATACGCCAGGTACTGGATCTCGGGCACCGGCAGTAGCCCGGCGAGGCCGGCGCCGGCCGCCAGCCCCAGCACGGCCTGCTCGTCGAGCACGGTGTCGAAGACCCGGGCGGACCCGAAGCGGTCGGCGAGTCCGCGGGTCACCCCGTAGACACCGCCCTTTCGGCCGACATCCTCGCCGAACACGATCGACTCGCGGTGGGCTGACAGCACCTCGGCGAGCGCCCGGTTGATCGCCCGGGCGAGGGTCAACGGCTCCGCGGATCCCATTGCGCCGGAGCCGGATTTGACGGCAGCCTCGACCCGATCCGGGTCCGGCACGGCGAGCGGGACCATCACCTGGGCCGCCGTGCGCAGCGGCGCGGCGCCGGACACCTCCGTCGCCAGAGCCGTCACCCCCGCGTCCGCGTGCCGATACCGGTCGAGTACCTCGGCGGGCGTCAGGGCTCCGGCACTCACCAGGAGTCGGGCGGTGGCCACCAGGGGATCGCGCCGCAGATCGGCCGCGAGTTCGGCCGGCGAGCGGTAGGCGGACTCGACGTCCGATCCCGCGTGCCCGAGCAGCCGCACCGTGCTCAGATGCAGGAAGGCCGGGTGACGCTGTGCGCGAACCCAGTTGGCGGCGCGTTCGGCGACGTCGAAGGTCTCGGCAATGTCGCACCCGTCGGCGGCGAAGTACTCGAGCCCCACGCGATTCGACCAGGCCGCGGAAATCCAGCCCGGCGGGGTGGGGACACTGATCCCGAGTCCGTTGTCCTCGCATACGAACAGCAGCGCCAGCGGCAAGCCTCGATACGCGATGTTGGCGGCGGTATTGATTGCCCCGACCGCGGTGGAGTGGTTGGCGGAGGCGTCGCCGAAGCTACACACCGTCACCGAATCCGTCGGGAATTCCGATTCGATCCCCAGCCGCCGAGCGCGCGCGATCGCGAAGGCCAGCCCGACCGCGCGCGGTAGATGCGATGCCACGGTGGAGGTTTGCGGGATCACCGCGAGATCGTGTCGTCCGAACACCTTGTGCCGTCCGCCGGAGATCGGATCCTGCGCGGCCGCCACCACCCCGAGCAGGACGTCCCGCAGCGGATCGCTGCCCCCGACCTGGCGGGCCCGCTCCAGGAAGAATGCGCCGGACCGGTAGTGCAGCAACGCCGGATCGGTGGGACGCAGTGCCGCGGCGACCGCCGCATTGCCCTCGTGACCGGCCGAGCCGATCGTGTAGTAGCCGCGGCCGAGGGCCCGGAGCCGCCGCGCGGCCAGGTCCAGGTGTCTGCTGCCGAGTTGCGCGTCGAACAGCTCGAGGCACCTGCGCACGGTCAGCGCCGAGCCGTCCCGGATCGGATCGGACGCGGCACGCGAGTACGCCGGCACCGTCATCTCGCGGACGGCGCCGGCGAAGTGCTCGGCGGTGGGATCGGCAGGAGCGGAGCCTGCGGAGCGACCCGTATCGGCAGGAGCGGAGCCTGCGGAGCGACCCGTGTCGGCAGGAGCGGAGCCTGCGGAGCGACCCGTATCGACAGGAGCGGAGCCGGCGGAGCGACCCGTGTCCTGCGAGCTCAGCCCGGAATCGCGCTCTGATCCATCCACATGACCTCCCAGACGTGACCGTCGAGGTCGCGGAACGCGCGGCCGTACATGAAGCCCTGGTCCTGCGGCTCCATCCAGGCCGAGCCACCCGCGCCGATGGCGGTGTCGACCAGCGAGTCGACCTCCTCTCGGCTGTCTGCGGAGATGCACAGCAGGGCCTCGCGCGACTTCGAGGTATCGCAGATGTCATCGGAAATGAAGTCGCGGAACCGCGCCTCCTGCAACAGCATGACCGTGGTCAGGTCGTTGATCAACATCGAGGCACAGTTCTCGTCGCTGAACGTTTCGTTGAACCCGAATCCGAGTCCGTCGAAGAACTTCCGGGTCGCGTCGATGTTCTTCACTGCCAGGTTCACGAAAAGCATTCGGGACATGGGGAGCTCCATTCCGTTCGGGCGGGCGTCTGGTCACATCCTCGGCGTGAGGATGTCGCTTGTACAGACTCCCGCCGCGACGAAAACTCATCGCGGCGGTCGCGCCCCGGTCGTCGAATACCCCTTCGCGTCAGCCGATGTCCCACATCTTCGGCCAGTCCCGCCCACGGAACGCGGCGTCGGTGCCGCCGTCGACGAAGACCACCGAGCCGACGAAGTAGGTCGATTCCGGCCCCAGCAGGAAGGCGACCAGGGAAGCGACCTCGTCCGGCCTACCACCGCGACCGGCAGGAATGGTGGCCAGGAACTGCTCCATGCCTGCCCCGATCAGCGGGTCCTTGCGGCCCTCCTGGGTCATCGGGGTGTCGATCAAACCGGGCGCGATCGCATTGAGACGGATGCCCTGCGCGATGTACTCCGCGGACTTGGTTCGCGCGTAGTACGCGAGCGCGGCCTTGGTCGCCGGGTACGCCTGGATGGCGGCGAGGTCACCGAACGAGTCGGCGACCTCGTTGGCCTTCGCCTCGTCGCCCTCGAGGCAGGCGTCGGCGAGGGCGACGGGCCAGCCGGGCTGGCTGGTGGTCGAGTTGGAGCTGATCAGCACCACGGACGGCTGCCCCGCCGCGGCCAGCAGCGGCCGCAGGCCCTCGAGCAGTTCGATGGCGCCGAAGTAGTTGACCGCGATCAGTTTGCCCGCGGGACGACCGGTGGCGGCCGCGAGACCGGCGAACGGTACGAACCCGTCCAGTTTGCCGTCGAGCAGACCGGTGACGGCCTCGATCGCCTCGCGACGCCCCTCGGCGGTGCTCAGGTCGACGTTGACGTCGGCATTGTGAATGTCGACACCGATGACGCGATGACCGTCGGCCTCGAGCCGTGCCTTGGTGGCCGCGCCCAGTCCGGAGGCCGCGCCGGTAAGTACGTATGTCGCCATGGGGTTCCCATCGAGTCGAATTCCTGACAGATTCGATTCCCACGCTAGGCGCATCAGCGAGACTCGCGGCGGTCTTCCTCCCATCCAGTGGTACGACGATCGGGCAATGTCAGTCGAAGCCCTGCTCCCCGAGCCAGTCGGCATCGAACAGGCGGGCGATCGCGGCGAGCGCACCCAGGTCCCCGTCGACACCGGCCGACAGCACCATCAGCCGGTCGACCATCGTGACGGCCGCGTGCTCCTCCACTGTGTCCACGGCGTACAGCAGCGACCACGGACAGACCTGGTAGTCGCGGTGGGCTCGGCCGATGGTCTGGCGGGCGGCGATCCCGGAGTAGCGGGGCTGGTGGAAGAACCCGATCCGCGGGGTGGCGGTCGCGCGGGAGCCGTCCGCGAGGTGTTCGGCCGCATGCAGGCTGATCGCGGAGGTCGTGTTGAAGACGACCACCTGAGAGTCACCCCGCTGGAAGCGCAGCCGCTCGTTTTCGGCGTCGCGGCGGCCGCCGAAGATGCGGGACACGCTGACGCCACGCGACTCGAGCAGGTCGGCCACCGGCTCGGCTCCGGTGCTCACCAGTTCCGTCGCGACCAGGCACTGGTAACCGCGGGCGGCGGTGGCCGCAACGAGTTCCGCCGTGTGCGGCGCGCGGATCATGCCCGCCTTCTGCCGGAACCGCATCAGCGCCGCCCTGCCCCGCGCACCGTCGGAACCCGTTCGGGCGATGTGCATCTCGCGGCGGTACTCACCCCAGTCCATCTCGTACTGCTCGCGTTCGGTCACACCGAGTTCGACCCCGAGACCGTCGACCGGGGCCTGCCCCCACGGCGCGGCCCGGTGCAGCATCACCGGGGGATCTGCCGAGGTCATCCACTCCCGCACCCTGGCCACCGCACTCGCCTGGACACGTGCCGAGGCCTTCGCCTCGGGCGTCCACTGCCACCGGCCGATGTGCCGCTCGAGCGGCACACCCGACTCGGCCAGTCGCGCACCGAGATCGTCCCAACGACTGGGCGGCTCCTCGTGGACCTGTGCGAGAAGTGATGAAAGATAACGCCATTCACCCGGGTGATGTCCGAGCGTGGCCGTCATCGAGATCACGAACGGCGCCTTGTCCGCGGGGTCGAGGTGCCGGTTGACCCTCCGCTGGAAGTCGGTTCGCTGCGAGTCGTGCCGGAAGAGGTGCGCCTCGTCGTTGATCACGACGTCGAACCGGAACCTCGGTCGGCCGTTGCGGGAGATCAGTTTCTTCAGTTGATCGGGCGAGATGATCAGCCACCGGTATCCACCGTCCCCTACCGCGGCGATCGACGCCCGCCAGTGCGGAATGGTGATGGAGGTCGGCCGGTCGACGGTGACCAGGATGGTCGACCCGCCGCGCTGCTCGGCGACCGCCTTGGCCGCCGCGACCGCGGTCAGCGTCTTTCCCAGACCCGGGTCGTCCGACAGGCAGAACCCGCGCGAGCCGGCGGCCGCAGCGGCCACGATGGCGTCCGCGCCGTCGATCTGCTCGGGGCGAAGTCGTTTCTCCGCTGCGGTGGCGGACGGGCCGCGGGTGCCGTTGAGCTCGTCCTCCGTCCACTGCTGGTACGAGTACGGCTTGGCCGCATATCGGGCCAGATCGGCGGGCAGGCGGGCACCGACATAGGCGTGAGCCTTGATCGCACCGTAGTAGCGTGCCCCGGGAGCGGGGGCACGGAACGGCACGTCGAGCACCCAGATGTGTTCTCCCGCAGCGGCAACGGGGGCGTCGGGCTTCGTGCTCGCCGCGCGCCTGGATCTCGCCGCCACCCCGGTCAGCCGGCCGTCCGGCGCACGCCCGCCAGGAACTCGGCGACCTGCGCGGCCTGACGCCTGCCCTGATCGCGACCGGCGATCGCCGACGGCCGACGACATTCGGGGTCGAGGGGATTGAGTCCCATGGCGTCGACGGACTCCGCGTCGGCGTAGACGGCCAGGTTCGCCGTGGCCCCTGCGCCACGGGCCAGGTCCTCGTCGAGGCTGCCTCCGAGCAGGTAGGGTCCGGGCTCGGCGGCCGGCACGAGCACCACCGCGGCGTCGCTCCCGGCCGCGAGCTGGGCGTTGGTCGTGCTGGCCACGCCCCCGTCCATGTAGCGGCGGTTGCCGATGGTGACCACCGGCCACACCCCGGGCACCGCGCAGCTGGCCGCGACCGCATCGACCAGGCCGACGCCGGATCTCTTGTCCAGGACCACGAGTTCACCTGTGTCGGTGTCGATTGCGGTGATCAGCAGGGGGCGGTCCGGCCACTGCGTCGACGGCAGCCTGGCCGCGATGACGGCGTGGCGGCGGGCCGGTTCGACGGTCTGCGCCTGCCGCGCGGCCGCGCCGATCAGCTGCAGCTGCCGGGTCGGCCCGGAGTCGTCCGCGAGCGCGGAGGCGAACATCGCGCCGATCGACTGGAGGTCCGCCGTTGCGGAAATCTCGTGGTTGACCCCGTCGACCTGGATCTCGAACAGCTCGGCCAGGGTCACTCCGCTGCTGACCTGTGCCGCGACAGTCGAGCCCGCCGAGGTCCCGATCAGCGCGTCAGCGTCGAGCAATTCCTTTGCCAGTAAGGGTGATTCGTCCTCGAGGCCGCGCAGGAAGCCGGTCTCCCAGGCGATGCCGGCGACTCCCCCGCCCGCCAGCACCAAAGCCAGTGTCGCCATGTCGCACCCTCCCCTGTCAACACGTTGCCGTCGAACCGGTCCGCTACTGCCGCGTGAACCGCGCCTGCAGATGATGGGTGAGCGGCGTGTCGGCGTGCGCCATCCACAGGTCGTAACCGAGCTCGTCCCCGGCCACCGCGAATCTGCGGCGGATCTCGTGGACCGGCTTCGCATCCGGCGAGGCGGCCAGCGTCAACTGCGACAGCTCCAGCACCCCGTCCCGCAGTTCGCCTCGATGGATCTCGACGAACCCGGTCGGCTGACTGACGAGCAGTTCGACCTGCCCGCCGGAGTTGCGCAGGTATCCGTTCTCGGTGTGCATCGGTCGCTCCCGTCCGGGCGACCAGGTGCGCGAGCGGTAGGTCAGGAACGGCTTGCCGGGCGTCGCGGTGAACTCGATCTCCTCCTCGTAGGAGAAGTCGCCGATGCTCGGGTAGTGCCCGTCACCGCCGCCGACCCAGCGCCCACCGAATCGAGCCAGCAGACCGAGGGGGTTCTCCGCGTCACTCATCGACACCTCCGTTTCCTGCGCATTGTGCCGGAGCCAGACCTGACCTGTGCGCCGACCCACAGTCGGCACAGTTATGTCAACCAGATAACATGGTCGCCGTGTTGCTGCGGATGAACGAACGAGGATCGAGTCCACGATGAATCGGATCCACAACTCGACGTTCCAGCAGAAGGTCACCACGGCTGCCGATGCGGTCACGGCGATCAATCCCGGCGACACCGTCGCCATCAGCGGATTCGCCTCGGCCGGCACCCCCAAGGCGATCATTCCTGCGCTCGCGCAGCGCATCCACGCGTCCCGTGGGGCGGGCTCGAACTTCACCATCAACCTGTTGACCGGTGCGTCCGTCTCCGCCGAGACCGAGCGGGCCCTCGCCGAGATCGACGGGATCGCGCTGCGGATGCCGTACCAGTCGGAGGCGACCGCGCGCCGCAAGATCAACGACGGCCGGATGGACTACGTCGACATCCACCTCTCGCACGTGGCTCAGCAGGTGTGGGAGGGCTACTACGGCAAGGTGGACGTCGCGGTGGTCGAGGTCGCGGCCATCACCGAGTCGGGCGAACTCGTGCCGTCGGCGTCGGTCGGCAACAACAAGACCTGGCTCGACGTCGCCGACCGGATCATCCTCGAGGTGAACTCGTGGGTGCCGGCCGCGATGGAGGGCATGCACGACGTCTACTACGGCACCGCGCTGCCGCCGCACCGCACGCCACTCGAGCTCACCCACGTGCAGGACCGGATCGGCCAGCCGACGCTTCGCGTCGACCCCGCCAAGGTCGTCGCCGTGGTCGAGACCGACATCCCCGACAGCGCAAGCCCGTTGACGGATCCGGACGAGGTCAGCCTCGCGATCGCCGGGCACGTACTCGACTTCTTCGAGCACGAGGTCAAGGCCGGTCGACTGCCCGCCGACACCCTGCTGCCGCTGCAGGCAGGCATCGGCAACGTCGCGAACGCGGTCCTCGGCGGACTCGACCGGGGCGGCTACCGCAACCTGACCTGCTACTCCGAGGTCATCCAGGACTCGATGCTGCGACTGATCAAGGACGGCACCGTCGCGCACGCGTCGGCCACCTCCCTGGCCCTGTCGGAGAAGGGCCTCGCCGAGCTGACGTCGAACGTCGACTTCTACCGCAACCACATCACCCTGCGCCCGCAGGAGATCAGCAACCATCCCGAGGTCGTCCGCCGGCTCGGGATCATCGCGATGAACGGCATGCTCGAGGCCGACATCTACGGCAACGTGAACTCCACCCACGTGATGGGCACGAAGATCATGAACGGGATCGGCGGGTCCGGCGACTTCGCCCGCAACGGCTACGTGTCGATGTTCCTGAGCCCCTCCACCGCGAAGGGCGGAGCGATCTCGTCGATCGTTCCGATGGTTCCGCACGTCGACCACACCGAGCACGACACCCAGGTGCTCGTCACCGAGCAGGGTCTCGCGGACCTGCGCGGCCTGTCGCCACGAAAGCGCTCACTGGTGATCATCGACCACTGCGCGCATCCGGAATACCGGCCGCTGCTGCACGACTACGTCCAGCGGGCCCAGGCCACGCCGGGCATCGGTCACACGCCGCACCTGCTCGGCGAGGCGTTCTCGTTCCACGAACGGTTCAACGCGACAGGATCGATGCTCCCGTAGACACGCGTCGGGAAGCCCTTCCGGGCCGCTGCCCGTCCAAGGTCAGGGCACTGGGCGATGCGCTACGCGAGTGAAGGGCTCGACAGTGACAGCGGGCGGCGAGGCCACAGGCATGCTGCAGCGAGGTCGTCCCAGGATCTCCCCGTACGTGACATGGCCGCCGCCCCGGGTGGGACGACGGCCATGTCACGGCAATGTCTTTGTGGCTCAGAGGTACTGGCCGCACACCGGCCACGCACCGGGCCCCTGGCCCGCGAGCACGTTCTCGGCCACTGCGATCTGCTCCGAACGCGAGGCGTTCTGCGGCGAACCGGTACCACCGTAGGCGGCCCAGGTGCTGGGGGTGAACTGCAGGCCACCCGAGAAACCGTTGCCAGTAGCGGTGTTCCAGTTGCCGCCGCTCTCGCACTGCGCGACTGCGTCCCAGTTGTGGCCGCTCGCGTTGGCGGTACCTGCGGCGAGTCCCATCGGGATTGCCACGAGGGCTCCGGTCACGGCGACCAGTCCGAGGGTCTTCTTCGCCTTGCCGGCCTTGCTCTGAACGCGGTTGGTGGTCATCTAGGAGAATCCTTTCGTACCCGCAAACGAGGTCGATGTCTGTCGTGAGGACCTCGTCGCTGCCCCACTTGCGGTTCTCGGGGCCGGATCCGCGGGGCAGGTTGAGCGGCGGTCCGGCAGCGGCCCTGACTTCCGGGCCGTCACCGACCATACGGACGGCGCATCGCCCTGAAAACCACCCGCCGGAAGAGGACCGATATCGACACGTGTCCAAATACCGGGATTTGTACACCCGATTCCCGCAGGTCGTGGCGCATCGTGATCTATCGCGTAGGCGTTCGTTATCGTTACGTTATAGTGAGGCAGATCACATTTCGGCCGGGTTATCGGCCCTGAGAACGCTCGTCGGCACCGGCGTGCGGACGTCCGTGGCCGGACCCGGCCAGGCCACCGACAACCCGCTCGGCGTGGGCGGCGAGGAGTGCGTGGAGTTCGTCGGCTCGCCCGCCGTCGCACACGCACGATTCGCCCGAAGGGTCTCGTAGGCCACCAACGCGGGTCCTCCGCCCTGCGCGTAACGCTCCTCAAGGCAATGGCGAAGTAAACGCTAACCCATGGCCGCATTTGCCCACAGGAACCGAGACGGGGGTGTGGTGCGGCCGGTTCGGCGGGTTCCAGGATCGACACGAATCTGCGTCTCCGTAGCGGAGACCGAAAGGTTGCGCCCATGTCGGAACAGTCCATTGCCAATTCGCGCAGAGTCCGCGCCGCCGCGGCCGGTGCCCTTCTCGCGCTTGGCGTAGCGGTGAGCGTGCCGGGAATTGCGTTGGCCCAGCCGGAAGGCGCCGGCGGCGACGCCACCTGCACACCTGACGCCACCGCGGGCACCGAATGCTCGCCGATGGCGGTCGTCGAGGGCGACAAGACCGGAAACACCGTCCCGGACAACACGATCACCGGCGCCACCGGCGCGGGCACCACGGAAACCGAGAAACCCGCCGACCCGCCCGCCTCCGAGAGCGGGACCGGGGCGAAGGAGGCTACCGACCCGATCGCCGAGGCCGAGGCCCACTCCGCGGCCACGGCCGAGGAAGCCAAGAAGGCTGCCGACGAGGCCGCGAAGGCGGACGCTGAGTCCGCCAAGGCGAGCGAATCATCCGCTCAGGCAACCGAAGTCTCGACACAGGCCAGTGTGGAGGCAACGAAGGCCGCCGTGGAGGCGACACGGGCCAAGGACCAGGCCGTGACCGCAGAACAGGCGGCGCAGACCGCCGAGACCGAGGCCAAGGTCGCGGAATCGGCGGCAGCAGCCGCGAAGCAGACCGCCGACATTGCGCAGGCTGAGGCCGATCGAGCCGCCGCAGAAGCCGCCGAGCTCGAGAAGGCAGCCGCGGCGGCGGGATCCGGCACGAAGACCGCCGAGGCCGAGCAGGCCCGTGCCAGGGCCGTCGACCTGCAGGCCAGGGCCGACCGGGCGAAGGCCGACGCCGCGGCGATGCAGCAGCGGGTCGCGGACAAGGAGAAGGAGGCCGAGGAGGCCTGGAAGAAGCGAGACTGGGCCAAAGCCGCGGCCGCGAAGGCGGACGCACTAGCCGCCATCGTCAAGGCCAAGCAGCTCGCTGCCGCCGCCAAGGACACCGAGAAGCGCGCCGCGGCGGCCGACAGCGCCGCGAAGACCGCCGAGGCCGAGGCCGCCACCGAGGTCAAGGTCGCGGCCGACGCGAGGAAGGCGGCCGACGACGCGGCAGAGAAGGCCGCACAGGCCAAGGCTGCGGCCAAGGAAGCCGCCGATGCCGCCGTCGAGGCTCAGGCCGCAGCGGACGCCGCCGGGGAGTCGGCGACCGCGAAGCGAGCCGACGCCGTCGCGAAGGCCGAGGAGGCCAAGGCGAAGGCGGCTGCCGCGGAGAAGGCCGGCCTCGACGCGCAGGCCCTCTACGTGGCGGCGGAGGAGGCGAAGGCCGCGGCCGACGCCGCCGCGGCGAAGGCCGCCGAGGCCAAGGCCAAGTCGGAGGCGGCGCAGGCCGACGCCGAGAAGGCCAAGAAGGCACTGGATGCGTTGAAGGCCGCCGCCGAGAAGGAAATCGAGAACGGTTCCGGCCTGGACGGCTCCGTCACCATCGGTGAAGAGACTCGCGACGGCGACGGCGTCACGAAGGTCGACGACACCACTGCAGTGGTGCGGAAGACGGACGTCAAGCTCGTCGGTTTCGTGAACAAGAAGGGGTCGTTCGAGGTGGTCGACTACTACGTCACCGACGCCGACGGACACCAGGCGCTCGCGGGCACCCTGCCGCCGGTCGACCTCGCACTCGGCGACTCGTCGTCGACGGGCGACGGGATCAGCGTCCCCGCCGTGGTCGCGGGGGTCGGTGTTCTCGGCGCTGCCGTGGCGGGAACCGCGGTTGTCCTGCGCCGCAGGCGCACCGGCGGATCGGACGGCGCTGCCTCGTCGTAGGGCGCGCCGCCTCTGGGTGGCGGCTGCCCTGGCCCTCATCGGGCCCGCCTGTGCGGGCCCAGCCCCCGGATCCGGGGCGCCGCCACCGAATCGTTCACCGGTGGAGTCGCACATCGCTGCGGCTCCACCGGCCGGCTCGTTCATGGCACGGGCCGAACCGGTCCAGATCGAGCTGCGATCCGGCGCCGGTGTCACCTACCTCAGTAGCCCGCTGAGCCCCGAGCCGCTGGCGCGCGGCGGCGCGAGCGGACAGGTGTTGAACCCGGTCGACGAGCTTCCGGTGTGGTGGGGTGAAAGTGGGCTACCAGGAACGGAAACCAACCAGACGGTGGTTGTGGTCGGACACAATTACACCGAGCGGGAGGCACCCTTCCGGGCCCTGCGGGTGGTCGAGCCGGGCGATCGGGTCGCGCTCCGTACCTCTGCGGGTGTCCTCGAGTACCGCGTACAGACCGTGGGTCCCCTGACCAAGGGGTCCCTGCTGGGCGACCACCAGCTGCGCGAGCCGGTGGCGGGCCGCCTGATTCTCGCCAATTGCGATGTACGGAACGGAAAGTCAACGGACGACAACTATGTCGTCGTCGCTCAGCTGGCCGGGTCCGAGCCTGGGTGAATCCACATCACACCGCGGCCCGTGCGATCGATCACCCGCGCCGGGCGGCGAGTGGCGAGGGAAATCGCGGCATGACCCTGGTCCCGCCCAGCCACTGCGCCAACCCTTCCGCCTCCTGCTCGAGGTGGCGACGCGCCTCGGACCCGACGTCCTCGAGCAGGTGCAGCACCACCTGACCGTCCTCGTCCTGCCACCAGCCGCCGACGATCCGGCCGTCCCACCAGGCCGTTGGCCCGGCATTGCCGTTGGTGTCGAACAGCAGTTCCTTGTGCGGGCCGAGATACCAGTCCCGGGCACGCCAGCCCATGGTGGTCGGGTCGAGGGCGGGCAGCAGGGCCGCCCACGGCGCGACCGGCCGAACCGGGTCGAGGTCGTCCGCGAGCAGGTACCCGGTCCGACCGTCGAGGTCGACCGTGGCGATGTCGGAGGCGGCCAATGCCTTTCGCACTGCCGTTGCCGTGGCGCCCAGCCACCACTTGACGTCGTCCTCGGTCCCCGGCCCGAACGCCCGCAGCCAGGCGCGAACCAGCCACGCCACACCCTCCCCGTCGGCGCACGGCTCGATGGGCCTCCCGAGCCACGACTGCGTTGTCGCCCAGCGGTTCCTGGACACCCGCCACGCACCGTCGTTGGTGGCGCGCACGATCTTCCCCTCCGCGGACAGCACGGTGAGCACCCTCGGCCCGATCGACACCTGCCCGCCCCAGCTTCTTCCCTCGCCATAGGTCATCGACCCGTCGAGTATCGGGATGGCCTCGCGCAGTGCGGAATACGACATAGGCTCGCCCCCGGACAGGACATCGAGCACCGCATCGGCGGCCTCACGCAGCCACCGCTGTCCGTCGTCGAACAGGCCCGCCTTCTCCACCTCCCGGACCAGCCGGCGACGTTCGGTGTCGGCGACCCGATTGCTCGCCCCCGCCTGCACGTAGGTCAGCGACTCGGTCGGGAACACGAACAGTGTGCGTCGCATCGCGAGATGCTTGACGAGGGAGCGGTCCGTGTAGAGGGCGCGGTCGAGGTCGTCGACGGTGAGGCCCGCGACCCGGGCGCGTGCGGACAGATAGATGGTCGCGGGATCGGTGCCGTGCAGGCCCACCAGGCTTCTCGCAGCGTGCGCCACGTCGACGGCGCGGGCCTCGCGGGCGAGATGGTGACGGCGGCCCAGGCGGGCACGGCGTTCGGCAACCTCTATCCGGATGGGCACCGCACCATTGTGCCCCGGCGCCCGCGGGTCCTAGGTCTGGGACACCCCGCCTCGCACGCGCAGGTCGCGGGCCAGGTGGTCGCGCTGTTCGATCACCAGCCGTCGCAACGCGCCCGGTGCATCGGCGTTGGCGCCGAGCCATCCGTCGACCGCATCCAGCGACTCGGCGGCCGGGAACAGGCCGAGCACAATGCGTTTGGCGATCTCGATGCTCCGCCTCTCCCAGACCGGGCGGATCGCCTCGAAGTACTCCGCGTCGAAGCTGCCGATCAAGTCCCGGCGCTCCCCGGTGCGGAAGCCACCGATGACGGCGTCCAGGTGCTCGTTGGTCAGCCCGTGGTCGGTGAGCACCGCCGACCACGCGTCGGCCTTGACGCCCGGATCCGGCCGGGCCGCGAGGGCCCTCAGGTGTGCGGTGCGCCCGGAGGCCGTTGCGTCGAAGCTGAGTTCGATGTCGAGGTCTGCCGCGACCGCGTGGCCCGTGGCCGAGAGCGCGGTCCACAGCGCCCACCGCAGGTCGGGGTCGAGCGCCAGTCCGGTGGGCGCGGGCAGTGCACCGTCGAGCAGTTCCCGGATCTCGCGGGCCCGCCGATCGTCGACCGCGGCCGCGGACGCGACGGCCCGCGCCCACGCCAACTGCCCGCCGGACGTCGGCTCGGCAGTGTGCATTGCCGCCCAGCATGATTCGAGCCAGTCTCCTCGCCACTCGTCCCGCGCCGTGGGCGGAAGGTAGTGCCCTATGGCGAACGACGCGTTCGCCAGCACCGCCGTCAACAGTGCCGTGTTCGACTCGGCGGGCGCGAAGGCACGAGCCATGCCGAGGTATCGGTTCGGGTCGAGGTCACCGTCCCGCGTGGCGTTCCACAGTGCCGACCAGACGAGACCGCGCGCCAGGGGGTCGACGATGCGGTCCAGTGAGGCCTCGACCGTGCGGACGGAGAACCCACCGAGCCGGACCTTTGCGTAGGTGAGGTCGCCGTCGTTGAGCAGCACCAGTGGGGTCTCGGTCAGCTCGACCGGCGTGCGCACCCCGGTGATGTCGACGGTGTGGCGCTCGGTGAGCACCAGCGAGCCGAACCCGTCGAAGTCGTAGAGTCCGATTCCGAGGGTGTGCGGTCGCGGGTCGGTCTGCACGATCTCGTACCGCTTGCCACGCCGTTCGAGGGTCAGCGTCGACATTCCGGTGGTCTGCAGCCACGCGCTGGACCAGGCCTGCAGGTCGCGTCCGGACGTCGCAGACAGTTCCGCGAGCAGATCGGCCAGCGTCGTGTTGCCGAACGCGTGTGCCCGGAAGTACCGGCGCGCGCCCTCGAAGAACGCATCGCGGCCGACGTGGGCGACGAGTTGCTTGAGCACACTCGCGCCCTTCGCGTACGTGATGCCGTCGAAGTTCAGTTTCGCGGCCTCGAGATCCACGATGTCGGCGACGATCGGGTGCGTGGTGGGCAGCTGGTCCTGTGAGTACGCCCACGCCTTGCGACGATTCGCAAACGCGACCCACGCGTCGGTCCACTCGGTGGCCTCGGCGCTCGCGAGGGCGCCCATGAAGTCCGCGAACGACTCCTTGAGCCACAGGTCGTCCCACCACACCATCGTGACGAGGTCCCCGAACCACATGTGCGCCATCTCGTGCAGGATCGTGTTGGCCCGGCCCTCGTACTGCGCGGCGGTGGCCGCGCCGCGGAACACGTAGGCCTCGGTGAAGGTGACGCAGCCCGGATTCTCCATCGCTCCGAGGTTGTACTCGGGTACGAACACCTGGTCGTACTTTCCCCACGGGTACGGGTAGTCGAACTGGTCGGCGAAGAAGTCCATCCCCTGCTTCGTCACGGCGAAGATGGTGTCGGCGTCCAGGTGCCGAGCCAGCGAGGCACGACACAGAACGGCCAGCGGGACTGCGAGATCGCCTCGGCTCCACATCGATTCGACGCGATGGTACGGACCGGCGACGATGGCGGTGATGTAGGTCGAGATCGGCAGCGTGGGCGAGAACTCGACGGCCTGCCGGGTGCCGTGTTCCTCGCGCTCTGCCACCGGCCGGTTGGAGATCACCTCCCACCCGGTCGGAGCCGTGACATTGAAGGTGAACGGCGCCTTCATGTCCGGCTGCTCGAAGCAGGCAAACACCCGGCGTGCGTCCGCGGGCTCGTACTGCGTGTACAGGTACGTCCGACCGTCGACGGGATCCAGGAAACGGTGCAGCCCCTCGCCGGAACTGCTGTATTCGCCGACCGCCCGCACGACCACCACGTTCGACGGCCGCAACGCTCGAACGGTGACACGGGCGCCGTCGTACTCCACCTCCACGGGCTCGCCGTTGACGGTCACCGATCCGACCGACGGCCCGATGAAGTCGATCCACGTCTGTTCGGCGGTCGCGTCGAACTCGATCGTCGTGGTGGTCCCGAAACCCGGACCGGACCGGTCGGCGGCACCGGTGACGTCGAGCTCGACGCGGTAGGAGCGGACGGTGACCGCGGCGGATCGCGCGGCGGTCTCGGCACGGGTCAGGTTCGCGGTGCTCACCGAGTCGATCCTGCCAGGTCGCCCGGCAGGATCGCCGGGATACGCCACGGGAAGTGTTCGAAAGCGCGACCGAACGAAGGCACCGGGGAAACTCCACGGCACCGTCGCCGCCACCCCGCCCGATCCCCCCATTCGGGGGCATCCAGCGGGGTCCGCGCAGACGTAGCATCGAACCGAATCCAGTGACCGCGGAAGAGGTGTGCCATGGACGACGCTGTCCGGACCGAGATCGATGTCGTGACGGGAATCGGCACCATCGTGCTGAACCGACCAGAACAACGAAATCCTTTGTCCACCAATATGATGTGTCAGGTCACTGCGGCTCTCCGGAAGCTGTCCGCCGACCCGGCCGTGCGTGTCGTGGCGATTGCCGCCGCCGGCCCGGCGTTCTCCGCGGGCCACGACCTGTCCGAGATGATCGACCGCACCCTCGACGACGAGCGGGAGATCTTCGCCGCGTGCGTGGAGATGATGGACACCGTCCAGCAGATCCCGCAGCCGGTGATCGCGGCGGTGCAGGGACCGGCCATCGCCGCCGGGTGCCAGCTGGCGGCGTCGTGCGATCTGGTGATCGCGTCCTCGGCGGCGGTGTTCGGCACCCCGGGTGTGCGGATCGGGCTGTTCTGCTCCACGCCGATGGTCGCGCTGAGCCGGTCGATCGGCCGCAAGCGGGCCATGCAGATGCTGCTGACCGGGGAGACGATCGACGCGGACACCGCCGCCGCCTGGGGACTCGTGAACCTCGTCGTCGCCCCCGAGGATCTCGACGCGCAGGTCCGCGAGCTGGCCGCGAAGATCACCGGCGCCAGCGCCACGACCCTGCAGATCGGCAAGCAGGCGTTCTACCGGCAGATCGACCTTCCGCAGGACGAGGCGTACACCGCGATGGCCGAGACGATGGCCACAAATGCCGTCACCTGCGACGCGCAGGAGGGAATGAGCGCGTTTCTGGAAAAGCGCAAACCGACGTGGGTCGGAAAGTAGACGCGGCGGGACTGGGCGGGTGGCAAAGCGGGGTCCCTACGCAAAGGGAGTCGAACGGCGGGAGCAGATCCTCGACGCCGCGCTGCGAGTGATTGCCGAACTGGGCTATCGCGGGACGTCGGTCAGCGAGCTCGCGGCTGCGGTCGGGCTGAGCCAGACCGGGGTCCTGCACTACTTCGGCTCGAAGGAAGAGCTGTTCATTGCGGTGCTCCGCAGACGCGACGAGGTGGATTACGTTGCGCTGCAGGACGAGAACCCGGGCCTGGGGTTCATCGAGGTGGTCCGCCGCAATGCCTCGGTACCCGGACTGGTGGAACTGTTCACCCACATGGCGGCCGAGGCGGCCGACCCGCAGCACCCCGCCCACCCGTACATGCTCGAGCGGTACCGGGCCGGTACGGAGTACCTGGCGACGGCGCTGCGCGACATGCAGAAGTCCGGCACGCTCGCGCCCGAGATCGACGCGATGTCCACGGCCACGTCGCTGTTCGCGCTCGCGGACGGGTTGCAGGTCCAGTGGCTTCTCGACCCGACCGTGGACATGGCGGCGCACCTCGAGCGGTACTGGAACCAGCTGACCGGCCGCCGGCAGACCTGACCGAACCGCCCGGATCGTTGCCGCGGCCGACCCTTGTCTTCGAACACCGAGCGATATACGGTTTCCGCTTGTGATCGGGCTCACGGTCGATGACCTGGGCATTGCCGACGCAGCGCACGGGCATTCGACCAAGGGGGAGGGCACTGTGAGGGTGAGGGCTGGAGTCAGGCGGTTCATGGCGGTTGTGGGGGCGGCCGCCGTCATGACGGGTATCGCGTCGGGCGCATCCGCATCGGCCGATCCGGGGCCGGGCCTCGAGTACGTCAATCTCGGCGACAGCTTCAGCGCGGCCTCCGGCGTCGCGCCGATCGCCCCCGGCCAGCCGTTTCAGTGCTGGCAGTCCGAGCAGAACTTCTCCCATCTCGTCGCCGCACGGCTCGGCTACCGACTCACCGACGTGAGCTGCGGGGGCGCGAAGACGGAGGACTTCTATCAGGCCCAGTACCAGGGCACGCGGCCGCAGTTCGAGGCGCTCACGCCGTCGACCGAACTGGTGACGCTGATGATCGGCGGCAACAACAACGACACCTTCGGCGGCGCGATGGCAAAGTGCATCGGCGCGATGGTGTCGCATCCCGGCGCCTTCGATCCCTGCCACGCGCAGTACGGCAACACCCTGGCCGAACCTATCGCCACCCAGACCTACCCGGCGCTGGTGACCGCGCTGCGCGACATCCATGCCAAGTCGCCCCGCGCCCGCGTCCTCATCGCCGGCTACCCGTGGCTGCTGCCCGCGAACGGCGGCTGCCTGCCGCAGATGCCGATCGCGGAGGGCGATGTCGGGTACCTGCGCGACCTGCAGGCCACCCTGAACGAGACCATCGCGCGCGCCGCCGCCGAGACCGACTCGACCTATGTCGACATGTCGCAGGTGTCCGAGGGCCGGGACGGCTGCAAGCCGGTCGGGCAGCGCTGGGTCGAGCCGATGATCTTCGCGACGCAGCCGGTCCCGGTGCATCCCAACGCCGAGGGTGAGCGCGCCCTCGCGAATCAGGTGATGGCGGCGCTCGGACGGTAGCTGTCGCCGTCGCGGTTCGCCCCGGCGTCCGGTCCGCTCCGACCGGGGCGTCGGGGCGGATACGGGACCGATTATGACGTCCGTCATAATCGAACACGCCCCGTCCGCAACCGCGAGGAGACCTCAGTGACCGAGACCGTCGCACCGCCGCACCCGTTCGACGACGCCGTCGAACTGACCCCGACGGACGGCGGGCGATACACCGGTCGAACGTCCGCAAACTACGCGAACATGGTCGGTCCGTTCGGCGGCATCACCGCCGCGACCCTGCTGCGCGCGGTTGAGCAACACCCGGACCGGCTCGGCGACCCGCTGTCGCTGACCGTCAACTTCGCCGGCCCCATCGCCGAGGGCCCGTTCGACATATCCGCCCGCCCGGTGCGGACCAACCGATCGACCCAGCACTGGGCACTCGAACTGACCCAGGACGGGGTCGTCGCCACCACCGCGACGGCGGTGTTCGGCACCCGCCGTGACACCTGGTCCTCCGACGAGATCGCAGTTCCGGCGGTTCCCGAGTCGGATTCCGTTGCACCCGAGTCGTTCCCGGACTTCATCGCGTGGGCCCGCAACTACGAGATGCGGTTCGTCGAGGGCGGAATCCCGAAGACGGAATCCGTCGAGCACCCGAACTCGACGTCGACCCTGTGGATGCGCGACGAACCGCCCCGTCCGCTCGACTTCGCCGCCCTCACGGCCATGAGTGACATCTTCTTTCCCCGAGTGTTCCTGCGCCGCGGGCAGTATCTGCCGGCGGGCACCGTCACGCTGACCGTGTACTTCCACGCGGATGCGGCCGCACTCGCCGACCAGTCCGGTGACGCGGTACTCGGCACGGCCCGCGCGCAGCGGTTCGGCAAGGGGTACTTCGACCAGTCCGCCGAGTTGTGGGGCCGCGACGGGGTGCTGCTCGCGACGACGCACCAGTTGGTGTACTTCAAGGGCTGATCGCTCCGCGAGAAGCCGAGATCGCCCCGCCGTCAACGACGGTCGGGGCGATCTCGGCGGTGGTCAGCGCGTCGCGTCGACCTGATTCAACGGCTTCTGGATTGACGGGATCACCAGCGCGACGAGTCCGCGGGCGAACGCCTTCGTCATGTCGAAGACGTCGAAGTAGTCGCGCCACACGGTGATGCGGCCGGCCCTGACCTCGAACCGCCCGCACACCCAGAACTGCGCGCGCAGCCGTCCGACGCGCAGTTCGTCGACCCGTTCGGTCAGCACGACCGGTCCGTCGGCGGCACTGTTGACCGTCTGCACGGCGAAGCCCATGAACGGCCTGTCCAACTGCTTCAACACGAAGGCCGCCTGGCGGCGGCCGCGCGCCGTCGGGAAGCCGACGTTGGTGTAGACGATGCCGTCGTCGACCAGGTCCAGAGCTCCCCGGAGGTCACCCCCCGACAGTCGGCCCAGGAACTGGTGCACCACTTCGACTGGCTCCATGCGGTCCTCCTGTTGTCGATCGTGCGGCGCGACTGGACCGCCGTCAGCCGGCGTTCTGCGATCCCTCGTTGCCCGAGGTACCGCGCAGCTTGCGCCACTGGGTGGTGACCAGGTACTTGACGAGCAAGCCGTAGTTGCGGAGCTTTTCCATGATCAATTCCTCTTCCTGCTGGGTGGAGATTCGGTTCAGTGTCACAGATCCCATTGCACGGCAAGCTCGTTGGGTCCTCGGAGTGCGACGCCGACCTGGCTGGTGACCTTCGCGCGGTCCGCGGCGCCGTCCTGCAGGCGTAGCCCGGGCAGTCGTTCGAGGAGGGCCTTGAGGGCGATTTCGAGTTCGGCGAGGGCGAGCCAGTTGCCGGCGCAACTGTGCGCGCCCTGGCCGAAGGAGAGCATCGCGGTCTTGCGGCGGGTGATGTCGAAGCGGTGCGGGTCCGGCCACTGGGCGGGATCGCGGTGGGCGGCGTTGATCGAGAAGATCATCGGCGTCAGGGCCGGGATCTCGATGCCGTTCCAGTTGGTGGCCTCCGGGCAGGCGCGGGGGAGCAGGCCGACAGGGGGCTCCCAGCGCAGTCCTTCCCAGACCGCCCACAGCGCGTGCTCATCGAGGTCCGAGCGCAGCATCTCCATCTGGTCGTCGTGGGTGAGCAGCGCGGAGAGGGTGTTGCCGAGCGCGAGCATCGTGGTGTCGGCCCCGGCGGGGAAGAGCAGCCGCAGGAACGAGAGCACCTCCTCGTCACTGAGCGTCGCACCGTCGAGCTCGTCGTCGTCGTGCACCACCTCGGTGACCAGGGTGGAGATCAGGTCGTCGCCGGGGTTGCGGCGGCGCTCTGCGAGGATCGGGGTGAGCAGGTCGGTGAACTCCTGCGAGGCGCGCATCGCGGCCTCGGGGTCGAACGGGAAGTAGAACAGGTCGTGCGCCCACTTGTGCACCTGCGCCTCGTCGGTGACGGGCAACCCGATCAGGCGGCTGATCAGCAGCACCGGGTAGCGGGTGGTGAACTCGGCGACCAGGTCCGCGGTGCCGCGGTCGGCGAACCGGTCGATCAGCTCGTGCGCGAGCGGCACGAGCAGCGGCTCGATGTAGTCGGCGACCACCTTGCGGCGGAACGGCGGCGAGATCAGCGAGCGGTTCTTGCGGTGCTCGGAGCCGGCCATGCACTGCAGGGTCTTGCCCAGGACCGGTCCGGTGGTCATCGGGTAGATCGCCGAGGCGGGGAAGGTCTCCTCGTCCTTGAACGCGGCGGTGACGAGCTCGTGGTCGAGCAGCAGCACGGCGCGGACGCCGGCGAACGGCACGATCGCGTAGGGCTTCTTGGCGCGCAGCTCCGCCAGGACGGCGTGGATGTTCGGGTTGTCCTCGAACGCGAAGTCGACACCCTCGATGTCGAGGTCGTCGAGAACGGATGGTGCGGTCACCGGCACTCCTCAGGCTGATGCGAAAATCCGGATGCGAATATTCGCATGATGCGATACGTTTATTGGTATTGCGCCCGAGGGTAGGAGCTTTCATGGCAGATGACAAGAGCGGCGCCACCAGCCCGTCTCCGCCCACGGACCGGGTCGTGTCCATCGTCGAGATGCTCACCGCGCTCGACGGGCCGGCCACGTCCGCCGACCTGGCGGACGCACTCGGGCTGAGCCGGTCGACCGTCGGGGCGATCCTGAGCGCACTGCGTGAACGTGGATGGGTGCGCCGGCTGGCGGACCTGCGCTACGTCCCGGGCCCGGCGCTGGCCGCCATCGCGGAGAAGGCCCGGGGGAAGCTGCCGGTGCCCGACGGACTGACCGGGCGCATCGAGGCCCTGGCGGCCCGCGTGGGTTGCGGTGCCGCGCTGAGCCTCGTCGAGGACGGACGGCTGGTCTTCGTCGCCATGACCGAGGGCCTCGGCCACATCCCGGCGGGCATCGAGGTGGGCCTGCGACTGCCCATGCAGGCGCCGGGCGGTGCGGCCGTCGTCGCGGTCTCGGATCGAGCACTCCAACAGCGGTGGCTCGACACCGTCCCCGCCGATCGCCGCGCGCAGCTCGCGAAGACCCTGGCGCAGATCGCCGAGGACGGCGTCGGCGTATGGGGGGCCGACGCCGCCGACATCGATCGCATCGACGTTCTGGCGCAGGTGGTCTCGCATCTCTCGGCGGACCCGGCCAGTCAGCGACTCCGGGACAGCGTGCAGGCGATCATCACCGACACCAGCGGACACCTCTACGACGGCGCCACGCTCGCGTCCGACCGCGACCTGCCCATCAGCTACCTGTCCGCGCCGGTCTTCGATTCGGCCGGGGAACCGTTGTGGGAACTGCAGATCGGTCCCCTCCGGTCGGCCGTCTCGGCTCGCGAGCGCCAACACTACATTCGCGAGATAACCCAGGCCGCAAACGAACTCAGCACCTGGGACTGACTACCGCGACGCCGATCGGGCTCGGCGGCCACTCGGGATCCGAGAAGCTACTCGGACACAGCGGAATTCACGGCTTCGCCTGAGCCGCGATAGCACTTCCCATCCAGCGGCGCAGGTAGCGCCGGAGTTCGTCGTCGCTCCGTGGCGGATTACCAGGGGAGACGAAGAACGACTGCATCGTTCGCAGGACGTACTCGACGAGATCACGCAGTGACGCGTCGTCGTACCCGTGACGCTCCCAATCGACGTCGAAGCGCTTGATCATCGCCATGCCGAAGGTTCGTGCCTCCTCGGACGTGAGGCCGTCGGGGTGGACGTTCGAGTAGGTGCCCGTCAACAGAATGCCCAGGTGAGGCGTCCGACGCACCTCGGCCAGCGTGTACACCACGCCCTCGGTCATCGCGTCGACCGGATCCTCGATGCCGCTCACCTGTCGCGTCAGCCGATCGAGAAACCCGTCGACCGACGCGATCGCCGCCGCCCTCATCAGGGCGTCCGCGCTGGGGAAGTACCGGTACACCGTCTGACGGATGACACCCAGCGACTCCGCGACGTCGGCAATGCTGATGGCCGAACCCGTCTGTCCGATCAAATCGACTGCGGCGGAAACTATTCGACGGGACGCCTCGTCATCGCTGTCCGGCGGACTGCCGCCCCACCCACGCCTTCGTGCCACCGGGCGGACGGTATCACAGCACGGCGGGTCGCCCGTCCGCGCTTCGCGACGGGATCGATGAAACGTGACCATACACGTGCTCGCATGTGCGTATGATCACCGCCATCGTGGCTTCGACGTATCCGAGCGGGCCACCGAGCAGCCCACTTGCGAAAGACGAGGTATCGGAGCAGTGACCAACCTTCAGCCCCGAAAGATGGATTTCGGATTCGAGGACCACGACGTCCCCTTCCTGTGGAACCCCGAGAACCCCGCATGGTCGAGCATGTCCAACGCGGTCTCGTTCCTGGCGATCGGCTTCGAGAAGATGATCGTGAAGCTGATCCTGCAGGCCAAGCCGCTGATGACCGATCCCGAGGTCGCAGCGGAGGCGGTGGCGTTCATGCGCCAGGAGGGCCACCACTCCACCGCGCACCGCCAGCACGTGAACGCGCTGATCCGGCGGTACCCCGGCCTGCAGAACACCCTCGACGCGGTCGTCGGCGAGTTCGACCTCCTCACCGAGCGGACCTCGATCAACTACCGGCTCGCGTACACCGCCGACCTGGAGGCCACCTTCACCCCGGTCTTCAAACTGATGCTCGACAACGAGGCCACCTTGTTCCGGCCCGGCGACGACCGGGTCGCGTCGCTGTTCCTCTGGCACTTCGTCGAGGAGGTCGAGCACCGCAGTTCGGCGCTGATCATCTACAACGCCGTCGTCGGCAACGAGCTGTACCGGATGCGAATGGCGCCCTCGATCTTCGCGCACGTGATGAAGTCGATCCGGATTGCCTGCGCGGGCTTCAACCAGCACGTTCCGCTGTCCGAGCGGAAGGTCGACTCGATGTCGATGTTCGCCCGGCACCGGGCCAAGCAGAAGGTACTCACCGCCTTCGCGCCGTACCTGACCAAGGGGCCGATGCCGCGCGCGTTCGACGGCCTGCCGATCGGTGAGCAACTCACCGCCCTGTCCGGCGCCGTTCGCAGCCAGATGCCCGGACACAAGCCCGCACACGAGAAACTGCCCGTCCTCGCCGACGAGTGGTTCACCCGCTACGACGCCGGCTACGACTGCACCCGCTGGTACACCGCGGACCCGCAGAAGCCCGGGGCCGAGCCGGTCACGGCGGGGGCGAACTGATGTCGGACCACTGTTCGCCCACCTTCGCGGATCTCGCGACCCGCCTGGGCTTCTCGTGCGAGGAGGCCGGTGGGCTCGCCGAGGTCCGCAACCCGGTCGCGCTGGAGAACTGGACCCTGCCGGTCCTCGAGTTCACCATCGTCCTCGGGGCGGTGCTCGCGCTCGTCTACGCGATCGCGCGGCTGCGCCGGCACGGCGATCCCACCAACCTGGTGCTGTGGTTCGGCGCCACCGCGTTCCTGTTCGTGATCGAGCCGCCGATCTACTTCCCGGCCGCCTTCGGTACCGAGGAGTACCTGGGCACGATGTTCGCGCACAACGTGTTCACCGTGGACTTCCTGTGGGGCCGCCTGCCGCTGTACATCGTCGCGATCTACCCGCTGATGGCCACCATCGCGTTCGAGATCGTCCGGATGCTCGGCGTGTTCCGGCGCTACGGCGTGCTCCTCGGCGCGGTGTGCGTCGGCTTCGTGCACCACGCGTTCTACGAGATCTTCGACCAGCTCGGACCGCAACTGCGCTGGTGGGAGTGGACGCTCGACAACAAGGTCAACCAGCCCTTCTTCGATTCGGTTCCACTGCCGAGCGTCGTGGTGTTCGCCGCGCTGTGGCCGATGTCGTTGGCGCTGTGCGTCCAGTTCTTCGTCGGCCGGCACGTCGATGCGGGCCGGCGCTTCTCCGGTCTGCAATTGGTGTGGCGCACCGTGGTGATCGGTCTCACCGCCTCGGTCGGGGTGTTCGTGCTCCCGCTCCCGGCGACCGTCTTCGGCATGGGAAGCGACACGGCCCGCGGGTTCCTCTACGCCGCGGAGCTGGCCGTGCTCTCGGTGGTCGCCGTCGTGGTCCTGGTTCGGCAGTGGTCGGCGCTGCGCGCAGGCACCTCGGACGTAGCGCCGTACCGCAACGGGTTCGTGCAGGCGTACGCGCTGGTGTACCTCGCGGTGATGGCCGTCCTGTGGATCACGGCTCTGCCGGACTGGTTCGGCGCCGTCGACGGCCGCACCGAGGACGGCGATCCGATCGGAAGCCTGTGGTACACGGTCGCCTGCTTCGCGATCGCCGTCGTCAGCGTGGTCGCGACCTTCACTGTGCCCCAGCAGAAGTCCGACCGGAACGGCAGTCCCTCCGGCACAGAGCTGGCCGCGACAGGCACGGCGTAGGACGAGAAACGCCTCGGGCGCTGTGACCGAAACGGTCACAGCGCCCGAGAGGAGAGATGCCTGGGTCAGGCGGTGGCGCCCTCGCGCTCCGCGACCAGGTTCAGGGCGATGTCGACGATCATGTCCTCCTGGCCGCCGACCAGCTTGCGCTTGCCTGCCTCGAGCAGCAGGGTGCGGACGTCGATGCCGTAGCGGGCCGACGCCGTCTCCGCGTGCCGCAGGAAGCTCGAGTACACACCGGCGTAGCCGAGGGTCAGGGTCTCACGGTCGACGCGCACCGGCCGGTCCTGCAGCGGACGGACGATGTCGTCGGCGGCGTCCTGCAGGGCAAACACGTCGCAGCCGTGCTTCCACTCGTACAGGTCGGCGACCGCGATGAACGGCTCGATCGGGCAGTTGCCCGCGCCCGCACCGTGTCCGGCGAGGGACGCGTCGACGCGGTAGACGCCCTCCTCGACAGCGACGACGCTGTTGGCCACCGACAGCGAGAGGTTCTCGTGGGCGTGAATGCCGATTTCGGTGCCCTCGTTGAGGACCTCCTTGTAGGCGCGGACCCGGTCGCGGACCCCGCCCATGGTCAGGCGTCCGCCCGAGTCGGTGACGTAGACGCAGTGCGCGCCGTACGACTCCATGAGCTTGGCCTGCTTGGCGAGCTCCTCCGCGGGCGCCATGTGGCTCATCATCAGGAAGCCCGAGACGTCCATGCCGATCTCGCGCGCGGTCTCGATGTGCTGCGCGGAGACGTCGGCCTCGGTGCAGTGCGTCGCGATGCGCACCGACCGCACACCCAGCTTGTAGGCGTGCTTGAGCTCCTCGATGGTGCCGACACCGGGCAGCAGCAACGTGGTCAGCCGAGCGTTCTTGATGGAATCCGCCGCGGCCTCGATCCACTCCCAGTCGGTGTTCGAGCCGGGACCGTAGTTCACCGATCCGCCGGCGAGACCGTCACCGTGCGCGACCTCGATGGCGTCGACGCCCGCGGCGTCGAGGGCGGTCACGATGCGCTTGACGTCCTCCGGCGAGATCCGGTGGCGCACCGCGTGCATGCCGTCCCGGAGGGTGACGTCCTGGACGAAGATGGTGGGGTTGCTCATCGGGTGGCTTCCTTCTTCTGTGCGATCCGCTCTGCGATCTGCTGTCCGGCGGAGGTCATGATGTCGAGGTTGCCGGCGTACGCGGGCAGGTAGTGTCCGGCGCCCTCGACCTCGAGGAAGATCGACACCTGGTGGGTCGGGCGGTTGCCGTCGACGATCAGGGTCTCGACCGGCTGGTCGGCGGGGATCTCGGTGATCTGGACCTGCTGCTTGAGGCGGTATCCGGGGACGTAGGCCGAGACGTCGCCGACCATCTTCTCGACGGACTGGCGGATCTCGTCGTGGGTGGCCGGGTCCGGCGCGTCGACGAGGCAGAAGACCGTGTCCCGCATGATCAGCGGCGGCTCGGCGGGGTTGAGGATGATGATGGCCTTGCCGCGCTTGGCGCCGCCGACCGACACGATTGCCGCGGACGTGGTCTCGGTGAACTCGTCGATGTTGGCGCGGGTGCCGGGGCCGGCCGACTTCGACGCAATGGAGGCGACGATCTCGGCGTAGGCCACCGGGACCACCCGGGAGACGGCCGCGACCATCGGGATGGTGGCCTGGCCACCACACGTCACCATGTTCACGTTCGCGGCATCGAGGTGGTCGTCGCCGTTGACCGCGGGGATCACGTACGGCCCGATCGCGGCGGGGGTGAGGTCGATCATGCGCTTGCCGAGCGGGCGCAGACGCGCATCGTTCGCGACGTGCGCCTTCGCCGACGTGGCGTCGAAGACGATCTCGATCTCGTCGAAGTTCGGCAGGGCGACGAGGCCCTCGACGCCCTCGGCGGTGATCGGCACGCCGAGCTTCGCCGCCCGTGCCAGACCGTCGGAGGCGGGGTCGATACCGACCATCGCGCCCATTTCCAGGTGCTCCGAATGGTTGAGCACCTTGATCATCAGATCGGTGCCGATGTTGCCCGATCCGATGATCGCGACCTTGACTTTGCTCATGCTTCCTTCTCTCCCACGAAACGGGCGGTCACGGTGCCGAGTCCGGACACGGTGACGGTGACGGTGTTGCCGGCGCCGACGGGCGCCATCGGGCCGAGGGCGCCGGACAGGATCACCTGACCGGCGAGCAGCGGCTGGCCGAGTTCACGGGCCGTGCGGGCGAGCCACACCACGGCCTCGATCGGGTCGCCCAGGCAGGCGGCGCCGTTACCGCTCGACACCTCGCGGCCGTCGACCGCCATCGACATGGTGACGTCCACCGGCGCGACCTCGTCGAGAGTGCGGCGCTCGGTCCCGAGGACGTACACGCCGGAGGACGCGTTGTCGGCAACGGTGTCGCCGAAGCGGATGTCCCAGTTCTCGATTCGGCTGTCGCAGATCTCGAGCGCGGCGACGGCGTACTCGATCGCCCCGCGGACCTGCGCCGCGTCCAGCGGACCCTCGATCAGGTCGGCGCCGAGCACGAACCCGACCTCACCCTCGATCTTGGGCTGGATCAGGCGGCTCATCGGGATGTCGGCGCCGTTCGGAAAGTCCATGTCGTCGAACAGGACACCGAGGTCGGGCTGGTCGACACCGAGCTGCTGCTGGACAGCCACCGAGGTCAGGCCGATCTTGCGGCCAACCACCTTGGCGCCGGCCTCCTGCCGGAGACCGTTGACACGATTCTGCACGGCGTACGCGGCGGCGAGGTCGTCGCTGCCGATCAGGTCCCGGACCGGCGCGCAGGGCACACCGGCCGCGGCGGCGGACACGAGGCGGTCCGCCGCGGCGGCGACGTCGGCCTCCCGCGCCGGGACGGAGTTCGTGGGTTGGTTCATGCCACCACTGTGACGGTCGACGGCTCCCCGAACCAGGCTGTCGTCTCACTCAGCGATACACTTTTCCGGTGGCGGACGCGGCGGACCTCGACACCGTGCTCGGCAAGGCGGTGACGATCCTGCGCGCCTTCCGAGCGGAGGACCAGGTACTCGCCCTCGCCGACCTGGTCCGTCGGACGGGGCTGCACAAGGCCACCGTGCATCGACTCGCGGGCGACCTCGTCGCGAACCGGCTGCTCGACCGGGTCGACGGCGGCTACCGGCTCAGCGGCGGCCTCTTCGAACTGGGGATGCGGGCTTCGCTCGAGCGGAGCCTGCTCGAGGTCGCGATGCCGTTCCTGCAGGACCTGTACGAGCGCACCCACGAGACCGTGCACCTCGGCGTGCGGGAGGGTCACGACGTCGTGTACATCGCGAAGATCGGCGGCCACCGCCAGGCGAAGTCCCCTTCCCGGACTGGCGGACGGAATCCGTTGCACTGCACCGCAATCGGCAAGGCGCTGCTGGCGCACGCCGCTCCGGAGATCCAGCAGGAGGTGCTGTCGTCGCCGATGGCCCGCCGCACCGCGCACACCGTCGTCGCGCCCGGACTGCTGCGCCGCCAGCTGACGCGGATCGTGGAGACGGGGGTGGCCTTCGAGCACGAGGAATCCGCACTCGGCCTCAACTGCGTGGCCGCTCCGGTGTTCGGACAGGGCGAGGAGCCCCTCGCCGCCATCAGCGTCACCGGACCGACCGGCAGGTTCCGACCGGAGAGCCAGGTCGGGGCCGTTCGTGCGGCGGCCGCGGGACTGGGCAGCACCTTGGCCCGCCGCGAGCGGCTCCGATAGGGGCATCGCCCGTCCCGTTCTCAGCGTCGGTTCAGCCACACCTCTCTACGGTCTGGCGTTGTGAGCGAGACAACGAGATCCGAGATCGTCCCGACCCCGGGCGTGATGCTCAGCAAGGTGCCCGAGATCACGGTGTGGTTCTGGGTCATCAAGATCCTCTGCACCACCGTGGGGGAGAGCTTCGCCGACTGGATCAACATGACCCTCGGTGTGGGCCTGAACGCAACCGCTCTCGTCTTCACCGCAGTACTTGCCGCGGTTCTCGGGTGGCAGTTGCGCCTCAACCGCTACGTGCCGTTCGTCTACTGGCTGACGGTCGTCGTGCTCAGCGTGACGGGCACGCTCTACACCGACATCCTCACCGACAATCTGGGCGTTCCGCTCGCCGTGAGCACGGGCGTGTTCGCCGCGGTCCTGGCCATCGTGTTCGGCGTGTGGTTCGCCCGCGAGCGGACCCTCTCCATCCACAGCATCGTCACGATGCCGCGGGAGTTGTTCTACTGGCTCGCAGTACTGGTCACGTTCGCCCTGGGCACAGCGGCCGGCGACTGGACACTCGACCTCACCGGCTGGGGACCCGGCACCGCGGTGCTCCTGCCGGCCGGGCTGATCGTCCTGGTCGTGATCGGCTGGCGGCTGGGCGCGAATGCTGTGCTGTCCTTCTGGGTTGCGTACATTCTGACCCGGCCGCTCGGCGCGAACCTCGGCGACTGGTTCGCCTCCCCGTCGACCGAGCACGGACTCGGCCTGGGTACCGCCCTCACCAGCGTGATCTTTCTCGTCGCGATCCTCGCGACGGTCGCATACCTCACGCGCTCACGCAGCGACGTGGTCGAAGAACGCGACCGGACCCACACGTCGGCCGCAACCGCACGTCCGGAGCGCGAGAAGCTCATGCTCGGCTACTACGCCGTAGTCGCTCTCCTCACCGGCGCTCTGCTCATGTGGGCCGCCGGGCAGCCGCATGCGACGGCGGCGAGCGACGAGGAAACCGGCACGGAGTCCGTGACCACTGCGCTCGACCCGGGTCGGACGACCGCACACTTCCCGCCGGCCGAGACCGCGAATTTCCGCACCATCGCGCAGAACGCGCTCACCGACGTGCAGGGCGGCGACCAGGCCGGGGCCCGAGCCAGGGCCAAGGACCTCGAAACCGCGTGGGACGACGGCGAGTCGACCCTGCGCCCCATGGACAAGGCGGCCTGGCACGTGCTCGACGATCGGATCGACGGCGCCCTCTCCGCGGTGCGCGCCGGCAAGCCGGACCCCGCGACCGAGGTGCAGGCCCTCACCATCCTGTTGGCAGCGCTTCAGTGAGGAGAGCTCCGAAAGCAACTATGGTGCAGTGCCTTTCAATTGCGTGAGGCGAGCAGGACTCTCGTCCCGAGCCAGGCGGTCACGTCAGTGCGGCCACGATGGCACGCGCTGCCCAGTGCGCGTATCGCTCGAGCGACCAACCGCGGCCGAGCACCAGTAGTTCGTACAACTCCACACCGATCCACTACCGACGGCTACGGAACTGGAAACCGAACCGTGGACAGACTCTGACGGCGTGGCGCTGCCGGTAGCCGCGCAGCCTGGCCCACCTGCCGCGGTCGGGTACTGGGCCTCTGCCGACTGAACAGACAACGTTTCAGCCCCCACGTCAAGCCCTGCCATCCGGGCCCCGACGATCCGTACGCGCGGCGGGTGATCCTCGGCGCCAGCTGCCGATCTGGCGAGCATGCGGGCAGTGCGGGATTCATCGACCGACTCGAGTGGATTCGCGACAAGTCAGCGGACGACGGCCGTGACAACACAATCTCTGCCGAGCAGGAGCGTCACCAGCTCGCCGAGTCCGCCCGACGCACCGAGGAGGTCGAGGGAGCGGTGCCGCAGAGCCTCATCGACGATGCCCATCGCATCCTCGCACTCAACGAGAACAACTGACGCTCGTTCCTCGAACGTCGTCGGGGCCGATCGCCCGCGGACCGGGACTGGCCGACTCTCGTCGCTCACGCCACCGAGTGCGTCGCAACCGAGGGAAGGAGGGGAGTACTAACCCCCTTCCACTTTCAACTTATATCCCACTGGGGGGCTTGCGGCAAGACCCCGGTCGTGCCGCAGAATCGTCAACCCGAGCCGGAATCCGGGGAGCCGGAAGCAGCGGCAACGCGGGTCAGCCGAGAACGCCCGTGCACAGCACGGCGGATCGGCTGTCCAGGAAACAGTAAGGGGCGCATGTCAACTCAGGGTTATGACGACGAACTGGCAGCCGAGCGGAGCTACGTCGCCGAGCTGTACGCGCGGCTCGACGCCGAGCGCGCACGAGTGAAGGGGAGGTACGGCGCGGCGTTGCGGAGCCCCATCGACGTCACCAACGGCGGGACGCTCGTCGAGCGCGATGCCGCGGTTCACGCACTGGCCACCGAGGTGACGCGGCTGGACGTGGCGGACGACGGACTGTGCTTCGGCAGGTTGGACACCCTGTCGGGCGAACGGTCCTACGTGGGCCGGATCGGCATCTTCGACGAGGCAGACGAGTTCGAGCCGCTGCTGCTCGACTGGCGGGCGCCCGCCGCGCGTGCGTTCTACGTCGCCACCGCGGCGAACCCGGAGGGCATGAGCCGACGCCGCCAGTTCCACACACGCGGGCGGTACGTGGTCGACTTCACCGACGAGGGTCTCGGCCGGCCCGGTGACAGTGAGCGCGGGGACAGGGGAGACGCAGCCCTGCTCGCGGCCGTCAACGCGCCGCGCGGAGACGGGATGCGCGACATCGTCGCGACCATTCAGGTCGAGCAGGACCAGATCATCCGGCTGAATCACCCCGGGGTGCTGGTCATCGAGGGCGGACCGGGTACCGGGAAGACCGTGGTGGCGCTGCACCGCGTGGCGTACCTGCTCTACACCCAGCGGGAGCGGATGGAACGCCACGGCGTGCTCGTGGTCGGGCCCAACCCGGCCTTCCTGAACCACATCGGACGCGTCCTGCCGTCGCTGGGCGAGTCCAACGTGGTGCTCACGACCACGGGTGATCTCGTGCCCGGCTTGCACGTCACCGCCGAGGACGCTCCGAACGCCGCGCGACTCAAGGGCTCGCTGAAGATCCTGGACGTGCTCACGGCGGCGATCGCCGATCGGCAGCGCCTGCCGGAGGAACCGCTGCAGATCGAACTGTCGGATGCCGTGGTGCGGATCGACGCCGAGACCGCGGAATGGGCCATCCAGGAGGCGCGCGCGAGCGGGCTGCCGCACAACGAGGCGCGTGCGGTGTTCCGCGAGATCGTCACCTGGGTGCTCACCGAACGGGCGATTGCCCGGATCGGCCGGGGCTGGTTGACCCGCAAGGACCGTGATGCGTGGGAGCAGTTACGCGCGGACCTGACCGAGGAGCTCGCCGACAACGAACGGTTCACCGCCGCGCTCGACGAACTCTGGCCGATACTCACACCGGAAACACTTCTGGCACAGCTGTATACGTCTCGAGAACGACTGCGTGGGGCGGGGGCCGACCAGGCGCTGTGGCGCGCCGACGGGGATGCCTGGACGGTGTCGGACGTACCGCTCCTCGACGAACTCGTCGACATGCTGGGCCGGGACAAGCCGGTGGATCGGACCGCCGACAGGGAACGCAAGGCCGAGGCCGAGTACGCCGCGGGCGTGCTGGACCTCATGGTCGGCCGCGAGGACCACATGGACGACGAGGACCATCTGTTCGCCACCGACCTGCTCTACGCCGAGGACCTGGCGGAACGCTTCGTCGAGCGCGACAGCCGGGAGCTCGCCGAACGCGCTGCCGCGGACCGGGACTGGACGTACCGGCACGTCGTGGTCGACGAGGCGCAAGAACTGTCGGCGATGGACTGGCGGGTGCTGATGCGGCGTTGCCCGGGCCGATCCTTCACGGTGGTAGGCGATCTCGCTCAGCGCCGGTCCGCGGCCGGTGCGACGTCGTGGGGCGCGATGTTCGAGCCGTACGTACCCGGTCGCTGGGCCTACCGGGCGCTGTCCGTCAACTACCGCACGCCGGCGGAGATCATGACCGTCGCCGCCGCGCTGCTCGCCGAGTTCGCGCCCGGTGTCCAGCCGCCGGAGTCCGTCCGTGCGTGCGGTGTCTCGCCGTGGTCGAGGCGGGTCACCGATGACGAACTGCCCACTACCATCGAGGAGTTCGAGCGGGACGAAGCCGAGCGCGAGGGCACCAGCATCGTGATCGGGCCACCGGGCGTGCCGGGCACGGTCCCGGCGTCGGAGACGAAGGGCCTGGAGTTCGACGCCGTTCTGGTGGTGGATCCGGAACGGATTCTCGCCGACGGCCCACGCGGCGCGGCCGAACTCTACGTGGCCCTCACCCGCGCCACCCAACGCCTCGGCGTGCTGCACCGTGGGCCGCTGCCGCAGGTGCTGAGCGGGCTCGCCGAGACCGGGACGCCCGCCCGGGCCGAAAGCCGTCGGCGGTAGCGATCCCGGCGTCGGATCCGCTGGGGTTCAGGGCAATCCGACGAGTGCCGCAGCGAGCGCAACGAGCACGGCGCCTACCACGCGACAGGCGCCATTGGGGCGAGGCCGAGTTCGGCGAGCTCGGCCGCGCCACGGGCGCCGTGCTCGCCACCGGCGAGCACCCTGGTCCGGGCCGACTGGTACCGGCACCCGGCGGCGTCGAAGGTATCCGCGGTGGCGAGCAGCCGCTGTTGGTTCTCCGCGAGCAGCGCCTCCGCTCGCTCGACGATGGCGCCGGCGACGGGGTTGCCGGCCACAAGGGTGCTGGCCTCCGCCAGGCGCTCGCCGGCATCGGGGCTGCCTGCGAGCACGGTGGCCTCGGCGCGCAACGCCACATACCAGTGCAGCCAGATCCACGTGACCCACCGCCACACCTCGCCGTGCTCGGGCGCCATCCGTTCCAGCGCCTCGCCGGCGTGTCCCCGGTGCAGCAGGACAAGCGCGTCGAAGACCGCGCCGTAGCCGTCGGCCTGCCCCGGTTCGCTACCGAGTTGACGAAGGATCGGGCTCCACTCGCTCCGGGCGTCCGGGTCGTCCCGCAGGCCGTGGATCATCGCCACCCCTGCGACCGGCGGGCCGAGCGCCGACCGGGCGGGGCTGCCCGCCCTCTGCCACGACTCGAGGAACCGACCACTGACGGTGAGCACGTCGTCGACGTTGCCGGCCAGCGCGTCGGCCACCAGCAGCCAGCTCGTGGCACGATGGCCGACCTCCGCCAGCAGCGGATGCTCCGCGAGCTGCCGCGCCCACCGCCGGGCACCCACCAGGTCCCCCGCGCCGAGGCTGGCCTCGCTGGCCTCGGCAAGCGCTTCGATCAGCTCGTGGGTACCGGCCGGCGTGACCGGCGCGTACTCCAGCAACGCCATTCGGCGCCGCGCCGTGGCCGCCGCGGCGAAGGTGTCGCCCGCCCAGCTCTGGGCGCCGGCCAGCGTGTCGAGTGCGGCGGACTCGGCCAGCGGGTCGCCGGTGCGGTGCGCGAGGTCGACCGCACGCTCGGCGCACGCGATCGTCTCCGATGCGGCGTCGTCGGGCGGGTACCGGTCGGCGAAGGCGTCGGTGAGCGCCCGTCCGGCCTCTGCCAGCGCCACCGCGGCCCGCGCGTCCGGGTCGTCGCCGGCGAGCTCCCGAGCCTCGGTGACGAGAGCGATCGCCTCCTCCGGCGGCAGGACCCGGACGAACTTCGTCGCGAACCGGTACGCGTTGGCGGCGGCGGTCGCCAGGTCGCGGGCGGCGCCGGCCGGGTCTCCGGCCCGGTGGGCGGCGTCCGCGGCTGCGCGGTGGAAGCCGTACATGTCGTCGCCACGCATGCGGCATCCCGCCACGGCCGCAGCCTGTCTCAGCATTGCGGCGCTCTCGGCCGGGTCGTCCGCGAGCGCGGCAGCCTGCTCGTAGCGCCACTGGGACTCGCCGATCAGGTTGCGGGTGAAGAGCAGGTCCGCCAAGTCCCGGGCGAGGCGGCACGCGTCCACGCGCTGCTCCGGCCGGTCCGCAGCCCACGCCGTCGCGGCACGGAGGTCGTCGGCCACCGCGTCGAATCGCGGCCGCCAGTCCGCTCGCACCGTCTCCAGGTCGGCGGCCTCGGACAGGCACCAGTTCAGGTGTCGGGCCCGGACCTCGACCAGCTCACCGGCCTCGCCGAGCTGCTCGGTCCCGTACTGGCGGATGGATTCCAGCGCCCGGTACTCGGTCCCCATCCGGGACGGCGACGCCACCAGCAGGCTCTGCTCGACTAGCCGGGCCAATCCGTCAGCGACAACGCCCTTCTCGGACGCGGCCACCACCGCCGCCGTATCGATGGTGAACGACTTCCTGAACACCGACACCCGGCGCAGGAGCATCCGATCTTCCGGCTCGAGCAGGGCGTGGCTCCAGTCCAGCGCCGCCCGCACCGAGCGGTGCCGGTCCTCGGCGCGGGCTCCACCGGCGAGCATCCGGAGCTGGTCGGACAGGCCGGCGTTGAGGCCGTCGAGCCCGAGCGTGGTCCAGCGGGCAGCGGCCAGCTCGATCGCCAGCGCCACACCGTCCAGCCGCCCGCAGAACGCGGCAACCTCGTCGCGCAGTGCATGATTCGGCGGCCACCCACTCGCCGACGCGCGGTCCATGAACAGCGCGACCGCGTCCGATTCGCCGTCGCCGGCCAGCGACATCGGCGGGACCGTGAAGACCCGTTCGAACGGGACCATCAGCCGAGCCCGGCTGGTCGCCAGCACCGTCAAGCGGGGGCACTTCGCAAGCAGCCGTTCGATGAACAGCGCCACTCCGTCGCGCACGTGCTCGCAGTTGTCCAGCACCAGGAGGGCGTGGCGGTCGGCCAGCGCGGCCGGCACCGACTCGTCGATGCTGTGGCCGGGCTGCTCGCCGAGGCCTAGCGCGAGGGCGACCGTGCCGGCGACCACGCTCATGTCCGGGCTGGTGATCGGGACCAGATCGACGAACCACACGCCGTCGGGGAACTCGCCGGCCGTGTCCGCGGCGACCGTCAACGCGAGCCGGGTCTTGCCCACGCCACCGGGACCGACCGCCGTCACCTGCCGGTGCTCCCCGAGCATCTCGCCCAGCTCGGCACGCTCCCGTGTCCGGCCGACGAACGAGGTCAGCGGTGTCGGCAGGACCGGGGCGGGGTGCGACCGGTCGGCGCTCGCAGGTGCTGACGCGCGCCGGGCGAGCGCTCGACGATCCGGGACATCCAGCTTGCGCAGCAACGAGGAGACGTGACTCTCCACCGTCCGTACCGAGATGAACAGCCGCGCCCCGATCTCCGCGTTGCTGAGGTGCTCTCCCACCAGCGCGAGAACCTCGGCTTCCCGAGCGGAGATATCCACCGTCGCCGTCATGGGCCTCATTTTGCAGCACCCGTCGCGTGCTCAGGGTCTTCGGACGGTCTCCGTGTCGGTCGCCGACGATCCGTGCCCCGATCCGTGGGAGTTTCCGTGGTCGCCACGGATGTGGAACGACCCCGCCGAACGAGATGGTGTCAACACGTCCGGTTCACCTCGACGGACGGACAGCCCGGGTCGATCCGACCCACGACTTCAGGAGTGATCATGACCAGCTCTGCCACCCAGGGAATCAAGACCGTGCTGCACCCCGTGTCGGATCTCGCGGCGGCCAAGGCCGTGTACGCGGCTCTGCTCGGCGTGGCCCCGCAGACCGACTCGCCCTACTACGTCGGCTTCGAGGCCGAGGGCCAGCACATCGGGCTGGTGCCGAACGGCGGGCCGCAGGCCATGACTTCGCCGGTGGCCTATTGGCACGTGCCGGACATCGAGGCGAAGTTGACCGAGGTGACCGCCGCCGGAGCCACCGTCGAGGAACCCGCGCACGAGGTCGGTGGCGGCCGCCTGGTGGCCACCTTCACCGACACCGACGGCAACGTGCTCGGGCTGATCCAGGACCGCTGAGTCCCGCGCCACCGCCGCCCTCGACCACCACTGCTGCTCGTCTACCCAAGGAGTCCTCATGAACCACGCCAGGTTCCGTCAGATCCACCGCTGGACGGCCATCGTTTTCACCGTCACCGTCATCATCGCGACGGTCGCCGTGGCGCTGCAGGCCGCCATCTGGTTCTCCTACCTGCCGCTGCTCCCGCTCGCCGTTCTCCTGTTCAGCGGCCTGTACCTGTTCGCCCTGCCGTACACACGACGCAGTGCGCGGCGGACCGCCGTCATGCAGTGACCCGGGGACATCCGTTCCCCGGGATCGAGATCACCCTCACCGAGACCGTCACGAAGGAGATGGAGCAATGACCGCTCAGAAGACCGAGTCCGCACTGGGATTCACGGACGACGAACGCGCCGCGATGAAGGAACACGCCCAGGAGCTGAAGACGGCCGCGCGCCGCGGCTCACGCGCCACCAAGGCGGACGGGGAGCAGGACGTGCTCGCGAAGATCGCCGAGATGGCGGAGTCCGATCGCGTTCTCGCCGAGGGGATCCACGCCGTCGTCAAGGCCAGCGCGCCGGGCCTCTCGCCGAAGCTCTGGTACGGCATGCCCGCCTACGCGAAGGACAGCAAGGTGGTCTGCTTCTTCCGTAGCGCGGAGAAGTTCAAGTCGCGTTACGCGACACTCGGTTTCGAGGACAAGGCCACCCTCGACGACGGGACTGTGTGGCCGACCTCGTTCGCGCTGACGGAGTGGACTGCCGCCGCCGAGCAGCGGATCGGCGAGCTCGTGAAGCAGGCGGCCGGCTGAGAACTGGACAGCCGAGGGCCGCGAAGGCACCAGTGGCACATCAGAAGTCGAGCCTCGACGGTTCCCTGAACGCGAAAGCCGCCCGTCCCGCGGTGGGAAGGGCGGCTTTCCGGTTCGATGCCGACTCCGGGCTAGAAGGGCTGCCCCAGCATCGTCGCGAGAAGTTGCAGCGGCATCGTGACGAACGACGCCCCGACGAACAGCGCGGATCGCACCGGATCACCGGCCAGGTACCCCTCACGGATCCATTCCAGGACATCTACAGCCGAACCCATTCGTTGCCTCCCCAGTCGTTGATGAATTCATCAGAACAGTCGGTCGCGGAGGCGATTCCGTTACAGAACGAAAAGACCGGCGGATCCCACCGGGACCGGACCCGTCGGGACACCCCGGGGCCGGCTTCGGAAATCCAGGGACCTATCCGGCCGGGCCCGTGTCGTCCGCGACGATCCAGGCCGCGACCTGCGTGCGGGTCGTGAATCCGAGTTTCGCGAGGACGTTCTCCACGTGCCCCTCGGCGGTGCGCTGCGCGATCACCAACCGCTGCGCGATGGCCTTGTTGGTCAGTCCCTGCCCGACGAGTTCGGCGACCTCCCGCTCCCGTCGGGTGAGCCGGACACCCGGTTCACTGGCCCTGGGGGTGGCGGGCGCCTTGTCGTTGAGGGCGTAGGCGACCGCCGCGTCGATGTCGAGGTCCCGCCCGCGGCGGTAGGCGGCCTCGAAGGCGCGTGGGCCGAGAACCTGACCGGCGTTCTCCCACACTCGATCGTGGTGCCCGTGCAGGTCGCGGATGACGATCGTCGGGTTGCCCGCGGCCTCGCCGACCGAGACCGCGGCGCCCATCAGTACCGCGGCCCGCTCGGCCCGGTCCTCGTCCGACGCGATCCAGGCGAGGGTCTCGAGGCAGGTGGACGTCGCGAGCGGATCGCCCACCTCGCGGGTCAGCCGCAGTCCCGATTCGATCAGCTCCGTACTGCGGGCCAGCTCACGGCGCTGGAACAGCGCCATGCCGAGCGTCCACATCACGTACGACCGGTACATCGACTCCCCGTGGGATGCGGTGATGGCCAGCGCCTCCTCCTGGCAGGCGATGGCGCGGTCGGGGTCGCCCCACACCCCCCGCGCCAGCGCCAGCCCGAACAGCGCCTCGACCTGCTGGAGCAGGTCGCCCTCGGCGCGGAATCCCGCGAGGGCCGACTCGAAGCAGTCCACCGCGCGGGGCAGGTCGCCGGAGAACATGGACAGGAACCCGGTACCGAGATCGAGCAGCGTCTTCGTCGCCGGGTCGTCCACCTTGTCGACGAGCCCGCGCATCTCCTCGATCTGCGACCGAGCGGACTCGATGTCGCCCTGCATCTCGGCGAGCACGCTGTTGGCGCACAGCCCGGGTATCCGCTCCGCGGGCCCGTGCCCGTCGGTGCAGGCGAGCGCTCGGTCCAGCCAACTCTTGGCCTCGCCGTACAGGCCGCGCGAGATCCAGTACTGGTACAGCGCGACGGCCATCACCAGCCCGGCCCCTGACTGCCCGGGCTCGCTCACGCAGAACTCCAGTGCATCGCGCAGGTTCGGCTGCTCGCGGGTCAGCCGATCGGCCCATTCGAGTTGGCGTGGGCCGATCCATTCGGCCCGCGCCTGCCGCGCCAGCTCCTCGAACCAATCCCGATGTCGACGACGCATGTCGGGGTACTCCCCGGCCTCCTGCAGCTTCTCGCGGCCGTACTCGCGCAGAGTCTCGAGCAACCGGTACCGGACGACCTCGCCCGTCTCCTCGCGGATCAGGATCGACTTGTCGACGAGCGAGGCCAACACGTCGACCAGCTCGTCGTCGGCGAAGTCGCTGCCGCAGACCTCCGCCGCGGCATCGAGCTCGATGCCGCCGGCGAACACCCCCAGCCGGCGCCACAGCGTCCGCTCCCGGTCGTCCAGCAGGTCGTGGCTCCAGTCGATGCACAGCCGCAACGTCTGCTGCCGTGACGGGGCGACGCGGTTGCCGGTGGTCAGCAGCCGGTATCGGTCGGTGAGCCGCTGCAACAGCTGCTCGGCCGACAGCGCCCGCAACCGGGCCGCGGCCAGCTCGATCGGCAACGGCAACCCCTCGAGCCGCTGGCAGATCCGGGTGACCGCCACCTTGTTCTCCTCGGTGAGACCGAACCCGGGGACCACCGCGCAGGCGCGCTGCGTGAACAGCTTCACCGCGTCGTAGCGAGGCAGCCCGCGCAGCGTCGAGTCGCGATCGGAATCGGGCACCGTCAGCGGAGGCACCCGCAGCACCGCCTCCCCACCGGCGGCCAGCGCCTCCCGGCTCGTCGCGAGGATTCGCAGTCCGGCGGCCGCGCGCAGCAGCGACTCGGCCAGCGTCGCGACCTCGTGCACCAGGTGTTCGCAGTTGTCGAGCACCAGCAGCAGGTGCCGATCGGCCAGGAAGTCGGCCAACAGCACCTGCGCCGGGCGGCCGATCCGCTCACGCAGGCCGAGCGCGGCCGCGACCGTGTCCGCCACGAACGCCGGGTCGCGTAGCCCGCCGAGTTCGACCAGCCAGACGCCGTCCTCGAAGGCTTGCTGCAGGTTCGCGGCAGCCCGCAGCGCGAGCCGGGTCTTCCCGACACCGCCCATGCCGGTCAAGGTCACCAGGCGCGACTCGGACAGCAACCGACGGACCTCCGCCAGCTCGCGGCGGCGGCCGACGAAGTTGGTGAGCTCGTGCGGGAGGTTACCCACCCGCTCGCGCGCCGCCGACGGCATCGGTGACGTCCCTTCGTGATCGCGGCGCCGCTACGCTGCGGCTACGCGGCGCACCTGACGAAGTAAGGGTATCGCTCGCCGGGATCCGAGTGGGTGAAGCGCACCGCGCCCGTGGACGGCAGCCACGACATGTCGCATCTGCCGCAGCACCTCCACGCATCCGGCGCGAGGCGGATGTCGCAGTGCGCTCTGCGGCGGATCATCAATGCGGCGCGCGGGTCGTCGGCGGGGTCGGCTTCCGCCGGGGTGTGGCGGGACATCGGAGAACTCGTCACGGATCGGTCGATGTGGGCGGCTATCCCGCCCGGCGAACGGTGTCACCGCGTGTCCCGGCGATGGCGAGGGCCTCGGCGCGGCGGTCGCGGCACCGACGCTCGTCGCCGATCAGGGCGTATGCCGCCGCCAGACCCAGCAACGTCGAGATCTGCTCCTCGCCTCCGCAGGCCCGGCACGAGGCGAGCGAGTCCTCGAAGCAGTACACCGCGCCGCGCAGGTCTTCGTCGAACACGGCCAGGTACGCGGCGGCCTCGGCCACGAGCGCGGCCAGGGTGAGGTCACCGTGGTGTGCCGCCACGTGCCCGGCCCGGTCCACCAGCGTCTCGGCGGCCGAGAGGTCACCGTCGTACCCGGCCAGGACGCTGTCGACGCACAGCGCGGTCACCCGGTCGGCGATCGCCGACCCGCCCAGGTCGTCGCGGGCATGGCCGAGCTCACGCACGATCCTGGACAGGAACACGGCGCTCGTCATCCACAGGGACGCCTCCACCTCACCCGGCTCCGTCGGGCACCACTCCCGCGTCTCACGAACGGTCGGCTGCTCCCTCAGCAGCCGCTCCTCCCACTCCAGCGCGTGCGGGCCGGGCCGTCCGGCGGGGTCCATCACCGTGCTGTTGTAGGCGCGGTGGAGCTCGGTCACAGATTCGAACATCGGTCACCTCGGTGTCGCGGGGTTTCTCGGGCAGGTATCAGCGTCCGTGGCGCGGGTCACACCCGGATAGGTGAGAACTACCTGACTTTGCCCCGCCGCACTGGGACCCACCTGCGAAATCTGTGGTCAGGACCCTGCACCGCCACCGGTGGCCGGCTACCCGCACCGGGCCTCCCGATCGACGTCCACGGACAACGGCGCTTGACCTTGACACCGTGACAAGGCCTCGAATGGTCGGCGAAGGAGGTGGTTGTCGTGAACACAACCAACCACGGTGGGCAGGGTGCCCGCCTCGTCGATGCCCTCGCCGCGGCCGATCCGTCGGTTCGGCTGCGGGCGGCGCTCTCTGCGGGCACGGATCCCGATCCCGATCTCGCGGACGCTCTCGTCGATCGGTGTGCCGTCGAACCGGACTTCTTCGTCCGTGACATGCTGACCTGGGCGTTGTGCCGACTGCCGGCCGAGACAACTGTGCCGACACTGATCGACGAGCTCGGGTCCGCCACCGCGCAGGCCCGTAGTCAGTCGCTGCACACCCTGTCCAAGATCGGGGATCGGCTCGCCTGGCCGGCAGTTGCGGCGCTGCTGCACGACGAGCACGACGAGGTCGCGCGCAGCGCGTGGCGGGCGGCGGTGGTGCTGGTGCCGCCCGGCGACGAGGCGGCCCTCGCGACCGAACTGGTGACCGAACTCGGGCGGGGCGACCACCACCTGCAGCTCAGTCTGAGCCGAGCGTTGGCGGGGCTCGGGGAGGCCGCTCTCCCGGTGCTCGACGCCGCCGGGACGAGTCCCGATCCGCGCATTCGTGCGCATGCGGATGCCTCGAAGCATCTCTGCCACGATCCTGACAGTGGGTTCACCCTCTCGGTCGAGATGGCGAAGCGCGTCGCGGTCGCCGGCCCGGACACGTAGCGAGGAGGCGACGATGTTGATCGGTGAGGTCTCGCGGCGTTGCGGTGTCAGTACGCGGATGTTGCGCCACTACGACACGTTGGGACTGGTGAAGCCCACCGGGCGCACGTCCGGCGGCTACCGCGAGTACTCCGCCGACGACATCCGTCGACTCTTCCACGTCGAGAGCCTGCGGACCCTGGGGCTCTCGTTGAACGAGGCCAAGCGCGCACTGGACGAGCCGGGTTTCGCGCCGGCGGATCTGGTGGGAGACCTCATCCGGCACACGCGCCAGCGCATCGCCGCCGAGGAGGAACTGCTCTCGAAGCTCGAGCGCGTCGACGCCGCCTCGCCATCGGAGTGGGAGGACGTCCTCAGCGTCGTGACCCTGTTGCGGGCGCTCGAATCGGAGTCCGCGTCGCGCCGTCATCAAGCGATCCTGTCCCAGCACGGGAATGCGTCGTTGCCCGTCGAGGCGCTGGCCGCGGCCGCCCTGTCCGAGGACGATCCCAACGTGGCCGGGGTGTTGCACTGGTCGTTGAGGCGGGCCGACGGTCGGGGACTCGCGGATCTGGCCGACGGTCTCGACTCGGCGGAGGTCGACGTCCGACGTCGCGCCACCGCCGCGATAGCGGCGATCCACACCGCGGAGGCGGCGGGTCACCTGCGACGAGCCCTCGGCGATTCGGACGCCACCGTCCGCGGATACGCGGCCCTCGCTCTTGGCACGCGGGGGAGTGTCGACGCGATGCCCGTCCTCCTCGCGATGGTGGTCGAGGGGCGGCTCGACGTCGAGGCCGCGGAGGTGCTGGGCCTCCTGACGGGGGTGTCGCCGGCGGACGACCTCGTCGCGGTCATGCAGGACAAGCTGGACTCGACCGACGACGCACCCACCCGGTCGCGGATCACGCAGGCCCTCGCCGAGATTCCCGGACCGGCGGCGCGGGCGGCACTCGCCCGACTGACCCAGGACGGCGACCGGACGGTCGCGGCCACGGCGGCCGCGATCGTGGCCGCACAGGACCGCGGACGGAGGCGGTAGCGCCGACACTCGAGAGACCGACGAAGCCCGGTACCGTTCTGTTCGACGCGCAACCGTGTGTCGGTCGAGCGGCATCGCACATCCGAACTGGGAGGTTCCCGTGGCTGGTGGTCTCGTCGCCCTGCTGGACGACGTCGCAGCGATCGCGAAAGCGGCCGCAGCATCCATCGACGACATCGGAGCGGCGGCCGGCAAGGCCAGCATCAAGGCGGCGGGTGTGGTGGTCGACGACACCGCGGTCACACCTCGCTACGTGCACGGATTCTCCCCCAAGCGCGAACTGCCCATCATCCGCAAGATCGCGATCGGGTCGATCCGCAACAAGCTCCTGATCATCCTTCCGGTGGCGATGATCCTGAGCCAGTTCCTGCCACAGGCCCTGCCGTATCTGCTGATCGCCGGCGGCCTGTTCCTGTGCTACGAGGGAGCCGAGAAGGTCTACGAGGCGCTCACCGGCGGGCACCACGAGGACGAGGGTGCGGCCGAGGCGCTCGGCGGGCCCGAGCACGAGAAGACGATGGTCAGCAGCGCCATCCGCACCGACCTGATCCTGTCCGCCGAGATCATGGTGATCTCGCTGTCGTCGGTCGAGGACGAACCGTTCTTCACCCGGCTGATCGTGCTCATCGTCGTCGCGATCCTCATCACCATCCTGGTGTACGGCGTGGTCGCGCTGATCGTGAAGATGGACGACGTGGGTCTCGCGCTCGCGCAGCGCAAGTCGTCGATCAGTCAGCGGATCGGCCGCGGCCTCGTGGCCGCGATGCCGAAGGTGATGGCGGTGCTCACCGTGGTCGGGATCGCCGCGATGCTGTGGGTCGGCGGCCACATCCTCATCGTCAACGTCGGCGAGGCGGGCTTCCACTGGCCGGCCGATCGCCTCCACGACCTCGAGCACTGGTTCGGCGATCTCGTCAGCGGCGGCCTCGGCGGTGTGCTGTCCTGGACCGCGGGGACCGTCGCGTCCGCCCTTGTCGGACTGGTCGTCGGCGCGATCGTCGTCCTGATTGCGCACCTGACTCCGAAGCGGAAGAAGGAGCACGTCGCGCACTGACCGGGTCCGAACCCGGGTCTCACGCAGGGACGGCGCATGTCCATCTCACTTCCGCCGTGTGCGCGCCGGACGGTGCAGTTCGAGACGACACGGAGGTTCGCAGACGAGTCGGGCCCCGGCGGATCGGCCGGGACTGACGAATCGCGGTGTGCACGCTGGCGTGTTGGGTGGGACTACCTGGGAACTACACCTACGACTCCTGATACTCAGACGAGGCGTTTGGCCGTGACGACCAGCCCCGGTCCGCTTTGCTCGTCTGCAGGGAGCCGAAGTTCGGCGACCGGACGCAGTCCGGCCTGCTCGACCAGGTCCACGAATTGCTCTGGCCGCCATTTGTGGGTCGTCCACCGAACCGGAACACCGCCGTACGCCTCGGTGCGCACCACGTCTTCGTCGCCGACATGTGTAGCGGTGATGAAGTGTCCACCTGGCTTCAGGGCACCCGCGAACGAGGCGAGAACCTGAGGAAGGACATCGCGAGGAAGGTGGAACAGTGACCACCACCCGAGCACCCCGCCAAGAGACGCTTCACCGAGCTCGAGGTCGGTGACAGAGGCGACGCTGAAGCGGCACTGCGGATGAAGACGGCGCGCGTTCTCGATCATGCGGGGGGAGAGATCGACTCCGGACACATCCAGTCCGCGTTCGGCGAGGTAGGCGGTCACTGTCCCGGGTCCGCAGCCGACGTCGAGCACCGGCCCGAGTTCGCGCACCGTGTCGGCGAAGGCATCGATGGAGGCCTTGAGCCATGGATGGCTCCGAATGTCGCCGATTCCCGTCGTCATCACCATGTCGGCGTAGTTGTCAGCCACCCGGTCGTAGGACTCACGGACCACGTCGAGATCGGCTGGGCGGTCGACATGGTGTGCGCGCATCAGCCAACGATAGGACCATGCCCGGGCGCGGGAGCACCGGTTGACAGGCGACCCGTTTGCCGATCGGTGGGAAGGACGAAATCGCTCGAGGTAACACACACCCCGCCGAAACCGACTCATCGGTATGAAGATTTTGCCGGCGGCTCACCTGTCCCTCATCGCTCTTGCGGCCTGTGCCGCTGCTGCACTGGGGGCTGCGCCTACGGCCTCGGCGGAGGTCGTGGACCTGACCATTGCCCCCGGCCTCAGCGCGGGACCGACCACTCCGTTCGGTGTCGGATGCACATATCTGGTGGTGGCCCGCACCGAAAGACTGGTCGAGCCGCGCACCGACATCGTCGACTACACCAACGCGTCGACCATGTTTCCCCAAGACCTCGCCTGGAACATCGACCCGTACTACAGCACGCCGGTGGTCCTCGGGCACAAGGTCACGCTGTGGACCCCGACGGCTCCGGGTGAGCATTCGCTGATGGCATATCAGACCTCCGCCGGCGGACCCGTTCAGACGGTCACCGTCAACCCCGCCACTCCCGTCGGCCCGGGTTGCATCGTCGCGCCATGATGCGGTTCCGGGCGGTCCAACTGGGTAGGACGGGGGCCCGAGTGGGCATCGGGTTGGCATCAGGGCGTCCTGATGCCAACCCGGATCCGACCGCGAGGACGCCTAGCCGGAGGTCAGGCGCAGTCGGCGGGACTGGTCGGAAGCGAAGACACCCTGGGGATCGATGCGGTCCCTTACCGCTCGCCATTCGTCGAGCCGCGGGTACATCCGGGCGATGCGCTCGGGGGTGCTGCGCGAGTCCTTGGCGAAGTAGAGACGACCACCGAGATCGAGGACCCGTTCGTCGAGTTCATCGCAGAACCTGCCGAGTCCGTCGCGGATCGGAAAGTCGAGGCTGAGCATGTATCCCGGCTCCGGCCACGACAGTGGCGCCGGGTTGCCGTCGCCCATGCGTTTGAACACGTTGAGGAACGACCGGTGGCCGGACTCGGCGATCAGGCGGATGATGTCGGCGAGTTGCCGTTCGGCGCCGAACGGGACCGAGAACTGGTACTGCAGGAACCCCCCGGGACCGTAACCCCGATTCCATTCCCCCAGCAGATCCAGCGGGTGGTAGAACTGCGTCAGATTCTGGATGGTGCCCCGGCCGTGCTTCGGGTACATCCGGTACGCCGCTTCCGCCGCGATCCGTGTGGTGACTCGGTTGACCATTCCGCTCGGAAAGATGTCCGGGACGGTGAACAGCTGTGGGGCGTTGAACCGCAAGGGGTCCCGGCGGAGCTTCGGTGGCAACTGGTCGAGGGTTGCCAACGAGCCGCGGGTGAATCCGGCGCGTCCCAGTTTCGGGCCGGTCGAGATGGTGTCGGGCACGGACATCGAGTAGTCGTAGCCCTCGTCGGATCCGCCGGTGAGCAGGTCCATCGTCTCGTCGAGGTTTGCAGTGCGGTCGTGGTCTGCGATGAAGTACGCGGTTTCGGTGTGCTTCATCCGCACGCGCGCTCGAACGACGATGCCGGTCAAGCCCATTCCGCCGATCGTGGCCCAGAACAGGTCACGGTCGTCGCCCGAGGGTGTGAGGGTGCGGATCGCTCCATCCGCGGTGAGTAGGTCGAGTGCTTCGACGTGGTTGCCGAAACTGCCGTGCGAGTGGTGGTTCTTGCCGTGGATGTCGGCGCCGATCGCGCCGCCGATCGTGACCTGCCTCGTCCCGGGAAGTACAGGCACCCAAAGTCCGTGGGGGAGGACGGCGCGCATCAGGGTGTCGAGGCTGACGCCGGCGTCGAGGTCGACGACTCCCGATTCCGGGTCGATGTGGTGAATTCGATTGAGTGCGGTCATGTCCACGACGAGTCCGCCGGCATTCTGCGCGGGGTCGCCGTAGCTGCGACCCAGGCCGCGGGCGATGACTCCTCTCGGGCCGGCTTGTCGTACTGCCCGGGCGATCACGTCGAGGTCGGGGGTGGCGAGGACGTCTGCTGGTGTTGCTGCACGCCTACCCCACCCGCTCAGAGAACGCCGTTCGGTTCTGAACTCGGTCGTCACAGTCACTCGGACCACGATAGCCACATCGCGTTGTTCCGCCGCCGCAGATGGTCTCGCGCAGCATGGGCGGGCACCGTTCTCGGGTCCAGGGTCCGCAGGCGCATGAACCGTCACATTGGCAGCGCTCGCCGCGGCGTGGACACTGTGATACGAATACCAAGCAAGTGCTTGCTTGAGTCGAGGGGGGATGGATGATGCAGACGAGGTTCACGGAGCTGGTCGGGATCGAGCACCCAATCGTGCAGACGGGCATGGGGTGGGTGTCGGGCGCCCGACTGGTCACCGCGACCGCACGTGCGGGAGGGCTGGGCATCATCGCGTCGGCGACGATGACCTACCCGGAACTCGAATCCGCGATCCGAGAAGTCAAGGAGCGCACAGACGCTCCGTTCGGGGTGAACCTGCGGGCCGACGCCGACGACGCGCAGGACCGCGTCAAGCTGCTGATCCGCGAGCGCGTACGTGTTGCCTCCTTCGCCCTCGCACCGCGAGAAGAGATGATCGCCCGGTTCAAGGACGCCGGGATCGTGGTGATCCCGACCGTCGGCGCCGCGCGTCACGCCGAGAAGGTCGCGAACTGGGGCGCCGACGCCGTGATCGTGCAGGGCGGTGAGGGCGGCGGCCACACCGGCGGAGTCGCGACGACCCTGCTGCTGCCGTCGGTCGTCCAGGCGGTCGACATCCCGGTGGTCGCCTCCGGCGGGTTCTTCGACGGCAGCGGACTCGCGGCAGCACTCGCCTACGGCGCCACCGGGATCGCAATGGGCACACGGTTCCTGCTCACCAGCGAGAGCACTGTCCCCGACGGGGTGAAGCAGGCGTATCTCGCTCGTGGCCTGCACGACACCGTGGTAACCACGAAAGTCGACGGCATCCCGCACCGGGTGCTGCGGACCGGACTGGTTCAGTCGCTCGAACGGACCCACGGCGTGCGCACGCTCGGGCACGCGGCCTTCAACACGATCCGGTTCCGCAAACTGACCGGGCTCAGTTGGCGGGCACTGATATCCGAAGGCATCACCCTGGTACGCAGCGGCGACCGCACGCTCTCGCAGCTGATCATGTCGGCCAACAGCCCGATGCTGTTGCGGGCCGGCCTCGTCGAGGGCAACACGGAGGCCGGAGTCCTGGCAGCAGGACAGGTCGTCGGCATGATCGACGACCTTCCCACCGTGGCCGAGCTGATCGAACGGATCGTTCGCGACGCCGAGCGCAGGCTCGACGATCTCGGGGCGACCCACGGCCGCAAGTAGCCCGAACGGATCGCGCGAAACCCATCGGCGGCGAGTCGCACCCTCGTGCGAAGACAACACTCGGCCGCGGAAGCCCTTGCGGTGGAATCTCTTTCCAAGGCCCTGTTGTTCCACCGTCCAGGGGTGCACTCGAGGCGACCGCGGTCGCCTCGGGTGGATCGAAGGCCCGACGACCAACCGCGCCGGGAACTGCTGGAACAATCGTCGCGACAAGAGATTCGCCCCAACGAAGCAGACCTTCTTCACATCCCGATCGAGGGCCACGGACGGCGGCGAACCTCACCCAGGCCGGAAAGGCGGTGCGGCGTGAGTAGCTACGAGGAAGTCGAGAAGGCCGTGCGTGAGTGCGCAACCCACACCACGGTCCAGGCGCAGATCGAGTTCGGGATCGCGGTCACGCGGGAGCTCCTCACAGCGGACGGCGTGGCCGCGGCAGCGGCAGCAGAGCTGACGGAGGCCGGAGCACGCGCCGTCAGCGCAGCGGCCGACGGGGCGGGTACGGCGCATGCCGAGCAGCTTCGGGCATGGATCGTCGAGATCGACGAGGGCGATCTGTCGGAGGGCGACATGGATCCGGGTCTCCTGCGCGCGGTCACCGCGTTGGAGGCGTGGGCCGGCTATCTGGAGGAGCGGTCGTCGGAGCGGATCGCCGCACTCGGTGTCGCGCTGCTCGAGGAGGCGGACTTCCGGGCGAGCGGGGCGCCGCTGGATGACTTCCTCGCCGCGCCGGAGACTCGGGAGGCATTCGAACGGATTCGTGCGGCGCTCACCGAGCCGGCGACACAGGGAAGCGATGTGACGAGGACCGGGGATGAGTGAGGAGCGTCGCGATCAGGCGTGGCGGGACGAGCTGATCCGCCTGGGAGGCAGCATCCATCAGGACGAGGCGGGGCCGCTGTGCGATGAGGAGGACGCCGTCCAGCAGGCAGGCATCGCTCGGTACCTCGCGATGCTCGATGCCCTCGACGGGCGGGACATCGATGCGGAGACCACCGAGGCGATCCTGTGGTCGCTGCACCCGCTCGACGACTACGGCATCTACGAGGCCGCCTACGGCGTGCTCTCGCAAGCCGATCCGGCAACGGGTGGAGCCGCCGCGGCCCGGGTGCTGCCGCACTGGCTGGAATCGCGCGGGGATCACGACAGCATCCGCACCGCCTCGATGTTCGTCGCGGGCAGTGGGGACGCGAGCCGCGCCTTCCTCGCGGAGACCGATACCTGGGGCGATACGCAGCGCGCGCTCGTGCGCCGCACGCTCGGCCGCTGGGTCCGCGAAGACGATGAGTGGGAACCGATCCACGAGGCACTCGGCGGCACGAACAGGACGCCGGTGCTCGATCCGATCCCGGACGACTGGCCCGAGGACTGGAGATCCGCAGCCGAGGCGTTCCGCGAGAGCGGTCGGGTCGATCGCGCCTGGACGAACGAGAAGAACTTCGCGAGCAACTTCGATCGCGTGTTCGCGATCATGGAGCTCGGCCACGGCGCGCGCTGGCGGGAGGTGCCCAACTTTCTCAACGCGCTGCTCATGCGCCGGAGGGACGAGCTCCCGAGGTTCATCGGTGCGCTCGCCGCGCTCGCTGACGATCGCCGCGAACGCATTGTCATGGCCGTCGACGCCGCTCGCCCGGACACCGCCGAGTACCTGCGCGGGCTCTTGGAAGAACGAGCAGAGCTCCTGACGTGACGCTGCACGAGCTGCGTCACGAGCGCCGACGAATCTCGGGGAGTCGAAAGACATCGCCAATTTCGGTCGGGCCGGGTCCCGGCCCCCGGGCTCAGCTTTCGTGGTGGACGGAGACGGTGTCGTTCCGATCCCACACGGCGACGAGCAGTTGGTCGGTGGGCTTGCCAGCGCCGATTGCGAAGTCGAGTGCGAGGACACGTTCCGTGGCCGCGGGGCTGACCGCGACGCCGACGAGGTGTAGATGGTCGAGGAAGACCTCGTCGGTGACGACCTCACGGGTGTCCACGCCGAACAGGTCGCACACCATCTCTTCGGGAATCTCCTCGCGGTGAAACTCGCGGAACAACGAAGTTGTCGACCTCGGATCGGTCAGCTCGGCGGCGAAAGCGACGAAGGCCGCAGCGACCAGAGCCCGCACATCGACGAGGGCGACTTCTGCCTTGTCGAGTTCGCTCTGGCTCAGCGTCTCGTCACCGTGAATCCAATACCAGGCACCCGCTCCGAATCCGTCTATCCCAGCGGGTAGCACGGCACCGGCCGCCGAGTCCTCGCCGAGGTCGAGCTGCCCCGCGAACCGGCTGGTCAGTTGATTCATGGGCCGATCGTGCCATCGCTCTGGGGCGGGAACTCGCGCCACCCCGTTGGTCCGGCGGCACGTCTCACCAATCATCGCTGCACTTCGACAACTGGTGCCGCTGTCGCCGGCAACCCGCTCTACGCCGTTTCTGGAGGCACTACGAACAGCAAAATTCGTTAGCCTTGCAATCCACTCCGGCCCACCCGGAAATAGCGTTAAACACCAAGCGGCCCAGTCAAATCAAGAATGATCGGGGTAGCGAGGCCGAAGGAAACGTCAGACATTCGAACAGATATATTCCCCCGATGTTGAAAGTGCGCCTCGGCATCCGGACCCGGATCCTGGCCATCGCATTGGTTCCAAGCCTGGCACTGCTCGGAGTCGGTGTAGGCACAGCGGGATACCTGATACGTGAGGGCCGACAGTCCGAACAATGGGCGGCAGCGAACGGAGATGCCGTGAGCCACGCTCGCGACGTGGTTGCCGGGGTGGAACAGGAACGGATGCTGTCGCTGTGGCATCTGTCCGGTGAACAGAGCGATCCGGCCGCGCTCGCCGCAGCACGGAACAAGCTCGACACCGCGTTCGCAGAGCTGGCCCCCTACTCATCAAGGCTGCAGAGCGTGTCGCAGGGCACCATGGGTGCCGACACGGGTGGATTCGACACCTTGATTGCTCGCCTGCCACAGATTCGCGGCCTGATCGATGCAGGAAGAATGCCGATCGAGGACACATACGCCCTCTACAACACCATTCTCGATGCGGTCGCGCTCGGCACCAACCTCATCACCTCCAACGCGCCCAGTGCCGGGGTCGGCGTCGCACTCATCAACGGCGTGCGCATCCTGCACGCGATGGAGGGAATGTCACGTTCCGCCGCGCTCACCGCTGCCGAGCTGCAAGGACAGCTCACCAGCGGTCCACTGCGCAATGACTATCGGAATCTGGTCGGGTCCTACCGGAGCGCACTTCCGCAGCTCGCCGCCGACCTGGGTGCCGATCCAGCAGCCGAGAAGATCCGGGCGGCACTGGCCTCTCCCAACTGGCAGCAGGTGGCCGCGATGGAGAACTACCTCATCAATCCGCCCAAGCCGGACAAAACCGGTGAGGTCCCGCCACCGCCCATGACCTTCGACGAGTGGAACACCGCGCAGGAACAGCTGTCTGAAGGCGTGATCGGCGCATGGAAGGGCCTGAACGACCATGCGAACCAGATCGCTGCCGACGAGGGCAAGCGCACCGCGACGAACTCACTGTGGGCGGGCGCCGCTGTGCTCGCGCTTGCGCTCGTGGCGTTCCTGCTGTCGCTATGGCTGGCCAACCGACTGATCGGGCGGCTCAAGCGCCTACGCAAGGAAACACTGGACCTGGCAGAGGTCGAACTGCCCGAAACCATGCGCAAGCTTGGTGCGGGCGAGCAGATCGATCCCAAGGCTGCGCACCTGGACTTCGGTGACGACGAAATCGGCTCGGTGGCAAAGGCCTTCAACCGAGCACACACAGCGGCCGTGTCCGCCGCGGTCGCCGAGGCCCGTACACGCGAGGGCGTGCGCGCGGTGTTCCTCAACATCGCCCACCGAAGCCAGATGGTGGTGCACCGGCAACTCGAGGTCCTGGACGAGGCGGAACAAAGCCAAGAGGATCCCGCCATGCTGGAGACATTCTTCCGTCTCGACCACCTGGCGACTCGCGAACGCCGCAACGCCGAGAACCTCATCATCCTCGGCGGCGGCGAGCCCGGCCGCCAGTGGCGGAGTCCGGTGCCACTGGTCGATCTGGTGCGCAGCGCGATCGGCGAGAGCCTCGACTACACCCGGGTACACACCCGCCGCATGCCTCAGGTGTTCATCCTCGGCAACGTGGTCGCCGACCTCATCCACCTGCTCGCGGAACTGGTCGACAACGCGACGGCATTCTCCCCTCCGCAGTCGCGCGTCGAAGTGAGCGGCAACGTGGTCGGCAAGGGGATCGCGATCGAGATCACCGATCAGGGCATGGGAATGTCCGTCGAAGAACTCGAGCGCGTCAACGAGATGCTGCGCAATCCACCGGATTTCGGAGTCGAATCGCTCTCGGCGACTTCGCGCCTCGGCTTGTTCATCGTTTCGCAGCTGGGCGAACGGCACGGAATCAGTGTGCAGCTGACCGAATCCGAGTACGGCGGCATTCGCGCCATCGTGCTGGTGCCGAACTCGGTGGTCGCGGCCGATGCGACGCCTACGGCCGGCCATCTGCCAGATCGGTTCGTCGAACGTCGGACCGAGAGGCAAATGGCCAGCGCGATGCCGGAACCCGGCTCCAGCGAATCCGTTTCGGCTGCAGTGGGGGTCGCAACACTGGCACCCCCGACTCCCACGCCTCCCACCGAACAGCCAGTGCAGTCGCCGGCCCCGTCGCAGGCATGGGCGAACGTCGAGCACCTCGATAGCGCGCCACACACCGATTACACGGAACGTTCTGCGGAAACCTCGTGGCACGAGGTACCCACCCCCGCCATCGAACCGGAGTCGCTCACCCCACAACCGTTGCCCGACAATGGCGGTGACGCTCGACCACACCTGCCTCGGCGTCGCCGGCAGGCCAGTCTGGCACCGGAACTGGACCACGATGATCAACTCGAGGTGGACGCGCAGCAGCCGCAACGATCGGCCGAGCAAGCGCGAGATCTGATGTCCGCCATCGCGTACGGTACCCAGCAGGCTCGGCATTCGGAACCCCCGCCCGGGTATGCAACCAGGGATGAAATGGAAGGTGAGGGAAGGTGAAGGTGACGACTTCTAACTCAGGCGATCTGAACTGGCTTCTCGACGATCTGGTCAATCGTCTTGCTGGGGTGCGCTACGCAGTCGTGCTTTCGACCGATGGGCTGCTGCTGGGCCGATCCACCTCCATGAGCCGTGAGGACGCCGAGCACTTCGGTGCGATGTCGGCCACTCTGTACGGGCTCGCACGCAGCGCGGGACGTCGCTTTCAAGGCGGCGCCGTGCGCCAGGCCGTCATCGAACTCGAGAATGCGGTGCTTTTCGTGACGGCGGCCGGAAGCAACGCATGTATCGCCCTGCAAGCCGTCGACACCGCGAATCTGGGTATGGTCGCGTACGAAATGAACTTGACGGTGCAGCGTGTCGGTAGCTACCTGTCCACCGATCCTCGTGTCGGTGTGGCCGAGCATGGAGCGTAGATTGCCGTGACACGTATAGGCCAACCGTGGTTCGACAATGCGGCGGGTCCCCTGGTCCGCCCGTACGCCGTCACGCGGGGCCGCACGATGGGCGCGGGACACGATCTCGACATGCTCACGCTCGTAGTGACCGTGTCCCCCTCTCCGCGGCTGCAGCACATCGAAACGGAGTACGCGGAGATCGTTCAGTTGTGCCGTACTGCGCAGTCGGTGGCCGAGGTCTCGGCGCACCTGAATCTGCCTCTGGCAGTTACCAAAATCCTGGTCGGTGATCTCATCGCCGAGGGAATGCTGAACTTCCGGGCTCCCGCCAGCAGCGACTCCTACAACGACATTGCCGGAATCGGCGACCTGAACATCCTGCAAGCAGTACTCGACGGAATCCGAAAGCTGTAGACCCCTATGCATGACAATGCGTCCTCAGCCGACCTGGCTGCTTCGGTCAAAATCCTCGTAGCCGGCGGCTTCGGAGTCGGCAAGACCACGATGGTGTCCTCCATCAGCGAGATCACGCCACTGCGTACCGAGGAAACGATTACCGAATTGTCTACCGGCGTAGACGATTTGTCGGGCGTGGAGAGTAAGACCACGACCACCGTGGCCCTGGACTTCGGTCGTATCACCCTCGATGACAGCCTGGTTCTGTACCTGTTCGGCACGCCTGGACAGGACCGGTTTTGGTTCCTTTGGGACGAACTGGTGCGCGGGGCCCTCGGCGCCGTCGTTCTCGCAGACACCCGTCGGCTGGAGAACTCGTTCGCCGCCATCGACTTCTTCGAACGGCGCGGTGTCTCGTTCACGGTCGCGGTGAACTGCTTTGACAGCGCCGAGGCCTACACAACTGACGAGGTTCGCGAGGCACTCGACCTCGACACCGAAACCCCCGTCATGCTTTGCGACGCTCGTGATCGCGAGTCGTGCAAGTCTGTACTGATAACGCTCGTCGAACATCTCATCTCCCAGACCAGCAACTCAGCGGCCTGAGCAACGCAACGTTCGTCGTCGTGGCACCTCAGCGCGTCCACCGATCCACCAGCTGCGGCCCCCTGGTGGTTCGCGACGCAAGTCTCGAGATCGCGCTGGAGAGCCGCGCGGCAACATGCTGCGCGGCTCTCTGACGCGTATTGAACAGCGCCTGCGGCTGAGAGTTTCCGCTCCGGCGGGGAGCCATGATGCTTGTGCTCATGCACCACCCCGGTTCGCGGCCCGTGCTGCGAGCGCGGTGTTGATTGGCCGTTCGGCGCCCTTGTCGCGCGGTCCCAGCCCTCGAGGAGCGGTTCTGCGGGCGAGGTCGAGCGTCAGCTCACCGCTGACGTTGGTGAGAACGGCGGCGCTTGCACCCGCAGCCCGACGGGCTCGAGTTCGTCGAAGCGGCGCCGACTGCGGCCGTTCCTCACCGCCGCAGGAGGGGAGTTCCGGTCCCGGCGCCGTTCTAGCGGAGTCCGCGGCGTGCAGCCTCCAGGACGGCGCCCCGGCGGGAGTGCACACCGAGCTTCCGGTACAGGCTGTTGAGTTGGGATTTGACGGTGTTCGGGGAGACGAACAGGGATTCGGCGATCTGCGCGACGCTGCCGCCGCTGGCGAGGCCGTCGAGCACGGCGGCCTCGCGCTCGGTCAGGGTTGCCGGCGGTGCGGGACGCGGGTACGGTCCGTCGCCCCACTCGGCGAGTTTGTCCGCGAAAGGAATCGCGGCTCCGCCCGCGGTCAGCGCCTCGCGGATCGCGGGCGGCACGGTCAACAGTGGCCGCACCAGCCCGCTGGCCAGAGACATCGCCGTCGCTCGATTCCATGCGATTCGGGCGTCCTGGTCGCTACCCTGCTCGTGCGCGAGCGTGGCTGTGATCAACTGCGCCTCGAGGCGGACCCGGGTCTCGCTGACACGGCGGCCGGTCAGAGGCGCGCAGAACGCGGTCGCGGCCGAATGGTCGCCGGTACACATGGCGGCCCTCGCCGCGGCCAGCCGCATCATCGGGTGCATCGGTCCGTCTGCCAGTCGGGCGTGATCCAGCACCCGCGCCGCCTGACCCGCCGCGGTGTGTAGGTCCATTGAAGCCGCGGTCAACAGTGGGCCCGCAGCGGCGGTCGGCCCGAGCCGGCGCCGGAGCCGGTGGCGGCTCTTGTCCACCCGGTCGAGGCCGACCTCGGAACGGCCCTGGATCAGGTCGAGTTGACTGCGCACGTACACGACGAACGCCCGGAGCTCGTCGAGCTCGCCGTCGAGTTCGTCCAGTTCATCCAGTGTGGCTTCGGCGGCGGGGACATCCAGTCGATCGAGTTGTTCCAGTGCCCGCGCAACGATCGCCGGACGTTCGACCAACACTCGGATCCATCCGGCCCGCTCGCCGAACCTCGCCTCCTGCCGGAGCCAGTGCGCGGCCCGCTCGGGCTCGCCCCGTACCGCGTGGTGCAGCGCCAGATGACCGGCGGCTTGACGGGCCGCGAAGTTGCCGGGATCGTCGATGCCGCAGTCGACGGCTTGGGTGAGCAGTTCGACCGTCCGCCTGTCCCTGACTCGAAGCTGGCTGGCCAGCCCGAGGTGCATCCAGACCGAGGAGAGCCAGCGCCGGTCCAGGCCACCGGATTCGCCCACCCGGTTCGCGAGTGCCACCAGTGCGTCGCGGTCACGCACGGCCTCGTCGTAGTCACCGTTCCAGCGTTGAACGCACAGGCGCAGTGTGCCGGTCAGGAGCGCCAGTTCGGCCGAGGCGCGATCAGCGGTCTCGGTAATGGAGATGTCCGGCAGCGGCCCGCGCACGTGGCCCGGAGTTCCCGCCGTCAGGCCGACCCCGGCGACGAGCAGGCGCGCGTACCGGACGGCCGGGTTCGCCTGTGCCTCCGATTCCGGCAGTGCGTGCAACGCGCGGACCAGGACTCCCAGTCCGGTGGTGACGATGGTGGGCCACTCGGTTGTGAGGACGGCGATCAGCAGATCCCAGTCCCGGCCGTCGGTCGCGTGACGGAGTGCCTCGACAGGCTCGCCGCGGTCGGCGAACCAGCGTGCGAGGGTCGCCGAGGCCAAGCGAGAGGGAGCCACAGCGTCCCGCTCCACAATCCGCAGTACGGATCTGCGGAGCGCTGTGGGCCACGTCCAGTATGGGTCCGGTGCCGCTGGCATGCGTCGCAACAGGCCGGCGCGTTCGAGGCCGCCGAGGGTACTTGCGACGTCGTCGACCCCCAACAGTTCCAGCGCATCGGGGGACGGCCGCCGCAGCACCGCGATCGTGCGAGCCATGTCGCCGACGCGCGGATCCTCCAGCAGCATGTCCTCGACATACCTGTCGATTTGCACCCGTACTGCCAGGTAGGCGCGTTCCCTCTCGAAGTCCAGGTCGCTGCCGAAGACTCGGACCACGCCCTCGGCGATCGCAACCAGCGCCGGGTGGCCTCCGGTGGTCCGCCACAGGTCTCGGGCCGTCCGCTCCGGGGACGACACGGCGTGGCGTGCGAGCAGGTCGGCGACCTCCGCCTCGGTGAACTCCAGTTCCCCCGCGGGGACAATCGTCAGGTTCGGGTCGGGTAAGCGTACGGACTCCAGCAGGGTGCTCTCGCGAATCGCCACCACGACGCGCAACCCGCGATGCGCCGCGCGGATCGTTTGCAGCCGTTCCCAGGTGGTCGCGTCGCACAGCCGATCCGGGCGGTCGAGGACGAGCACGCCGGTGTCCACGTTCACCCTCTCCGTGAGATCCGACCAGTACTGTTCCGCGGCCGTGCCGGGATCGGGAACCTCGACTCGGATCACGGTGCAGTCCGGTCGCGCCGCCAGCCACGTCTCCACGAGTGTCGTCTTCCCGTACCCACGGGGCCCCCACAGCACGGTCTGCGGTGCCTCGTCGAGCCTGGGGAGCAGCCGGGGTCGTCCCCACGGCAAACTGGCCGACACCATCCTCACTCCCCTCTGGACCCCAAGATGTCCGAATCTGCCTGCAGATATCCTGTACCAAGCGGTCTCCGCCGACCCTGAGAACGGTCACCCGACCGGCTCGACACGGATCAATCAAGTCTGGCGGGACGGCGGCCGACTACGCATCGAACACCCTGACGGGCGCCCGATCTTCATCACCGATGGCGTCCGGGCGTGGCAAATTCACCGCTGCCGATGCGCAACGTCCGCGTACCGACGATCTGGCCCGTGTCCGCTTTCTGGGTCTCAACCAGAAGTATCGGGTGCGGCGGCGAAACACCGACGAGCGGGCCGGCGAGGAGCTAACGCATCCTCATGGCTCTGTTGCAGAGGCACAGGTCACGGGACGGCGTTGCTGAACGGTTGCCTTGCGGTTAGGCACTCGATGCCACACTCGATCCACGTAGGCCAAATAGGCTGGAGCGACGCAAGTTTGGGACATACAGGCCTGGAATTCCTCATCTATCCGCGGAACCTACAGTCGAGGCAGCAGCTGTAGGTTACGGATCTAGATGTCATTTTCCGGGCCGTCGTCAGGTGGCGCGAATGACACCGCTCCTGCACGACCGTGTCCTCGGCGATCACGACGCGCATCGGTGTGTGACGAGTTTACGAATACGGCAATCGCCGAGAACAGCAATGCGCCCGACGCCGACGCCTCCTAGATGCGGAGATGATGAGTCGAATTCCCACTTGAATCGGCGCATTCCCCGCTTGACCTTCACGTAACGGCAACTTTTACGGTCGAAGACGAGGCCGGACGGACCAGCCTCACGGAAGATGGGAAGCACCATGAGCTGGTCGATCGCGGATGTGGCGAGGATGTCGGGCGTCACCGCCCGCACTTTGCGGCACTACGACGACATCGGACTGCTCGAGCCCGCCTACGTGGGCACCAATGGCTACCGCTACTACGAGGATGCGCAACTGCTGCGCTTGCAGCAGGTCCTCGTCCTGCGCGAACTCGGCCTGGGCCTCGCCGAGATCGCCGAGGCGGTCGACTCCGAGCCGGACACGCTCGCCGCCCTCAAACGCCAGCACATCCGCCTCCTCGGAGAGCGCAACCGCCTGACGCGGATGGCCGACACCGTGGCGCACACCATCGCCGAACTCGAAGGGAAGACGGAAATGACAGTCAAGATTAACCGCCCGGAGAACCTGTTCGAGGGCTTCGACCACACGCAGTACGACGACGAGGCCCGTGAGCGCTGGCCGGAGGCGTTCGAGCAGTCTCGACGCAACACTGCCGAGATGACCGCCGAGGACGTCGACGGCATGCAGCGTGAGCTGACCGCGGCGATGATCCGTATGGCCGAGTTCATGGCCGCCGGAACCCCGGTCGGCGACGGGGCAGTTCAGGCCGAGATCCACACGCAATACCAGGGCATCTGCCGCTTCTGGACCCCGAACCGGGACGCGTACAAATGCCTGGGGCAGATGTACGTGGACGACGAGCGGTTCAAGGCGAACTACGAGAAGATCGCCGAGGGCCTGGCCGAGTTCCAGCGCGACGCGATGGTCGTCTACGCGGACGAGCGGCTCGGCGAATAGTTCTCAGCCCCGGAACCCCGGGCTATCCCGGAGAATGCAGCGTCCCTCCGTGTCCAGTGCGGAGGGACACTGCCATTGTCTCGGCAATCAGGCCGGAACCGATGGCGGGGGCCGTCGGCAGGCATTTGCCATGGAAGATCTTGAAAACCGCAGGCCGATAGGACAAGTCGATCCGGAACCCACACTCTCATCGGTGCAACTGAGCTGGTTGCTTGCTCGACGAGGTGATCAGTGCAGGCGGGAGGACGAGATCCGATCGCCATCTGCTGCCCCGCATGGTGACGCCGCCGTAACCACTAGCTGCCCTTCACCTCGGTGACCCCTGGTTCGTGACCGTCGCGTCGCAGATCGCGTCGCAACAGCCAGCTTGTTCCCGGGTCGATCCCAGAGTCACCCGATCTTTTTCTACGATTAGCAATTCGCTAACCGCGAGCCATGTCCACGAACCGCGACAGGTGAAGCTGGTGTGCCACAGTGATTGTCGCGGTCGGACCGCCGCGGTGCTTGCCAAGGATGATGTCGGCCTCGCCGCCGCGCGGGTCATCCCGCTCGAACGCGTCGGGCCGGTGCAGCAGCATGACCATGTCGGCGTCCTGCTCGAGCGAACCGGACTCGCGGAGGTCGGAAACCATGGGGCGCTTGTCCGTTCGCTGTTCCGGACCACGGTTGAGCTGACAGATCGCCACCACCGGGACCTCGAGCTCCTTGGCCAGCAGCTTGAGGCTTCGGGAGAACTCGGAGACCTCCTGCTGACGCGACTCGACCTTCTTGCCGGAGGTCATCAGCTGCAGGTAGTCGAGCACGATCAGCTTGATGTCGTGCTTCTGCTTGAGCCGGCGCGCCTTCGCGCGGATCTCCATCATCGTCAGGTTGGGGGAGTCGTCGATGAACAGCGGCGCCTCACTGATCTCGCTCATCCGCCGCGCCAGCTTGGTCCAGTCGTCGTCGTTCATCTTGCCGGACTTCATGTCGGCGAGTTTGATCTTCGCCTCCGCCGACAGCAGACGCATGACGATCTCGGTCTTTCCCATTTCCAAGGAAAAGATGACGCTGGCCATGCCGTGCTTGATGGAACAGGAACGCAAAAAATCCATTCCAATTGTCGATTTGCCCACGCCAGGCCGGGCCGCCACGATGATCATCTGCCCGGGGTGCAGCCCGTTGGTCACCTCGTCCAGCTCGGTGAACCCGGTGGGCACGCCCAGGGAGAGGCCGCCGCGGCTGGCGATGGAGTCGATCTCGTCCATCGTGGGCTGCAGCAGCTCCTCGAGCGGGACGAAGTCGTCGTTGGTGCGGCGCTCGGTGACGTCGTACACCTCGGCCTGCGCGCGGTCGACCACCTCGGCCACGTCCTGGCCCTCGGAGCCGGCATAGCCGTACTGCACGATCCGGGTGCCGGCCTCGACCAGGCGGCGCAGGATCGACTTCTCCGCGACGATCTCGGCGTAGTAGCCGGCGTTGGCGGCGGTCGGCACGGTCTGCGTGAGGGTCACCAGGTACGGCGCGCCGCCCACGCGGCGCAGCTCACCGCGCCGCTCGAGCTCCGCGGCCACCGTCACCGGGTCGGCGGGCTCGCCGCGGGCGTACAGGTCCAGGATCGCGTCGTAGACGTTCTGGTGGGCGGGCCGGTAGAAGTCGCCGGGGCGCAGCCGCTCGAGCACGTCCGCGATCGCGTCCTTGCTCAGCAGCATGCCGCCGAGCACCGACTGCTCGGCGGCCATGTCCTGCGGGGGCTGGCGCCCGAAGTCCTCCCGGGGGGCCTCGTCCGGCTCCGGGTAGTCCGAGTGCCCACGATCGTCGACAACCGCCACGCGATAACCGTCCTTTCGGCCAAGTCCCGGGCGCACCGACCGGAAATCCGGCCCGCGCGCCCAAGTACGCAATAGATACGCGCCCACTCCGACAACCTCGCGTCGGGACCCGATCGAGGCTCCCGCGCGGCCGCCGGTGGGCGCGCCCGCGACGACGTTATGCACAGCGGCCGCCCGGGACAACACGGCTTGTGTACACAGTTGTGGATGAATTGTGGAATCCCCAGTAGGCGGTTGTTCACCACCTGGGGACAAGCTGAGGATAACCAGGATCACATCTGCACAATCCGCAGGTAGAACGCCCTTTTTCTGTTCACACACCTGTGGATGAAAAGTCTTTCGGCGTGTCCCCACTGCGGCCCTGCCGGGCGTGTTGCGCATTTCACGTTTCGCCGCAATGTGAAATGGCACACAGTGACGATAGACACGATATGGACGCTCGTTTAGTTCTCGGTCACAACGCGCAGGTCACACCCGGGGAGCGGATCCGCACCCCTCCCCGAACGCAGTCGGGGGCCCCCGCCGCGCGCGGGGGGGGCGGCCGGGGCCCAGGGGGGGGGGGATTCGCGCGGCCACGGTGACGGGGAGCAATTGGA
>NZ_JBHXVP010000001.1:109559-265638 GCF_042672245.1 Rhodococcus sp. NPDC127527
GCTGCACACCCCGGGGGCGCGTACCCCCCCCCCCCCCCCACCGCCGGGGGCCCCCCCGCCGGGCGGGGGGGGCCCCGACGGTGAACGAGTCGGTCGGACTAGCCGGCGACGACGTTCAGGTGGAACTTGGCAACCACGTCGGGGTGCAGGTTCACGATCACCTGGTGCTTGCCGGTGGCCTTGATGTGCGCCTTCGGCAGCTCGAGGCTGCGCTTGTCGACCACGGGGCCACCCGCGGCCTTGACGGCACCGGCGACGTCGGCCGCGGTGACCGAGCCGAACAGCTTGCCCGTGTCACCGGCGGTCTTCACCGTCAGCGACACACCCTCGAGGCCCTCGATCGCGGCCTTGAGCTCCTTGGCGTGGTCCAGGCCGCGCACCGCGCGGGCCTCCTGGGCACGGCGGATGCCCTCGACCTGCTTCTCGGCGCCACGGGTGGCGACGATCGCGAGACCGCGGGGCAGCAGGTAGTTGCGGCCGTAACCGTCCTTGACCTCAACGGTGTCGCCGGGCGCACCGAGGTTGTCCACGTCTGCAGTGAGGATCAGCTTCATGTCTTCCCTTTCCTTAGCGAGCCGTCGAGACGTAAGGAAGCAGAGCGACCTCACGCGAGTTCTTCACGGCAACGGCCACGTCCCGCTGGTGCTGGACGCAGTTGCCGGTGACACGACGCGCGCGGATCTTGCCGCGGTCGCTGACGTACTTACGCAGCAGCGTCGTGTCCTTGTAGTTGATCTGCGTGTTCTTCTCTTTGCAGAAGGTGCAGACCTTCTTCTTCATCACCTTGTCGCGCAGCGGCGGCTTCGGCATTGTCCTTCTCCGTACTTCTCAATGTTCGTTCGCGCTCGATCCCGGCGCAGAGAGCTGGGATCAGAACGGGGGTTCGTCGTTTCCACCACCGCCGCCGAAGGAACCGGCCGCCTGCGGGGCGCTGCCCCACGGGTCGTCGCCGCCACCGGCGTTGGCAGCCGGGCGTCCGCCGCCCGAACCACCCGAGGAACCGAACCCACCACCGCCACCGCCACCGCGGTTGGCCTTGTTGACCTTGGCCGTGGCGTACTTGAGCGAGGGGCCGATCTCGTCGACCTCGAGCTCCACGACAGTGCGCTTCTCGCCTTCGCGAGTCTCGTAGGACCGCTGCTTGAGCCGTCCGCTGACGATCACCCGAGAACCGCGAGTCAGCGACTCGGCCACATTCTCCGCCGCCTCGCGCCAGATGTTGCAGCGCAAGAACAGCGCCTCGCCGTCCTTCCATTCGTTGGAATTCCGGTCGAAGGTGCGGGGCGTGGACGCGACCGTGAAGTTCGCGACCGCTGCCCCCGCCGGGGTGAATCGAAGCTCGGGATCAGCCGTCAAGTTTCCGATGACGGTGATCACGGTGTCGCCTGCCATGTGGGTTCCTCCTGCAGTGTGTGGAATCCTGTTGCGCCGAGCCTAAGGCCCGGTACAGACAGAAATCACTTGACGTGGCGCAGAACCTTGGTGCGCAGCACCGACTCGTTCAGGCCGAGCTGGCGATCCAGCTCGTTCACGGTGGCAGGGGTCGCGTTGATGTCGATCACCGCGTAGATGCCTTCGCTGTGCTTGGCGATCTCGTAGGCGAGACGACGCTTACCCCAGACGTCGACCTTGTCGACGGTGCCGCCGTCCTGGCGAACGACGTTGAGGAACGTATCCAGCGAGGGAGCGACGGTGCGCTCGTCCAGGCTGGGGTCCAGGATGATCATCAATTCGTAACGACGCATAAGACCTCATCACCTCCTATGGACTAGTGAAAACGGCCACGGACGATCCGTGACAGGAGGGTCGTTGCGTCAGCAACCTTTGCAGGTTACACGAGCTGCCCCTGACCTGCGAAATCGCCTCGTTTCCCGAGGACGGCCCGAACCCCGGCGACGCCCCGCGACCAGTCCCAGCCCCTACGCTGGAACCCATGCGGACGAGGGGTTGGGCGAGCACACCCGTGGTGGTTGCGACGACCCTCGTCTGCGGTCTCACGCTGGCGCTGGCGTACCTGAACAAGGCCCGCTGCGCGGGCGCGCCGTTCGACGCGCTCGGGCGCAGCCTGATCTTCGACCGGATCAAGGACAGCAGCGTCTGCTACTCCGACATCCAGTACCTGTGGATCGGCCGCGACATCGACAACCACGTCTTCCCGTACCTGCACGGGGCGATCGACAGCGCCGGGCAGCTGACCGGCGGGACGGTCGAATACCCGGTGCTCAGCGGCCTGCTGATGTGGCTCGGCGCGATCGGCGCCCACACCGACGCCCAGTTCCTGCTGCACTCGGCCCTGATCCTGGTGCCGTTCGGCCTGGTGACCGCCTGGATGCTGGGCCGGCTGGCCGGACCGCCCGCCCTGCTGTGGTCGCTCGGACCGCCGCTCGTGCTCTACGGCTTCCACAACTGGGAACTGCCGGTGGTCGCCGCCGCCACCGCCGCGACCTTCGTGGTCGTCTACTACCAGCGGATACCACTGCGCGTGCGCGCGGCCGGGGCCGCGGTACTGCTCGCAGTCGGGCTGTGCCTGAAGATCTACCCCGGCATCTTCCTGCTCCCGCTGCTCGCGTACGTGTTCACCGGGGGACTCGACGGTCGCGAACTACCGCCCGGCGCCACCGGGCGCTTCGACCCCAGGGGGGCGCTGATCGTGGCGGGCGCCGCCGTGGCCACCACGGTCGCGATCAACCTCCCGTTCGCCGTCCTCGGCTACGACGGGTGGCGGGCGTCGTTCGCCTTCCAGAGCGCCCGCGAGGCCGACATCACCACCAATTCCGTCTGGTACTGGGGTATCCGGCCGCTGTTCGGCTCGGTCGAGGGACCCACCAGCGCGTACGCCCAGTTCGTCTCGATCGCGTCCCCGCTCCTGATCGCCGCCTCCTTCGCGCTCGCCCTGTGGCTCGGCTACACCCGGTACCGGCGCGAGGGCAGCTATCCGTGGATCGTGGTCAGCGCCGCGATGCTGTGCGGATTCATGTTGCTGCACAAGGTGCATTCGCCGCAGTACACCCTGTGGCTGCTGCCCTTCCTGGTGCTGGTCCGGGTGCCACGCGCGGCGATCGCCGGGTACCTGGTCGCCGACCTGGCGATCGGGATCGGCGTGTTCCGGTACTTCCACGCCCTGTCCACCGGCTCGAACGTGAGCAACTGGGAACTCGTCGTCCAGTTCGGGGTGTGGGGGAGGGCCGCGCTGCTGGTCGTCCTGTTCTTCGTGTTCCTGCGGTCCCGGCCGCGGTGGGAGCAGGCGCCCGACCGGGTGCCCCCCACACCCGCACCGGCCAGCGGGCTCTCCCCGGTCGGAACACCGTGAGCGAGAACCGGTTTCGGTAGCAGCCGTCCTGCACCGCCGCAGCGCTCAGCCGCGTGGGGAGACCGGGACCGCCGTCTCGGACCACGCGATCGGCCGGTGGGCGGGCCGCAGCCAACCCGGGAACCAGCCCGGTGGCGCGTCGGCGGCGCCGTCGAGGACCCCGCCGACCGGGTCGTCCACCCCGCGCGCCCGCACCAGGTCCAGATCGGGCCGGTAGATCTGCCGGATCACCAGCGCGCAGAGCCCCAGGACCGCGAGGTCACGCACCACGACGGTCGCGGTGAACCACTGCTCGGGCAGGCCCTTGTTGCCGACACCGAGGTAGTAGTACATCCGTGGCACCCAGACGAGAGCGTCGATCGTCATCCATGCCAGCAACAGTCGCCGGTGCGGCAGCGCCAGCACCGCCAACGGCACCAGCCACAGCGAGTACTGCGGGCTCCACACCTTGTTGGTCAACAGGAAGCCGGCGACCAGCAGGAAGCACAACTGGGCCACCCGCGGTCGCCGCGCCGCGGTCAGCGCGACGTACCCGATCCCCACGCACACCGCCGCGAACAGCAGCAGCGACACCGTGTTCAGGACCACCGGGCTCTCGCCGTGCGCCAGCAGTCCGTCGAACCCGTGCCATCCGGTGAAGGAGCTGATCACGTTGTAGATCGAGTCCGGGTCCGCACCGCGCACGGAGTTGAGCCGGAAGAACTCGCGCCAACCCGGCGGGAACGCCAGCGCCAGCGGAAGATTCACGGCCAGCCAGGCCGCGGCGGCGGCCGCGGTGAGCCGGAACCAGTCCCGCATCCGACCCGCGCGCAGGCACAGCACCAGCAGCGGTCCCAGCAGCAGCAGCGGGTACAGCTTGGTGGCGCCACCCAACCCGAGCAGCACGCCGGCGAGGACCGGCCGCTTCCGCGCCCACGCCAGCAGTCCCGCACCCGCGAAAGCCGTTGCCAGCGGATCGAAATTGGTGAATGCGTGCACGACCACCAGTGGCGACGCGGCGACGAGCGCGGCGTCCCAGATCCGTCTGCCCGCCAGCACGGCGGTGGACCACACGGTGACCAGCCAGGCCAGCGCGAGCCCGAACGCGACCACGTTGAAGTAGAGGACCACCTGCAACGCCCCCGGCAGCCAGGTGACGCCGTGCCAGGCCTTCGCGACGGTCATCGCACCGTACTGGTACAGCCCGGCGAGCACGGGGTACTCCATGTACCGCTGCTGCACCGTGCCGTCCGGCGCGGTCTCCTCCCACGACTTCTTGTAGGGGAAGGCGCCCTCGTCGAGTCGCTCGGCGCCGTACAGCGGCACCGTGTCCGAGTAGCACAGCGCGGTGTACTGACGGCTGCCGCTCCAGTCGAGACCGAGCACGCCGCCGGGCCCGTTCGGTGCCTGCTGGATGCAGGCGGCCTTCGTCGACCAGCCGAGCCCCAGGAACACCACGGCCAGCAGCAGGATCACCCGCAGCGGCGTGAAGAACCGGGTCCGGCCGATCAGGGCCCGGCGCCCGACCGGACCACCGACCACCTCGCTGAGCTGGGCGGTCAGCGTATCCGTTCGCCCGGGCAGATCCCGCTCGGTGTCCGAGCGGCGGTCCGCCGCCAGTGGGGCGGGTGACGCCAGGATCAGCTCACCCGGGCGCGGGTCGTCCCGCGTGCTGTCCTCGTCGTCATCGGCCACCCCGGCGACGTTACCGACCCGGTCCCGGCGGCGTCAGCGTGGCGCACCCTGCCTGTTGCCGGGCACCGAGACGGCGCCGTCGTCCTGACCCGCGTACGGCTGCCCGGGTATCGGTCCCTGGGTGGTCGTCGCCGGCGGGGTGGTGGTGAGCGGCTTGATCCCGGGGATCGGAATAGTCACGCCGGGCAGGATCTCGACCGGGCTCTGCGTGACCTCCACGGGCGGGATCGTCAGCCGTGAGCCGCTCGTGGTCGTCGGCGGCGCGGTGGTCTTGGGCGGGGTGTACGGCGCGGTGTACGCCGGCACGCCGGCCTGGCCGCCGATCGCCTCCGGGGTCGGGAAGCTCTCGACCGGGGAGCCCTTGAGCGCCCCGTCCATCGTCGCCTTCCAGATGTCGGACGGCAGTCCGGAGCCGTACATCAGACCGCCCCAGCTGTTCTGCAGCGGCACACCCTGCTCGGTGCCGACCCACACCGCGGTCGCGAGCGACGGGGTGTAGCCCACCATCCAGGCGTCCTTGTTCTGGCCGGTGTCGCCGAGCTGCGCGGTACCGGTCTTCGCCGCGGACGGGCGGCCGCCGGCCAGTCCGTGACCACGCGAGTACGCGGCGATCGGCTGCATCGCCGCGGTGACGTTGTCCGCGACGGCGGGCTTGATCTTGGCCTCACCGGGTGTGGTGGTGGCGCCGCGGTCGAGCAGCACGGTTCCGTCGCCGGTGACGACCTTCTGAATGAAGTGCGGCGCACGGTAGACACCCGAGTCCGCAAGGGTCGCGTAGGCCGAGGCCATGTCGATCACCCGGGACTGGTACTGGCCCAGCACGATGCCGTTCTCGGAATGACCGGACGGCTCCTGCAGGCTGGTGCCGGTGACGTTCGGGATCTGCTCGGGGATGCCGGCCTTGTGCGCCATGGCCGCGATCTTGTCCGGGCCGTTCTCGATGGAGAGCATCTGCCGGTAGAAGCTGGTGTTCAGCGACCGCTTGAGCGCCTCGGCGATGGTGCACGTGCCGCAGGACTCGCCCTCCGCGTTGGTGATGGTGACGCCTCCGAGGGTCAGCGGACCGCTGTCGTACATCTTCGACAGCGGGATGCCCTCGTCGAGAGCCGTCGCCAGGCCGAACACCTTGAACGACGAACCCGTCTGCAGGCCGGCCTGAGCGAAGTCGTATCCGGCACCGTCGGTTCCGCCGTAGTAGGCCTTGACGCCACCGGTCTTCGGGTCGACGGAGACCACCGCGGTCCGCAGCTCGGGCTTCTCGCCCTCCATGTTCTTGGCCACCGCGTCGACCGCCGCCTGCTGCGCCTGCGGGTCGATCGTCGTGGTGATCTGCAAGCCCTCGGTGTTGAGCACCTGCTCCTTGATGCCGTTGGCCTCGAGCTCCTTGACCACCTGCGCCCGGATGAGGCCGTTGGTGCCGCTGCCCTTGCTGCCGTTGTCGACCTCCGAGAGCGGCACGACGTGCGGATACTTCTGCGCCGCACGCTCGTTCGCATTGAGCGTCTTGGCACTGACCATGCCGTCGAGGACGTAGTTCCAGCGCGACTCGGCACCGGTCGGGTTGGTGGACGGGTCGAGGCCGTACGGCTGCTGGATGGTGGCCGCGAGGACCGCGCCCTCGGCCACCGACAGCTGCTCGACCGGCTTGTCGAAGTAGGCCTTCGACGCCGCCGAGATGCCGAACACGCCGCGACCGAAGGGAATCGTGTTGAGGTACGCGGCGAGGATGTCGTCCTTGGACCACTGCCGCGCCATCTTCGAGGAGATCACCAGCTCGCGCATCTTGCGGGTGATCGAGTGCTCGTTACCGACCATCGCGTTCTTCACGTACTGCTGGGTGATGGTCGAGCCACCGCCCGCGCTGTCCTTGCCGAGCACCTGGTCGCGCGCGGCGCGGGCGAAGCCGGACACCGAGAAGCCGGGGTTGGTGTAGAAGTCGCGGTCCTCGGCCGAGAGCACCGCGTTGCGCACGTGCAGCGGGATCTGGTCGACCGTCACGTCGGTGCGGTTGCCCTCCGGCGGCACGATCGTGCTGAGCACACTGCTGCCGTCGCTCGCGAAGATCGTCGCGACCTGGTTCGTCTTCATGTCACCGGGCTTCGGCACGTCCTCCGCGACGTAGGCGACCATGAACGCCAGCAGTGGGAGCACCAGGCCGAGCGCCACGAGGCTGTACAGGGTCCGGCGCACGATCTTCCACCTGCTCGACTTGGTCTTCTTCGGACGCTTGGGCGGCTGCCCACCGGACGATCCGCCCGATCGGGGCGCGGACGGGGGCGGGCCGGCGGGCGGTCGGCCGCCGGGACCACCCGGGCCACGGCTGCCGCCCTGCGTCTGACGGGGTGCCTGTGCGCCACCCTGCGGCGGCCGGGGCGGCTGCCCACCCTGCGGCGGCCGGGGCGGCTGCCCACCCTGTGCCGGCCGGGGCGGCTGCCCGCCCTGCGGTGGGCGCGGCGGCTGTCCGTACTGGCCGGGTGGCGGCCCGCCCGCTCCGGGCCTGGGACCCTGCGGCGGCATCCCCGGCCGGGCGCCGGGCGGCGGTCCCTGCGGTCGGGGCGGCTGCCCCCCTACGGGCCGACCGGGCTGCTGCGGGTACCCGCCGGGACGTCCGGACGGCGGCGGACCGCTCGGCCGGGGTTGTCCTGTGGGTCGTCCGCCCGGCTGGTTGTTGTAAGGGGAACTCACGTACGAATCTCCAGTGTTCGCGTAGACACGGCTGTGCCACTTGGTTCAGGCAGGCTCGAGGCTGTCGGTCGTGCTCACTCGCTCGCGGTGCGTCTGCTCGGGGAGCGCGTTCGGGCCGGCTTCGGGGCCGGAATCGATCCGAGCACGTACGACTGCACCAAGTGGTTCCAACTGCAGGTCCGGCAGACCTCGACGACGTGCACCGAGAACTCCTCCTGGGTGGTCGCGAGCCGGACCAGTTCCTCGGAGGTCCGCGCCGAGCCCGAGATCGCCCCGAGCTTGTCGCCGAACACCCACGAGACGAGGGTGAGCTGTTCCTTCCTGCATATCGGGCAGGTCACCTCGGACGGCCTGCCGTGGAACTTCGCGGCGCGCAGCAGGTACGGACCGGCATCGCACACCTGCGTGACGCCCGTCCGTCCCGAGAACACCTCGGCCAGCAGGGATCGCCGCTGAAGCGCGTAGTCCACCACCTGCCGCTGCAATCGCACGTGACCAGAGTACGTGGGCAAACGCGAGCAGTCTCGGGTCGGACGGACCTTCCACCCCGACACGCCGTACCCGAACCTGCGGGTTTGCCGAGCGGGAGCGTGACCATGCCCACAACGGTGGAGCCCGCTCGACTCCTGTGATCGCGACCTGGGGACCCGGAACTCGCCCCGAACCGGCGCGCGAGGCCTCGACTCGGTGCCGCCGACGACTCGAGCCGAGGCTCCCTGTCCGTGACTTCGTGTCACGCTCAACACTCGCATGACCTGTCGCCGAATATATCGGTGCGATATAGTTTTGCATCGCATCAAGTAGTTAGGTACCGACGACTCGGGAGGTGGACGCGATGCTCGAACTGGCAATCCTCGGGCTGCTCCTCGAGTCGCCCATGCACGGATACGAGCTGCGCAAGCGGCTGACCGGCCTGTTGGGCGCGTTTCGCGCCTTCTCCTACGGATCGCTCTACCCGACGCTGCGCAGGATGCAGGCCGACGGGCTGATCGCCGAGGACACCGGTCCGGCGGGCACCGTCAAGCGACGCGCCCGCCGCGTGTACGAACTGACCCCCGCGGGTCGGCAGCGGTTCGCCGAACTGGTTGCCGACACCGGTCCGCAGAACTACACGGACGACGGTTTCGGCGTCCACCTCGCCTTCTTCAGCCGCACCCCCGCCGAGGCGCGGATGCGAATTCTCGAGGGCAGGCGACGTCAGGTCGAGGAGCGTCGGGAGGGGCTCCGCGACGCGATCGGGCGGGCCAGTGGCTCACTGGACCGCTACACCCGCCAGCTCCACCAACTCGGCCTCGAGTCGAGCGAGCGTGAAGTGCGGTGGCTCAACGAACTGATCGCCGCCGAGCAAACACCAACAGCATTACCCAAGAAAGAAGGAGAACCCGACCATGGGTGAGAACAGCACCGCGGTGCGCGTGGCCATTGTGGGCGTGGGGAACTGTGCCTCGTCCCTGGTCCAGGGCGTCCAGTACTACAAGGATGCGGACGAGAACTCCACCGTTCCCGGCCTCATGCACGTGAAGTTCGGGCAGTACCACGTCCGCGACGTGCAGTTCGTCGCCGCGTTCGACGTGGATGCCAAGAAGGTCGGGTTCGACCTCTCCGAGGCGATCCTCGCCAGCGAGAACAACACCATCAAGATCACCGACGTGCCGCCGCTCGACGTCCCCGTCCTGCGTGGCCCCACCCTCGACGGCATCGGCAAGTACTACGCGCAGACCATCGAGGTCTCCGACGCCGAGCCCGTCGACGTGGTCGCCGCCCTCAAGGCCGCGAAGGTCGACGTCCTGGTCTCCTACCTGCCGGTGGGCTCCGAGGAGGCCGACAAGTTCTACGCGCAGTGCGCGATCGACGCCGGTGTCGCCTTCGTCAACGCGCTGCCCGTCTTCATCGCCTCCGACCCGGAGTGGGCCGCGAAGTTCAAGGACGCCGGCATCCCGATCGTCGGCGACGACATCAAGAGCCAGGTCGGCGCGACCATCACCCACCGCGTGATGGCGAAGCTGTTCGAGGACCGCGGTGTCGTGCTGGACCGCACCTACCAGCTCAACGTCGGCGGCAACATGGACTTCAAGAACATGCTCGAGCGCGAGCGCCTGGAGTCCAAGAAGGTGTCCAAGACGCAGGCCGTCACCTCCAACCTCAACGGCCCGCTGGCCGGCAAGGTGCACGACCGCAACGTCCACATCGGTCCCTCGGACTACGTGGAGTGGCTCGACGACCGCAAGTGGGCGTACGTGCGCCTCGAGGGTCGCGCGTTCGGCGACGCCCCGCTGAACCTGGAGTACAAGCTCGAGGTCTGGGACTCCCCGAACTCGGCCGGCATCATCATCGACGCCGTCCGCGCCGCGAAGATCGCACTGGACCGCGGCATCGGCGGACCGGTGTACCCGGCGTCGGCGTACCTGATGAAGTCCCCGCCGGTCCAGATGGCGGACGACAAGGCGCGCGCCGAGCTCGAAGCGTTCATCATCGAGGCGTAGCTCGCACGCGTCGCAGCGACGCCCGGCGGGGGCCGGACACCTTTCGAGGTGTCCGGCCCCCGCGTCGTTTCCGGCGACCGCGGAATCCCGGTGCCCGATGGCGTGTTCCAGTGGGTAGCCACCACCGCCCCGAGGACCGCCATGCCCACACCCTCGCTCCCCGTGCTCGACCTCGCGCTCGCCGAAGATCCCGATACGGCCGAAGAATTCCGCCGGGCGCTGCGCGAAGTCACCCACGACTTCGGCTTCTTCTACCTCGTCGGCCACGGCATCGAGGAGGCCCTGCAGGCGCGGCTGCTCGACGTCGCACACCGGTTCTTCGCGCTGCCCGAGGACGAGAAGCTGGCCATCGAGAACCTGGCGAGCCCGCACTTCCGCGGCTACACCCGCCTCGGCGGCGAACTGACCGAGGGCAGACAGGACTGGCGCGAACAGATCGACGTCGGCCCCGAACGCCCCGCGCTCGAGCACGTCGACCCCGCCGCCCCCTGGGGGATCCTCGAGGGCCCCAACCTGTGGCCGGGGTCGCTGCCGGAACTGCGCGCCGTGCTCACCGAGTGGAACGAGACCCTCGACGCGGTCGGGCTGCGACTGCTCAGGCAGTGGGCACTCTCCCTCGGCCAGGACGAGGGGGTCTTCGACGCCGCGTTCGCGAACGACCCGGCGACGCTGATCAAGGTCGTCCGCTATCCCGGCCGCGGCGCCGGCGGGCAGGGGGTCGGGGGACACAAGGACGCGGGCGTGCTGACGCTGCTGTTCGTCGAGCCCGGCAAGGGCGGGTTGCAGGTCGAGCACGACGGGGAGTGGATCGACGCACCTCCGGTCGAGGGCGCGCTGATCGTCAACATCGGCGAGCTGCTCGAGGTCGCCACCGCGGGGTATCTCAAGGCGACCGTGCACCGGGTGACCTCGCCGGCCGACGGGACCGATCGGATCTCGGTACCGTTCTTCTTCAATCCCGCTCTGTCCGAGAAGATTCCACAGCTCACGCTGCCGCCCGACCTGGCCGCGCGGGCCCGCGGGGTGACCGTCGACGCCGACAACCCCATCCACGACACCTACGGCGCGAACGCCCTGAAGAGCCGGCTGCGCGCACATCCCGACGTCGCCGCGATCCACCATCCGGACCTGGTCGCCGGGTGCTGACGCTTACCCGCCCGGAAGTGGGATAACCACGCCCGGAAGGATTTCCACGCTGCGCGGCGGGGGCGGCGGCGGGAGCACCGGCACGACCGGGGCCACCGGGGCCGGCGCGACGGGGGACTCCGGCGGCGCTGCGGGCGCCGCCGGGGCCACCGGCGCACCCGTGCCGGCTCCGGCTCCGGCTCCGGTTCCGCTGCCGCCGCCCGCGGCCGAGGCGGACACGCCGGTGCTGCCGCCGGAGTACGTCGGAACCCCCGCCTGACCACCGATCGGCTTGGGCCACGGGAACGACTCCCAGTCGGTGCCCTCGAGCGCGCCGTCCATCGTCTCCTTCCAGATGTCCGACGGCAGGCCCGACCCGTAAACCGGTCCGCCCCAACTGTTCACCAGCGGCTGCGACTGCTCGGTGCCCACCCACACGGCGGTGGACAGCGACGGGGTGTACCCCACCATCCAGGCGTCCTTGTTCGCACCGGTGTCACCGAGCTGCGCGGTACCGGTCTTCGCCGCGGACGGACGGCCACCGGCCAATGCGTGTCCGCGCGAGTACGCCGCGATCGGCATCATCGCCTGCGTGACGTTGTCCGCGACCGCGGGATCGATCCGCTGCTCACCGGGGTCCGGCGCCCGGTCCAACAGCACCCGGCCGTCCGCGGTGACCACGCGTTGCACGAAGTGCGGCGCCCGGTACACCCCCGACGCGGCGAGCGTGGCGTACGCGGAGGCCATGTCGATGACCCGGGTCTGGTACTGGCCCAACACGATTCCGTCCTCGGGCGGGCCGCCGTCCTGGCTCAGGCTCTCGCCCGCCACGCCCGGGATCTGCAGCGGGATGCCGGCCTTGTGCGCGATGTCCGCGATCTTCTGCGGGCCGTTCTCGAGCGATCTCGTCATTCGGTAGAAGCTGGTGTTCAGCGACCGTTTGAGCGCCTCGGCGATGGTGCAGGTGCCGCAGGACTCGCCCTCGACGTTGGTGATGGTCACGTTCCCCACCGTCAGCGGGGCGCTGTTGAACATCGTCTGCAGGCCCTGCCCGTCCGCGAGCAGCGCGGCCAACCCGAACACCTTGAACGACGAGCCGGTCTGCAACGGCGCCTGCGCGTAGTCGAAGCCGGCTCCGTCCGCGCCGCCGTAGTAGGCCCGGACGCCGCCGGTGTGGGGATCGATCGACACCACCGCGGTGCGCAGGTCGGGCGGTTCGCCGTCGAGGGTGGTCCGGACCCCGTCCAGCGCCGCCTGCTGGGCCGTCGCGTCGATCGTGGTGGTGATCTGCAGTCCCTCGGTGTTCAGTTCCTGCTCGCTGATGCCCGAGGCGGCCAGCTCCTTGAGCACCTGGGTGCGGATCAGGCCCTCCGGACCGTGCGCGGCATTGACGTCCACGAGCTGGGCCAACGGCACCACCGCGGGGAAGGTCGCCGCGTCCCGGTCGGAGGCGCTGAGGGCACCCATCGTCACCATGCCGTCGAGAACGTAGTTCCACCGCGCCTCGGCCGCGGAGCGGTTCGTCTCCGGGTCGAGCAGGGTGGGGCTCTGGATCACCGAGGCCAGTACCGCCCCCTCGGCGACCGTCAGCTCACCCACCGGTTTGCCGAAGTACGCCTTCGAGGCGGCGGCGATGCCGTACGCGCCGCGGCCGAAGTAGATGGTGTTGAGATACGCGGCGAGGATGTCGTCCTTGGACCACTGCCTCGCCATCTTCGACGAGATCACCAGCTCGCGCATCTTGCGCACCACGTTGCGGTCCGCGCCGACCAGGGTGTTCTTCACGTACTGCTGGGTGATGGTCGAACCGCCGCCGGCGCTGTCCTTGCCGAGCAGGTTGTCGCGCGCCGCGCGGGCGAACCCGGACAGCGAGAAGCCGGGATTCGAATAGAAGTTGCGGTCCTCCGCGGAGAGCACCGCCTGCTGCACGTGCCGGGGGATCTCCTCGAGCTTCACCTCGGTCCGATTGCCCTCGGGCGGAACGACTCTGGTGATCGTCGAGCCGTCGGACGCGAAGATCGTCGCGACCTGGTTGGTCCGCATGTCCGACGGCCGGGGAACCTGTGCCCGCCAGTACCCGACGGCGAACACCGCGGCCGGTACCACGACCAGCAGGGCCACCACCGCGACCGCGGTCCACAGCAGCCTGCGCCGCCTGCGCCGCGGCGGCTCGCCGGGTGGGGCCCCGCCCGCGTCGGGTCCACCCCCCGGCGGCGACGGCGGGTCTCCCCCCGACGACGGTGGCGGCTCCCCGCCCGACAGCGCACCAGCGCCGCCCGGTTCGTCCGGGGGCGTGGATGATTCCGAGGTCGCGTCGGAAGGGGAGCTCACATGCAGTCTCCTGATCGATCAGAAGAAGAAATGTCTCTCCCGCATCCTCACACACGATCCGACGTGGAACCCCGCCCGAAACGCCGAAGGATCAGCGCACCTTTCGCCACGCCCGGATCGCCAGCGCGAGCGCCGCCACGCAGCCGAGCAGGACCAGCGAGGCGGTCAGGCCCGGGTTCCCGCGCACGATCCCCGCCGCCGCGGCGAGGAAGGACACGGCGGTGAAGAAGCCGAGCAGCCCGATCAGCATCTCGAGCTGCTGGCGCCGCCGGGCCCGGTTCACCGGCCGTCCGCGCTCACGACTTGACGCCACCCGCGGTCAGGCCCGACACGATCCGGCGCTGGAACAGCAGCACCATGATCACGAGCGGGATGGTCACGATGGTGCCCGCGGCCATGATCGCCGCGTACGGCTGCTCCCACGAGTTCGCGCCCGCGAACCGCGCGATCGCCACCGTCACCGGCTCGGTCCGCTCGGTCGACAGCAGGCTGGCGAGCATGTACTCGTTCCAGGTCGCGATGAACGCCAGGATCGCGGTGGTGAACAGCGCCGGCGCGGCCAGCGGCATGATCACCAGCCGGAACGCCTGGCCCCGCGAGGCGCCGTCGATCCGGGCGGCCTCCTCCAGTTCCCACGGCAGGTCCGCCAGGAACGAGGTGAGCGTGTAGATGGTCAGCGGCAGCACGAACGAGATGTTCGGGATGATCAACGCCTGGTACTGGCCGATCCAGCCGAGGTTGCCGAACAGCTGGAACAACGGAGTCGCCAGCGCGATCGTCGGGAACATCGAGGCGCCGAGGATGACGCCGGTGACCACGAACTTGCCCCGGAAGTCGATGCGCGCCAAGGCGTACGCGGTGAACACGCCGAGCAGCAGGCCGACGGCGGTGGTGACCGCGCCGATGATGAGGCTGTTGACGATCGCGCCGAGGAAGTCGTTGCCCTTGTCGGTCGAGAGCGCCGCGCGGAAGTTGTCGAGGGTCAGGTACGTCGGCCACGGCGTGGTGTCGAAGGTGTGGTCGACGTTGCGGAACGCCGTCACGACCATCCAGTAGAACGGGGCCAGGCCCCACACCAGGATGAAGATGACGCCGATGTAGTTGCGGATCGCCGGGCCGACGTTGCGGCGGCGCTGCGCCCGGGCCGGGGCCGACTCCGGGGGAGCGGTCTCCTCCAGTACCGACACGGTCGGGAACACCACCGTCTCGAGTTGGTCGTTGCGGCGGTACTCGACCGCGCTCGGGGCGGCCTCGGGGTGCATGTCGGCGGCGGTGTCGAGGTGCTCGTCGTCGATCTCGTCGGGCTTGCGGTGCCGTCCCATCAGTGATCGCCCCCCTTCCGCTGCTCGTCCTGAGTGCGCACCGCGTTGGCGCCGAGGAATTTCACCATGATGTAGGCCACCGCGAAGATCATCAGGAAGATCAGCGTCGACAGGGCCGACGCGCTCTGGATCTGGTCCTGACGGATGCCTGCGACCGCCAGGATGGACACCGTCGTGGTCGGGGTGGCGCCGCTGGTGCCCGCCAGGATCGCGGGCAGGTCGTACATGCGCAGCACGTCGAGGGTGCGGAAGAGCACCGCGACCATCAGCGCCGGCTTGACCAAGGGCAGGGTGATCGACTTGAAGCGCTGCCACGCGCTGGCGCCGTCGACGCGGGCTGCCTCGTAGATGTCCTGCGGGATCATCTGCAGGCCGGCGAGGATCAGCAACGCCATGAACGGCGTCGTCTTCCACACGTCCGCGACGATGACCGCCAACCGCGACGCCCACGGGTCGGTGGTCCAGGCGATGTCGGTGCCGAGCAGCCGGTTCGCGATGCCGTTCTCGGCGAAGATGAAGAACCACAGCTTCGCGGTGACCGCGGTCGGGATCGCCCACGGAATCAGCACGCTCGCGCGCAGGAACGAGCGGCCGACGAAGCTGCGGCTCATGACGGTCGCCATCCACAGCCCGAGGAGCACCTCGATGGACACGGTGACGACCGCGAAGAAGAAGGTGATGCCGACGGCCGGCCAGAAGTCCGAGCCGAGGGTTCCGGGCGGGCAGGTGCCCGCGCCGGACCCGCAGTTGCCGGTCAGCCACATCAGGTAGTGGTCGAACCCGGCGAACCCGCCCTGGACGAAGCGGCCGGTGACCGGGTCGACGCCCTTGTCGCGCTGGAACGACAGGTACACCGCACGCAGCACCGGGTAGACGATGACGATCGCCAGGATCACCATCGTGGGGGCGATGAGCCACACAGCCCGGAAATCGCGCTTGGGCTTGGGCGGCGGCGGGCCGTCCGGCGTCGGGGGATCCTCGACGAGGACGTCGCGGCCGGAGTCGATCACTCCGGCCGCGACGACACCCTCGTCGGCTGGCCTCGGCTCGGCAGAGTCAGCCATCGTTGTCTACCTGGTCCTCGTCTCGAATGGGGCTGCCGAACCGAACGGGCCGGCCGGTGTTACTTGGCGGCCTGCGTGATCGCCGCGGACATGTCGGCCACCGCCTGGTCGACGGTCGCCTTCCCGGTCAGCGCGGCGGTCGCGTTGTCCTGGATGGCCTTCGACACCGCGCTGTAGTACGGGGTGACCGGACGCGGCTTGGCGTTCTCGAGGGCAGCCTTGAGGGCCGGCAGGTACGGGTACTTCGCGACCAGCGCCGCATCGTCGTACACCGACTTCAGGACCGGCGGGAACGAGGCGTCCGCGAACGAGACCTGGTTCTCCTGGTTCTGGATGAACGCGATGAAGTCACGCGCGGTGGCCTTGTTCTTGGAGAAGACGTTGATGCCGTCGTTGTAGCCGCCGAGGGTGGACGCGCCCGGTCCGGCCGGTCCGACGATCGGCGCGACCGCGAACTTGCCCTTCACCGCGGAGCCGTCCTTCTCGCCGTTGGAGTACATGTACGGCCAGTTGTAGGCGTACATCGACTGGCCGCCGACGAAGGCGAGGTTGGTCTCCTCCTCGGTGAAACCGGTGGAGCGCTTGGCGATCTGGCCGGCCGTGTAGGCGTCGACCATGGCCTGCAGCCCGGCCTTGGACTGCGGGGACTCGACCTCGGGGGTCTTGCCGTCGGGTCCGACGACCGAGCCACCCCAGGAGTTGATGAACTGGGTGGTGTTGGCGGTGAGGCCCTCGTACTGCTTGAGCTGGGTGACCAGGCAGTCCTGGACGCCCTTGGCCGCGGCGACCGGGCAGCTGTCGGTCAGGGCCTTCCAGTTCGCGGGCGCGGCCGGGGCCAGGTCGGTGCGGTAGTACAGCAGCTGGGCGTTGGTGTTCTGCGGGCCGGCGTACAGCTTGTCGCGGTAGGTCGCGGTCGCGACGGTGGCGGGCAGCAGCCCGGCGGTGTCGAGCGCGAGCGAACCCTCGAGCGGCTGCAGCCAGCCGTTCGCGGCGAACTCTGCGGTCCAGACCACGTCGAGCGCCATCACGTCGTAGTCGTCGTTGCCGGCCTGCAGCGACTGGACCAGCTTGTTGCGCTGGTCGTCGGCCTCACCGGGCAGCTCCTTGAGCGTGACCTGCTCGTTCGGGTGGGCGGCGTTCCACTTCTCGATCACCGGCTGCAGCTTGTCGGTGTCGTTCTTGCCCATCGCGAAGGAGATGGCGCCGCGACCGTCCAGGTTCTGGCCGACCGCCTCGTCGACGCTGCCGCCGCCGTTGCTGCTGCTCGAGCACCCGGCGAGCGCGAGCAACGCCACGGCCGAGGCCGCCACCGCAATGCGTGAACGCGTGTTGAAGGAACGCATGGTCCACCTTTCGAAGAGATGTCCGGTCCTCGTCGTGCGCCAGCTCCACCGGACCGAGGCATATGTCGTCGCCTACTGTGGCACGCGACGGGACCGAATCCGGTCATTACCCCCGCACTGGATCGGTCAGGTCACCCCAACCGTCGTCCGTCCGAGACGGCGAACAGATGCACCTCCGCGGGGTCGACGTGCAGGTGAACGCGGTCGCCCTTCTGTGGCGGGTTGCGCCAGTCCGCGCGGGCGGTGACGGTCTGCGCAGCGCCCGCGACCGTCATGCGGCCGTAGATGTAGGCGTCGGAGCCCAGCTCCTCGACCACGTCGACCTCCATCTCCATGCCCCGGTCGGCGAGCTCGAGGTGCTCGGGTCGGATGCCGAGCACTACCTCCGGCCCGCCGGTGCGGGCGAGGATGGCGCGGGACACCGGGATCAGGGTGTCGCCGAGCAGCACCCCGCCCTCAACCACGGGCACCGTGAACAGGTTCATCGACGGCGAACCCATGAACCCGGCCACGAACACGTTCGCGGGACGCGAGTACAGCTCGCGCGGGGAGGCGCACTGCTGCAGGATGCCGTCCTTGAGCACCGCGACCCGGTCGCCCATCGTCATCGCCTCGACCTGGTCGTGGGTGACGTAGACGGTGGTCGTGCCGAGCCGGCGCTGCAGCTGCGCGATCTGGGTCCGGGTCTGGACGCGCAGTTTGGCGTCGAGGTTGGACAGCGGCTCGTCCATCAGGAACACCTGGGGGCTGCGAACGATCGCCCGGCCCATCGCGACACGCTGCCGCTGACCGCCCGAGAGCGCCTTCGGCTTCCGGTCCAGGTACTGCGAGAGGTCGAGCATCTTCGCGGTCTCTTCGACGCGGGCCCGGATCTCGTCCTTCGGCGTCTTCGCCAGCTTCAGCGCGAAGCCCATGTTCTCGGCCACCGACATGTGCGGGTACAGCGCGTAGTTCTGGAACACCATCGCGATGTCGCGGTCCTTCGGCTCGGTCGCGGTGACGTCCCGGTCGCCGATCAGGATGCGGCCCGAGTACACGTCCTCGAGACCGGCCAGCATCCGCAGCGAGGTGGACTTGCCGCAGCCGGACGGTCCGACCAGAACGAGGAACTCGCCGTCCTCGATGTGCAGCTGGAGCTGGTCCACCGCGGGCGTGTCCGAGCCGGGGAACAGGCAGGTGGTGGAGTCGTAGGTGACTGTCGCCATGAGTGTTCGTTCGATCCCTTCACCGGCAGGAACGTGCCGGACGATCCGAGTTGAGGGTGGTGCGCGGCCAGTATCGCAAAGCGGGCCGGGTCCCAGGCATCAGCCACCCGGACCCCTGTGTCAGAGGTGGGTGGAGAAGAAGGCGGTGAGCTCGTCGACGGCCGGGTTCACGAATTCCGGGACGTCGTAGAGGATCGATGTGGTTCGTGGTGGGCAGCCAGACGATCTTCTTCGGCTCGCCCGCCCTGCCGTACACGGCCTGCGCGCCCTCGGGACTGCAGAACTCGTCGGTGGTGCCGTGCACGACGAGCAGCGGGGTGGGGGAGATCAGGTCGGCCGCGCCACTGTTCCTGCTCGGCGCCTTCCTCGACGGGCCGGCGCGGATCGTCGCGTGGACCGCGGCCGCGGTGATCGAGCTGATCGCCCCGCGGGTGCTGCCCGCCCACCTCGTCTACGTCACCGCTATCGTCGCGATCGCCGTGGGCCTGAAGAAGGCTGCTCGCCTATCCCCTGTCCGTTCCGCACTCGTTCCCCGAACTGCTCCTCGCCCCCGGCGTGGCGCTGTACCTGTTCGGGTTCTGCTACGCCCGGTGGCGGATGTTCGGGGCGGCCACCGCGCAGCGGTCCGGCGCAGCCGTCGCGTGCGGCGCGATCGCGGTGGCAGCGCCGCTGCTGCCGGCCATCGCCACCGCCGCGTCGGTGCTCGCGGTCCTGCTCGCGCTCAACGGATACGAGGCCTGGATCGTCACCACCCACCGGCCGCTCCCACTGCTCCGGCTGCCGTGGCTCGCGCGGCGTGAAACGCAGGTCTGACGCGGCGCCTAGGGTGTGCTCGTGGGCGAAAAGTACCGAGAGATCAACAAGGCGAACTGGGACGAACGCGCACCCGCGCACGCCGTCTCGTCGGACTACGCGGTGGAGCGATTCGTCAGTGATCCCGAATTCGTCAGCGCGGTAGTCGAGTTCGACCGTCCGATGCTCGGCGACATCTCGGGGCTGACGGGAGTGCATCTGCAGTGCCACATCGGCACCGACACGGTGTCGCTGGCCCGGCTCGGAGCGCGGATGACCGGGCTGGACTTCTCCGGGGCCTCGCTGGCGGAGGCCCGCAAGCTGGTCGCCCGCACCGCGGACCCGGTCGATTTCGTGGAGGCGGACGTATACGACGCCGTGACGATCCTCGGTCCGGCGTCGCAGGATCTGGTGTTCACCGGAATCGGGGCGCTGTGCTGGCTGCCGAGCATCGAGCGGTGGGCCGAGACGGTTGCGGGGCTCCTCCGACCGGGCGGCCGGTTGTTCCTGCGCGAGGCCCATCCCGTGCTGTGGGCGCTCGACGACGCCCGCTCGGATGTGCTCGCCCTGCGGTACCCCTACTTCGAGCAGGTCGAACCGCTGGTGTGGACAGACGAGGAGACGTACGTCGAGACGGAGATCCGGCTCCAGGCCAGCACAACGCACGAGTGGAACCACGGCCTCGGCGAGATCGTGACCGCACTTCTCAGGGCAGGCATGGAGATCACCGCGCTCACCGAGCACGACAGCGTTCCCTGGAATGCCCTGCCCGACGCGATGGTGTGTGACGAACGCGGGGAGTGGCGGCTCGCCGAGAACCCCGAGCGGCTCCCCGCGTCGTACACACTCTGTGCGGTCAGAGGGCACTGATCTCCCGACCCCCGCGGAGGACTGCGGGGTCGACCCCTCACGGACTACCGTGGGATCCGGCCTTCCTCGACGAGTCAAGGAGTGCAGATGACCCACGGATTTCGCATCGGCGTCCAGCTCCAGCCCCAACACGCGCCCGACTACCGCCTGATCCGCGACGCGGTGCTGCGGTCCGAGGAGGCGGGAGTCGACATCGTCTTCACCTGGGACCACTTCTATCCGCTCTACGGCGACCCGAACGGCGCCCACTTCGAGTGCTGGACGATGCTCGGAGCCTTTGCCGAGCAGACCGAGCGGGTGGAGATCGGCGCGCTGGTCAGCGGCGGCGGCTACCGGAACCCGGACCTGCTCGCGGACATGGCCCGCACGGTCGACCACATCAGCGGGGGGCGGCTCATCCTCGGCATCGGGGCCGGCTGGTTCGAGAAGGACTACGACGAGTACGGCTACCCGTTCGGCACCGCGGGGCACCGCCTGAAGCTGCTCGCCGAGAACCTGTCCCGGATCTCGGCGCGGCTCGGCAAGCTCAACCCGGCGCCGACCCGGCACATCCCGATCCTCATCGGCGGCGGCGGCGAACGGAAGACGCTGCGCCTTGTCGCCGAGTACGCGGACGTGTGGCACAGCTTCGCCGACCTCGAGGCGTTGCGACACAAGTCGGGGGTGCTGGCCGACCACTGCGCGGCCGTCGGCCGCGAACCCGCGCGGATCGAGCGGTCGGTCGCCTGGCCCGGCCCGGAGGCCGCAGAGGACTTCCTCGACGCGGGCGTCACCCTGTTCACCGTCGGCACCGGCGGGCCCGACTACGACCTCTCGACGGTCCACGAGGCGCTGCGCTGGCGCGCGGACCGGCTGCCCGAGCCGATCGAGGGCCTGGCCTGACCAGCCTTCACCGAACCGAAACGGTTCCCCGGTCCCGGCCCCTGGCGCCGCTAGGCTCTTCTGCATGGTTCGTCCACATGTCGTGAAGGGTCGGGTGCTCGTCGCCCTGCTGGCGCTGCTCGCGTTGACGCTGACCGGGTGCGGTGGCGACGACTCGGCCACCTCGGCCACCGACCTGTGCTCGCCGCCCGGTGTCGGCAGCGCGGCGGCGGTGCCGACGAACCTGGACGCGGCCGCGGCCGCCGCGGGGGAGGACCGGTACACCACCGCGACGACCAAGCCCCTCGACCAGATCGACGTCGGCGCCCTCGGCCTGGCCACCCCGGGCAAGCTCAGCGTCGGGACCCTGTCCGACGCCCCGCCGAGCATCTGCGTCAACTCCTCCGGCACCTTCACCGGCTTCGACAACGAACTGCTGCGGGCGATCGCGGACAAGTTGGGCCTGCAGATCGACTTCTCCGGCACCGAGTTCGCCGGCCTGCTGTCCCAGGTCGCGAACAAGCGCTTCGACGTCGGTTCGTCCTCGATCACCACCACCGACGAGCGCCGCAAGACGGTCGGCTTCACCAACGGCTACGACTTCGGCTACTTCTCCCTGGTCGCCCCCAACGGCGGCACCGTCAAGGGCTTCGCCGACCTCAACGCCGGCACCCGCATCGGGGTGGTGCAGGGCACCGTGCAGGACGACTACGTCGTCAACACCCTGAAGCTCGACCCGGTGAAGTTCCCCGACTACAACACCGCGTACGCGAACCTGAAGTCGGGACAGATCGACGCCTGGGTGGCCCCGTCTCAACAGGCCGAGGGCGCTATCAAGCCGGGCGACGGCACCGCCATCGTGCAGAACACCTTCAGCCTCAACAACTTCGTGGGCTGGGCGGTGAACAAGGGCAACCAGCCGCTCATCGACGCACTCAACTCCGGGCTAGACGCGGTGATCGCGGACGGCACCTGGTCGCGGCTGTACTCGGACTGGGTGCCGCGGCAGCTGCCCACCGGCTGGAAACCCGGCAGCAAGGCCGCGCCGGCGCCCCAGCTGCCCGACTTCGCGGCGATCGCCGCCCAGAACGCCCAGCAGAACCCGACCGGCGAACAGGCGGAACAGAAGTCGACGCTCGCGCAGCTCGGCGACACCTTCTTCGACTGGGATCTCTACCGCAAGGCGATCCCCGACCTGTTCAAGACCGGCCTGCCGAACACGGTGATCCTCGCCCTCACCTCCGGGGTGGCCGGCACGGTGCTCGGCATGCTGCTGGCGGTCGCGGGCATCTCCCGCACGCGGTGGCTGCGCTGGCCCGCCCGGGTCTACACCGACGTCTTCCGCGGCCTGCCCGCCGTGGTCATCATCCTCATCGTCGGGCTCGGCGTCGGACCGGTGGTCAAGGGCCTGACCGGCAACAATCCGTACTGGCTCGGTGCGGCGGCGCTGGCGTTGCTGGCGGCGGCGTACATCGGCGAGATCTTCCGTTCCGGCATCCAGAGCGTGGAACCGGGTCAGCTCGAGGCCGCGCGGGCGATCGGGTTCAGCCACCGGCGGGCGATGAACCTGGTGGTGATCCCGCAGGGCGTGCGGCGGGTGCTGCCCGCGTTGATGAACCAGTTCATCTCGCTGATCAAGGACTCCTCGCTGATCTACTTCCTCGGTCTGCTCGCGACGCAGCGTGAGCTGTTCGCCGTGGGGCGCGATCTGAACGCCCAGACCGGCAACCTCTCGCCGCTGGTCGCGGCCGGCCTGTTCTACCTGGTGCTGACCATTCCGCTGACCCACCTGGTGAACTACATCGACAAGCGGCTGCGGACCGGCAAGGCGGACACCTCGGGCACGCTCGATCCGCTCGAACAAGCCATCGTCGTGGAGAGGGGATAGCGGTGACCACTGCCGTCACGTCCGGTTCGCTCACCGGCACCGACCTGCACCTGTCGTTCGGGAAGAACAAAGTGTTGCGCGGGGTCGACATCCACGTCGACGCCGGCGCGACCACCTCGGTGATCGGGCCGTCCGGGTCCGGCAAGTCGACCCTGCTGCGGGTGCTCAACCGCCTGCACGAGCCCGAACAGGGCGACATCCTCATCGACGGGCGGTCGGTGCTGACCGACAACCCCGACAAGCTGCGGCAGCGAATCGGCATGGTGTTCCAGCACTTCAACCTGTTCCCGCACCGCACCGTGCTCGACAACGTCGCGCTCGGTCCCCGCAAGCTTCGCGGGCTGTCCAAGGAGCAGGCCCGCGAGGCGGCGCTCGAGCAGCTCGAGCTGGTCGGGTTGCGGCAGAAGGCCGAGTCGCGGCCCGCGAACCTGTCCGGCGGGCAGCAACAGCGAGTGGCGATCGCCCGCGCGCTGGCGATGAAGCCGGAGATCATGTTCTTCGACGAGGCCACCTCGGCGCTGGACCCGGAGCTGGTCAAGGGCGTGCTCGCGCTGATGGCCGACCTGGCCGCCACCGGTATGTCGATGATCGTGGTGACTCACGAGATGGGTTTCGCCCGAACGGTTTCCGACACCGTGGTCTTCATGGACCGCGGGGTGGTCGTGGAGACGGGCAAGCCGGACGCGGTGTTCGACGACCCGCAGACCGACCGGCTGCAAGCCTTCCTCTCCCAGGTCCTCTAGCGAGTCGCCCCGGGTGCCAGCTCCCGCCGCAGGGCCGCGGCCGCGTCGATGACGGCGGTCAGGTCGGCCGACTGCACGATCTCGCGGGTCCCGTCCTGCTCGAGCAGGTCGAGTTGCCGCCCGATGGTCGCGCGGCGGCCCTCGTCCGATGTCACGGCCGCGCAGTCGCGCAGCAGCCGCACGAGCGCGAGCAGCACGGTCGGTTCCCGCGCACCGTAGCGCCGGATCTGGGCGCAGGACAGATCCAGGTACTCGGCGAAGGTGTAGGCGGGCACGCCGACGGTGTCGCCGCCCGGGCCGGCGGACAGGACCAGCGGGCCGAGTTCGCGACGGGCCAGCGAGACCATGATCGCGCTCAGGTGGTCGACCGCCTGCACCGCCGTGTACGGGTCGTTGACGGCCGGCGACAACGCCTTCGACGCCACGTCGACGAGCTGGCGCAGCCCGAAAGCCGCGTCCTGCTCGAGGGTGCGCTCGAATCCGATGCGTACGGCCTGGTCGACGGCGCGACCGAGCTCCTCCCGCGCGGCGAGCGGAACGCCGGGGGAGGTCACAGCGGCCGGGCCGGATCGGCTCCAGACCCACGCGAGTGGGGTGGCTCCCGCGGTGACGTGGTCGCCGACCCGCGCGGCCATCCGGACGGTGACCGCGCGCCGCGCGGCGACCGAGACCACCGCGTCGGGGTGCATGGTCTGCACGTAGCCGGTGTGGGCGGACACGACCGCGGTCGCCGATCCCGGCACCTCGGGCAGGGCCGCGTGCGACACCTCGGGCAGGCCACGGCGCACCACCTCCCGCGTGCCCCGCTCCACGGTGCGCATGATCTCGTCGATCTGCAGCGAGTGCGTCAGGTGGTGGATCTCGTACACCAGCGCTGCCAGGCTAAGGAACAGCAGCACGAGCGCCCAGCTCACCGCCAGTCGCGGGTAGTCGCCGGTCCGGTTGCCCGCGGAGACGCCGACCGTGTACAGGCCGGCGATGCTGTAAGCGAAGGTGGCGACGAAGACGCTGAGCACCAGCTGGTTCGAGCGGTCGCGCAGGAAGTTCCGCAGGATCCTCGGCGAGAACTGCGTCGAGGACAGCTGCAACGCGACGACCGTGAGACCGAGGATCAGCGCGACGACGGTGATCATGGTGGCGGAGATCCCGATCAGCAGGGTGCGGGCGTCGTCGGGCGTGCCCTGGAAGGCCAGTCGGTTCAGCCAGCTGCCCGGCCGCGGATTCACCGTGGACAGCGCCGACCCGAGCACCAATGCGACCACCACGGCGATCGTGGGCAGCACCCACAGTGCGCCGCGCATGTTCTCCCAGACGGCCTCGCGCCTCAGCACCCTCCGAAGCGTACGCCGGGCGGGCTCAGCGCCCCGCCCGGTCGGTCAGCTACCGAACGGATTCGAGAAGTTCTGGATCGACCCCAGCCTGCCGCTGTAGATGTTGAGGTCCACGTTGCCGTTTACGCCGGGAATCTGGCCGGTGCTGGTGTACTGCCAGAACGTCCAATCGCGCCAGCCGCCGGGCAGCGGGCCGGGCGCGTTCTGACCGTTGTAATCGGCGATCCAGAGCGGGTAGTTGGCGAACTGGTTGGTGTTGGCCATCGCCGTACGCCAGAAGTTCGGGTACGTGTAGATGATCGGCTGACGGCCGGTCAGCGCCTGCACCGAGTTGAGGAAGCGGTGGGTCCAGTCGATGACCGCCGCCGGCGGCAGGCCCTTGGCGTCCTCGAGGTCGAGCACCGGCGGCAGTCCGCCGCTGACGATCGGGAACGAGGTGCTGGCGAAGAACGCGGCCTGCGCCTCGGGCGACTGCCGGACGTCGGCGTAGTGGTAGGCGCCGCGGACGACCCCGGCGGCCCGCATGCCGATACCGTCCTGGATGAAGTACGGGTTGACGTAGCTCAGTCCCTCGGTCGCCTTGACCATCGCGAAGTCGTGACCGGCCCGGCGGACCGCGAACCAGTCGATCCCCGACCCGCCCGGGTGCTGCCAGGACGCGACGTCCGGACCCCGCACCGGCTCCGCGCCTGCCACCCCGGGCACGCCGAGGACGAAGGCACCCGCCAGCAGCAGCGGGGCGAGTCGGGTCACTTTTCGGGCAAGAGCACGGCGCGGGGACGTCATCGCCCGAGACTAAACCGATACCTGTTTCGCGGCAACGAAACTGCGCATGAACTTGCGCCGAGCCGCGTCGAGGGCCACGCCCGACGGTCACGCACTCTTGGCTATCACAGACTCGGCGTAGTTCGTCAGGGCCGCGACCTTGTCCGCCAGCGGTTCGGTGTCCAGGCCCATGCCGTAGGGGTCGCGGAACCCGACGATCACGTCCGTGACGCCCTTGTCCTCGAGGCGCTTGATCCCGTCGAGCGTGTAGGCCTCCGGCGAGATCACGTGGATCTCGAAGGGGCTGTTGGCCTTACCCTCCTCCTGCCGAATCCGCTGCAGCTTGGCGAGCAGGCCGTCGAGTTCCTCGTCGCCGCCACCGGCGTGCATCCAGCCGTCACCACGCACCACCGCCCGCCGCAGTGCCGCGTCGCTGTGTCCACCGACGAGGATCGGGATGGGCTCACTGGGCACCGGGTTCAACTTGATGGCGGGCAGGTCGTAGACCTCGCCGTGGTACTCGAAGTACTCGCCGCTCACCAGACCGCGCAGGATGTCGATCGCCTCGTTCGTCCGCTTGCCCCGCCGCTCCCACGGCACCCCCATGACCTCGAAGTCGTCCGGCCACGGACTCAGGCCGACGCCGAGGCTCAGCCTGTTGTTCGTCAGGCGGGCGATGGAGCTGGCCTGCTTGGCGACCAGGACCGGGGGGCGGATCGGCAGCTTGAGCACGAAGGTGGTGAAGCGCAGCGTGGTCGTCGCCACGCCGAGGGCGGTGGCGAGGACGAACGCCTCCACGAACGGCTTGTTCTCGAGGAATTCCCGGCTTCCGTCCGGCGTGTAGGGGTAGACCGAGTCGGATTCCTTGGGGTAGCACACGCTGTCCGCGATGGACATGCCGTGGAAGCCGGCTTCCTCTGCCGCCCGCGCGAGTGGCACGTAGAAATCCGGGTCGATCATGGACTCCGCGTAAGTGAAACGCACTTCCTGCTCCTTCGCCGCTGCTGCTGCCGATGTGGTCTAGGTCATACCTGACCGGACGCGCGGGTCTCGGCGAACCCCGCGTCCCGCCCAGCGGACGAATTGACGGTTCGGGCAGTCACGGTGGTGCCGGTTCACCCGAGCCAGTCGAGGACCGAGGCCGCCGTCCACGACTGCTGCATGCTGCCGAGCGGTTCGCCGGTGAACGGCTCGTAGTACTCGGCGAAGCTGCCGTCACTGGCCTGGCGCAGCCCCTCGCTGCGCAGGTGCCGTGCCCGCTCGGCCCAACCGCGCCGGGCGAACACCCAGGAGAACAGCCACGTCATCACCGGCCACACCGGCCCGCGCCAGTACTCGCGTGGCCGGAAGTCGCCGGACACCGGCGATGTCGAGGGGGGCACCGCGTACCGCAGGTCCGGATGGCCGCAGAAACGCGGACCCTCGAAGGTCCGGACGAGGGCGCGTTCGGTCTCGCGGTCGAGGCCGCCGCAGAGCAGCGGTGCGAACATCGCCAGCGTCTCGGTGCCGATCCAGCGGCCCGTTCGCAGGTCGAAGTCCCGGGCCGCGCCGGAGCGCGGATCGGTGGTCGCGACGACGCCTGCACGGAAGCGGGCGGCCCACTCGTGCAGGTCGCGCACGTCAGCACGCGGCGACGCGTGCTCCTCCCCGATGGTCGCGAGCACCTCGCAGGCGAGCGAGAAGATCGCAGTGACGAAGACGTCCTCGACGGCGAAGCTCATCTCGCCGACGAGTTTCGCGTCGTCGTAACGGACCGCCTTCATCTGCTCGAGCAGCCACAGGTACCGGTCGTACTCGCCGTCGGTCGGCCGCTGTGTGGGGTCGAGGACGACGGCGGTGTCCTCGCGTCGATACGCCGGGACCGGCCCCGCAACGACATTGGCGTACGCGGCGTCCCACCGCGGCGAGTTGTCCATGCCCGATTCCCAGCCGTGGTAGAGCGTCAGCCGGCCCGACTGGTTCGGATCGCGGGCCTCGGCCAGCCACCGATGCCAGCGCACCAGGTCAGGCCAGCGGCGGTCGAGGAACTCCTCGGCGACCGCGCGGGTGCTGCGGCCGTGCCGACGCGAGTGGTCGAGGATGCGCTGCACGGCGATCGCGTGCACGGGCGGCTGGGTGATGCCGGAGGTCCGAGGCGAGGCGGGCGCCGCGGCGGCCAACTCGGAACAAGCCCAGCGGTCCGGACCGGGGAAGTAGCCGTCGACCCCGCTCGCGAAGACGATGTGCGGGATCATCCCGTTTCTCCACTGGGCGCCGAGCAGGGTGTCGAGTTCGACGACGGCCCGCTCGACGCTGAGCGGGGCCAGCCCGACCGCGACGAAGGCGGCGTCCCAGCTCCACATGTGCGGGTACAGCCGTGGCGCGGCGCTCGTCATCGTGCCCAGGTCGTTGCCCCGCAGCAGGTACGCGGCGCGTGCCGCGAGTTGCGTCGGGATGAATCCGGGGTCGGCGGGCATTCCCCTAGTCTGCGTCCCCGCCGCGCGTTCCGCCGCCCGGCGGGGTGCCGCGCGGCGGGATCGCGCCGCGGGTCACCCCGCTTGGCGGGCGACCTCGTCCGAGGAGCGGAACACCAGTCGCCCGTCGTCGAGCTTGATCGCCCACCGTCGCGCGTGCGCCCAGTCCCGGCCGTAGTCGGCGTCCTCACCCACCAGGGTGGCCGCGAAGTCGTCGACGATCACCCCCGGCTGCTCGGAGGCCTCGCCGTCCGGCAGGACCGAATCGGCGCTCGTCACCACCTGGTCCCCGACCGCCAGCGGCTTCGCCTCGGGTTCGGGGCTCGCCTTCTTGTCCTTGTCCTTGCCAGATCCCATAGCTCGCGACTTCCTTCCTGATCGGCTGCCCGGCCGGGTCGTCTCGACGACCGCGTCCGTGGCACCGAGGTGGCACCAGTCTCGTAACTAGAATGTAGCTGACGTTGTACCGCTCCGCCGAACGTGGCCCAGGCGGTGCCCGATCCACGGCCCCGGAAAGACGGGAATTGTGTTCCGCGAGAACGCAATATGGGAGCACAAGGTCGGCGCTTCCCGCCCCGGCGATGACGTGGTTGAACACCGCTTGCTCGAACTCGTCCTGTCCGGCCACGGCTCTCCTCGGCGTCGACGGAGGACGCAGCAAGTGACGTGCGTCGCACCGCAGGTCCAGTCTAGGAACACAACGGGCCGCAACACAGGCTTACGACGACGCGTGTCCCCGTCAGTCGACCGCGAGCATGACCTCCGTCGACTTCACCAGGACGGTGGTCGGGGTGCCGACGGCCAGGCCGAGTTCCTCGACGGCCTCCTTGGTGATCGAGGCCGTCACGATCTGGTCGCCCCCGTCGAGTCGGACCTTCACCGTCGCCATCACGGCGCCGACGGTCACCTCGGTGACGGTTCCGGCGAGCTGGTTGCGGGTGGACAGGCGCATTGCGAACCCTCCTACTGGCCAACTGGCAGTGCTGACGGACCGAGACTACCCACGGTCTGGTTCGGTCGCCTGTCAGTAGACGTCTCGCACGTAGCGCTTCTCGGCGGCGAGCGCCTTGACGTAGGCCACGGCGCTGCGGGGCGCCAGTCTGCCGTGCTGGGCGACGACGCCGCAGAGCGCCTCGTCGACGTCCCTGGCCATCCGGTTCGCGTCGCCGCAGACGTAGAAATGCGCGCCGTTCTGCAACCACTCCCAGAGCAGCGCGCCCCGTTCCCGCATCCGGTCCTGGACGTAGATCTTCTCGGACTGATCGCGGGAGAACGCCACGTCGAGCTCGGTGAGAAAGCCGTCCTCGCGGAGTTCTTCGATCTCCTCGCGGTAGTAGAAGTCGGTGGCGGCGTGCTGTTCGCCGAAGAACAGCCAGTTCGGTCCGGTGTGCCCCAGCGCGCGTCGTTCGTGCAGGAAGGCACGGAACGGTGCGATGCCGGTGCCCGGCCCGACCATGATCATCGGGGTCTCGGAATCGGCCGGGGGCCGGAAGTGGCGGGACTTCTGCACGAAGATGCCGATGTCGTCGTTCTCGGCGTGGTCGGCGAGGTAGGTCGAGCACACCCCGCGCCGCGGGACACCGACGACGTTGTAGCGGACCGCCGAGACCGTCAACTGCACCTCGCGGGGGTTCTCCTTCGGGCTGGACGAGATGGAGTACAGCCGCGGCGCAAGGGGTTTGAGGACGGCGAGCCATTCGTCGACGGAGGCGCGGACGGGCGACCGGTCGAGCAGGTCGAGGGATTGACGTCCCCACGACCAGTCGTCGAGGAGCGACTTGTTCTCCGGTTTCATCAGATCGGCGAGGTCGTCGTCGCGCGTGTGTTCGTGGACGAAGCGAAGCAGGTCGGCGGTGATGCGGGTGATCTCGAGGCGTTCGACGAGTGCGCGTCGCAAGGGCATCGGGCCGTCATCGGCGAGTTCTACCGCCGCGTCGCCGTCGAGGCCGGTGGCGGTGAGCCAGTCGTCGACGAAGGGCGTGCTGTTGCGCGGCCAGACACCGAGCGCGTCACCGGCCTCGTAGTCGAGGGTGGCTTCGGGCAGGTGAAAACCGAACTGCCGCACGTCTTTCGTCGATCCGGGCAGCGACAGCGTGACATTGCGCGTCAGGGAGGTGATCAGTGGCGACTTCTTGCCGTACTGCGTTCGGTCGGCCGATGACTCCGCTGCGGGTGCCGGCGGTGAGACGACGGTGGTCGACGCCGAGGACGGCGCGCCGCCGGGACCCGAACCGATCAGGGCGGGGCTCGCCAGCAGCGCCTCGGTGACGGCCGTCAGCCACGTGGCGGCGTCGTCGTCGTAGTCGGGCTCGCAGTCGACCCGGTCGAGAATGCGGGTGGCGCCGAGTTCGGTCAGCCGGGCGTCGAGTGTGCGCCCGTGACCGCAGAAGTCGTCGTAATTGGAATCGCCGAACGCGAGTACGGCGTAGCGGGTGGCGGCGAGCTGCGGCGCGTCGTCACCGGACAGCGCGTCCCACAGATCCGCGCCGTTGTCCGGCGCATCGCCGTCCCCGTAGGTGCTGGTGATCACCAGCAGCTCCCGTGTGCCGGCCAGATCCGCGGCGGGGAACTCGTCCATGCCGCGCAGCACGGCCGGTATTCCCGACTCCGTGAGCGAGGCGGCGCAGGTGGTCGCGAACTCCTCGGCGTTGCCGGTCTGCGATGCCCAGAGCACCACGATCGGTGCGCGCCCACCGGCGGTAGCGCCGTTCGGTTCCGGACCGACGGGCCCGGAGGCGAGAACGGTGTCGGTCAGCGCGACGGGGACGCCGCCGCCGGGGATCGGGCTGCGGGAGAACAGGCCGGCCAGGACGCCGTCCACCCACGCGCGGCTGTCGGGATCGAACGGGGCGCCCGCGGGCAGCGCCGGGACTCCGGGGGCATTGCGGCCGGCGTCGGTCCGTAGCGCCGCGAGCAGTCCGGCGAGGTAGCGGCGCTGAACCTGGCCCAGCTCGAGGGCGGGCTCGTCGGCCACGCCGAGGAGGTCGGCGAGGGTGTCGAGTTGGGACACGCTGATCTCCTGCGTCGAGGGTCGCGCGGCGGGGGTGGCCGGTGCGGCCGGTGCTTCCGCGGTGTCGGTGGTCGGTTCGTCGGTGGCGGCAACCTTGGTGAGAGTGACTGCGCAGGCCTTGAATTCGGGTTGCTGGGACACCGGGTCGATGGCGTCGTTGGTGACGGCGTTGATGGCGAGGTACTCGCCGAAGGCGTCGTTCCAGTGGAACGGGGCGAAGCAGTTTCCCGGTCGCACGCGGTCGGAGACGACGGCGGGCAGGACGGCACGGCCACGGCGCGACGCCACTTCGATCCGATCGTCGTCCGCGACGTCGAGGCGCCGCGCGTCGTCGGGGTGGATCTCGACGAACGGACCGGGGTTGAGCTTGTTCAGCTTGGCGACCTTGCCGGTCTTGGTCATGGTGTGCCACTGGTGCGCGAGCCGGCCGGTGCCCAGCAGGAACGGGTAGTCGTCGTCGGGCATCTCGGCGGGCAGCATGTGCGGTCGGGCGAAGAACACGGCGCGCCCGCTCGGCGTAGGGAACGCCAGCCGCGGGGTGGTGCCGTCCTCGCGGACGAGAAGTTGTTGGCTCACACCGTCGTTGAGGTAGCGGATCGGGTACCGGCCGGTGTCGGACTCCGATCCGGGTGGGCACGGCCATTGGATCGGGGTCTGCCGCAGCCGCTCGTAGCTGACACCACGCAGGTCGTATCCCGTTCGCGGATTGGCGAATTGCTTGATCTCCTCGAACACCTCCTCCGCGGACGCGTAGGTGAAGGCGTCCGCGTAGCCCATCTCGCAGGCGATCCGGGCGATGATCTGCCAGTCCGGGAGGGACTGCCCGACCGGGTCGAGCGCCTGCTGGAACAGCGTGAGGTTGCGTTCGGAGTTGATCATCACCCCGTCCGACTCGGTCCACAGCGCCGCGGGCAACAGGATGTCCGCGTAGTCGTTGGTTTCGGTCTCGAGGAACGCGTCCTGTGCGATCACCAGCTCGGCCTCCTCCAGACCGGCCAGGACTGTCTTGCGGTTGGCCACCGTGGCAACGGGATTGGTGCAGATGATCCAGCACGCCTTGATCTCGCCGCCGGCCATCCGGGAGAACATGTCGATCGTGCCGCCGCCGATCTCGGTGCGCAGGGTCCCGCGCGGAATGTTCCAGTGGTCCTCGACGAACTCCCGGTCGGCGTCGGAGGTCACGGCCCGTTGACCGGGGAGGCCCGGTCCCATGTAGCCCATTTCCCGGCCGCCCATCGCGTTCGGCTGCCCGGTGAGGGAGAAGGGTCCGCTGCCGGGTGTGCAGATCGCGCCGGTGGCCAGATGAAGGTTGCAGAGGGCGTTGGTGTTCCAGGTGCCGTGGGTGCTCTGGTTGAGCCCCATCGTCCAGCAGCTCATCCAGTTGCCGGCCTCGCCGATCCACTGTGCCGCGGTACGGATGTCGGCTTCTGGAATGCCGGTGATCTCGCTGACGTCGTCCGGGCCGAACTCGGCCAGGAAGTCGGGCATCGCATCCCAGCCCTCGGTGAACTCGGCGATGAAGTCGGGGTCGGTGTACCCGTTCGCGGCGATCAGGTGCAGCAGTCCGTTGAGCAGTGCCAGGTCCGTGCCGGGCGCGATCTGCAGGAACAGGTCGGCCTTGTCGGCGGTCGCGCTGCGCCGGGGGTCGACGACGATCAGCTTCGCGCCGGCCTTGACTCGGTCCATCATCCGCAGGAAGAGGATCGGGTGACAGTCCGCCATGTTCGCGCCGATCACGAAGAAGACGTCGGCGTGGTCGAAATCCTGGTACGACCCGGGCGGGCCGTCCGCACCGAGCGACTGCTTGTACCCGGTGCCGGCGCTCGCCATGCACAGCCGCGAGTTCGACTCGATCTGGTTGGTGCCGATGAAGCCCTTGGCCAGCTTGTTCGACAGGTACTGAGCCTCGAGCGACATCTGGCCCGAGACGTACAGCGCGACGGCGTCGGGGCCGTGCTCGTCGACGATCGCCCGCAACCGCCGCGCTGTCTCCGTGACGACGGCGTCCATGTCGGCGGCCTCGATCGGGGCGCCACGTTCCGGCCGCAGGTAGGCGGACTCCATGCGACCGGGTCCGGCGAGCATGTCGGCGGTTGTCGCGCCCTTCGTGCACAGCCGACCGAAGTTCGTGGGATGGGTCTTGCGGCCGGACGACTTCGCGGCCCGGCGGCGCCCGGTCTCCGGGTCGGTGGTGATCTCGAGGACCAGGCCACACCCCACCCCGCAGTAGGCACACAGAGTGTCCACGCTGGTGGTGTCGGATCCCACGCCCACGGTTCGACGCTCCTTCGGTCGGTGAAGCTCGGCCGGTACCGATCATGGAGTACGGGTATTTCCGGATCTTGGAGCCGATGTTGCGGACAGATGACGGTCTCTTCTCCGAGCGACCGGGTCGCGTGTGTGCAGCGGGAAACGTCGCCACCGCGCCCGACTCGTACGGGCGAGCGGATGTCGGTGGTCCTGCCTAGGGTGAGCCCATGAGCACCCCCGCCATGATCAGCGTCACGGGTCTCGCGCGCACCTTCGCCACCAAGACCGGTCCGGTCGAAGCCGTCAAGGGCATCGACTTCGAGGTCCGGGAGGGCGAGATCCTCGGCCTCCTCGGGCCCAACGGCGCGGGCAAGACCACCACCCTCCGCATGATCAGCACCCTGATCGAGCCCACCGCGGGCGACGCCGTCGTCTCCGGGGCAGACCTGTTGCGCGACCCGCGGCTGGTGCGGTCCCGGATCGGCTACGTCGCGCAGGGCGGTGCGACGCACGACGAGGAACTGGTCATCGACGAACTGGTCCTGCAGGCCAGGCTGTTCGGATTGAGCAAACGGTCGGCCGTCGCGAACGCGGAGGGACTGCTGCACACGCTCGACCTGGACGGACTCGGCAGACGCAAGTGCAAGCAGCTCTCCGGCGGTCAACGCAGGCGCGTCGACATCGCGCTGGGACTGGTGCACCAGCCCAACCTCATCTACCTCGACGAGCCGACCACCGGCCTCGACCCCCAGAGCAGGGCGAACCTGTGGGACCACATCCGGTCACTGCGTGAGCGCGGCACCACGATCGTGCTCACCACCCACTACCTGGACGAGGCCGACGCGCTCTGTGACCGGATCCTGGTGATGGACCACGGCGAGATCGTCGCCGAGGGGACACCGGACGAGCTCAAGCGGCGCATCTCCGGCGACGTGATCAGCCTCGAGATCGCCCCCGAACTGGCCGCCCGCGCGGTCGAGGTGGCCGACGGCACCCTCGACCTCCGCTCCCAACTCACCGAGGGTCACCTCGTGCACCTGACCGTCGAGAAGGGCGACGCCGCCGTGGTCCCGCTGCTGCACGCACTCCAGGCGGCCGGCATCGTGCCCGGGTCGCTGACCGTCAAACGACCGAGTCTCGACGACGTGTTCCTCACCGTCACCGGCCGGTCGCTCAGGGATGGAGACCAGGGATGACACTGACCGACACCTTCCCCGTCACGTCGACGGCGCGTGAGACCGGCCTGATCTTCTGGTCGCACCTGCGGGCGAGCCTGCGGAACCCACTGTGGGTGCTGATCGGGCTGAGCCAGCCGATCCTCTACCTGGTGCTGTTCGGCCCGCTGCTCGAGGGCGTCAGCGGCTCGGTCGGCGCGGGCACCGATCCGTGGCTGGTGTTCACGCCCGGTCTGATCATCCAGATCGGCCTGTTCGGGTCGATGTTCGCGGGCTTCTCCATGGTCTACGAGCTGCGCGCCGGGATCATCGAGCGGCAACGGGTGACGCCGGCCAGCCGGTCCGCGCTGCTGCTCGGGCGGGTGCTCAAGGACATGGTGGTGCTGATGGTGCAGGCGACCATCCTGGTGCTGGTCGCGGTGCTGCTGTTCGACCTGCGTCCCAATGTCCTCGGATTCGTGCTCACCCTCGTTCTGGTCGCGATCATCGCCGCCGGGATGTCCTCGGCCTCGTACGCACTGGCCCTGGCGACCCGGTCGGAGGATTCGCTGGCCTCGGTGCTGAACATGGTTTCGGTTCCGCTGCTGCTGCTCTCGGGCATCCTGCTGCCGATGACCCTCGGCCCGGGATGGCTGCAGACGCTGGCGCGGATCAACCCGCTCTCGCACACCGTCGACGCGGCCCGCGCGCTGTTCCGGGGCGACTTCGGGTCGTCGGACGTGTACGTCGGGACCGCCGTGACCGTGGTGCTCGCGGTGGTGCTCGCCGCGATCGGGGCCCGGACGTTCGCCAAGGAGAATGCGTAGGGTCGACGCATGCGACCGACTGCACTGATCACCGGGGCCAGTCGTGGCCTCGGTGCCGCGATTGCCCGCGAACTGGCGCCTGGCCACGACCTCCTGCTCGGTGCCCGGAATTCCCCGGCGCTGCAACCGATCCTGGCCGAGTTGCCCGGGTCCCGCGGGTGGCCGGTGGACCTGACCGACTACCCGGCGGTTGCGGCCGCCGCCGCGGGGATCGAGCGGCTCGACGTGCTGGTGCACAACGCAGGCGTTGCGGACCTGGGCACCGTCGCCGAGACCGGCATCGACACGTGGCGTCGGACGTTCGAGGCCAACGTGTTCGCGGTGGCGGAGCTGACCCGACTGCTGCTGCCCGCCCTGCGCGAATCGAACGGCCATGTGGTGCTGATCAATTCGGGTGCGGGACTGCGTGCGAACTCCGGCTGGGGCGCATACGCGGCCAGCAAGTTCGCGTTGCGCGCGTTCGGCGACGCACTGCGTCAGGAGGAACCGGCCCTGCGGGTCACCTCGGTCCACCCCGGCCGGATCGCCACCGACATGCAGCAGGCGATCGTCGCGACCGAGGGCGGCGAGTACGACCCCGACCAGTTCCTCACCCCGGAGACGGTGGCCGTCGCCGTCCGGCAGGCGGTCGAGACGGCGCGGGACGCCCATCCGATCGAGATCGTGCTGCGCCCGATCGCGCGGTAGGAACCGGCTGTCAGGTCAATTCGCAGCCCGGACCGATCGGAACGCCGTTCAGCCGGTCGAGAATGTACGAGACCGCGCCGTTCGTGCGAAATCCGTCGATGAGCTCGGGTCCGAAGTGGTTGACGAAGGTCGTGCCCGGCGCGACGGGCGGTAGGTCGTTGGTACGGAAGGTGACGCCGGCACCTCGGTCGCACCAGTCGACGGCCAGTTGGCGGGCCTGACCGTACGGAACGGTGTCGTCGTTGCGGCCACTGGTGACCAGCACCGGCGCGCTGGGCGCGAGAGTGCCCAACCGCTGCTCGCGGAGGACTCGGATCGCCTCGGGCGCGCTGCGCAGGTTGTCGAGCAGCGACCGACCGTTCCTGGTGTACGCGTCGGTCCGCAGGAACGGCTGGCGGGCCATGACATCGGCGATGCACTCGGTGCCGAGCTCGCCGAGCACTGTCAGTCCCTCGGGCGTGAGGCGTTCGTGGACTGTCTTGCCGAGTTCGGGATTGCGAGCGACGAACCCGTTGATCGCGAACCCGATGGCGCCGCCGATGAGATTTCCGTCGATCTGTGCCAGCACCCTTTCCAGGTCGGCGGTCGGCCCGCCCGCCCAGGTGCCCCTCAGATTCAGTTCGGGGGCATAGGAGGCGGCCAGTTCCGCCGCGGCGGCGGTGGCGCCGCCGCCCTGCGAATAGCCCCACAGCGCAATGGGTGTCGACGCGCCGCCGCCGAGGTTGTTGGCGGCACGCGCCGCGTCGAGCACGGCGTGTGCTTGCTCGACCCGGTTGGCGTAGGTGTGGATGCCCGGGGTGCCGAGCCCGATGTAGTCGGTGACGAAGACTCGCGCACCCAGCGCGGTCCACACACCCGCGGAAACCGCTTCCTGGTTGGCCGACAGCGACGGCGGACCGGCGGTCGCATACATCCCCGTGGCGAAGGCACGCGACATCGCACACTGGTCACCCTGTCCGGCCGTGCCGGGGGCGATGACCACGGTCGGGCGTGGCCCCGTCCCGCGCCACGGGTGATTCCCCTCGACGAAGGTGCCCGTCACCGCGGTCGGCGAGCCGTCCTGCAGGCGTGAGGTGTACATGACGCGCTGCGCCGTGGCCGGCCAGCTTCCGTCGCCGCCGGGGGCCGAGGCGAACAACGGCATCGCCTCCGTGCGGAGAACATCTCCCGGGATCGAACTCAGGCGAACCGGAGGGGAGTAGAAGTCCGTGTCCCCGTCGGCGACTGCCGTGCCGGACCCGGCGAGAACGGATGCAGCTGTGGCGCAAGCGATCAGCACGACTGCCGCAGGCTTCGTCAGATACCGGGACGTGCAGGGGACGCGTCGGGGGGAGTTGGTCATGGCGTGTCTTTCCGCTCGGTTCGTCGGGGCGAGGTGCTCGGTGTGCGGGTCAGATCACCGTGCCGACATCACGCGCGACGATGTGGTCCAGCGCTCGCTCGGTCACCGCGGCGATCGTCAAGGACGGATTGCACGCGGCGGTGTTGCCCGGCATGAGCGCGCCGTCGAGCACGTACAGCCCCGGCTGGCCCTGCACGCGGCCCTCGAGGTCACACACCGACCCCATGGATGCGCCACCGAGCGGGTGCCACGTCGAGGGGAACACCGCGTTGGTGTCGGTGAGCACGCTCGTCGGGCCGGCGATTGCACGGACCGTCGGGTCGATGTGTCCGTTCTGAATGGCCCAGTCGCCCTCCCTCGGCCAGCGCAGCACCGCGGCGTCGGTGGCCGAGTCGTACTCGAACCTGCCGCGCCCGTCGCTGACGCCGTAGCCGACCAGCATGGTGCTTCGCACGTCCACGGACAGCGACGGAATCGAAGCCTGGATGACGGTGTGGGCGTTGGACGGATCGTCCCAGTTCAAGCTGCCGTACACGACCGGCCCGCCCTGGGTGGCGCCGAACTCCCGTTCGGGGTTGGTCCATACGTAGATGCGGTCGGCGTTGGTGCCCCAGCCCTCACCGAGACCGTCGGGCAGGTCCGGGATCCGGCCGTGTGCCGCCGCGCGCACCAGCAGTTTGGTGGTGTTCAGGCTGCCCGCAGCCATCACCAGCGCCTTCGTGGTGAGGATCTTGTTCTCGAGCACCCTGCCCGCCGAGTCGATCCGTTCGACGTGGACCGTCCACCGTCCGTCCGGTGCCCGCTCGACGTCGGTGACCTGATGCAGGGTCTGCACCGTGACCCGGCCGGTGGCTTCGGCCGCGGCGAGGTAGGTGACGTCGACGGAGTGCTTGCCGCCGTTGTTGACGCCGAGCGCACCGTCGCCGTTGGTGTACGAGGGCTTCATGCGGCCGCGGACCTCGTCGAGGGCGAAGTTCCAGTCGATAGGCATCGGGATCTTCGACAGCGGAAGCCCCGCGCGCTTCACGTTCTCCGCGAAGATGCGCGGCGCGCGGTAACTCGGGCTGTCGACGAGTTCGTCCGGCGCAACGGCGAGCTGGAGCATGCGGGCAACCCGGGGGTAGTGGACCCGGTCCATCGTCGCCCAGTCGAGTTCCTGCGGGAGGTGCGCGTTGAACACGGCCTCCGAGGGTTGCAGGCTCATGCCCTGATAGATCAGTGAACCGCCGCCGACACCCGCAGCGCACAGCGCGGTCATGTTGTCGCCCGGAACCGCCTCGATCAGGCCGGCGTAGGGCTCGAAGGCGACCGGCGTGCCGAACAGCTGTGGTGCGGACCGGTACCAGAGGATGCGCTTGTCCGGCGAGGTGGGATGCGGAAACGTCTCCGCGTTCGGCCCTGTGGGCCAACGGATCCCACGTTCGAGCACGAGTACCGGCACGCCCGCCTCGGCCAGGCGCAGGGCCGACACACCTCCGCCGAATCCCGATCCGACCACGATCACCCGGTGCTCCTCGCGGGTCACCGGAACGGTGCCGACTCGGGCCGCAATCCCGTTGGCGGCCTTGGCGGTCCACGGCGTCGCCAACGCTATTCCCGCGGCGGCGGCACCGGAGAGAAAGGACCGGCGGTTGATCTCGGGCACAGCAGTTCCCCCACTTCTCGGACACGATCAGCTCGACGAACGATCGGTCTGGCCACCCGGCATGTGCCGGGTAGCCAGACGAGTCAGGCAGGCGGAGTGATCCGACCCACTCCCAAGAGCGAGCTAAAACTAGACACTGGTGTCCAAATGTGTCAAGAACTGGCGATCGGGCGTGGCCCCGCGCCCTAGGACCGGGGCGTCATCGCCGGTTGCAGCCAACGGGCGAGGAACGCGCGCAGATCTCCGTCGGTGCGGACGGCTTCGTCCTCGAAGAGGATGACCGAGATGCCGAGGCGAAGCGCGATCTCGACGACGTCGTCGAGGCTCGGCTGAAGATTCGGAACACGCTCGCCGAGCGGCGAGAGCAGTTCGCGGGCAATGGGTCTGGCGCGCGCGATCATGCCCGCGTCGAACAGCGGGTTGCCGTGCTCCGCCTCGAGCAGGGTGGTCAGCACCGGATGGTCGCGGACGGCGGCCCGGCCTGCGACGATGAGTTCGGCGACGTACTCGAAGGCCGAGTCGGCGGCGTCCAGCCGGGCGCGGATGTCCCCCAGTACCTGGACGACCAGCCCGGAGACCGCCTGCGAGACGAGTTCCTCACGCGTACCGAAGATCGAGTAGACGGTCTGCCGCGTGACGCCCGCGCCCTGGGCCACCGCCGCGACGGTGACGCCCCCGTAGCCGGCACTCTCGATCAGCTCGAGCGTGGCGTTCAAGATCTTCTTCCGTGACCGCACCCAGCCATTATCGGGCAGGCGCGGTCACGGACCCCGCTACGGGTGATCCGTTTCCGGCGGGCTTCCTAGGCGGGCTCGACGAGGACGCAGCGGGCGCCACTGAAGATCGTCGGCATGCACCGGTTGTTGTGGTCGCACAGCGATCGGGTGCCCCGATCCGCGGCAATCTTGTTGACCAGGTCCGGCTCGCGCAGCAGCGCGCGCGCCATGGCCACGAACTCGAAGCCTTCAGCCATCGCGGTGTCCATGCCCTCCCGGTCCGTGACCCCGCCGAGCAGCACCAGCGGCATGGACACCGCCGCGCGGATCAGGCGGGCCTGCTCGAGCATGAACAGCGGCGTGTACGGGTACTCGCGGATGAACTTCCTGCCGACCAGCTGCACGCCGAGCTTGATCGGCTGCGGCATCGCCTCGGCGAACTCGCGGATCGGCGCGTCGCCCTTGAACAGGTACATCGGGTTGAGCAGCGAACTACCCATGGTCAGCTCGAGCGCGTCGAGGCTGCCGTCGGCCTCGAGCCACTGCGCCACCTGGATCGCCTCGTCGACCCGGAAGCCACCGGGCACCCCGTCGTCCATGTTCAGCTTGGCCAGGATCGCAATCTTGCCACCCACCGCCTCGCGGACGGCGCGGGCCGTCTCGAGCACGATCCGGGCCCGGTTCTCCAGCGAACCGCCGTAGGAGTCCTTGCGGTGGTTGAGTTTCGGGCTCAGGAACGAACTGGCGAAGTAGTTGTGCCCGAAGTGGATCTCGACGGCGTCGAAGCCGCCCTCGACCGCGAGCTTCGCGGCATTGCCGTGCGCGGCGGTGATCCGGGCGATGTCCTCGGCGGTGGCGCTGCGAATCATCTTCATGCTCATCGGGTTGAACGACCGCGACGGAGCGAGGGCGGGCAAGCCGGTGGACTTCTGGTTCGCGACCGGCCCCGCGTGCCCGAGCTGCGCGGAGGCCGCGGCCCCCTCGGCGTGGATCGCGTCGGTCAGCCGGCGCAGCCCGGGAACTACCTCGGGACGCATCCACAGCTGGCCGTACTCGGTGCGACCCTCCGGCGCGACCGCGCAGTAGGCGACGGTGGACATGCCGACCCCACCCGCGGCCGGTCGACGATGGAACTCGATCAACTCGTCGGTCACCAGCGCGTTCGGTGTCCGGCCCTCGAAGGTCGCGGACTTGATGATGCGGTTGCGCAGGGTCAACGGGCCGAGCGAGGCGGGAGCGAGCACATCGGGACTGGTCACGGGTCATCCTCCGATACGGGTTTGGCCGATGGTAGGGCGCCGTGATGCGGCCGGTTCCGGAATCGACCGCTGAGCGGGAGAATTCGACCGGCGACCAGGGGAGTGCGGCGCGACGACGTCAGAAGCCGTCGGGCGCGGGCCCGCCTATCGTCGAGGGATCCTGCTGTCGCGCCCACTTCGGCAGGATGAAGATCCCCTCGGCCTCCACACAGACACCGTCGGCATCGGCGATGTGGCCGACCACGATGGTCTTGACCCCCTCGACGCGGTCGATCCGGGCCTCGGTGTGCAGCGCACCCAGCGGGGTGGGCCGGCGGTACCGCAGGGTGAGGGTGCCGGTCATGCCCGGGGCCCCGCCGGCCTCCGCGGCTGAACCGAGGACCTGGTCGAGGATGAGCGCGGACACCCCGCCGTGGGTCAGCCCTGCGGGGCCCTCGTACTGCGAGCCCAGGTGGAAGTCGCACCACGCCCGACCGTCCGGATCGTGATTGAGCACCAGTGGCGGCGCGATCGGATTGCGCAGTCCGACTGCGGCATTGCCCCAGGCCCGCTTCTGACCGGAGGCACCCCAGCGAACGCCGTACGGCCCCGGGTTGATGCGCTTGCGCAGGATCTGCTTGGCCGCCTCGAGGTTCTCCTGCGCGGCGCGCAGGTCTGCCGGGTCCTCGACCTCGGTCAGCAGCGCGATCTCGATCAGCTCCCGAACGCTGTCGGTGAGGGGTCCGTAGAGGTCCGCCTGCCGCGCGATGTCCTCGTCGGACATCCCGTCCTGGACGTAGAGCGACTGTTGGCGGGCGATCGAATCTGTCACGGTGGCCTCACTCGTACTGGAAGTCATGTGCACTCTACATACGGCCCGAACCGAACCCGCCGCCAACGAACTGAACGGGGGTTCATGGCTCATTCCCGGGCGGGATGTGAGCCATGAACCCCCGTTCAACGTATGCGCGGAGGTGCTACGCCTTCCGGAGCAGGAAGCTCAGGACGGCCGCCTCGAAGGCGTCCTTCTGCTCGATCATGGCCCAGTGCCCGCAGTTCGGGAACACGTGCAGCTCGGCGTTCGGGATGGTCCGCATCGGGATCAGCGCCATGTCCAGCGGGCTGACCCGGTCGTCGCGACCCCAGGTGAGCAGCGTCGGCGCCTGCACCTTGTGCATCATCGCCCACGGCGGCGGTGCGTCGGAGGCCTCCATCGCCTTGACCATCATCGAGAAGGCCGCCTTGCTGTACATCCGGCGCGCGCTGTCGAGGGTGGCCGGATCGGTGGCCTGCGTCCAGCGCTCCTCGATCAGCTCGTCGGTCACCATCGCCGGGTCGTAGACCATCGAGTGCAGCCACTGGATCAGGCGCTCGCGGCTCGGCTCCTCGGTGAACTCCTGCAGCAGCTTGATGCCCTCGCCCGGGCCGGGGCTGAAGATGTTCTTGCCGATGCCGCCGATGGTCACCAGCCGGCGCACCTTGTCGGGACGGGCGATGGCGTAGTTGATGGCGACGCCGCCGCCCATCGAGTTGCCGATGATGTCGACGCTGTCGAGCCCGAGCGCGTCGACGAACTTCGCCACCGCGTCGAGGGCGGTGACCATCGGGTGGCCGCCGAAGTCATCGCTGACGCCGAAGCCGGGGAACTCGAGGACCAGGCAACGGAAGTGCTCGGCGAAGACCCCGAGGTTGCCGCGGAAGTTGCGCCAACCGGTGACACCGGGGCCGGACCCGTGCAGCAGCAGCAGCGGGGGGCCGTCGCCTGCCTCGTGGTAGCGCAGGACGCCCTGCTCGGTGGAGATCTCCCGAAGAGTGCCTTCGTAACTCAGGTCAGATGTCATCGTCTACCTCCGTCTCACGAAGCGGTGCCTCAGCCCGCCGATTTACCCACAACGGTCCCACTACCGCCGCCCGGCTCCCAGATGCCGTTCCGGTCAGTGGGCAAGTCCGCGCCCACCAACGGGTGAAGGGACCCAGCATTCGGTCTGACCGAGCGCTGGGTCCCTTCACCCATGTGTGCGGCGGTGGTGGATCAGTCGGCGGTGACCATCGCCGGCTGGTCCGCGATCTGGCTGGCGGACACCGTCGCCTGCTCGATCTTGCGCGGCAGCAGCAACGCCAGCGCCAGGCCCGCGATCGCGGCAGCGGCGCCGATCAGGAACGCCACCTTGAAGCCGCTGTCGGTGTAGAACACGAAGCCCCCCGTCATCTCGGGCGGGATCGGTGCGATGTACGAGTTGTTCATGACGGTGAACGCGATGACCGGAAGGATGGCGGGGAAGACGCTCTGGAAGACGCCGACGATGCTCGCGGTGGACGCCTGCAGCTGCGGCGGCACCGCCTCGATCAGCAGGTTCGGCACGGCCGCGTAGCCCATGCCCATGCCAAGGCCGACCAGGCCGGCGAACAGGATCAGCGACGGCTTGCTGTCATGCGAGTACGCCGTCAGGGCGCAGCCAAGAGCGGCGGAAAGCATGCCGATGGCCATCAGCGGGCGCGGCTTGGCGAAGCGACGACCGACGAGGATGCCGACGATCAGGCCACCGATCACGGTCATGGCGCCGATCGGTGCCTGGAAGATTGCGAAGCCCTCGGCGTCGACGCCGAATCCGTAGCCGAGGCCCATGATCGCGGGCGTCATGGCGAGCATCGGCAGCAGCAGCGTGTACAGGCCGCTGACGCCGTAGACACAGCCGGCCGCGGCGGCGGTGAGGATGACCGGACGGCGACGCAGCACCTTGAGGTCGATCAGCGGCTCCTTGACGGTTCCGGCCGTGACCAGCCACGCGACGATCAGCGCGATGCCACCGAACAGGTAGGTGAGGGTCGAGCCGGACTTCCAGCCCCAGGTGGGGCCGAAGCTGATCGCGACCAGGATGCCCGCCAGGCCGGCGCCGAGCAGGACCGCGCCGAGCACGTCGAGGCGCGAACGCAACCGGACGGAGGACTCGTCGGTGCTGATCGTGATCATCGCGCCGAGCACGACGAGGCCGATGACGAAGAACCAGAAGATGCTCCGGAAGCCGTGGTTGTCGATCAGCCAGCCGGTGATGAACGGCGCCGGGATGGCGATCAGGCCCATGCCGCTGGTTGCGATGCTGACGGCCAGAGCGACCGTCTTCGCGGGGAACACGTCACGAATCAGCGAGTAGCTCAGGAACAGGCACGGGATCAGCAGGCCCGACAGGGACCGGCCGACGATCATGACCGCATAGCTCGAGGCGACCGCGCAGACGAGGGAGCCGAGCGCAGCGACGGCGATGCACGCCAGTAGCAGCTTGCGCTTGCCGTACATGTCGGCGAGCTTGCCGATCAACGGTGCGGTGACCGCGCCGACGAGCAGGAAGGACGTCAGCAGCCAGGCGCCCTGCGTGGTCTGGTAGTGCGTCGAGATCGCAGGCTGCGCCATCGAGATCATCATGTAGCTGATCGCGAGCATCTCGAGCACGAGCACGATCGAGGCCAGGGAGAAGATCAGGCGCGGCGTCCACCGCTGCGGCGCGTTCGGATCCTGCGGCGGTGAGCCTGCCAATCCGGAGTTTGCTGGAGCGACCATCATCGGGTCCTTTCGGGTGTATCCACGGAACTCGGTGTCGGAGACCGACGAGGTGTTCGAGCCGGGCATGTGGTGGGTGTTCACATTCACCAGTTGCTTGCCGACTGAATGTGTAATCGACATCACAATGCCCAGGAGGCATCTCGCACCATGCGTTGTTCCGCCCAGCGGGAGATCGAAACGATTCACGCCTCGTCTCGACCCGAAATCTCGAGGTTAGAGGGCAAATCGGGCGTGTAGCACTGTCCTGCCACCCCCGCCACGAGACGGTCGTCACCATGCCCGTTCACGCTCCCGACGCGGGGGCCGGGCAGCGTAGGGCACGGGGACCGGCGACCGCCGCCGGGTCTCCCGATGAGCGGAACGAGATCGCCTCGCGCACAACGTGGGCTGGCTACGTTGAGGGCACCATTGTGACGCCCACCACCCGAAGGAGCCCCATGACGGCCGTTCTCGATTTCGACAGCACCAGCAGGACGATGGGGGGCGAGTACGAGCTGCACTACCACGAGGCCGGCAGCGGACCGGTGCTGCTGATGCTCCACGGCTCCGGCCCGGGGGTGAGCGGATGGTCGAATTTCGCGGGCAACTTCCCGGTGTTCGCGGAGCACTTCCGCACGATCGTCCTCGACATGCCGGGTTTCGGTCGCAGCCCGGCCCGGGAGTGGAACGACGTGTACCCGAGGGTGGCGGCCGACGCGATCCGCTACTTCCTCGACGAGCTCGACATCGACAGCGTGGACATCGTCGGGAACTCCATGGGCGGCAACGTCGGTACCGAGTTCGCCCTCGCCCACCCCGAGCGGGTACGCCGGATGGTGCTCATGGGTCCGGGCGGTCTGGCGGTCAACAGTTTCGCGCCGCCGGTGAGCGAGGGATCACGCCGACTGTTCGAGTTCCTGGCGAACCCTACGCGGGAGGGCATGGTCGCGTGGGTGGACACGATGGTCGGCAACCCCGCCGTGGTCACGGACGAACTGATCGATCAGCGGCTGGCGAACGCCCTCGCCCCGGGCGCAATCGCCAACACCTTCAAGATCTTTCAGACGTTCTCCGATCCGCGCTTCGCGGACCGCCCGCAGTTGTGGGCCAGGGCCGCACAGGTGCGGCAGGAGACGCTGCTCGTCTGGCGCCGTGACGATCGGATGCTGCCCTACGAGGGCAGCCTGTTCCCGTTCCGGCAGATGCCGAACGCGGAACTGCACGTGTTCTCGCGGTGCGGGCACTGGGCCCAGATCGAGCGCAAGGCCGACTTCGAGCGGCTGACGCTGGAGTTCCTGGGACGATAGCCGGACGTGGCAGTGACGGCGTTTCCCGGCCCGCCCGGAAACGACAGATGACCCGGTGTCGCGTCCGTATCGACAATCGATGGGACGTGACACCGGGTCACCCCGGTTGCGGTCGGCAGGACTGGACTACACCAGCTGGCCGGGCACCGGGTAGCTGCGCAGCGAGTCGGTCTCGAGCACGCCCTCGAACGCGGCCCGCTCGATGGAGTCCTTCAGGGCGGCACAGGTGGGCACCCACTTGCTGCTCTCGCCCAGCGCCGCCCGGCGCGCGAATTCCGGGCACGCCGACTCCGCGTCGTCGAGCCACTGCACGCTCGTATGGGTGGGGCTGTACTTCTCGACCAGCACGCGGTTTCCGCAGCTGTCGCAGCTCAGTTCCTGCATGAGAGACCCTCCTGCTAGGCCTCGGCCGCGTGCCGAGCGCCGATGTAGCCGAACACCATCGCGGGGCCGATGGTGGCGCCCGCGCCGGCATAGTCATTGCCCATCACCGCAGCCGACGTGTTACCGGTTGCGTAGAGGCCGCTGATGACCACGCCGTCGGCGCGGAGCACCTGTGCCTTCTCGTTGTAGACCAACCCGCCCTTGGTACCCAGGTCACCGGCCCGCACGCGCAGCGCGTAGTAGGGGCCCTTGTCGAGAACGTCGAGCGTGGGCTGGGGGAGCGAGGGGTCACCGTAGTAGTTGTCGTACGCGCTGACGCCCCGGTTGAAGTCCTCGTCCCGGCCCGCCCGCGCAAAACCGTTGTAGCGCTGAACCGTATCGGCGAGCGCGGACACGGGGACGTCGATCTTGGCGGCGAGTTCCTCGATGGTCTCGGCGGTCTGGATCAGGCCGCTGTCGAGCCACGACTTCGGGAACTTCTGACCCGGCATGATGCCGCCGATGGGGTAGCGGTTCTTGGCCTTGTGGTCGAAGACGAACCACGTCGGCTCGTGGCCACCGGCCAGCTGCTGGTGCACGAACGTCACATACGGCGACGCCTCGTTCGTGAACCGCTTGCCGTGCTGGTCGACGATGATCGAGCGCGGGATCGACCGCTCCGAGACCAGCACCTGGTTGATGCCGTCGGGACGGAGGAACGACGGCATCCACCAGGCGTCGTCCATGAGATCGACTGCCGCGCCGAGCTTCTCGCCGGCGATGATGCCGTCGCCGGTGTTCTCTACCGCGGCTGCGCTGAAGTTGTCCTTGCCACCCTCGGGGAGGTAGCGCTTGCGCATGTCGAGGTTGTACTCGAACCCGCCGCTGGCCAGCAGCACGCCCTTGCGCGCCCGGATGCGGAACTCCCGGCCGCCCTTCTCGGCGACCGCGCCGACCACGGCGCCGGACTCGTCGGTGACCAGCGACTGCAGCGGCGTGTTCAGCCACAGCGGGACGCCGGCGTCCTTGAGAGCCAGGCGGAGCCGGGCGATCAGCGCACGACCGAGCGTGTCCATGTTGCGCCGGAGCACGATGGCCTTGACCGCGCGCATGCCGGTGAGCAGCGCGGTCCACTTGGCCTTCCAGGTCCGCGTCACCATGTTGAGCTGGACGAAGTCCTTCGAGGTTATGAACAGTCCGGGCGGCGTGGCCAGGGCGGCCGGACGCAGCAGCGCCTCGTCCTCGCCGAGCTCCTTGAGGTTCACCGGCAGCGGCTCGATGGTGCGGCCCGCAGGTCTGCCACCCGGCTGCTCGGGGTGGTAGTCGGAGTAGCCGGTGCACCACTGAAAGCGCATGTGCTTGCTGGAGTTCTCCAGGAACTCGAGCGTCTTCGGGCCCTCGTCGATGAACGCGTCGAGGTTCTTCGACGGCACGCGGTCGCCGACCACGGCGTCCAGGTAGGTGCGTACGTCGGCGCGCGAGTCACCGAGTCCCTCCCGGACCAGCAGCGGATTGTTGGGCACCCAGACACCGCCACCGGACAGCGCGGTGGTGCCGCCGTACACGGCCGCCTTCTCGATGACCAGGGTGTCCAGACCACGATCCTTCGCGGCGAGGGCGCCGGTCAGGCCGCCGCAGCCGCTGCCGACGACCAGGAAATCGACCTCGTGATCCCAGGACTGTTCGCTAGCTGACATTGAATCTCTCTCTTGCTTGTGACTCAGCTGAAGCTGATGTCTTCCTGCGACCAGACGGCGCGCATGCTGGTGATCCGGGCCTCGTCGTCGAAGGTCATGACGTCGATCGGCTCGACCGTGATCGTCTGCTCACCGGCCTCGGTGATGACGCGGAAGTGGAAGGCGGCGGTGTTGCCGGCGACCCGCAGGCTGAGCAGCTCGGTCTTGTTCTTCACCGCGTCCAGCGCGCTGTAGAACTCCTGGATCGCCGCGCGGCCGACCTTCGGCTCGGTGCCGACCGGATCCTCGAGGGTGGCGTCCTCCGCGTACAGCGCGGCAACGTCTGCCGAGGTCCCGTCGCCGACCGCGGCGAGGTACTTCGTGACCGCGGAGCGGATTTCGTCTGCTGAAGCCATCTGGTTCTCCCGGGGACAGTGATGGGTGGTCTCAGCATGTGACGGTAGCCACAGGGGACTTTCGACGGATCCCCCCTTCCCGCCCAGCGGGAGGCCGTCGACGGCCGTGTCGCACCCACACCCGGTCGGGTACGGTCCCTCCCATATGACTGTCGGCGACATCACACCGGGCACCGTATGGGCGGTGCTGATAGAGGCGGCCCGGAGCCATGCGGATCGGGAAGCCGTCGTGGACGGCCGGGAGCGACTGACCTACGAGCAGCTCGCCGCCGCCGCGTCACGCGCCGGTATGGCGATGGCCGCCAGCGGCGTACGCAGGGGTGACCGAATCGCCCTGTGGGCGCCGAACTCCGCACGGTGGGCCGTCGTCGCCCTCGGCGCCCACTCCATCGGCGCGGTGGTGGTGCCGATCAACACCAGGGCTCGCGGCGCCGAAGCGGCGCGGCAACTCAGCCGGACCCGAAGCCGAATGCTCTTCGTCGACGACGGTTTCCTCGGCACCGGCTACGCAGCAATGCTCCGGGCGGCCGCCGGGGTGTCGGGCCCGGACGGTCCGGTCGTCGGGCTGCCCGAACTCAGGCAGATCGTCGACTTCCACCGCGAACCGGATGTCCACATCACGAGCTGGACGCAATTCCTCGGGTGCGCCGCGAAGCCGCGGCCCGTTGACCTGTCGGCATCGGGTCGCACGGCCCCGCCCGCCCCCGAGGACATCGCCTACGTCATGTCGACGTCCGGGTCGACCGGGCGGCCCAAGGGCGTGGTGCTTCGCCACGGCCAACTGGTTCGCATGTACCGCGCGTTGTCGGAACGACTCGAGATCGGCCCCGGCGACCGGATCCTCGGTGTGACGCCGCTGTCGCACTCGATGGGTCTCAACGCCGGATTGCTGGCCGCGTTGCTCTGCGGCGGCTGCTACGTGGCGGTCGACGTGTTCGACGCGGCCGCGGCGCTGACCCTGATAGGCCAGGAGTCGATCACCGTGTTGTCCGGCCCCCCGACGCTGTTCACCGACCTGATGGACGCGTTGAGCGACGGCACCAACGACGCCTACCGCCCGCCGCGACTCGCGGTGACGGGGTCCACGACCGTCTCCACCGGCCTGCTCGATCGGATCAGCACCGAGCTCGGGGTCCCGTTCATCGTGACGGGGTACGGCCTGACCGAGTCGGCAGGCACGGTGTCGGCACGGCACCCGACGGCCGACACCAGCGCCGCGGCACTCGGGGCGCCGCCGCTCCCCGGCGTGGAGGTGCGGGTGATCGACGCGGCCGGCGCCACCGTCGATCACGGCGTCACCGGCGAGGTGCTGGTGCGGGGGTTCAACGTGATGTCGGGCTACTTCGAGGACGACGCGGCAACCGCGAGTGCGATTGACGCGGACGGCTGGCTGCACACCGGCGACGTCGGAGTGCTCGACGCGGGCGGCAATCTGCGGATCGTCGATCGCCTCGGCGACATGTTCATCGTCGGCGGGTTCAACGTGTACCCCTCCGAGGTGGAGCAGACCCTCAGCCGAGTCCCGGCCGTCGGCGAGGTGGCGGTGATCGCCGTGCCCGACGAGCGGCTCGGCGAACGCGGCATCGCGTACGTGGTGCCGCGAGCCGGCCACTCGGTGTCGGAGACCGAGCTGCTCGCGCACTGCCGCAGCCTGCTCGCCGGCTACAAGGTCCCGGCGGAGGTGGTCCTGCTCAGCGAGATGCCGAGGATCGCGTCCGGGAAGCCCTCACGCCGTGACCTTCGCGAACTCGCTCTGCAGCGTCAGCGCGGCTGACGCTGCAGATGGCCCGCTAGCCCGCGAACCCGCCGAAGCCGCCCTTGAAGAACAGCAGCGGCCGGCCGTCGGGGTCGGCGTGCAGGGCGGTGATCCGGGCCAGCACGATGGTGTGATCGCCTGCGTCGTGCTCGAGTTCGACGGTGGCCTCGATCCGGGCGAGCGAGCCACCGAGTGCGGGGGCACCGTTGCCCGCCGGGCTCCAGTCGATCTGGGCGAACTTGTCGCCACCGCTCACCGCGAAGGTCGAGCACACGTCCTTCTGGTCGTGGGCGAGGATGTTGATGCACAGCTCGCCCGCCTCGCGGAGCAGCGGCCAGCTGGTGGAGGTCTTCGCCGGGCAGAAGGAGATGTACGGCGGTTCCAGCGACACCGACACCACGGACTGGCAGGCGAACCCGAGCGGACGCTCGCCGTCGTGGGCGGCGATCACCGCGACTCCGGTGCAGAAGTGCCCCATCACCTTTCTGAGGGTGGCGGCGTCGGGCGCGGACAGGGTCTCCTGCTCGGCGACGGCGATGTTCTCTGCACTCATGGGTTCCTCCTGACGAAACGGGCGACTACCAGGATCAGCTGCCGGTGCGCGCCACGCTATCCACCGTCCCGGTCAGTGGTAGCTCACCCTGTCTCGGGCACTTGTCCAATTGTTAGGCTTCCGGCGTGGCACCGACCGAATCGGCCTCCGAGTCTGACCTACCAAGCCTGCCCGCAACGAGCTGGGCGGTCCTCGGCATGCTCGCGTTCGAGGAGGAACTCTCCGGCTACGAGCTCAAGAAGTGGGCCGACTGGAGCATCAAGTTCTTCTACTGGAGCCCGTCCTTCAGCCAGGTCTACACGGAACTGAAGAAGCTCGAGAAGCACGGGTTCGTCACCTCCCGGGTCCAGCACGACAACGGCGTCCGCGGCCGGCGACTCTACAAGATCACCGAGTCGGGCACGGCCGCGGTGCGAAAGTGGTCGAACGAGGCCCCGATCGACCCCCCGATGCTCAAACACGGTGTGATGCTGCGCATCTGGCTCGGCCATCTGAACAAGCCGGACCGGCTCAAGGAGATCCTGCGCGAGCACATCGAGTACACGAGGAAGATGGAGCGCCGCGCTGCGGCCGACGCCGCGGGCGCGGACAAGGAACCGGCCTGGGCCTACTCCAAGATCGTGCTGCGCTGGTCCGAGCGCTACTACGCCGCCGAGCGCGAACTGGCGGAACTGCTGATCGCCGACATCGACGAGGCCGCCGCCGTCCTCGCCCAGGTCCAGGACGGGGACGACGCCGGCTTCCCGAAGCCCACCCCCGGCGTCTGGCGTCAGGTCGAGGTGGAAACCGAGGCCGACAACCCCGATCTCGACTGACGCCTATCCGAGCAGATCGCGCAGGTCGGCCCACGCCTGCTTCTGGGCGAGTCCCGCGAGGGTCAGCACGCTCAGTGTCATGAAGCCGTGGATGCCGTCGTCGTAGCGACGATGGGTCACCGGAACACCCGCCGCGGCAAGCGCATCGGCATATGCGTCGCCCTCGGTGCAGAGCGGATCGCAGCCGGCGGTCACCACCACGGCGGGCGGCAGCCCGGCCAGCTCCGCCCGGATCGGTGAGGCGTGCGGGTGGTCGCGGTCGGCGACCGGGACGTACTGGTCCCAGTACCACTGCATGGCCGCACGGGTGTTGTAGTACCCGCTGCCGAACTGTCGGTAGGAGTCCGTCTCGAAGTCCGCGGCGATCACCGGGTACAGCAGCAGCTGGGCGGCGATCGACGGACCGCCGTGGTCCCGGGACATCAGCCCGACGACCGCGGCGAGGTTGCCGCCCGCACTGTCGCCCGCGACCACCAGTCGACTTGGGTCGCCGCCGAGTTCGGCAGCGTGCGCGGACGCCCACTCGACCGCGGCGTACACGTCCTGTGCGGCCGCCGGCCAAGCGGCCTCCGGGGCGAGCCGGTAGTCGACCGACACCACGATCGCACCGACGCCGTTGGCCATCGCCCGGCAGATCCCGTCGTGGGTGTCGAGGTCGCAGAAGACGAACCCGCCGCCGTGCGCGAACACCACGACCGGGGCCGGACCGCCATCGAATTCCGTTGTCGGCCAGTAGATCCGAACCGGAATCTCCGAGGCGAGGCCAGGGATCAGCCGTTCTTCGCTGCGTGCGACCGGCTCGGGATCGGCGGGGGCCCGGTAGCGCGACCGGATAGCGGCGCGGGCCTCCGGCCCGGTCATGTTCTCGATCTTCGGGAAGCCGGCGTCGAGCACCTTGAGCAGTGCCGCCACCTCGGCGTCGCCACTCATGCGTACTGCAGATCCTGCAGCGGGGCGGGCGCGATGGGCCGGGGACGCGCGGGGCCGCCGGTCAGCGGGCGGGGCTGCTGCTGGAGCGTCGGCTGCACCCGGACGGGTCCGCCCTCGACGTTGCGCCAGATACCGAGGGCGGTCATCCGCACCGGTGCGGCGAGCCGGTGATCGAGCTTCATCTGTGCGATCGGCCCACAGATCGACACGGCGGCAACGGCCTCACCGATGTTGCCGATCGGCGCTGCGACACAACCGAATCCGGGCAGCGATTCCTCGCGCTCGAACGCGATGCCGTGGGCACGGACCTTCGCCAGCTCCGTGCGCAGCTGGGCGCCGGTGGAAATGGAGTACTTCGTCTTGCGGCCGAGCAGGTCGGCGTCGAAGCTGGTGAGCTGGTCCTCGCCGCTGAAGCCGAGGATGGCCTTGCCGACCGCCGTACAGTGCGCGGGGTAGCGGCCGCCGACGCGGGTCGGGATGGCCGCGGCCATTCGTCCGCCGATCTTCTCGAGGTACACCACGTCGGGTCCGTCGAGGATGGCCAGGTGCACGACGTGTCCGGTGACCCGGTGCAGTTCGTGCAGGAACGGCAGCGCCGCGCGGTGCAACCGGTCCTGGTGGACCGCGAGCGACCCGAGTTCCACCAGTCGCATGCCCAGCTCGTAGTCGCGGCCCTCGCGACGCAGCCAACGCAGCTGAACGAGGCGCTCGAGCATCCGGTGCGCGGAGGACCGCGGCAGGCCGGTGCGTCGCACGATCTGCGCCAGCGTCAGACGCCCGGGACCGTCGAAGGCATCCAGGACCAGCGAGACGCGGTCGAGTACCGCGGTCGGGGTGTTGGCTTCGAGCTGAGTTGTCATCGATCCTCCGGACGTGAGGGCGGCGCGGCCATCAGGGGGGATCCAGGCGGCCGGGCTCGCAGGCTGTGCGTCGAACCGGCGAGGGCTTCCGATCCGATGTATTCCTATTAGGAATACGCCTAATTGATATCACGCAAAATGTGGTCTGTCACACACGACCGCGGGGTCGGTTTCTCCCGCTCGACGGAACGAGGGGTTCCCGAATCGACGAATCGACTCGAGAACCCCTCGTTGACCTGCGGATACCGACCGCTCAGCGGGATCAGCCCTTGGCGGCGCTCCGTCCCGCTCTCCGCCCGAAAAAACTTCCGTCGCCGAGCGACGCACCGCTCGCGTAGCCGCCCGCGGACACGCCGGCGGTGCAGCGGCCGGCGCCGAACAGGCCGGGAATCGGCTCGCCGGAGACGTGCAGCACCTCCGAGTCGACACTGGTGCGCAGCCCGCCGAGGGTGAACCCGCCGGTGAACCCGCGCAGGTCGATCGCCGCGACCGGCGACCCGATCGGTTTGACCCACTCCGGCTTCTTGCCGAGCACCGGATCCTGGCCGCCCGCGGCGTGCCGGTTGTAGACCTCGACGGTCGACTGCAGGGTGCCGGCGGGTAGGCCCATCTCCGCCTCGAGTTCCTCGACCGTCTCGCACACCCAGCTCGGCTGATGCCGCAGGAACGGCGTGGCGGTGGGGGTGGTCAACGCCTCCTCGTACGCGGCCTCGTCGATCACCAGGAACGCCTGGTTCTGGTTCTCGATCAGGGTCGCCTGCCCGACCCGTCCGGGATAGGTGTCCTCGTTGATGAAGCGCTGCCCTCGGCCGTTGACCAGGATTCCGCGGACGAACAGCTGGGGATCGCAGAAGAACGCGACCTCGGTGGCGTCCATGTGCGCCAGGTCGGCGCCGAGCGCCTGCGCCATCTGGATCGCGCGCCCGTCGTGCTCCTCGATCGACGCGGCGGGCCGGCCGACCAGCCGCGGCGCGTATGCCTCGACCATCCGGTCGTTGTAGGCGAAGCTGCCGGTCGCGAGCACCACGCCGCGGTGGGCCCGGATCGTGACCTCCTTCCCGTACTGCGTCGCCACCACGCCCACGGCTCGGCCGGACTCGTCGGTGACCAGCGTCTGAGCGCGGGTGTCGTAGAGCGAGCGCACACCGAGGGCCGCCGCGGTGTCGGTGAGTGGCTTCATCAGCATGTAGCCGCCGCCCCGCTCGCCGCCGGACTGCTTGTCGGCCATCTGCGGCACGTGACCGCGCGGCGCGGGCGGGATGGTCGCGGCGAACGGGGCCGCGTTCTCGCCGCCGGTGTACTGCAGGCCGTCGTCGCCCGGCGGCTCCCAGCCGGGCTCGCCCCAGAAGCTCGCCTTGAACGGCACGCCGCACTCGACCAGCCAGCCGTAGTGGTCGACGCTGCCCTGGCAGTACGCGTCGATCTTCTCGGCGTCCACGCCGGGGCCGAGCGCCGCGGTCATGAAGGCCTTCATGCTCTCGACGGAATCCTCGAAGCCACAAGCCTTCTGGAGCGGGGTGCCGCCGCCGAGGTAGATGAAGCCGCCCGCCATCGCGGCCGCGCCACCCCAACCTCCGGTGCGTTCGAGCACCAGTACGTCGGCGCCCTCCTGGGCCGCGGCCACGGCGGCGGACGCGCCGGCGACGCCGTATCCGGCCACCACCACGTCGGCCTCGTGGTCCCACTGCGTGATCTCGACGGCCGGCCGCGGCCGGACCGTCTTGGTGTTGCTGGTCATCGGGTTCCCTTCCTGAACGGGTCTGGATACACCTCGCGCGCGGCTCCGGTGCTCGCGTGCGTTGCTGCGCACGCGAGCGGTGGAACCGCGCGCGAAGGTTGTTCGGCTGTTGCTACATCGCCGCCAGGGGCTCGCTGCCGGACCAGTCGTGGCCCCAGTAGCTGTCGGCGGTGATCTCCTCCGCGGAGTAGTACTTCTCGTCTACCTTCATGCCCTCGGTGCCGAACTCGACATCCCAGCCACCGGGAGCGCGGACGTAGAAGGACACCATCTTGTCGTTGGTGTGGCGACCCAGGGTCGAGGAGACCGAGAAGCCGTCCTTGACGACCCGGTCCAGCGCCTGGCCGACCGCGTCCAGGGTGTCGACCTCGACCATGATGTGCACCAGGCCGGGGGCACCGCCGTGCGGAGCGGGGCACAGCGCCAGGCTGTGGTGCCGCTCGTTGACGCCCATGAAGCGCACGCGCATGGGACCGAACTCCGGCGGAGCCGGGATGCGGAAGGCGCCGCGCGGCAGGAAGCCGAGCACCTCGGTGTAGAAGTCGAAGCTGCCGTTCGGGTCCATGGTCGGGAGCACGACGTGGCCCAGGCCCTGCGCGCCGGTGACGAACTTCGCACCGAACGGGGTCACCACGGGGCTGTGGTCGAGGACCGCGCCGTGGAAGATCTCCAGGGTCGCACCGGTCGGATCCTGGAAGGTGATGACCTCCTCGACCCGGCGGGCGTCGGCCTCCTCGAGCGAGAGCGGCTTGACCGCGATGCCGGCGGCCTCGACGGCCTGCTGCACGCGGAGCATGGCGGCGCGGTCACGCACCTCCCAGCCGATGGTGACGATCTCGTCGGTGTCGCCGGGGACGACCACCATGCGGGCGGCGCGCTCGTCCATCCGGAGGTAGAGGGCGTTCTCGTCCGGGCCGCTGCCCTCGGCGAAGCCGAGCACCTCGAACGCGAACTTGCGCCAGCGCTCCATGTCGTTGGTCTGGACCTTGACGTAGCCAAGTCCCTTGATGTCGGTCATTCTTGTTGTCCTTCTTCGAGATTGGTGGTCGGTCAGATCATCGACTTGAGGTTGTCGGCCGGGTCGAGGCCGAGCGAGCTCACCGCGGAAGCGTGGTACACGGTGCTGGGCACGTGGATGGCGTGCGCGAGACCGACGTGGGCATCACGCCAGTACCGCTGCAGCGGCTTGTCCATGCGCATCGCGTTGCCACCCGAGCGCGCGAAGATCTGGTCGACGGCGGCGACTGCCCGCCACGCGGCGCGGACCTGGGTGCGACGGCCGGCGGCACGGTCCTCGAACGAGACCTCCTTGCCGGACTCGACGATGTCCCAATGCTTGTCGACGTTGGCCAGCAGCTCCTGGCGCGCGGCGTTGATGTCGGCGGCGGCCTCGCCGATGGCGAACAGCACGTACGGATCGTCCTTGACCGCGGTGCCCTGGGCGCCGACGCGGTCGCGCTGGTAGTCCAGGTGCGCGGCGAGGGCGCCCTCGGCGATGCCGACGACGGCCGAGGAGATGCCGAGCGGGAACATGGTGGACCACGGCATCTTGAACAGGGTCTCGGTCATGCCGGCGTTCTTCTGCGCCGTTCCGTTGATCACCTCGTCGCCGTCCATGACGCGGTACGACGGCACGAAGGCGTCGCGAACGATGATGTCCTTCGAGCCGGTGCCCTTGAGGCCCACCACGTTCCACGAGTCTTCGACGATCTCGTAGTCCTTGCGGGGCAGGATCATGTGCAGCATCCGCGGCGGAAGCGCCATGTTGCCGTCCTTGTCGCCTTCCATGGCGCCGAGGAAGATCCAGTCACAGTGGTCCGTGCCGGAGGAGAACTGCCAGCGGCCGTTGAAGATGTAGCCGCCGTCGACCGGCTTCGCGATTCCGGTCGGGGCGTAGGGGGACGCGACCCATGTGTTGTCGTCCTCGCCCCAGATCTCCTCCTGGACCTTCGGGTCCGCGAAGGCGAGCTGCCAGGGGTGGACGCCGACGATGCCGCACACCCAGCCGGTGGCCGGGTCGAGGGAGGCCGCCTTCATCACGGTCTCGGAGAAGGCGCGCGGGTGCACCTCGAATCCGCCGTACTGCTTGGGCTGCAGCTGCTTGATCGCGCCTGCCGCCTTGAGCTTCTTGGCGGTCTCGTCGGGCAGCCGACCGATCCGCTCGGCCTCGGTCGCCTGCTCGCGGAGCTGATCCGCGATCTCCATGATGTTGTCGAGCGCCTTGTTCGTCATCTTCGATTCCTTCTTGTCTAGCGGTAAGTCTGGCTGGGTGCGGTCAGGCGTTGCTCTGGAGCGGCACGACGCCGTTGGCGATGTTCTCGGCGACCTCCGCTTCCCAGCTCTGCACGGCGCGGTCGGTGTCGATCTCGAACTCGAAGCGCTTGGTCATGTCCTCGGTGACGTCCTCGACGTCCACGTAGAACTGCTTGTACCAACGGCGCAGCTGGTACACCGGACCGTCCTCCTCGGACAGCAGCGGGTTGTCGATCGGCGCCTTGTTCTGCCAGATCTTGACGTCCTGCTCGAAGCCCATCTCGACGCCCTCGGCGAACTGCTTCGCCATTGCGTTGGCGGCCTCGTCAGACATGCCCTGGGGCTTCTTGACCATCGCGCCGTACTGCAGCACGAAGGAGTTCTCGTCGACCGGGTAGTGGCAGTTGATCAGCACCGTCTCGATGGTCATGCCCTGTGCGTCGCTCCACAGCCAGTCGATCATGTACGACGGGCCGAAGTAGGAGGCGTCCGAACGGAGGGTGGAGTTCGGGTCGTCGTAGCTGGTGCCCACGGAGATGTCGTGGCGCGGGGTCGAGCGCATGTACTGGGTGGCGACGTGGCCCTCGAAGACGTTCTTGAAGAAGCGCGGGAACGAGTAGTGCACGTAGAAGAAGTGCGCCATGTCCACCACGTTGTCGACGATCTCGCGGCAGTGCGAGCCCTCGATCAGCATGGAGTTCCAGGTCCAGTCGGTCCACTCGTCGGAGCCGTAGCCCTCGATCTCCGGGATGCTGACCTCGTCGGTGGGCTTGCTGCCCTGCGGGTCGTGCCAGACGTACAGCTGGCCGTTGCGCTCCAGGGTCGGCCAGGTGCGGGTGCGGGCGAGCGGCGGGACCCGGCGGGCGTAGGGGATACCGGTGCACTTGCCGTTGCCGCCCCAGCGCCAGTCGTGGAACGGGCAGGCGATGGAGTCGCCCTTGACGGTGCCCTGCGCGAGGTTGCCGCCCATGTGCCGGCAGTACGCGTCGAGCACGTTGAGCTTGCCGTCGGACTCGGACTGGAAGACCACGAGCGACGTGCCGAAGGCGTCGATCTGGTGCGGCTTGCCGTCCTGGAAGGACTTCAGCAGGCCCAGGCAGTGCCAACCGCGGGCGAACCGGGTCGGGGCGGCCGCCGCCTCGATCATCCTGACCTCGTCCACGCCGGACTCCGATTGCAGCGCCATCGTTACCTCTTCTCTCGCGCTCGTACACCCAGTGGTGTGATGTGTTTCATAGTCAGGGCGGGGCGGGGCGATTTCAGGAGGCTCTCCCAATCAGCGGGACGCTTTCCCGACGGCCCAGCACACCGGTGCCGCCGGCCTCCCGATCAGCGGGAAGAGCAGTTCGGGCGTGTTCGGCCCGGGCATACCTTCGTGGGGAGCAACCGACCCAGGGAGGTGCGGACAGATGACCGCCACAACCGCAGAAGCGCCGGCGTCCGCGCCGCGCACCGTCGCACTGGACCGCGCGAGCATTCTCGAGTTCGCCGAGGCGACCAGCTCGATGCACAGCGCCTACCGCGACGCCGAACTGCCGGTGGTGCCGCCGACGTATCTGTGCGTCGAACGCTTCGTCGAGACCACTGCCGCGTCGGCGGAGGACGCACCGATCGAGCGCGACTGCCGGTTCTTCGGACTTCCCCCGCGCGCGGGGGATCGACTCGTCATGACCTCGCGCGGCGGGGACGCGGAACGACTCACCGAGTTCCGCGACGGCGACGGCCGACTCGTCGCGGATGCCTGGACCCAGGGTGGGTCCGCGAATGCGACCTCGACCGCCGCCGATCTGCTGGCGACCTACGCGACCGACTGGCTCGGGCCCGAGTCGGTGCGCCGGTTCCGGACCCGATCGACCGGCGCGGTGCCGGCGGGGGAGTCATTGACCTGCACGGGCGAGATCGTCCAGGAGTACGTCGCGGACGGGGAGCGGCGAGTCGACGTGGTGCTCGCGGCGATCCGGCCGACCGGACAGGTCGCGGCACGCGGATGGGCGACGTTCGCTCGGGCCGACTGAGGAAGTCTCCTCTACTCACTCTCGCAACGGAATCGACGAGCACGACAAGGGCCGCGACCTCTGATGAGATCGCGGCCCTTGCGTGCTCGACACACGTTGGCTCCAGGCGCACGCCCGTGCCAGGCTCAGCGTGTCCGGGTTGTACGAATCGCCCGGGTCAGCGGGTGACCATGTCCTCCGGACCCCAGATCGCCTTCATGGTCGTGATCTTGGCGTCGTCGTCGAAGGTCATCACGTCGATGACGGAGATGTCGATCTTCTGCTCGCCCATGTGAGTGGTGAGGGTGAAGTTGAACGCCGCGGTGCCGGCGGCGATCTTGACGACGCCGAGCTCCGCGGTCTGCTCGAGGGGCTCGATGATGCCGTAGAACTCACGGAGCGACGCCTCCGTGGTGCGCGGATCGGTGCCGACCGGATCCTCGACCGTCGCGCCGGGCGCGTACAGCGCGAGCACGTCGTCGACGGTGCCGCTGGCCACCGACTTCACGTAGGACTCGATGGTGTTCAGGATGCTCTCGCGTGATGCCGCCATGCCGGAAACCCTTCGTTGACTAGAACTTGTTCTAATCGCGAGGGTACAGGCGACCGCGTCACCCGTGAGCCTTTCCGGTCCCCGACCGAACCGATTCGAGCCGCACCTGCGCCCGCCGGATCCCGACACACTGCATGCCGGAACGGTGTCCACGCCCCCCTGGGCAAACCCTCCTTCGACGAGAGGCGCCGTTCGGAGCTCCCGCGAAAATCACGAGTTTCTTTCCGTGGCAAACAAACTCGCCTGCCTTCGATCGGATCGACGCCCGACTCCGCGGGAAGGCGGGACCCACCGAGTCCCGGGGGCGCACAGGAGCAAAAGATGAGCAGGATTGCCTTGCAACACTTCGGATTCGGGTCGTCCAAACCCGGGCACCCGCGCCAGGTCGGTGTTAGCGTGCCGCACATGCCAGTCCAAGGTCGGGGTCTTTGGGTTCGGATGGGGATCGCTGCACTCGCGGCGACCGTTGCGGTCGGGGGTGGTGCGTCCGCGGGCACGGCGTTGGCGCAATCGTCCGGTAGCGCCGGCGGGGAGGGGTCGGTCGGCACCGGGTCGCTGACGGACGGCACCGCATCGGACGGCTCGCCCCTGAACGGGACGACGATGATCACCGGTTCTCTCGGGACCGGGTCGGCGGCTGGGTCGCCGCTGGGGTCCGCGATCCCGGGCGTGGTCGGCTCGGTGATCCCGGGGCCCGATCTCGATCCCCCGCCGCCGCTGGAGACGCTGTACGCGAAGATGCTGCCCAAACCGGTCGGCGACCCGTTCTTCGACGAGTACCCGCCAGGCCTGCCTGGCATGACCAACGGCCAGGTCATCGAGACCCGCGACGTCACGCCGGCCGCCCGGGCCCTCCTGCGCGGGCCGGTCCGGGAGGTGCGCCAGATCAAGGTGAAGAGCACCGACTCGGCCGGGGCGCCGTCGTTCGCGACCGCGACTCTCGTCGTGCCCGCCACGCCCTGGCCCGGTCCGGGTCCGCGCCCGGTCCTGGTGAACAACGTGCCGATCAACGGTCTCGGGCGGTCCTGCACCCCGGGCCACACCCTCGGAAACGGGATCACGCAGTCGCAGAACTTCTTCGACTTTCTCCGGCCCGACACCACGAAGGCCGAGGAACGCGGCTACGCGGTACTCGTCACCGATCACGAGGGTCCCCGGATGGCGTACGCCGAACCCTTCGTCGCCGGGCACGCGATCCTCGACTCCATCCGCGGCATGCGCACCGTCTTCCCCGCCGAGTTCGGCGCCAGCAAGCTCGCCATGATGGGGTACTCCGGAGGGGCGATCGCGACGCACGGCGCGGTCAAGCTGATCGACACCTACGCCCCCGAATTGGCCGGCGACATCGTCGGCGCCGCGATGGGCGGGGTACCGGCGGACTTCGAGATGCTCGGGCGCACCATGAACGGCAACCTCGCCGGGGGACTGTTCCTCGCGGCGGTGTTCGGGATCGCGAGGGAGAACACCGAGATCCTGCCGCTGATCAACAGTCTCGGACAGCAGATGGGCATCACGTCGATCAAGGACCAGTGCGCGAACACCCTCGCCCTCGCCGGCATCCCCGGGATACCCGCCGAGGCGCTCGCCAATATCCGGCGCGCGCTGGATTCACCTGTCGCACATGACATCTACACGAAAATGAAGATGGCGGACCGCAAGTCCGGCACCCCGCTGTACATCTACAGCGGCGGTCAGGAGTTCTGGGTCCCGGCGCTCGGCTCACACAACCTGTACAACGAGCAGTGCGGCTACGGCGTGCGTGCGGTGTACCGGCAGGTACCCGGCGAACACCTCATCGCCGCTCTCACCGGGAACCCGGGGGCATTCGACTGGGTCGACGCCCGGTTGCGTGGGGAACCGGCTCCGACCGAGTGCTGAGGCGGCTCCGCCGCCCGTGCGCGGTTGACGAGTCCAGAGACCCGCTAACCGCACACGGGCGCGGAGCGCCTACTTGACGATATTGACCATCTTGCCGGGAACCACGATCACCTTGCGGGGCGCGTTGCCCTCGAGGAACGCGACGATCTTCTCGTCCGCCAGGGCCGCGGCCTCGATGGACTTCGGATCCGCGTCCGCCGCCACGGTGAGCCGGCTGCGCAGCTTGCCGTTGACCTGGATCGGGTACTCGACCGTGTCCGCGACCAGCCAGCGCTCCTCGGCCACCGGGAACGGTCCGTGCGCCAAGGACTTCTCGTGCCCGAGCCGCGACCACAGTTCCTCGGCGATGTGCGGGGCCAGCGGGGCCAACATCAGCACCAGCGGCTCGACCGCCGACCGCGGCGCGCCCTCGGGGTACGCCTTGGTGAGGTGGTTGGTGAGCTCGATCAGCTTGGCCGCGGCGGTGTTGTCGCGCAGCGCCGCGTAATCCGCGTTGACGCCGTCGATCGCCTTGTTGACCGCGCGCAGCGTGTCCTCGGTCGGCGCGGCGTCGGTGACCCGCAGCGCGCCGGTCTCCTCGTCGACGACGGTGCGCCAGGCCCGCTGCAGGAAGCGCTGCGCACCGACGACGTCCTTGGTCGCCCACGGGCGCGAGGTGTCCAGCGGACCCATGGACATCTCGTAGACGCGCAGGGTGTCCGCACCGAACTCGTCGCAGATCTCGTCCGGCGCAACGGCGTTCTTCAGGGACTTGCCCATCTTGCCGTACTCGCGGTTGACCTCGGCGCCCTCGTAGAAGTACTTGCCGTCGGACTCGGTGACCTCGGCCGCGGGCACGTACACACCGCGGCTGTCGGTGTAGGCGAACGCCTGGATGTAGCCCTGGTTGTACAGGCGGCGGTACGGCTCGGACGAGCTCACGTGCCCGAGGTCGAAGAGCACCTTGTGCCAGAACCGCGAGTACAGCAGGTGCAGCACCGCGTGCTCGACGCCGCCGACGTACAGGTCGAGTCCACCCGGGTCGTTCGGACCGTGCAGCTCCGGTCGCGGCCCCATCCAGTACTGCTCGTTCTCCTTGGCGCAGAACGCATCCTGGTTGGTCGGATCGATGTAGCGCAGCTGGTACCACGAGCTGCCGGCCCACTGCGGCATCACGTTGGTGTCGCGGTGGTAGCTCTTCATCCCGTCGCCGAGGTCCAGTTCGACGTTGACCCAGTCGGCCGCCTTGGCCAGCGGCGGGGACGGCTCCGAGTTCGCGTCGTCCGGGTCGAAGGAGACCGGCGCGTAGTCTTCGACCTCCGGAAGTTCCACCGGCAGAGCGGATTCCGGCAGAGGGTGAGCGACACCGTCGGCGTCGTAGACGACCGGGAACGGCTCGCCCCAGTAGCGCTGACGGGCGAACAGCCAGTCCCGCAGCTTGTACTGGATGGTGCCCTTGCCGACCCCGTCCGCCTCGAGACGGGCGGTGATCGCGGCCTTCGCCTCCTCGACGTTCATGCCGTCGAGGAAGCCGCTGTTCACCAACGGGCCGTCGCCGGTGTACGCGGCGTCGGTCACGTCGCCGCCCGCGATCACCTCGACGATGTCCAGGCCGAGTGCGGTGGCGAACTCCCAGTCGCGGTGGTCGTGGCCGGGCACCGCCATGATCGCGCCGGTGCCGTAACCGGTGAGCACGTAGTCCGCGATGAAGACCGGAACCTTGTGCCCGTTGACGGGATTGACCGCGTAGGAGCCGAGGAAGACGCCGGTCTTCTCCTTGCTCTCCTGGCGTTCGAGGTCGGACTTCGCGGCGATCGCCGCGCGGTACTCGGCGACGGCCTCGGCGGGGGTGGCGGCGCCGCGGGTCCAGCGCGGGTCCACGCTCTCCGGGTAGCCGTCCGCGACGAGCTGGTCGACGAGTTCGTGCTCCGGTGCCAGCGTCACGTAGGTCGCACCGAACAGGGTGTCGGGCCGGGTGGTGAACACGTCGATCCCGTGCACTGTGGCGTCGCCGTCACTGCGCTCGGCGCGCGCGTCGAACCGGACCTGGGCGCCGTGTGAACGTCCGATCCAGTTGCGCTGCATGGATTTGACCTTCTCCGGCCAGTCCAGGTGCTCGAGGTCGTCGGTGAGCCGGTCGGAGTACGCGGTGATCCGCATCATCCACTGGCGCAGGTGCTTGCGGAACACCGGGAAGTTGCCGCGCTCGCTGCGACCGTCGGCGGTGACCTCCTCGTTGGCCAGCACGGTGCCCAGCCCGGGGCACCAGTTGACCATCGAATCGGACTGGTAGACGAGACGATACGAGTCGATCACCGCGCGCCGCTCGGCAGCGGTGAGCGATTCCCACGCCCGTCCGTCCTCGGGAATACGTGCGCCGGAGGCGAACTCGGCCTCGAGCTCCTCGACCGGCCGCGCCCGACCCAGGTCGCTGTCGTACCAGGAATTGAAGATCTGCAGGAAGATCCACTGCGTCCAGTGGTAGAAGTCCACGTCCGTGGTGGCCAGCGAGCGACGCTCGTCGTGTCCGAGCCCGAGGCGGCGCAGCTGCCGCTTCATGTTCGCGATGTTGGCCTCGGTCGTGGTGCGCGGATGCGTACCCGTCTGGACCGCGTACTGCTCGGCAGGCAGACCGAACGCGTCGTAGCCGAGGGTGTGCAGCACGTTCCGTCCGTGCATGCGGTGGAAGCGCGCGAACACGTCCGTGGCGATGTAGCCGAGCGGATGCCCGACGTGCAGGCCCGAACCGGACGGGTACGGGAACATGTCCTGGACGAAGAGCTTGTCCGCGGGCAGTTCGCCGGCGAGGTCTCCGACCGGGTTCGGCGCGTAGAAGGTGCCGCGCTCGCGCCAGCGCTCCTGCCACTGCTCCTCGATCCGGCCCGCGAGGTCCGCGGTGTATCGGTGCTGAGGGGTCGCCTCGTCCGCTGGCTGCTGCACTGACTCGCTCACGTGATCGCTGTCTTCTCTGTGCTGGGGGTTTAGGTCACCACCAGCCTAAAGCGTCACCCGCAACGACCCGCCCCTCGGTCCCCGCCGTACCCTGGATCCGTGGTCATCGTCGCAACCGTGCTGTTCGTAGTCGCCCTCGCCGTCGGCGGGGTGGCGGTCGCCGGGCTCGTCGGGAAGCTGCCGCGCAACCGCTGGGCCGGCGTCCGCACCGAGGCCACGCTGCGCGACGACGCGACGTTCGCGCTGGCCAACAAGGTTGCCGCGCCCGCCCTGCTCGGGTCGGCCGGCCTGCTCGTCCTCGGCGGCGTCGCCGCCCTCGTCCTCCCCACCGCCGGCGCCATCGTCGCCGCGGTGGTCGCCACTGCCGCCGCCCTGGTCACCGCCGGTGCCGGCGGGTCCATCGGGGCCCGCGTCGCCGCCGCGCTGCCCGCCGAGGCGTCCGGCTGCGGCCACGACTGCAACTGCGGCAGCGCCCCCGAACCGGTCGAGGAGAGCGCCGCGGACATCGCGGCCGCGGCCGACTGCGGCATGGACTCCTGCGGCGCCTGCTCCTTGAAGGGCGCCTGCCAGCCGAGCTGAGCGGCCGCCACCGACCGAACCGCCCGACCCGCAGGCTCGGCTGGTTGAATCGGCCCCCATGAGCCAAACGCGGACCTTCGATCCGGCCGGTGTCCTGTTCGGGGTCACGATCCCGGTGCTCGCCGCCGCCGCGGGTCTGGTGCTCACCCGGATGTGGCAGGAGCGCCTGCCCGCCTCGATCGCCACGCACTGGTCGGGCGAGAACCCGGACGGCTTCACCACCCTGTGGTCGGCCGCCTGGACGTTCGCGATCGTCATCGTGCTCATCGGCGGCGGCGCCGCCGCGATCGCCGCGATCGCGGGCGCACTGCTGATGATGCGCCGCACCATGCTGATCGTCGGGCTGACGGTGGTCGGGCTGATGTTCGCGATCTGGGTGGCCCTGCTGCGCGCGCACCTCGACCTCGCCGCCGCGGAGGGGGCGCGATTGCCGACAGCGGCGATCGGGGTGGGGGTGCTGGCGGGCGCCGCCGTCGGGCTGCTGGGCGGGTCGTTGCTGCGCGACTACCGGCCCCGCACCGCCACGACCGACCGACCCGACCCGAGCCTGCCGCGGGGGCCGCTGGACCTGCCGATCGTGGACCGTCGCGGACTGGGTGCGGGCACCACCGCCGTGCTGATCGCGGTCGGCGCGGCGATCACCCTCGGCCTGTGCCGGCTCGCCGGCTCGTGGTGGCTGCTCGCGATCTTCCTGCCCGTGTGCGTGCTGATCGTCGGGCTGTTGCGGTTCCGGGTGACCGTCGACGAGAACGGGATTCGCATCTACAACATGGGCATGTGCGCCCTCGACTACCGGGTCGACGAGATCGTCGGCGCAAAGGTCGACGAGGTCAACCCGTTCAAGGACTTCGGCGGCTGGGGGTTGCGGATCAAGGGCCGCGGCAACTACGGGCTGGTCACCGACACCGGTCCCGCGCTGATGCTGACCGCCGCGAACGGCCAGCGGCTGACCGTCAGCACCGACCGGGCCGAGCAGATGGCGGGCGCGCTCAACGCCCTCGCGGACGCCTCGCGTTGACACCCCTCGCTCCTTCCCGAATGGCCCATTCGTTCAGTTGAACCGACCCGGTGGGCCATTCGGGAACGCGCGGGGGGAGCGCCCTCAGGTGCGGCGCAGGCGCCGCTCGTTCGCGAGGATCGCCGCGGTCAGCGCCGCCTCGGGCCCGGTCGCGGGTCGGGGGCGGCGCATCAGCACGAAGTCGGCGTCGCCGGGGTCCGGCAGGGCGTGCCCCGGCAGCGGCTCCAGGCCGTCCGGCAGCAGCGACTCCGAGTGCACGATGAAGCCGAGACCGGCGAGCACCGCCGCACGCAACCCGAGCAGGCTGTCGGTGACACAGGCGGTCCGCCACACCAGGCCGGCGCGATCCATCGCCTCCATCGCCGCACGCCGGGTGATGCTCGGCGGGGGATAGGTGACCAGGGGAACCGGTCCGCTCCCCAGCTCGGTGACGTCCGCGCCGGGAGATCCTGCCCACACCAGGCGGTCGCGCCAGACCAGTTCACCGTGCCGTTCCCCGGGCCTGCGCATGCCGAACGCGATGTCGAGCTCGCCCGCCGCGAGCTTGGCCCCGAGATTCTCGCTGAGCCCCACCGTCAGCTCCAGGTCGATCCGAGGGTGGCTCCGACGGAACTCGAGCAGCACCTCGGGCAACTCCGCCGCGACCAGGTCGTCGGACGCGCCGAAGCGCAGCAGCCCGGACAGCTCCGACTCGGCGAAATAGGTCTCTGCCTGCTGCGATGCGTCCAGGATGGTGCGGGCGAACCCGAGCATCGCGGCGCCGTCGGCGGTGAGTTCGAGGTTGCGGGTGTCGCGCCGGAACAGCTCCCGACCGACGCTGCGCTCGAGTCTGCCGATGTGGCCGCTGACCGTGGACTGGCGCAAACCGAGCCGGCGCGCGGCGGCGGTGAACCCGCCCGACCGCTCGACGGCGACGAAGCTGCGCAGCAGCACCGGATCCAGCATGACCCAGATTTATCACGAATGGCGATGGAACTAAACGGCGCTATCGACTTTCACGATGCCTCTGCGTCGGATTAACGTTCAGAGCGTGAAGTTTCTCAGCAGGTTCTACATCGACGGGTTCATCCTGTCGATCATCGCCGTCGCCGTGCTGGCCAGCATCTTCCCGGCGACGGGCAGCGGCGAGACCGTGCTGAGCTGGGCCACCAAGATCGCGATCGGCTTCCTGTTCCTCCTCTACGGCGCCCGGTTGCATCCCCGCGAGGCCCTCGAGGGCCTCAGGCACTGGCGCCTGCACTCGGTGGTGTTCGCCTCCACCTTCGTGCTGTTCCCGCTCGTCGGCCTGGCGCTGCACGTGCTGGTGCCGTCGGTCCTGACCGACGACCTCTACACCGGGGTGCTCTACCTGTGCCTGGTGCCCTCCACCGTGCAGTCCTCGATCGCGTTCACCTCGATCGCCCGCGGCAACGTCGCCGGCGCCATCGTCAGCGCGTCCGCCTCCAACCTCATCGGCGTGTTCGTCACCCCGATGCTGGTCATCCTGTTGATGAACACCACCGGTGAGGCGCACGTCGACGCGTCCTCCATCGTCGACATCGTGGTCCAGTTGCTGATCCCGTTCATCGTCGGCCAGCTGATCCGGCCCTGGGTCAAGGACTTCCTGAAGAAGTACGCCGAGCCGACCAAGCTCGTCGACCGCGGCTCGATCCTGCTGGTGGTGTACTCCGCGTTCAGTGCGGGGATGGTCGAGCACGCCTGGTCCGGGCTGTCGGTGTGGCGGGTGGTCGCGCTGGTCGCGGTGTGCTGCGGCATACTCGCGATCGTCATCGGCGCGACCGCGTTCGCCGGGCGGGCACTCGGCTTCTCCCTGCCGGACCGCATCGTGATCATCTTCTGCGGCTCCAAGAAGAGCCTCGCCACTGGCCTACCCATGGCCTCTGTACTGTTCGCCGGCCAACCCGTCGGGCTGATCGTGCTGCCGCTCATGATCTTCCACCAGATCCAGCTGATCGTCTGCGCGGCCCTGGCACAGCATTTCGCCAAGCGCACCGACCCGGACGCGGTCGACGCCGGCGCCCCGACCGCCGGCTGAGCTTCTGTCAGAACGTCGCCGGATCCCACACGTAGAACCCCAGGGGTGGGTTGATGCTGCCCAGGTTGACCGTGGCCATGTCGATGCGGTGCTTCTTGCCCCACGGGTCGAGCTGGTAGATCTCGGTCATCCCGTGCCATGACGCGCAGAACATCTCGGCCTTGCCGAACGGGCTGACAACTACGTTCGTGGTGCGTGACGACGGTTCCCACGGGAGCCGGAACCGTTCGCTGCACGGACCGTACTGGCCGAAGTTGCCGAAGTCCTGCGCGCTGACTGTCGGCGTCAGGATGCCCCCCAGGGCAACTGCCAGTGCGCCGGCCGCCGCAATTCGTGCCACCTTCATGGCGATCCCCCCTTCTTGTCGAATCGTCCTGTTCGTCGGTTCGGCACCGGCGGGTGTTACCGCCTCGCTCTGGCCCGCTCAGGAACAAGACCGTCTACCGGGCACCGGACCAACCTCGGCGGCTTGACGGGAACCAGAGGGACACCCCCCGGATCTCCCCGATGTCGGGGTGAGGGCGTGCACGACGGCACGGCCCGCGATCGGGTCGCCGACGGCGATGCGCACCGCCCCGGACGGATAGGTCTTGGCGGCCACGCCCGCATCGGCCAGCAACGCGGCCACCGGACGATCCGGGGCGGCCAGGTACAGGAAATTCGCGTGGCTGCACGGGGTCTCGATGCCGATCGCGGACAGCTCCAACCGCATCCGATCGCGTTCGGCATTGATCGCGCGGACCCGCTCGGCCAATTCGGACTGCGCCTCGAACGAGGCCCGGACCGCGGGCTCGGCCAGGCCTCCCACCCCGAACGGCAGCTGCATCCGGTGCACCCGTTCGAGCAGCTCGGGCGCCCCGAAGCCGAATCCGATCCGCAGCGCTGCCAGCCCGTAGGCCTTCGAGAAGGTTCGCAGCACCAGCACATTCGGGAACGCGCCCACCAGCTTCCGGGCATCGACGGTCAACGCGGGCGCGAGAAACTCCACGTACGCCTCGTCCAGTACGACGACGACGTGGGCGGGCACGGCCGCCAGGAACGCGAGCAGGGCGTCCGCACCGACGACCGTGCCGGTCGGGTTGTGCGGCCGGCACACCACCACCAGCGCGGTGCGATCGTCGATCGCCTCCGACATCGCCGCCAGGTCCTGCTGCCCGTCCGGCCCCAGCGGGACCGCGGCCTGCTCCAGCCCGACCATGGACGCGAGAATCGGGTACCCGTCGAAGGTGGGCGCCGCGAACACGATTCGCCGGCCTGGCCGGGCCAGCGCCTGCATGGCCTGCAACGCCACACCGGTCGCGCCCGACCCGACCACCACCTGCGCGGGATCGACCCCGAGCCGCGCGGCGATCAGTGCCGGCAACCTGTGCGGCAGGAACTCCGGATACCGGTTGGCCTGTGCGGCGGCCCGCTCGAGGGCGCGGCGCACCGACCTCAGCGGGCGGAAGGGGTTCTCGCTCAGCGCCAGTTCGAACCTCGGGCCGTCCAGAGCCAGCACGCTCATCGGACCGCCACCCCCGCACCGTCGGGCGCGGCGCCCCACCGCACCGCCGCCGAACCCGCGAAGTCGCCCGCATGCGCGAACGCCGACATGAGCACCAGCGACCCGTTCGGAATCCGTCCGGCCCGGTTCTCCACGTCCAGGGTCACGGGGATGCCCGCCCCGAACAGGTTGCCGCACTCGTCGAAGGTGTCGGGATGCCGATCCTTCGGAAGTTCCAGTGCGTCACGCCAATTGCGCAGGAAAAGCCGGTTCGGCTGGTTGGTGACGAAGGTGTCGACGGTCCTCGGCTCGATGCCGAGTCGGTCACACAAGGCCAGCGAGATCTCCGGGACCAGCCGGTTGCCGCGGGCGAAGACCTTCGCGATCTTACTCTCCGTGAACGAGATGTGGTACTGCCCGGTGCCGGGCTCCCAGTACTTGCGCGGCGGGTCGACCTCGCCGGTCATGTCACCGAAGAACTCACCGTAGGAACGACATTCGGTGCCGAGGAGCGGTGCACCGTCGGACAGGGTGAGCAGACCGACGCCGCATCCGTCTCCCGGCACGGGTGCCTGCGCCAGCCCGCGGACCTCGGTCTGCGTGAACACCTGGCCGGCACAGTTCTGAGTGGCCGCGACGAGGGCGCTGCGCCCACCACCGCTCCGCAGAATCTGTGCCGCGATCTGCATCATGTACACGAACGAGGCGCAGCCGCTGTTGTGCACGTCGATCACCCAGTCCGGCTTGGCACCGAGCCGGTGCGCCACCTCACCACCGCAACCGACCACCGCCAGGTCCGGGAGCTGGGTGTGCGTGACGAGCACGTCCACGTTCTCGAGCACCTCGGCACCGTGCCGCTCGGCCAGAGGCGCGGTCGCGCGAATCACCATGTCCGCCGCGGTCTCGTCGTCCGCGACGTGATGCCGGAACCTCGGGGCCCGGAACATCGGACCCTTCGGTTGACGCTTGTTCTTGGAGAACTCGAGGAAGTACTCGGCGGGCACCCGCTTCTCCGGCAGATAGCTGGCGATGTCCACGAGACTGACAGTGGGCGTGTTCATCTCACTGCATCCACTGGGGCGTCACCGGCAGGCCGTTCGCGTGCCGGTACTCGGCGATGGCCTTGAGGTTGTGCAGTTCGATCAGGTGCCCGGCGGGAAACATGTCCCACAGGTCGCCCACCCACGTCGCGCGGTCCGCGGGTGCGGTCTCCGGGAACGGGTTGTGCTCGTAGAACGGATGGCGGCAATTGGTCCACAGCACCAACGATCCCGGTCTGTCGAGCACGACCTGGGCGTCGATCACTCGCATCAGGTAGATCATCCACAGGTGCGTGCCCTGGTCCCAGGCGCAGTGGTAGTCGACCGTCATCGCCTCGCGATTCGCGACGGTGCGGGTGTAGATCTCGGTCTGGTCGTCGTCGATCCGGTCGTACGCCACCCACAGTCCGGGCTCGTCGGTCTCGGTGAATCCACGCAGGCTTCCGGTCCACTCCTCGAGGCTGCGCGTGTCCGCGAGATAGTCGTACAGTTCCCTTGGAGGACAGTCGATGTAGTCCTGGACGGTGATGTAGTCGCCGTAGATCTGCTGGTGCGGGTACACCGAGCGGAGCATGTCGACGACCATCGCGGTGCCCTCCTCCCGGCTGGTGTTCTCGATCCGGTACACACCCGGAATCAACGAAGGGTCGAGGTCGTTGAGCGCGGACAGTGCAGCGGTGCGGCTGGTGGTCACGGTTGTACTCCTTCTCGAACTGGATCGCGGAACGCGGTGATCGGTGCGGCCGAGGTGGACAGGAACGGCAGGAAGGGCGGGATCTCGTCCGGATCGCAGGTGACGGCGACGAATGCAGGCCCGAGCGAGTGCGCGGCCGCGGCCAGGGCGCCGTCCAGCTCGGCCTCCGTCGTCGCGCAGTAGGTGTCGAGCGTCGGGAACATCGCGGCGATGCCCTCGCCGATGAAGGACGGCTGAAACCTGTTGAAGCTGTATCTGTTCTCGTACAGCAGTTGCTCGCGGGTGACACACATCGCGTGCGCGTTGTTGTTGAACACGACGAAGGTCACCGGAAGGCGATGCTCGACCGCCGTGTGTAACTCCATTCCGTGCATGTAGAAGGCGCCGTCGCCTGCGATCACGAAGGTCCGCCGCCTGCGTCCGAAGCACGAGCCGATTCCCGCGCCGAATGCGTAGCCCATCCCTCCCATGCCGAGCGCGACGACGAAGCGTCCTCCTCCGCGAGCCGAGAGATGGTGCACCACTGCGGCTCCGGTGTTCCCGGCGTCGGCGAAGACATCCGTTCCCGCCGGCAGGTGCCGTTCGATCGCCGCCACCGCGTCTCGATACCGCAGTCCCGGGCCGGTCGCTGCGGGGACCGCCAGCCTGGTCAGGTTGGGAGGCCGGGTCGTGACGGGCGACGAGGACGAACCGACCGGTCCGAGCACGTCGACGAGCAGGCGCAGCGAGGACCGCAGATCGACGGTGGCGGCGTGCGTCGACGGCACGTGCGGTGGCGCGCACCCGAGCGACGCGATCGGCGTGCTGCGCAACCCCTCGTCGAGGCCGGTCCGTGCCATCACCGGCAGACGGGTGCCGATCAGCAGACACAACTCCGAGTACCGCAGCGCGTCAACGAGTTCCGGATGTCCCATACTGCCGGCGACTCCGCAGTAGCCACGGCTGCCGGGATCGACGACATCCTTCGCGTCGGGGGTGACACCGATGGCGGCATCGAGGACCGAGACCAGGTCCGCGAGCTCGTGCCGGGCGTCGGCGCGCGCCACCTCGTCACCCGCGATCACGAGCACCTTGCCGCGCCGACGTGCCGCCGCCACGCGCCTGGCGAGCCGCTCCAGTCCGACCTTGTCCACCGCGACAGCCGGTCTGGGCGTGATCGGCCGGCACTGCTCGGGGGTGATCGGCGACTGCTGGACGTCCTTGGGCAGGAGCAGCACGGCGGGCCCGCCCCGCAACGCTGCCGACACCGCCCGGTTCAGATGTTTCCCGACGTCGGCCGCCGCCTCGACCCGCGCGCAGTAGCGCGACACCTCGGCGAACAGGCGGACCGCGTCGATCGAGCCCGCCCGCCCGCTCGAGTCCTGGAATCCACCGTGGCCCTCGAGCGGGGTGGGTGCCTGACCGACCAACGCCAGCAACGGAACCCGTGACGTGAAGGCCTCCCCGAGGCCGGCGACCAGGTTCAACGCGCCACCGCCGGAGGTGGCCATCACCACGCCGAGCCGGCCGGAGGTGCGGGCGTAGCCGTCGGCCATCGTCGCGGCGGAGAACTCGTGTTTGGCGACAACTCCGGTGATGTTCCTGTGGGTGTAGAACAACGCGTCGTAGACGTCCTCGATGTTCGCTCCGTCCACCCCGAAGACGTGCTGAATTCCGTAGGCAGCGAGGGCATCCACCAGGTAGTCGACCACGCGGGTCTCGCCTCGTCGCACGACAGGTACGGCTTGTCTCATCGGTACACCTTCCATGTGCACTCTTGCGTGCACTGGTAGGTACGGTTCAACGCTACGAATGGTTCAGATCCGTCGACCGGACCTCAGAAGGTGCTGGTGAGCAGCACCTGATTCGTGGCCACCGAACGGATGTCGACGCGGTCGACCCACAGCATGGGGACGCTGGTGGTCGCCGACGGGGTGACCGTCTGTCCAGCCACGGCGGTCCACGTCGCCAATTGCTGGGTGGCCCCGTTCTTGTCCGTCATCACCATCGCGTATTCGTTCTTGTCGGTGCCGTATCCGCCGCCGGGAGGTGCGTCGTAGCGGCAGGTGACGTCGATCCGGGTGCCCCAGTCCTGCTCGATGAGCGAGACGTCGGCGGTCAGGGGGCTCTCGGTGACCGGCTTCATCGGCTGGGCGACCACCGGCGCGGACGGCCCGTGCGGCGCGTACGGCGACGGTCCCTCGCCCTGCGAGGGCAGCACGGCCACCCCGACGCCGACCGCGGCGGCGACGACCGCGACCGCCGCCGCGACGAGCACCGCATACCGGGCCCGCCGACGCGGCGGCCGCGCGCGCTCGATCAGTTTCGGCAGCAGGTCCTCGGGGGGCTCGTCGGCGGCGGGGGCCGAGCCGAGTTCGAGTGCCGTGTCCACCGGCACCTTCGCCAGCAGGGCCGGCATGCCCGCGACCTCCGCGACCGCGACCGAGCACCTGACACAGGTGGCCAGGTGATGCTCGAACTCGTCGCGATCCGCGGCGCTGAGCGAGCCGAGGACGTAGGCGGCGTCCCAGTGCGCGTACGGATCCGTCTCGATGGTCACTGCGTCACCCCCATCTCCTGCAGAATCAGCCGCAGTGCCCTGATCGCGTAGTGCATTCGCGACTTCACGGTGCCCTCCGGGATCTCGAGGTCGTCAGCGATCTGATGGGTCGACATCCCCCGGTAGTACGAGCGGACCAGCACGCCCCGATGCTCCGGCGAGAGCGCCGCGAGGGCATCGGCGATCAGCCATGAATCCAGGGCGGCATCCGTCGCGTCCGGGCTCGCCTGCTCCGGCGGATTGTCCGTCCCGATTTCCCGTTTCGACCTGGCACTGCGGAAGTCGTCGAAGATCATGTTCCGCGCGACGGTGAACAGCCAGGCCCGAGCCGAGTTCTCGCTCTGGTCCAGCACCCTCGGTCGCTGCCAGGCCCGCAGCAGGGTTTCCTGGACCACGTCCTCGGCCCTAGCCCGATCACCGGTAAGTCGCATGGCGTATCTCCACAGGGCCGACGCATGCTCGCCGTACAGAACACGCATCAGTTCTGCCTGGTCCTCCGGCATCGGGCACCTCCAGCCGTACTCACGATACAAAGGCCATAGAGGTTCACGCGGCGGGTCGGGCAGTTCGAATCCGGTCGCCCGTCACAGGTGGTTCGCGGTGGGTGAACGTACCGTTCAGTCGATCTGATCGAGTGAACGCTTCCGTTCACTCAGTGCAAGAGAGGGCGCGGGGAGGGGTCAGTTGCGCTCGACGTCGATGGGGTGGGTCGCTCGCAGAGCGAGGGGCAGCGGCTGGCGACGCAGTACCTGCGCCCACAGGTCGGCGCGGGGCGGGCCGATGACGTCCGAGGGCAGCGCGGAAACCACCATCCAGTCGTTGCGCTGCAACTCGCCGTCGAGCTGGCCCATCGTCCAGCCCGCGTAGCCGGCGAACACCCGCGCGCCCTCGATCAGCGGTCCGACCTGGTCCGGGTCGCTGTCGAGATCGACCATCACCACCCGACCGTGCACCCGGCGCAGTCCGGGCGCGCCTTCGACGCGAGCGCCAGTCCGGAGCGTGGCCAGACACAGTGCGGAGTCCCGCTTGACCGGGCCCCCGATGTAGAGCGCCTGCGGCCGCGCGCACAGCCCCACCCACTGGGGCAGCACCGTCTGCACGGCGGTCTCGGAGGCGCGGTTGATGACGACTCCGAGACTGCCGGCGTCGTTGTGTTCGATCACGTAGACCACGGTGCGGCGGAAGGCCGGTTCGGTGAGGTCGGTGGCGGAGACCAGCAGGCTGCCGGGACGCACGACTGGTTCGGTTGATGCCGTTCGATCGTCGGGTTCCTCAGCGTGCTCCACCGGGTAATCATCGCACCGCGAACCCGGGCGTGTGCCGCGTGAGGGCGGGCCGCCGCCTTCAGGGGCGCAGCCCGACGATCTCCTCGAGTACGGACAGGTGGTGGTCGAACAGGTCGCGGGGATCGGTGAAGGTGTCGGGTCCGTACTGGCCGAACACCTCGAAGTTCACCGCCCCGAACAGCGACGCCCAGGCCAGCACGCCGCGCGCGAGCACCTCGTCCGGCAGGTCGAGCGCCATTTCGGTCCGGATGCCGCGCAGGTTCGCGCGCAGCGGCGCGGCGATCGGGAGCTCGGGCGGATCGACGAGCAGGCCGGCCCGGTGCGCGGCGTCGAAGATCGCCACCAGCGCCACGATCACCCGGGTTCCGGGACCCGTGGTGCGATCGGCGGGGGCCTGGTACCCGGGCACCGGACTGCCGAACAGCAGCCCGTAGGAGGCGGGTTCGCGTAGGGCCCACTCCCGGACCGCGTGTCCGAGCGCGCGCAGTCGGCCCCGCGGGTCGTCGACGGGCACCGTTTCGACCGCTGCGTCGACGGCGTCGCCCAACTCGGTGTAGCACTCGACCACGAGCAGCGTGAGCAGGTCGTCGCGGCTCTTGACGTACCGATACACCGCGGAGGAGACCACACCCAGGTCGCGGGCGACCGCCCGCAACGACAGCGCCGCCGCCCCGTCGCGGGCCAGATGGTCACGGCCGATCCGGGTGATGTCGGCCAGCGTCTGCGCGCGGGCGCGTTGTCTGGGGGTACCGGTCACGGCTCCCAGCCTGACGCGGCAGGCGAGCACCGTCAACTTTGGAGAGCACTGCTCTTGACTCGCGGTCGCGGAGGGTGCATCATCAATTTCGAGAGCACTGCTCTCTAGCCCGATTCGAGAACGGAGATCGCGATGTCGACACTGCAGGTCGTGACCGGGGCAGGTCCCGTCGGATGGACGGTCGCCCATCAGCTCGCCGAGCGCGGAGACCGAGTCCGGGTGCTCACCCGCTCAGGGTCCGGGCCCGACCATCCCAACGTCGAGCGGATGCGGATCGACGTCTCCGAGCCCGGGGCACTCGACGCGGCGTTCGACGGCGCGGCAGCCATCTACCACTGCACGCACGGATCGGCGTACTCGGCCGCGGCATGGCGGCGCGAACTGCCCGCCACCGAGCGTGCGGTGCTCGCCGCCGCGGGTCGGGCCGGATCGGTCGTCGTGTTCCCGGAGAGCCTCTACTCCTACGGCCCGGTCGACGGCCCGATCACCGAGGACACCCCGCGCACCGCCACCACCGGGAAGATGGGCGTGCGCACCGAACTGCTTCGGCAGCGGGCGGATTCGGGGACACCGACGGTGAGCGTCGCGGCGTCCGACTTCTTCGGCCCGCACGCGCTGAAGGCCCACGCCGGCGAACGGATGGTCCCGGTCATCCTGGCAGGCAAGACCGTTCGGGTGATGGCCGCCCTCGACGTCCCGCACTCGTTCACCTACGTGCCCGACCTGGCCGCCGCGATGATCGCCGCGGCCGCGAATCCGACGCTGTGGAACACCGTGCTGCACGCCCCGACCGGACCCGCGCTCACCCAGCGGCAGATGGTCGACGCCTTCGCCGAGGCGGCGGGTGTCGACAACCCGAAGGTCGGGGTGCTGCCCGGGTGGGCGGTGCGCGGGATCGGAGCGGTGCACGGGCCGACCCGCGAGCTCGCCGAGATGCTCTACCAGTTCGAGCGTCCGTTCGTCCTGGACTCGACCCACAGCGAGCGGCTACTGGGGCTGGCACCGACCCCACTGCCCGAGTCGGCGGCCGCGACCGTGGCGTGGTGGCGGGCACGCGACGCGGCGCCTGCCCCGCGATAGGGTCGTGCGGTGGCGACGGCACCCCGGGGACTTCCGCACGGGGTGCTCCGCCGCTCGCCCGGACTCGTCCGCCTCACCGCTGTTCGATTCGCAAGCCAGTTCGGCGACGGCCTCTTTCAGGCCGCGCTCGGGGGCGCCATTCTCTTCAACCCGGAACGCCAGACCGACCCGCTGGCCATCGCCGCCGGATTCGCCGTTCTGCTGCTGCCCTATTCGCTGCTCGGTCCGTTCACCGGTGCACTGCTCGACCGCTGGGACCGGCGTGCGGTCCTGATGTGGGCCAACCTGCTTCGCGGCGCGCTGATCATGGTGGCCGCGGTGCTCCTGTTGATCAACGCCCCGAACACGCCGCTGCTGCTGGTCTCGCTCGCGGCGGTCGGGGTCAGCCGATTCGTGCTCGCCGGGGTGTCCGCCGCGCTGCCACACGTGGTACGCCAGTCCTGGCTGGTGCCAACGAATTCGGTTCTCGCCACCGCCGGCTCCGCGGTGGCGGCGGCCGGGGCCGGCACGGCGGTCGCGATCGTCGGACTGCTCGGCGGCGGCGACTGGAGTTCCGGGGTGGCAGTGGCCGCCGCGACCGCCGGTTCCGTCATCGGCGCGGTCGCGGCCGCCGGGTTCCCGACCCACGGCCTCGGTCCCGGCGAGGCGGAGCTGGCGGCGGCCGGCCCCACCCGACTGGCCGCCGTGCGCGCGGTCGCCGCCGGCCTGCGGACCGGCGCCACCGCCGTGTGGCAGGCGCCCGGGGTGACCACCGCGATGATCGGCATCGGCGCGCATCGCATCGTGTTCGGAGTGAACACCCTGGTGATGGTGCTGGTGCTGCGCGATCCAGCCACGTCGAGTTCGCTGCCCGGCGGACTCGCCGGGTTCGGGGTGGCGGTCGGCGCCACCGCCGCGGGCATGCTGGCCGCCGCTGCAGCGACCCCCTTCCTGATTCCCCGGCTCGGACGACCGCGGACCGTCGCGGCCGGTCTGGTCGCGGCGATCGCGGTGCAACTCGGGCTGATCACCGCGCTGACCCCGCCGATGCTGCTCGTCGGCGCGTTCCTGCTCGGATTGGCCGGACAGACGATCAAGCTGACCGGCGACGCGGCCATGCAGATCGACATCGACGACACCCGGCGCGGTCAGGTGTTCGCACTGCAGGACACGGTCTTCAACGTCGCGTTCATCGCCGCCATCGCGGCAGCGGCGACGGTGATCGCGCCCGACGGCCGATCCCTGGGGCTGGTACTCGCGGGTGCCGGGGTGTACGCACTCGGGCTGGCGGGGGTCGGGGCGAATTCGCTGCGGCGGTGAGCCACAGGTGCCCGCTCCCGGCGTCGAGCACACCGGTCACGCGTCAGGAGTACCGGTCGACTGATGGTGACGGCGGACCGTGTCGAGGCGGCCGTCACCGTCCGTGTCGGACAGGGACGTGTCGGCGCGCCCGTCGAGGTCCTCGTCCACCAGCAGGGTGTGTCGATCCGCGCCCCACCACCAGCCGTCGGGCGCGGGTGCTTCCGGTCCGGCGGACACCTCGCGGTCCCAGGTGCCGAGGCCGCTCGGATCCGTGAAGTAGCGGGCTGCCTGCGTTCCGACGTCGAGGACGGACCGGTCGACACAGCCGTCGCCGTCGCTGTCCCACAGCGCGTCGTCGAGCAGTCCGTCGCCGTCGAAGTCGAGGACGACGGCGTCGGGCGCGCCGGGATCACCGAGATCGAGATCCGCCTCCGACACCCAGGTGTGCGGATCGCCGTCACCGGTCCCGAACGCATACTCCAGCAGGCTCATACGTGTTGGACGTGCGACCCGAGCGAACGGTTCCACCGCAACGGCGGACTGGATGCGTTTCGAAATCGTTGCCCGCCCAACGATCGACGGCTCCGAGACAACGGAAGCGTCGCTGGTAAATTGTCCGAAACTCGCATGGCCGTGCGGCCGTGCCGACCGGGGCGACGGGGGCACCATGTTCCAACGGATCGGATCACCACTGTGTGCGCTGGCGCTGGCGGCGTCGGGCACGCTCCTGACGGCCGTACCCGCGACCGCGGCGCCGACCATCCCGCCGACCAACGCCTGTGGCGAGGTGGGCTTCGACCCGTCCTCGAAGGGCGGCGACCAGTCCGTACTTCCCGGCAGCCTGGACATCAAGATCCCGTGGCCCGAGATCGTTCCCGTCCCGGTTCCCGACCCGCCGCAGGACCAGACCCGGGTACCGCAGGCGCCGCTGCCCGCGGACCCGTGCGCGGACCCGTGCCCGGACATCACCGACACCACAACCGAGCAACCCGAATCCGGTTCCTCGGGGTCGTCCGGCTCCTCGTCGAACGAGTCGGGTTCCGCGTCGTCCGGGTCGGGATCGTGGGGATCGTCGGTGCCGCGCTTCTCCATCGGCCCCGACCCCGAACCCATCCCCATCCCGATTCCCGGTCCCGGCCAACCACTTCCACCCGCACCGCTCGAGCAGTCCCCGCCGGTCGAACCCGGACCGGTCGCCGGCGCGGCGTCCGCGCCGAAGGTCGGCGACGTCTCGCTCGTCGCGCAATTGACCGGGCACGGCTCGATCAACCGCACCGACAAGCGCTGGCAGGTCAACGGGACCGACCTGGGCATCACCTGGGAGTCCAAGCCCGGCGAGGTCGCCGTGGTCTTCGGCGACACCTTCGGCAAGGACTGGGCGCCGCCGGGCGCCAACGGACAGGATTGGCGGTCGAATGTGCTGGGGCACAGCACCGATCGCAACCTCTCCGACGGCATGACCATCGACTCCATGGTGCAGGACAGCCCCTGCCACGCCGTCGAGGTACTCGGCAGCCGCAAGATCAAGAACTGGGAGACCACCACCATCCCGACCTCCGGTTTCGCCATCGGCGACCGGCAGTACATGAGCTACATGTCGGTTCGGCGCTGGAGCATGATCCCCGGCATGTGGTACACCAACCGTGGCGGCATCGCGTACTCCGACGACCAGGGTCAGACCTGGACCAAGGATCCGTATGCCCAGTGGGAGAACATCTTCGGTCTCAATCACTTCCAGGTGGCCAGCATGGTCCCGGCCGGCGACCACGTGTACATGTTCGGCACCCCCAACGGCCGGCTCGGCACCGTCGCAGTGGCCCGGGTACAGAAGGACCAGGTGCTCAACAAGACCGCCTACCAGTACTGGAAGGACGGGAACTGGACGCCGATCGGGGAGTCGTCGCCCACCCCGATCCTCAGGGGCACCGCCGCCGAGCTGTCGGTGCGCTTCGACGAGTCCCGTGGGCTCTGGCAGATGAGCTACCTGGACACCATCGCGGGCGCAATCGTGTTGCGCCAGGCTACAAGTCCGCAGGGAGCCTGGACCGACGGGACTCCGATGGTCCGCTCCGTCGACTACCCGAAGATGTACGGCGGCTTCATCCACCCGTGGTCCACCGAACACGACCTGTACTTCACGATGTCCGAGTGGGACAGCTACAACGTCTACCTGATGCACGCGAAGTTGAACTGACGACTATCGTCGCCCTGATGGGCGCCGAAAGGTCGTGGACCTCGCTGGCATCGGGTTGGCTCGATCCGGTGGCGACGCTCGGTGCCGGCACGACGACCGCGCTGCTGCCGGACACCCTGGTGACCGCGGTCAGCACCGGGATCGCGCGCCGCTACGTCGGACGACGGATCACCGTGAGCCCGCAGGGTGTCCCGGTGACCGCGCTGCTCGGATCGCTGCGTATCCGCCGCCGCGGGGCGCACCTGCAGTCCCGGGTCCGGCTGACGGACGTCGTGTGGACCGGACCACCGGTCTCCGAACTGATCGCGGTCGCCAACGGCGTACGGCTGGTGCCCGGCGCGCCGTCGCGCGTCCACACCGCGCAGATCGAGGTGCGGGGCCGGATCGCGGTGCCCGACCTGCTGGACTGGATCAACGGCCGGGGCCACGACTGGATCGTGCGCGACGGGGAGTCGGGGCTGTTCCACGCCGAGCACCGCGACCGGCGCCTGCGGGCCGTCGTCGATGCGGCGCTGATCGACGACGCGATACGGATCGGGGTGGTCGAGGCGCGGTGGCGCGGCGTCCCGGTGCCGCGTCGCTACCTACGGGGACGGACGGTCCCGCTACCCGCGCTGCCGCACGGGATCCGCGGTGTCAACGCCACGCGTGACGAGGACGTCGTCAGCTTCACGCTCGAAGTACCCAGCCTCACAACTTCTTTCGACCTCACCCAGCTGATCCGGGCGGTCACCGGCTGAACGGATCGCGCGACCGGCGCTCAGTGCTCGGTCGAGGCCCACCACTTCAGCAGTTCGGCCTCGGCCTCCTCGCGGGGCAGCGGCCCCCGGTCCAGGCGCAGCTCCTTGAGGAAGGTCCACGCCTTCCCGACCTCGGGTCCCGCCGGGATGCCGAGCAACGCCATGATCGCGTTGCCGTCGAGATCGGGCCGCACCCGCGCCAGGTCCTCCTGCTCGGCGAGCAGCGCGATCCGCCGCTCCAGGTCGTCGTAGGTGGCCTGCAGCTTCGCCGCCCGGCGCTTGTTGCGGGTGGTGCAGTCGGCGCGGACCAGCTTGTTCAGCCGGGGGAGCAGATCCCCGGCATCGGTGACGTAGCGGCGCACCGCCGAGTCCGTCCACTGCCCCTCGCCGTACCCGTGGAAGCGCAGGTGCAGGAACACCAACTGAGCGACGTCGTCGACCATCTGCTTGGAGTACTTGAGCGCCCGCATCCGCTTGCGCACCATCTTCGCGCCGACCACCTCGTGGTGGTGGAAGCTGACGCCGCCGCCCGGCTCGTTGCGCTTGGTGTCCGGCTTGCCGATGTCGTGCAGGATCGCGGCCCAGCGCAGCACCAGGTCGGGGTCGCCGTCCTCGAGGTCGATCGCCTGCTGCAGCACGGTCAGCGAGTGCTGATAGACGTCCTTGTGCTGGTGGTGCTCGTCGATCTCGAGCTCCATGTCCGGGATCTCCGGGAGCACCCGCGCGGCCAGGCCCGTCTCGCACATGACGTTGATGCCGTCCACGGGATACTCGCCGAGGATCAGCTTGTCCAGCTCGGCGTGCACGCGCTCGGCGGTGATCCGGTCGATCTGTCCGGCCATGTCCACGATCGCCTGGTGCACCCGCGGCGTCAGCGAGAAGCCGAGCTGCGAGACGAACCGGGCGGCCCGGAGCATCCGGAGCGGGTCGTCGTTGAAGGAGATCTCGGGGGCGGCGGGGGTGTCGAGGACGCCCGCCAGCAGATCGTCCATGCCGCCGAGCGGGTCGACGAACTCCTGGTGACCGTCCGCCCCGATCCGCACCGCCATCGCGTTGACCCGGAAGTCGCGTCGAATCAGGTCCTCGTCGAGGCTGGTGCCGTAGCGGACCTCGGGATTGCGGGTGACCCCGTCGTAGGCGTCGGTGCGGAAGGTCGTGATCTCGATCTGCTGGTCGGCCTTCGCGGCGCTGACGGTGCCGAAGTCGATGCCGGTGTCCCACTGGTTGTCGGCCCAGCCCTTGAGCAGTCCCTGCACCTGCTCGGGGCGCGCATCGGTGGTGAAGTCGAGATCGGTGCCGAGTCTGCCCAGCACCGCGTCCCGCACGCTCCCGCCGACCAGGTACAACTCGTGTCCCGCGTCGGCGAATCGCGCACCGAGCGGGGTCAGCACGTCCGAGAGGGCGCGCAGTGTCTCGGTCGCGGAGGCGAGGAGTCGAGCGCGTCGGTCGGCGTCGGGAGTAGGGGAAACCACGACTGTGCAGCTTACCGACCCCCACGGGCCGGCTCCGCCGCCGCGGACACCGCACCCCCGCCACCCGGTGTGGGATTCGGGACTGGTTGGGCGGGACAACTAGTATCGATTGGGTGTCTCCTGCCGAACGTGCGAATCGCAGCCGCCGCAACCCGCGGCGTCGCAGCGGGCACGGCGAGCGCTCGAACGCTCGCATGCGCACGGTCCGCGAGACCTCCGCCGGCGGCCTGGTCGTCGACGGTCTCGACGGACCCCGCGACAAGCAGTGCGCGGCACTCATCGGCCGCACCGATCGTCGGGGTCGGCTGCTGTGGTCGTTGCCGAAGGGGCACATCGAGCAGGGCGAGACGGCCGAGCAGACCGCGATGCGTGAGGTCGCCGAGGAGACCGGGATCCGCGGCACCGTGCTCGCCGAACTCGGCAGCATCGACTACTGGTTCGTCACCGAGGGCCGTCGCGTCCACAAGACCGTGCACCACTATCTGCTTCGCTTCCAGGGCGGCGAACTGTCCGACGAGGACGTCGAGGTCACCGAAGTGGCGTGGGTCCCGCTGGCCGAGCTGGGAACGCGACTCGCGTACGCGGACGAACGTCGGCTGGCCGAGGTCGCGGGTGCGCTCATAGACCGGATGGGTTCCGGGTCCGGCCGAACGACCAGAGAGAACGGATGAGGACGTTCCTGCGTCGCCTCACCGTGACGACCCTGACCACATTGGCTCTTGCCGCTACACCGCCCGGTTTCCTCGCCTCGGTGAGCGCAGCGCCGACGACCACCACACCCACGGCGGGTTCGAGCGCGCCGGCGTCCGCCCGCACCAGCACCCCGCACGCGACCACCGGTCCCACGCAGCAGCGGTTCGTCGCGCTGTCGGTCGACACGGTGACCCCGTCGACGGTCACCACCTCGAGCGATCCCGTGGTCACCGTCGCAGGCAGCGTCACCAACGTCGGGGATCGGCCCGTCCGGGACCTGCAGGTCCGGCTGCAGCGCGCGCCCGCGGTGTCCGCGCCCAACCAGCTGCGGACGGTACTGAGCGCCGACCAGGAGCAGTTCGACGTCATCGGGAAGTTCACCCCGGTCCGCGACAGACTCGAGGTCGGGCAGTCGGAGAAGTTCCGACTCTCGATGCCGTTGCGCTCGACGACCGGCGCGTCGCTCGAGATCACCGATCCCGGCGTGTACCCGATGCTGGTCAACGTCAACGGCATCCCCGAGTACGGCGGGCAGGCTCGCCTCGACGACGCCCGCTTCCTCCTGCCGGTCCTCGGTGTGCCCCGCGACCCCAGCAGCGGCGACCCGAACGGACCCGACGCCGCGCCGGTGCCCCCGTCCACGGCCGACCCGGTCGCGACGACGCTGATGTGGCCGCTGGCGGACAAGCCGCGACTGGCCGCAGGCATCCCCGGCTCGACCGACGAGAAGGTGCGGCTCGTCGACGACGACCTCGCGTCCTCGCTCGCGACCGGTGGCCGGCTCGAGCAGCTCGTGGCGGCGGCGGAGTTCGCGACCGGCGAGGGAGTGGACCGGGACCACAAGCTCGCCGACAGCATGTGCCTGGCGATCGACCCCGACCTGTTGATCACGGTCGGCAACATGACCGCGGGATACCTGGTGGTCGACGATCCGGCCGACCCGACCGGCCGGGCGCACCCCGGCACCGGCCAGGCGGCGGCGGTGGACTGGTTGGCTCGGCTCCGGAAGCTCGCCCCGCACATGTGCACCACCGCGGTCCCGTTCGCGCAGGTGGACCTGACCGCGCTGCACCGCGTGGGCGACCCGACCCTGACCGCGCGTGCCGTGACCTCTCCCGCCGACATCGTCGACACCCTGCTCGGTGTCACCTCGCTGCGCGGGTTGACCTGGCCGGACGCCGGTGTCCTCGATCCGGCGACCGCGGCCGGGCTTCCCGGCCTCGGGCCGACGACGCTGCTCGCCGCCAACGCCCTCACCGAGGACACGACCCAGGCGAAGGTCCCGCTGAACGGGGGCAACAACGGCGCTCCGCTGTACGCGGCCCTGTTCGACGTGCCCGCGGCCACCGCCCTCGCCGGGGTCGGCGATGCTCCGCAGACCCCCACATTCGCGCCCGCAGGCACCCGCTACGACCTTGCCGACGACTCCCGGACCGCCCGGTTGCAGGACGCGCTGGGCGCCGTCACCTGGCTGTCGCTTACCACCCGGTCCACCCAGACCCGGTTGTCGAACGCGAACCCGCGCCCGCTGCTGCTGGTACCGCCGCAGCAGTGGACGGTCGACGGCGACGAGGCCCGCGCGGTGCTCTCCACCGTCTCGACGATGCTGCGGTCGGGCCTGGCGACGCCGCGCGCGCTGTCCGAACTCGTGGACCGGGCGGCGCCGCCGCCGCCGTTCGACCTGGACTACCCCGAACAGGCCGTCAAGGACGGTGCGCCGGCGTCGGTGCAGGACGGTGCGGCCGCGCTGGCACCGGAGGTCGACGCGTTGACCGCGACGCTGGTCAACGATCCGCAGTCGACCCTGACGCCGGTCCGGTACACCGCTCCGCTGAACGAGGACCTGCTGCGGGCGATGAGCACCTCCGGCAGGCGAGGCGGGGACAGGCCGGCAGCCTCGGCGGCGGCGGACGAGCGGATCGCGCGGGTGCAGGCGGCGATGCATGGGATCTACGGCTCGGTGACCGTGCTGGCGCCCGGCGGCGCCTACACGCTGGCGTCGGAGCAGAGCCCGCTGCTCTTCGTCGCACGCAACGACCTGCCGGTCGGGATCACGGTCCGACTGAGCATCTCGGCACCGCCGGGGATGACCGTCACCGACATCGGCGACCAGCAACTCCCGGCGCGCGGCAGTCGGGCGCTGCAGGTCCCGGCCAAGGTCGCCGATTCGGGGAAGATGGTCGTCAACGTCGCGCTGACCACGACCAGCGACCGGGAGTTGGGCGAGCCGGCGGCCGTGTCGGTTCGCTCGAATGCGTACGGCAAGGTGCTCGTGATCATCACCGGCTGCGCGGGCGCACTACTGTTGCTACTTGCGGGACGGCGGCTCTGGCACCGGTTCCGGGGTCAGCCGGACCCAGCGGATGAAGGGTACAAAGCTCGATGACTGGGAGCATGCAGCGACCACCGGGTCCCGGAGCGGAGCCTGCGCAGCGACCCGAGGGCACCGGAGCGGAGCCCGCGCGGCGACCCGCGGGAACCGGACCGGAGCCCGCGCAACGATCGGGCGCGGCAGGCCCCTCGTCTTCCGCCCCCTGGGAACGGTCCTACCCCGATCCGCGGCCGGCACCTCGTCCTCAGCAGCACCAGCCGTACCCACAACAGCCTCAACAACCACAGCAGCCTCGCCGTCCCCAGCAGTCCCAGCCGGGCCCGCCCCAGCCCTACCGCCCGCAACCGGCCCCGCAGCGCGCCGCCCCGCAGCGCCACCTGCCGAGTGACCCCGCCCGACGACCCGTGTCCACCCCCGTGGTCGAGGCACCGACGGCCCCGGAGCCGCCCACCGAGCAGGACGGCGGGGACGACAACCCCAACTCGAACTCTCGACTGATCGCGTCGACCGGCTCCATCGCCATCGCGACCCTGGTCAGTCGGATCACCGGCTTCCTCAAGCAGGTGCTGCTCCTGACCACCCTCGGTGCTGCCGCGGCCAGCTCGTTCACCGTCGCCAGCACGATGCCGAACATGATCTCCGAGCTGGTGCTCGGCGCGGTCCTCACCGCGATCGTGGTGCCGGTGCTGGTCCGCGCGGAGAACGAGGACGAGGACGGCGGGGCGGCGTTCGTCCGGCGACTGTTCACCCTCTCCGTCGTCACCCTGGGCACCGCCGCGCTGGCGGCCGTGGTGGCCGCCCCGCTGCTGACCCGGCTGTTCCTGCCCGAACACGGCAAGGTCGACGAGCAGCTCTCCACGAATTTCGCCTACCTGCTGCTGCCCGCCATCTTCTTCTACGGCCTCTCCGCACTGCTGACCGCGCTGCTGAACACGCGACAGGTGTTCCGGCCGGGGGCCTGGGCGCCGGTCCTGAACAACCTGACCGTCCTGGTGGTCCTCGGGATCTACTGGCTGCTGCCCGGTGGCGACGAGGTCACCACCACACGCCTGTTGGTCCTCGGCCTCGGCTTCACCTTCGGTGTCGTGGTCCAGGTCCTGACCCTGGTGCCCTCGATCCGGCGGCAGGGCATCAGCCTCAAGCCGCTGTGGGGCATCGACAACCGGCTCAAGCTGTTCGCGGGCATGGGCGTAGCCATCGTCCTGTACGTGCTGATCAGCCAGATCGGTCTCACCATCGGCACCCGGGTCGCGGCCTCGGTCGACTCCGCCGGACCCGTCATCTATCAGCAGGCGTGGCTGCTGCTGCAGCTGCCGTACGGCATCCTCGGCGTCACGGTCCTCACCGCGATCATGCCCCGACTGAGCCGCAACGCGGCCGCCGAGGACACCCCCGCAGTCGTCGACGACCTGTCCGTCGCGACCAGACTGACCATGGTCTCGCTGGTGCCGGTCGTCATCTTCCTGACCTTCGCCGGACCGCAGGTCGGGCACGCACTTTTCGGCTACGGCAACTTCGGGTCGGCCGACGCCGAGCGGCTCGGACACGCGGTCAGCTGGTCGGCGTTCACGCTGATCCCGTACGCGCTGGTACTCATCCACCTTCGCGTCTTCTACGCCCGCGAGCAGGCCTGGACGCCCACCTGGATCATCCTCGGTATCACCGGTGTGAAGGTCGGTCTGTCGTTGCTGGCACCGACGGTCGCCTCCGACGACAGCCAGGTGGTCAGCCTGCTCGGTGTCGCGAACGGTCTCGGCTTCACCGCAGGCGCGATCATCGGCGGCGTGCTGCTGCGGCGCAGCCTCGGTTCACTGCGGATGGCGAACGTCGGCAAGACGGCCTTCCTCGTGGTGGTCGCGTCCGTGGCGGGCGGGATCACGATGCTCGCCGCCGAGCAGCTGCTGGGCCTCGGCAGGCTCGCCGACAAGTTCGGCGGACCCGGCGCCTTCGTCGAGGTCGGCGTCTCCGCGGTGATCATGCTCGGGCTGACCTTCGCGCTGCTCCGCATCGCCGGAATCCCGGAGGTGGTGGCCGGGACCGTCGCGGTGACGCGTCTGGTCAACCGACTGCTCGGCAGGGCACCGAAGGTCTCGACGACCGCCACGGCGGAATCGGTCTCGCTGTACGAGGCCGACACCGAGTTGCTTCCCGTGATCGGACGTGCTCAGGTACCACTCAATAGCAGGCAGCAACTCCCGTACCCTGGTGCCGGGCGTACCGGGGCGCCGATCTCGGGCGGGGGGAATTCCAGCCAGATGCGCGAAGGAGCGAGGGTGAGCGACGAAGACGTTACCGGCGGCAAGTCTGCCGGGTCCACGGTGGAGGCGTCGGCACCCCAATCCGCAACGCGCACAACCGAGAACGCGGTCGAGCGCACGGAGAAGCGGCCCGCCGACTCCGCGCGGCCCGAGCGTGACCTCACGGTCGACACGGGGATCATCCCGATCGGCTCGCCGCAGCTGCCGCCGATGCGCGTCGGCGAGCCCGCGGCCCGCCGCACCCAGCGCGGGCCCAAGCTCCTGGCGGGCGCCTCCGTCGCGGGTGGCCGGTACCGGCTGCTCGCCCCGCACGGCGGTGCGCGCGGGCTCAAGTTCTGGCAGGCACACGACACCAAGCTCGACCGCGAGGTCGCGCTGACGTTCGTCGATGCCGACCAGCGCGCCGGCGCCGACACCCCGGACGCCGAGGGTCCGCAGGCGGTGCTCTCGCGCACCCTGCGGCTCGGCCGGATCAATTCCCCGGGCCTGGCCCGCGTGCTCGACGTGGTCCGCGGCAGCTCGGGCGGCATCGTCGTCGCCGAGTGGACCCCCGGCCGGTCGCTGCGGGAGATGGCCGAGACGGTGCCGTCACCGATCGGTGCCGCCCGGGCGATCCGTGCCCTCGCGTCGGCGGCCGAGGCCGCGCATCGCGGCGGTGGCGCGCTGTCGATCGACCATCCGGACCGGGTCCGGATCTCGGCCAGCGGCGACGCGGTGCTCGCGTTCCCCGCGACCCTGGCCGATGCGGACGCCAGCTCGGACGTGCGGGGCCTCGGTGCCATGCTCTACGGCCTGATCACCGCCCGCTGGCCGCTCGGCGAGCCCGCTCCCGCACCCGAGGCCGGCGCCTTGCCGCCCGCAGCGGGGGAGCGCCCTGCCAACACGGTCGGCGGCATGAAGCTGGCCGACCGCGGCGACGACGGCCAGCCGGTCGAGCCGCGCAAGATCCGCCCCGAGGTTCCGTTCGAGATCTCCGCGGTCGCTGTCCGCTCGCTCGAGCAGGGCGGCGGCATCCGTACCGCGGCCACCGTCCAGCACGTGCTGGACCAGGCCTCGGTGGTCGACCAGAAGACCGATCTCATGCCCGCGCTGCGGCTCGGCCAGCGGCCCGCCGGTGCGTCCGGGCACGCCCTCGCCGATCCCGAGGAGCAGAAGGTCCGGAGCAACCGGATGCTCATCGCCCTCGCCGGCCTCGGTGTGCTCACCGTGATCGTGCTGGCACTGGTCTGTTGGTGGCTGGCGAACCTGTTCGCGGGCGGAAGCTCGACCGAGCCGCTGAACGAGCAGAAAATCGGCCTCACCACCAGCGCGGCGGGCCCGAGCGACACCCCCTCGCCCTCGGCTGCTCCGGTGGCGGCGTCCGCTCCGATCCTGCCCGCCGGTGCCACCGTCTACTCCCCACAGGGGTCCCCGGACAACCCGGCGACCGCCGGGCTGGCGGTGGACGGCAATCCGGCCACCAAGTGGAGCACGGACACGTATTTCCAGCAGTTCCCGTCGTTCAAGACCGGCGTCGGCCTGCTGGTGAACCTCGCGCAGCCGGCCGCGCTGAAGGAAGTCACGATCACCTCTCCGAGCGTCGGCTCGGCAGTCGAGATCCGTACCGCCCCGAGCGACAACCCGACCCTGGACCAGACGCAGGTGATCGGGACGGGGGTGCTCAAGGACGGCGTGACGACGATCCCGGTGACCAGCGACGGCAACGCGACCCGGGTGCTGGTGTGGATCACCAAGCTCGGCACCGACGACGGCAAGAACCAAACCTCGATCGCCGAACTGGGCTTCTCGAAGGCTCGGTAGCCACAGAGCTCTCCCAGCTCAGGCGCTTGGGAGTAGCCGCAGACCTCGCGGTCGGTTAGCATCCGCGCGTGCGAATCAACAGGGGGATCGCCGGCGAGGGCATGACTGACGCCCAGCTGCTGGCGGCGCACGCGTCGGGGGACGCACGCGCATTTGCAGAGTTACTCGGTAGGCACCAGGACCACCTGTGGCAGACCGCGAAACGGACGAGCTACACGCCGGAGGACGCCGCTGACGCGTTGCAGGAGGCGCTGCTGTCCGCGCACCGCACCGCGGCGAGTTTCCGGGCGGACGCGGCGGTGCGCAGCTGGCTGCACAAGATCGTCGTCAACGCCTGCCTCGACCGGATACGGCGCAACCGTGCCCGCCCGACCGTGCCGCTCTCCGACGACGAGAAGTACGAGCCGGCGGGGGCCCGCGACGAGATGTCCGATCGCGAGACGTCGATGGCGATCGAGGAGGCGTTGTTCACGCTGCCGGCGGAGCAACGCGCGGCGGTCGTCGCGGTGGACCTGGAGGGCTATACGGTGGCGGAGGCCGCGGCTCTGCTCGGTGTGCCCGAGGGCACCGTCAAGAGCCGATGTGCCCGCGCCCGAAGCAAACTCAAGCAACGGCTCAAATATATGCAGAACGATCGGAACCAAATCACGCCGGACGGGGTCTAATTCCTGTGAGGGGAACCGCAGCGGACGCACAGCGCGCGTCCCTGCACCGAGTTCGGTACAGCCAGTAGCTCCAACATCGCAGGGAGGTGTCAATGGTCGCCCCGGGAGACGATGCCCTGTTCCCCCCATTCGACCCCGAACTACTCGCCGACCTTCACGCCGGGGTACTCGACCCCGAGTTCGCCGATCGACTCCGGGCCGCGACGCTCGAGGACCCCGAGGCGACGCGCACCCTCGACGCACTCGACGCGGTCCAGGCAGACCTCGGTGCGCTGCGTGCCCGTGACACACCCGCGCCACCGATCCCGCCCGAGGTCCTCGCCCGCGTCCAGGGCGCGCTGGCCGAGGCTCCCGCCCCCTCGATCCCGCTCTCCGCACGCCGACGGCGAGACCCGGTCCGGCTGGCGGCGGCGGCCGCCGCCGTGGTCGTCGTTGCCGCGGGAGCCGGAATCGGCATCGCCCGACTGACCACCGAGTCGCAGCCGGACTCCACGCCGCCGGGGACCCCCCTGTTCGCGCACTCACCGACCGGCGGATCCGGCGCGGGAGTCGAACTCGGCGACTCCCTGAGCCCCGTGTCCGCCCTGAGCATGCTCGGCCACTCGTCCCTCGGCCCGCTCGAGTCCCCGGCCGCACGCGAGTCCTGCCTGCTCGCGAACGGAGTCGACCCCTCGCGTCCGCTGCTCGGATCCGGGCCGGTGCGGCTACGCGGCGTGACGGGAATCCTGATGCTGTTCGCCGGGCCGCGTCCGCCACAGATCACCGCGTTGGTGGTCGGAACAGGTTGCAGCACTGACGATCCCGCGACGCTGGCGCGCGCCGACATCGGCTGAATCGGCACTTCCGGCCGTCAGCTCGACCCGTCGGCCACCGGAAGCAGGATCTCGAGCACCTTCGCCCGTACCTCCGGGGTGTCCTCCTCCGGCGCGATCAACGACAGAAACAACGCTGCGCCCGCGCCGAGCACGAGCAGAGCTCTCGCCGTGTCCGGGTCGCCCGCCGCCGAACCAGACGAACCCGGGAACAGCTCGGCTGCCGGATCCGCGAAGTTGCGCCACAGCGCGGCGCGCAGTTCGTCGTGGTCCCGCAACGTCGCGAGCAGTCCCGGGACCGCCTCGCGGACCTCCGGCTGCCGGAACAGCGCCGAGCTGCCGGTCACCACCCAGTGAATCCAACCGGCGCGGTCCGCGCCCTCGAACGGCGTCAGGTCGGGGGTGACGCCCAGCACGGCGTCGAGGACGAGCTGCGCCTTCGACTCCCAGCGCCGGGCGATCGCGGCCCGGCTGACACCCGCCCGCCCGGCGACCGCTCGTACGCTGAGCTGGTCGAATCCAACCTCCAACAGCAGGGCCCTGGTCGCCGCGAGGACGTCGGCGTCGATGCGGGGGTCGCGGGGTCGTCCCGATCCGGTGGCATTCATCCACCGAATTCTCTTCCATCGCGACCGTCGGGGCTATAACGTGTCCAATTACGAGTCCGGTGGCACCGTAATGCCGGGCGGAGCACGAGGACACCCATGACGACCACCCACCCCGCACCGACCCCCGCGCCGCGGATCTTCGAGCCCGCCCGGCTCGGACCGTTGACGCTGCGCAACCGCATCGTCAAGGCCGCCACGTTCGAGGGCGTGATGCCTCGCGGCGCGGTCTCCGACGAGCTCGTCGAGTTCCACCGTGCGGTGGCCGCGGGCGGCGCCGCGCTGACCACCGTGGCCTACTGTGCGGTATCCGAGGCGGGCCGAGTGCACCGGAACACCCTCGTGCTCAACGAGGCCGGCCTGCCCGGCCTGACCCGGCTTACCGAAGCCGTGCACGCCGAGGGCGCCCTGGTCGCGGCCCAGATCGGGCACGCCGGACTGGTCGCCAACACCCTGTCCAACAAGCAGGCGACACTCGCTCCGTCCACGCGGATCAGCGCTCCCGCAATGGGTCTGGTGCGCGGAGCGACGACCGCGCAGCTGGCCTCGGTCACCGCCGACTTCGAGCGGTCGGCGCGGGTCGCGGTCGAGGCCGGGTTCGACGCGATCGAGGTGCACCTCGGCCACAACTACCTGCTCAGCTCGTTCATGAGCCCGAACCTCAACAGGCGCCGGGACCGCTACGGCGGCAGCGTCGCGGCCCGGGCGCGGTACCCCCGCGAGGTGATCGAACGGGTCCGTGCCGCGGTCGGCGACACGGTCGCGGTGACGGCCAAGTTCAACATGACCGACGGCGTGCCGAAGGGACTCTGGCTCGACGAGAGCCTGCAGATCGCGAAGCTACTCGAGTCGGACGGGCACCTCGACGCGCTGCAGCTGACCGGCGGCAGCTCGCTGCTCAACGGGATGTACTTCTTCCGAGGCGAAGTTCCGATGGCGGAATTCGTTGCGTCCCAACCGAAACTGGTCGGGCTCGGACTCAAGGTGTACGGCCCGCATCTGTTCCCGACCTACCCGTTCGAGGAGGCCTTCTTCCTTCCCTTCGCCCGTCAGTTCCGCGAGGCCCTCTCGATGCCGCTGATCCTGCTCGGCGGCATCAACCGGGTCGACACCATCGAGAACGCACTCGGCGAGGGCTTCGAGTTCGTCGCGATGGCGCGCGCGATCCTGCGGGAACCCGGCCTCGTCAACCGGATGCGGGACGATCAGACGGCCGAAGGTCTGTGCATTCACTGCAACAAGTGCATGCCGACGATCTACACCGGCACCCGGTGCGTGGTGCGCGAGACCATCTCGAACCTCCCGCTGCCGGCCGTCGCGACCGGCTAACCGTCGGATCGTCGGAGAGCGAGCACTTCGCCACCCTGACGGTTCGCCATGACTACGATGTGCTCGACCGAGGTGACCCGATGACCGGGGTCGCCCCACCGCGGTCCGAGCGCAGCGCCCGGGCTGCCAGCACCGGAAGGGGAGCGTTGCCGCGGATCAGCGCACCCACCGTCGCCGAGCACCGGGCAGCCCAGCAGCGCGCCCTGCTCGACGCCGCCCGCGACCTCCTCGCCGAAGGCACCGCCGAGATCCCCGGGTTCGCCGAGGTCGCGGCCAGGGCCGGACTGGCCCGGTCGAGCATGTACCAGTACTTCAAGTCCCGTCAGCACCTCCTCGACGCGCTCATCGAGGACTCGTTCCCGCGCTGGTCCGCGCGGGTCGAACGGGAGATGGTCGCGGCGGGCGCACCCGACCGTCGCGTGCTGGCCTACGTCCGGGCCAACCTCGACCTGGTCGCCGACGGCGAGCACGCGATCGCGTCGGCGATCTCCTCGATCGCACCGCGCGAACGCATCAACGAGACCAGCGCGATGATGCACCGGCAGTTGGTGGCCCCCCTCACCGCGGCGCTCGCCGAGCTCGGCGCCAGCGATCCGGTCGCGACTGCGGAACTGATCAACGCAGTGGTGCACGCCGCTACCCGGCAGATCGAGGCGGGTGCCGACGTCGAATCGGTGCAGGCGCGGGCCGCCGAGCTGATCGGGCCCTATGTGACACTCGCCGCCTCGGGCTCGGGTGCCGGGAACATCACCCCCTAGTCTGGTGTTGAGCCAGACAACGTTCACTCTCCTGGAAGGCCCGCATGACTACTCCGACCTCGGTTCGCGACCTGATCATCGTCGGTTCCGGACCCGCCGGGTACACCGCCGGCGTCTACGCCGGCCGCGCGGAACTCGAGCCGCTGCTGTTCGAGGGCACCCAGTTCGGCGGTGCCCTGATGACCACCACCGAGGTGGAGAACTTCCCCGGGTTCCGTGAGGGCATCATGGGCCCGGACCTGATGGACGAGATGCGCGAGCAGGCCAAGCGCTTCGGCGCCGACATCCGCACCGAGGACGTCGACGAGATCGACCTGACCGGCGAGGTGAAGAAGGTCGTCGTGAACGGCGAGGCCTACTACGCGCACGCCGTCATCCTCGCGATGGGCGCGGCCGCCCGCTACCTCGGCATTCCCGGTGAGGAGCGCCTGCTCGGGCGCGGCGTCAGCGCCTGCGCCACCTGCGACGGTTTCTTCTTCAAGGACCAGGACATCGCCGTCATCGGCGGCGGCGACTCGGCGATGGAGGAGGCCACCTTCCTCACCCGCTTCGCCCGCTCGGTCACCCTCGTGCACCGCCGCGAGGAGTTCCGCGCCTCCCGCATCATGCTCGAGCGCGCCAAGGCCAACGAGAAGATCCGTATCGTCACGAACGCCGAGCCGATCGAGGTGCTCGGGGAGAACAGCGTCACGGGCCTCGTGGTCCGCGACACCGTGACCGGCGAGCAGTCGACCCTGGCGATCACCGGGATGTTCGTCGCCATCGGCCACGACCCGCGCAGCGAGCTGGTCAAGGGTCAGGTCGACATCGACGACGAGGGCTACGTGCGGGTGCAGTCGCCGACGACCCACACCTCCGCCCCGGGCGTGTTCGCCGCGGGTGACCTCGTCGACCACACCTACCGCCAGGCGATCACCGCCGCAGGCACCGGTGCCTCCGCCGCAATCGACGCCGAGCGCTGGCTGGCCGAGAGGGGCGACATCACCGCGAACACCGTCGACGCAGCAGGGGCGACCGTCGCCGTCGATGCTTGAGCCCGAGTACCCGCGAGGCCTGATCCCGAGTGAGGCCTGACCACCGAACGTCCCCGTAGTTCCGTCACCCGAGGAGACCCCCATGGCGAACACGATCACCATCACCGACGACTCCTTCAAGCAGGACGTCCTCGACTCCGACAAGCCCGTGCTGGTCGACTTCTGGGCGACGTGGTGCGGACCCTGCAAGATGGTCGCGCCGGTCCTCGAGGAGATCGCGGGCGAGCACGGCGACAAGTTGACCGTCGCCAAGCTCGACATCGACGCCAACCCGTCGGCCGCGCGTGACTTCCAGGTCATGTCGATCCCGACGATGATCCTGTTCCAGGGCGGCAAGCCGATCAAGCAGATCGTCGGCGCCAAGGGCAAGGCCGCCCTGCTCAAGGACCTTTCCGACGTCCTGTAGCCGATATCGCAGCCCCCGAGATTCCCAGAATCTCGGGGGCTTCTGCGACAATCGATCGACGCTGCGTGCTTCGTAGCGCCGTCAGGACGAAGGAAAGGCCAGCACGATATGCATCGACTCCGTCACGGCGACCACGGTCCCGCCGTTGCCGAGATTCGAGGCACCCTGTCAGCCTTGGGATTCCTGCACAACGGCCTCTCCGTCGTCGGACGCGAGCCGGTCAACGGCTCCCAGTGGATCGCACCCGACGCGGTGTTCGACCACCACCTCGACAGCGCGGTCCGGGCCTTCCAGCAGCAGCGGGGTCTGCTCGTCGACGGCGTCGTCGGCGCCGCGACGTACCGCTCGCTCAAAGAGGCGTCGTATCGACTCGGCGCGCGCACCCTGGCCTATCAACTGTCGGCGCCGCTGTACGGCGACGACGTCGCGACGCTGCAGACCCGGCTCCAGGACCTCGGTTTCTACCCGGGCCGGGTGGACGGCTACTTCGGCCCACAGACGCACGAGGGACTGTCGTCCTTCCAGCGCGAGATCGGCATCTCCTCGGACGGCATCTGCGGTCCTGCGACGCTGCGGTCGCTGGACCTGCTCGGCACCCGGGTGACCGGCGGCTCGCCGCACGCGATCACCGAGGAGGAGTCGGTCCGGCGCTCCGGCCCGCAGCTCAGCGGCAAGCGCATCGTGATCGACCCCGACCTCGGCGGCGACGCGACGGGTGCGCTGCTCAACACACCGAACGGTCCCGTCACCGAGGCCCAGATCCTCTGGGACCTCGCCAGCCGCCTCGAGGGCCGGATGGCGGCGACCGGTATGGAGACCTTCCTCTCGCGGCCGCAGAACGCGAACCCGTCGACCGCCGAACGTGCCGAGCGGTCCAACGCCTTCGACGCCGACCTGATGATCTCGCTGCGGTGCGCCAGCAGCACGAGCCCGCACGCCAACGGCGTCGCCAGCTTCCACTTCGGCAACTCGCACGGCGCCACCTCCCGCATCGGGCAGGTGCTCTCGAGCTTCATCCAACGCGAAATCGTCGCGCGCGCACCGTTACAGGACTGCCGCACCCACGGTCGCACCTGGGACGTGTTGCGGCTGACCAACATGCCGACCGTTCAGGTCGACATCGGTTACCTCACAAACGATTCCGACGTGAAGACCCTCATCAACCCGCGCAACCGCGACATCATCGCCGAGGCGATCCTCATCGCGGTCAAGCGGCTGTACCTGCTCGGTCAGGACGACCAGCCCACCGGGACCTTCACCTTCAAGGAACTTCTCGCCGAGGAGCTCGCGAAGGCCGACCCGGCCTGACCCCGCGCGGCACCATCGCCTGACCGTCCTGGCGCGGGTCCGCCGAGTGAACGTACCGTTCGTTCGATCTGATCGAGTGAACGCTTCCGTTCACTCGATGGGGGAGCGCGCGGAATGGCGGGTCAGACGGCGCCGACGGTGGACTTGTGCTCGATGTCGACCACCGACAGCGCGGCCGCGATCAGCAGTTGCTCGAGGGCCGACTCCACGTCCGCCTTCCACCCGTGGTCACGGTCCAACTCGAGCCGCAAGCGGGGATAGCGACGGTGTGCGGCAACGACTTCGAAGCCCATGTCCTCGAGGAAGCTGGCCTCGATCATGCATTCCTCGGGGCCGCACTCGTGGCCGGCCTTGCCCGCCGACTCCTCGTCTTCCGGACCGCGGACGATGCCGAACGCCTCGAGGGCCCGCACCCCGCGACGCACCAGATCGCCCACAACGGCCTGAATCAGGCTCGGGCCCACACCGTCCAGCTGCGCGGCGGGTTCGAGCCTCATCGTGGTCAGCAGGACCGCGTCCGGACTCACCGGCGAGGTGGGGAAGAGCTTGGCGCGCGGCACGTCGCCGGGCGGCGAGTAGAGGGCGCACCCGGCGGGCCTGCCGTCGAGGGTGGCGACCTGACCGCACGAACCCCACTCGAGCATGACCATCGAGAGCCACGCTTCCTTCTCGAACTCCGGATCGGAGAACTCGCGGGAGCGGCGGAGAGCGGTGGGGTCCATCTCCCAGAAGACGCACCGACGGGAGTGGCGGGGGAGTTGGTCGAGACCGTCGAGGGTGAGCGGGTTGATGCGCATCGTCACCCTGACTCCGCCTCCAAGACATAGCAGTGGCGGTCCCCGAGACCCCACCTGACACGTTCGCACCCTCAAGGATAGGCGATCCGTCCGACCGCGGCCCCCACCGCACGGGTGCAGCACGAAATCTGTTGTAGAACAAAAGATTTCGTCACCTTCCCAATCACGGGCCCTCGGCCGATCCGCACTATTGTCACAGTGACGGATCTGCCGAGGGTGCCCGGACCCGGGTTTTCGAGCCTACTGGGGGCCGTGGTTCTCCATCATCTCGACGATGCGCTGCAGATCGTCCACGGATCCGAATTCGACGACGATCTTGCCCTTGCGCTTGCCCAGGCTGACGGTCACGCGAGTGTCGAAGGCGCCGGAGAGCCGATCCGCGACGTCCTGGAGGCCCGGCATCTGGATCGGCTTGCGCTTGACTGGGGGGGTGGGCAGATCGCCGCCGTCGCGGTTGGCGAGGGTGACGGCCTCCTCGGTCGCCCGGACCGACAGCCCTTCCGCGACGATGCGGGCGGCGAGCAGTTCCTGCGCGTCCGCACCCGCCTCGAGGGACAGCAGCGCCCGGGCGTGGCCCGCGGAGAGCACCCCCGCCGCGACTCGGCGCTGGACCGGGATCGGAAGCTTGAGCAGTCGGATCATGTTGGTCACGACGGGCCGGGACCGCCCGATCCGCGTGGCGAGCTCGTCGTGCGTGACGTTGAACTCCTCGAGCAGCTGCTGGTAGGCCGCCGCCTCCTCCAACGGATTCAGCTGGACCCGGTGTATGTTCTCGAGTAGGGCGTCGCGCAGCATGGCGCCGTCGTTGGTCTCGCGCACGATCGCCGGGATCTTCACCAGCCCGGCGGCCTGGCTGGCCCGCCAACGGCGCTCGCCCATCACGAGCTGGAAGCGGTCCGCGGCGATCCGACGGACCACGATCGGCTGCATCAGCCCGAACTCTCGGATCGAGTGCACCAACTCGGCCAGCGCCTCCTCGTCGAAGACCGAGCGAGGCTGCTTGGGATTCGGCTCGATCTGTGCCGCCGGAATCTCCCGGTAGCTCGCGCCGACGGGGGAGAGGTCGGTGGCCTCGTCGAGCTCCACCTCGACCGAGGGCGCGACGGTCTTGCCGGCACTCTTGCCCGTGCTCTTGCCGTCGGTCTTCCCGTTCGTTGCCGGGTCCACCGCGGCTTCCTCGAGGGGATCCGCAAGCGCGGGCTTCGGAACGACCGGGGCGGTCGCATTGCCGATGATGACGTCGGCGGCAGCGCTACCGAGCCTCGGACCGGCGTCGGGACCCGTGGGGATGAGCGCCGCGAGGCCGCGGCCGAGCCCGCCCTTGCTTCTCTGACTCACTAGTTCTCCTGCGCGTTGGTCGATGCGGTGCGGGCGGCGAGTTCACGGCCGGCGTCGAGATAGCTCATGGCGCCACGTGAACCCGGATCGTAGTCGAGCACTGTCATCCCGTACCCGGGTGCCTCCGAGACCTTGACGCTGCGGGGAATGACGGCCCGCAGGACGGCGTCACCGAAGTGGTTCCGCACCTCCTCGGCAACCTGGTCCGCCAACTTTGTGCGTCCGTCGTACATGGTCAGGAGCACGGTGGAGACGTGGAGATCGGGGTTGAGATGCGACTGGACCAGATCGATGTTGCGCAGCAACTGACCCACGCCCTCGAGCGCGTAGTACTCGCACTGGATGGGGATGAGGACCTCGTTGGCGGCGACGAGCGCGTTGACCGTCAGCAACCCGAGCGAGGGCGGGCAGTCGATGAGAATGAAGTCGGCGTCGATCTCCGAGAGTGCGGCCTCGGACAGCGCATTCTTCAGCCGGCCCTCGCGGGCGACCATCGAGACCAGTTCGATCTCGGCGCCGGCCAGGTCGATCGTCGCGGGAATGCAGAACAGTCGGTCGCTGTGCGGGCTCTTCTGGATCGCCTCCTGGGCGGTGACCTCGCCGATGAGGAGTTCGTAGCTCGACGGGGTTCCGGAGTGGTGCGGGACGCCGAGTGCGGTGCTGGCGTTGCCCTGGGGGTCGAGATCGACCACGAGCACGGTCAGGCCCTGTACCGCGAGCGCGGACGCCAGGTTCACTGCGGTGGTGGTCTTGCCGACGCCGCCCTTCTGGTTGGCGATGGTGAGCATCCGCCTGCGGTCCGGCTTCGGCAGGGTCACGCTGCTGGGGTGGAGTACCTGACTGGCGCGCTGGGCCGCCGCCCCGATCGGGGTCTCCTCCACGGAGATGCCCGCGTACGGGCCGGGGGAGTGGGGTCCGGTCCCGTTGCCGGAAGGTTCGTCGGTGGATCTCGAGGCGCTGTGTTCCGTTTCACGTGAAACAGAGGTTTCGGGTCCACCCGACATGTATTGCTCCTTCACTGAACTGACTCGACCACGACGACGGAACCCACCGGCTCGACCACCCTCATCGGCGATGGGACCGTTTCGGAACACGTTCCGCACGAACCACAATCGTCGGAGTGGGAAGAATGTCGACACCGCATTCGACGATCTCTAGCTTGCCAGCACCCAACCGGGTAAGGGAAGCGCGGTCACGCGAAATCTCTTCCGCCGCGCTGGATCCCTTCATCGCAAGCATCCGGCCGTGCTCGTGTACGAGGGGGATGGACCACCGGGCCAGCTTCTCCAGCGGCGCCACCGCCCTCGACGTCACGACGTCCGCCCCGCCCGCCTCCTTGAGGACTCCGGGCTGTTCGGCGCGGCCGCGCACCACTCGAACGTCGAGACCGGCGGCCTCGATGAACTCGGCCAGATACACCGATCGTCGCAGGAGGGGTTCGACGAGGGTGATCCGGAGGTCCGGGCGGGCGATCGCCAGAGGGATTCCGGGCAGGCCGGCCCCGCTGCCGACGTCGACGACAGATTCGCCCTCGTCGATGAGTTCACCGATCACCGCGCAGTTGAGCAGGTGCCGATCCCAGAGTCGGGGGACCTCTCGCGGTCCGATCAAACCCCTCTCCACGCCGTCCGTCGCGAGGGAGTCACGATACTTCCGGGCGATGTCGAGGCGGTCCCCGAAAACTGTTCTGGCGGCCTCGGGCATGTCCTCGGACTCGGTCTGTTCCACGTGAAACATCTTCCCGCGCCGGCTCTACATTGCACAAACCGAACGGACGAAATCGTCTGCGCGAACGCTCTACTGGAACCGTCTCGAGTGAACTCGACGGCCGAGAGAGGGCCGGCGGGCGGTCCGCACCGACCGCTGCGCGACGGCAGCAGGCGCGTTCGAGACCGACGACTCCCTGCGGCACCCCGTTGATCCTCCGCGTGATGCGGCGGCGTACCCACCGCACACCAGGACCATGGATGGAACGTTGCTGGCGACCACTCCGCGTGCATTGTCCGTCCGTGTGGATTGTCCGCCGGCACCAAACCTCATGCGGACGTTGCCGTCCGGGACCTCCTCGAGTGGGCCGCAACGACAGTTCCGCAGTCCGGACCGGGCGATCCTCCCTTCGCTCACTACCCATGCACGGGACGCCCGGAGGGCGACTGCTGTGAGGCGCACTGATTCACGTGAAACATCGCGTCGGGTTCCGCTCGACCTCCAGCCTCAACCCGGTTCTCCCTCGTCGTCGTGGATCGCGTCCGCGCGGTGGGCGGGGGAGGGGAGCGGCCACGGCCGTCTCGACACATCCGGTACAGGCTCCTTGCTCATGGGTCCCGCAGCCCACGACGCCCATCCCCGCGGGGAGTGCAGCTCAAGAGCCGCCCGGGGCCAGTCTGAGACCCCGTCCATGCTTGACGGCGTTCGTACGTGGGTGGAGGAGCAGTCGCTGCACCGAGTTGGACGGAACAACCCGCCGCGGCGGGGGAGGGGAGGGGCCGGATGCGATTCCTCACGAGTGGGAGCCCGTCAAGCTCGCTGCGGGCAGCGGGTGCTCGGATCGGGTTGCAGCCTCGTCGATGATTCACGTGAAACATCGATTCACGTGAAACATTGCCGGCCAGCGAGACTGACCAAGAACCAGCACCCTGTGCACCGGGTGCGCCCGCCCGCCGCGGCTGCGGCCCCAGCCCGGTCCGGCTGACCATGCGGGGTACGAACGGAATTCCCGAGCAAGAAGACGAGATCGCAATCCCGCATTTCCGTCTCCGGTGGTCGAGGCCGGCTGATCGTCGCGACGGCGACACCCCCGATCGGACGACGCGCCCGACGCACTCGTGAACATGGTCGAGCGGCGTCGTCCGATCCGTCTTCGCCGGTCGCCCCGAACGGGGGGTCGCTTCACCGGGAACGGCTTCACGTGAAACATCGCAGCCGCAGATTCCGCCCCCGATCGGAGCGCGTCGGCCATGACCACCACTGCGGCGGGCACGGCAACGGACCGCCGCCACCGTCGACGACGCGACAGCACCAGGCGTGCGGTTCCGGGGGGTGCGACTCGTTCGCGTCGTCGAATCGACCATCGCTTCGAGGACGGTTCGATCGATCGTGACCCCCGGGAGACAGGGGGGAAGCACGGTTCACGCGACGCAGGCCGGGCTCGTCCGGACGAAGTTCCTCCATCCCTCGACCGATGCCCGAGCCGGCGCGGGTGGGCTACGACGAGCCCCCGGCGGGACGCCTCCGATGTTCGAATCCACGGCGGCCGGACGTGACCGGAACAGAGACCATCGCCGGCGGATCCAGGAGAGGGTTCCCGAGATCCGCCGTCGACTACGGGATGCCGCAGCATCGGACGCCCGCCGACCTTTGCATCGGATTCACGTGAAACGTCGATGACTCCAGAGCACCCCGGCACGGTCCGGGGGAGGGGAGTGGCGTCCGGCCCGTCGAGCAGTGAGCCCGGCCAGACCTCACCACGCAGAACGGCGGAGCACCCGTTTCATCTCCCTTACGGAATCACGCCGAAGTAGCTGTCGACGTCTCGATCGCCGTCGGCCGGAGATCCGATGCGCGGTGTGCACACCTCCGCACGCGCCCGGCCCGCATCACGTCGTTTCACGTGAAACCCCGGAAATCGCGCGGGAAAACGCCGACCTCGCCACACCGGGACCATTCGTCACGGTGACGTAATCGTAGAAAGCAGTCGACCCCCGACCGAGAACGGTCGGGGGTCAACTGGAACAGCCTGGGGGAGTGCGATCAGTCCTTGAGGACGACCACGCGCCGCGAGGGCTCGGCGCCCTCGCTCTCGCTGGACACACCCTCGACGCTCGCAACCGCGTCGTGCACGATCTTGCGCTCGAACGGCGTCATCGGCGAGAGCGACTCGCGCTCGCCCGACTCGAGCACCCGCTTGGCCGCGGCCAGACCGATCTCCGTCAGTTCGGCCCGCCGGCCGGCACGCCAGCCCGCGATGTCGAGCATGAGGCGGCTGCGCTCTCCGGTGGACTGCTGCACCGCCAGCCGCGTCAGCTCCTGCAGGGCATCGAGCACCTCGCCCTTGCGGCCTACCAGCTTGCTCAGGTCGTCGCCGCCGTCGATGCTCACGATCGCCCGATCGCCCTCGACGTCGAGGTCGATGTCGCCGTCGAAGTCCAGTACGTCGAGCAACTGCTCGAGGTAGTCGCCGGCGATCTCGCCCTCCTCGACCAGCTCGTCCTCGACATCATCGGTGTCCGGCTCGACGTTCACCGTCTCCACCTTGGTCTCGACCGCCACGACCTCGTCGTCTCCGTCCCGTCCGGTATCCGGATCATTCGCCATCGTCGTTCTCTTTCCTTGAGTCAGCGTTGCGTCGGTCAGCGCCGCTTGCGCTTGGGGTTCTTGCCCCTGTTGCCTGCGGGGCGCGCCGCGGGCTTCGGCGTCTGACCCGGACTGTTGTCCTCGGTCTCCACGACGTCCGCGGGGGAGCTGTCAGCGGCGGCCGCCGTGGGCGTCGCCTTGCGCTTCTTCGCCACGTCCGGGCGAGCCCCGGGCTTCGGCGCGTTCTCCGCGCGTCGCTCGAGTGCGAGCTTCTTCTTCTCCTCTTCCTCGGCGTCGATGCGGCGGAAGACGAGATGCTGCTGCGCGTAGGTCCAGATGTTGTTGGCCACCCAGTACAGCAGGATGGCGATCATCAGGAACGGGCCACCGACCAGCACGCCGAGCGGGAAGACCCACAGCGCGAGCTTGTTCATGATCGCCGACTGCGGGTTCGCGGCCGCGGCGGCGCTCTGGCGGGCCACCGAGGCCCGCGAGTTGAAGTGGGTCGCGATCGACGCGATCACCATCAGCGGGACCGCGACGAGTGCGATGGTCAGCGTCGTCGGGATCGGCACGCCGAACGCCGCGAGCTGGTCCGGCTTGGAGGTGATCGCAGCGGAGATCGGCGCGCCGAACAGCCTGGCGTCCAGGAAGGACTGCACGTCCGCCACGCTGAACCAGTAGTTCGGGGTGTTGGCGTTCTGGTCGATCGTCATGCCGAGCTGACCCACGCCGGTGCCGGTGCGGTTGAACGAACGCAAGACGTGAAAGAGACCGATGAAGACCGGCGCCTGCAGCAGCACCGGCAGGCAACCCATGACGGGGTTGAAGCCGTGCTCCTTCTGGAGCTTCTGCATCTCCAGCGCCATCCGCTGGCGGTCGTTGCTGTACTTCTTCTGCAGGGCCTTGATCTGCGGCTGCAGCTCCTGCATCTGGCGGGTGGTGCGCACCTGCTTGACGAAGGGCTTGAAGAGGATGGCGCGCAGGGTGAACACCAGGAACATCACCGACAGTGCCCAGGTGATGCCACTGTTCGGCCCGAGGAACGGAATCGCCCCGAAGACCTTGTGCCAGACCCAGAGGATCCCGGACACCGGATAGTAGATGAAGTCGAGCACGGCTCTAGGTACTCCTCTGTTCGGTCACGTCCACCAGAGCGTGGGGTTGATTGCCAGTATCCCTACCGGCTCGCTCGGCTTCGGCGGCGCGGTGGTCGTGGCCGCGACGGGACTTGCGCGGCGGTACCGGATCCCAGCCTCCAGGGTGCCACGGTGCGCACTTGAGCAGGCGCACAACGGTCAACCCGAGGCCGATCACCGCGCCGCGCTCGCGCAGTGCATCGACGGCGTACTCGCTGCAGGTCGGGGTGAATCGGCAGGTCGGAAGTCGCAGCGGTGAGACGTAGGAGCGGTAGAGCTCGATGCAGAAGATCAGCGCGCGGGCCGGGGCGCGTCGAACCGACGCCGGCAACCCGGACGGCGCCTCGCCGCGACTGTCACTCATACCCGATTACCCACGGGGACAAGAAGATCGAGCTTGCGAAGACCGGACCGGAGCTGCCGGTCGAGGTCCTTCGACGAAGCCGTGGCGGCGCCGGGCAGAGCCCGGATTACCACATTGGTGCCCTCCGGCACCTCGGGTACGAGGCCCATGCAGATATGACGAAGCCGGCGTGCGACTCGATGTCGAATCACCGCCGGCCCGACAGCTTTGCTTACCACCAAACCGAAACGCGGACCCGGGTCGCTGATCAGCGACTCCGCCTGAGTTCCCGCCAGGGCATGGACGACCACGTCCCGGCGGGCCGCACGCTGACCGCGACGAACGGTGGACGAGAAGTCCGACCGTCGACGCAACCGGTGCGGCTCAGGCAACACCCCGAGCTCCCGCGCCAGGTATCAGGCGGTGAGGGAGGCGCGGCCCTTTTGGCGACGCGCCGAAACGATGGCGCGACCCGCACGGGTACGCATCCGGAGACGGAAGCCGTGAACGCGCGCGCGGCGGCGATTGTTCGGCTGGAACGTCCGCTTGCCCTTGGCCACGGTCAACACTCCTCGAGATCATCGGCGCCGTTCGACGCCATCTGTAGCTGAAAATTGGTGGTCCCCGACGACGAACTCGCGGCGGTCCCGCTGATGCCGACAGAATTCAGCCAGCGCGAAACCGCCACCTCGAACTCAGGTGACTGTACGAGAGTACGCAGCGCCGCCGGTCAGGTCAAACCAGGATGCCCACGGACACGCGACTGTGCCGTGGTGCTTGCTTCCGGCCTCCGATTGTGCCGCACCGGTCGCGCTGTAAGCCGGGTAACAGCCGCGGCGAGCCCTCCCGTCTCCGCCCGATCGCCCCGAGGACACCACCACAAGGCCCGTCTTCGCAGGTGAAGCGCGTGTCACCTCGTTCGCGCCACGCAAGTCGTCAGGTCGACTGACATCCCTGTGCTTTATCCACACATGTGGATAATTGTGTGGAAATACAGATCAGGTGGCATATTCGTAGCCTTGTGCGGGGAAGTTATCCCCAGGGGTGGAGACCACGGCCGGCTGACGTGACCGAGAGCTGTCCGGACTTCACTCTGCTGCACTGACCTGGGAGGACCGACGTTGAACGAGGAATCAAACACCCTGGCAGAGGTATGGGTGGATGTCCTCGCGGAACTGACGGCCGCCGAGTCCGGACCCCCGCTGACCAAAGCGCAGAAGGCGATGCTCGCGCTCGTTCGCCCGCTCACCCTCGCGCAGGGCTTCGCACTCTTGTCCGTCCCCTCCTCCTTCGTCCAGGAGGCGATCGAACGCGACCTGCGCGAACCGATACTCCAGGCTCTCAACCGACACCTCACCGAGGACGTCGAAGGACTCGGGGTGCGGATCGCGCCGCCCACCGACGAGGTTCTCGAGCCGGAACCGGTCGCGGTCGCGACGCGTCCTCCCGAGCAGTCGTTCGCCGAGCCCATCGCGGCGAGCATGCCGACCTTCCGCCGCCGCCGGCCCGGAGCGGGTGACGCCGACCTGCCGGATCCGGAACCGGTCGACCACGAGGAGATCGACGAGGACCGCGAGGCCATCGCCAGCGTGCACGAGTCGTGGCCCTCGTACTTCACCAAGCCGCCCACCACCACGCCGGCCGCCTCCGGCGGCAACAGCCTCAACGCGAAGTACACCTTCGACACGTTCGTCATCGGTGCCTCGAACCGTTTCGCGCACGCCGCCGCGGTCGCCATCGCCGAGGCCCCGGCGCGGGCCTACAACCCGCTGTTCGTCTGGGGCTCTTCGGGTCTCGGCAAGACCCACCTGTTGCACGCCGCCGGGCACTACTCCCAGCGGCTGTTCCCCGGCATGCGCGTCAAGTACGTCTCCACCGAGGAATTCACCAACGACTTCATCAACAGCCTCCGCGACGACCGGAAGGTCGCGTTCAAGCGCCGGTACCGCGAGACGGACGTGCTGCTCGTCGACGACATCCAGTTCATCGAGGGCAAGGAGGGCATCCAGGAGGAGTTCTTCTACACCTTCGAGGCCCTGCACAACGCGAACAAGCAGATCGTGATCACCTCCGACCGGCCGCCCAAGCAGCTCGCGACCCTCGAGGAGCGACTGCGCACCCGGTTCGAATGGGGCCTGATCACCGACGTCCAGCCGCCCGAGCTGGAAACGCGCATCGCGATCCTCAGCAAGAAGGCGCGGATGGATCGGCTCGACGTGCCGCACGACGTGCTCGAGCTGATCGCCAGCCGAATCGAACGCAACATCCGCGAACTCGAGGGCGCCCTCATCCGGGTCACCGCGTTCGCCTCGCTCAACCGTCAGGCCCTCGACCTCACTCTCGCCGAGGTCGTGCTGCGCGACCTGATGCCGGACTCGTCGACCCTCGAGATCAACGCCGCGACGATCATGGCCGTGACCGCGGAGTACTTCACCACCAGCATCGAGGATCTCTGCGGCCCGGGAAAGGCACGCCCGCTCGCGCAGGCCCGGCAGATCGCGATGTACCTGTGCCGCGAGCTCACCGACCTGTCGTTGCCGAAGATCGGCCAGACCTTCGGTCGCGACCACACCACGGTCATGTACGCGGACAAGAAGATCCGCAAGGAGATGACCGAGCGCAGGAAGGTCTACGACCAGGTGCAGGAGCTGACCGCGCGGATCAAGCAGCGATCCAAGCGCTGATCCGGTCGGCTCCGCGATTCTTCTGTCGTCCGAACGCACGACACTCACCGCGCCGCCACATCTGCGGCCGCGGTCCGTAAGACTGTCCGGACCTGCACCGACGCCTCGAGCGAGCACCGCGGCCGCGCGGGCGATCGCGACTACCGTGCGGCAGGGCCCGCCGAATGCAGCCACCATGTAGCCAGGTGTGGGGGCGTGCGTCGCAGGGGGTCGCACGCCCCCACACCGGCACCGACCACTCGCGCGTGACGGCATCCGCTCGAGCAGCGTCCGAATCCGACGACTTCTGTGATTCCTCGAAACCTATGCACATCTGTGGATAACCATGTGGACAACCCGGACAATCTGTGGATGGCTCGAGGATCGTCGCGAAGGACAACTTCTTCGTCCACAACGACGCCGATCTGTCCTCGAGCCGCTCCTCGAGCCATCCCCACACCGCCACACCGACGGACCTGCGAATTGTCGCCTCGATCCACAGAATCCACAGTGCCTATTACTACTGCTGATCTCTACCTGTAATTAATCCTCTGAAAACAGGTCCTGTGGACTGCCGCTGTTCACACCCGACCGGGGCCGCTACCGCGGCCGCCGTTTCGGCTTTCAACTTCGGCCCGGAGGGCATACGGTGTGCATCTGCCGCCTGTTCGCACAGGCGCGGCATGTCGTTCGATGCCTACGGAGAGGATCAACCCAGCGATGGAGCTCGGGAGTATGAAGTTTCGGGTCGCTCGGGAAGATTTCGCGGATTCCGTCGCGTGGGTGGCCCGAAGCCTTCCGTCCAGGCCTCCCGTCCCAGTTCTCGGTGGCGTCCTGATCTCGGCCGACGAGCAGGGCCTGACCGTTTCCGGTTTCGACTACGAGGTCTCCGCGCAGGTCCGCATCTCCGCCGAGGTCTCCACTCCTGGCCAGGCCCTCGTGTCCGGCAAGCTCCTCGCCGACATCACCCGGTCGCTGCCCGCCAAGCCCGTCGACGTGACCGTCGACGGCACCCGCGTCCTGATCGCGTGCGGCAGCGCCAAGTTCTCACTGCCGACGATGCCGGTCGAGGACTACCCCCAGCTGCCCGAGCTTCCGCAGCAGACCGGTTCACTCCCGAGCGACGTGTTCTCCGAGGCGATCGGGCAAGTCGCCGTCGCTGCAGGCAAGGACGACACGCTGCCCATGCTCACCGGAATCCGGGTGGAGATCGAGGGCACCAACGTGGTGCTCGCGGCGACCGACAGGTTCCGCCTCGCGGTTCGCCAGATCGAGTGGACGCCGGCCAACCCGGACACCAGCGCCGCCGTTCTCATTCCCGCCAAGACGCTCTCCGAGTCCGCGAAAACCCTTGGCAGTGGATCGAATTCGCCGGTCGAGCTCGCGTTCGGTTCGGGCTCGTCGGTCGGTTCGGACGGCCTGCTCGGCATCGTCGGAGAGGGCAGGCGCACCACCACCAGGCTCCTCGACGCGGAGTTCCCGAAGTTCCGTCAGCTGCTGCCGCCCGAGCACACCGCGATCGCGACGGTCGAGGTCACCCCGCTGGTCGAGGCCATCAAGCGTGTCGCCCTGGTGGCCGAGCGCGGCGCCCAGGTCCGGATGCAGTTCTCCGAGGACGGGCTGCTGCTCTCCGCGGGTGGCGAGGACGCCGGCCGGGCCGAGGAAGCCCTCGAGGCACAGTTCCAGGGCGAGGGCCTGACCATCGCGTTCAATCCCACCTACCTGACCGAGGGCCTGAGCTCGCTGCACAGCGACCGGGTCACCTTCGGGTTCACCACCCCGAGCCGGCCCGCGGTCCTGCGTCCCGCGGCCGAGGAGGAGCCGCAGCCCGGCGAGAACGGCACCTTCGCCGCTCCCGACAGCGACTACACCTACCTCCTGATGCCGGTCCGCCTCCCCGGCTGACCCTCGTACGTTCGAACCCGTCTTTCCGAGCGAAGGGACTTCCACATCATGCAACTGGGACTGGTCGGCCTCGGCAAGATGGGTTTCAACATGCGGGAGCGCCTGCGCGCGCACGGTCACCAGGTGGTCGGATTCGACCCGCGGCCCGAGGTCACCGACGTCGGCTCGCTGGCCGATCTCGCCGGTGCCCTCGAGGGTCCGCGGGTGGTCTGGGTGATGGTCCCGTCCGGACACATCACCCGCGACACGATCGCCGAGCTTGCGACCGTCCTCGAGGCGGGCGACCTCGTCATCGACGGCGGCAACTCGCGTTTCACCGAGGACAAGCCGAACGCGGACCTGCTCGCGCAGCACGGGATCGGCTACCTCGACTGCGGCGTGTCCGGCGGGGTCTGGGGCCTCGAGAACGGATACGGCCTGATGGTCGGCGGCTCCGAGGCCGACGTGGCGAGGGCGATGCCGATCTTCGACGCGCTGCGTCCCGACGGTGAGCGGGCCGACGGTTTCGTGCACGCGGGCCCGGTCGGTGCCGGCCACTACGCCAAGATGATCCACAACGGCATCGAGTACGGGCTGATGCACGCCTACGCCGAGGGCTACGAGCTGCTCGAGGCGGAAGACCTGGTCACGGACGTGCACGGGGTGCTGCGCGCCTGGACGAAGGGCACCGTGGTGCGGTCCTGGCTGCTGGACCTGTTGGTCAAGGCGCTGGCGGAGGACCCCGAGTTCGCCGACATCTCCGGGTACACGCAGGATTCCGGCGAGGGCCGCTGGACCGTCGAGGAAGCCATCAACCACGCCGTGCCGGCCCCGGTGATCTCCGCGGCGTTGTTCGCCCGGTTCGCCTCCCGGCAGTCGGACTCGCCCGCCATGAAGGCGGTGTCCGCCCTGCGCAACCAGTTCGGCGGCCATGCGGTGCAACGGGTTTCGGAATCCGGCTAAGTGTTCGTTCGGAAATTCTCGCTCCGGGACTTTCGGTCCTGGGACGCCGTCACCCTCGAGCCGGGACCCGGCACCACGCTGTTCCTCGGACCGAACGGGCACGGCAAGACCAACCTGCTCGAGGCGCTCGGCTATCTCGCGACGCTGTCCTCGCACCGGGTCTCCACCGACGCGCCGCTGATCCGGTCCGGCGCGGGTCAGGCCCAGATCGGTGCCGTGGTGGTCAACGACTCCCGCGAGCTGGCGATCGACATCGAGATCAACGACGGCCGGGCCAATCGGGCACGGATGAACACCTCGCCGGTGCGGCGCCCGCGGGAGATCCTCGGCGTGTTGCGCGCGGTGTTGTTCGCGCCCGAGGACCTGTCGCTGGTTCGTGGCGATCCGGGCGATCGCCGCCGCTTCCTGGACGAACTGCTGTGTTCGCGAGTTCCGCGGATGGCCGCGGTCCGGGCGGACTACGAGAAGGTGCTGCGGCAACGCTCGGCCCTGCTCAAGACCGCCGGTGGCGCGCTGCGTCGCGGAACCAGGTCCAGTGACGGCACGAGTGCTCTTGCGACACTTGATGTTTGGGACGGGCATCTGGCGGCGCACGGAGCCGAGTTGCTGGCCGGGCGACTGCGTCTGGTCGACGAGCTCGGGCCGCACGTGGCGAGCTCCTATGCCGACATCGCGCCGGAGTCGCGCCCCGCCTCGATCGGCTACCGGAGCAGCCTGGGCGGGTCGCTGCCGACGGAGCTGCTCGAGCGGGGCCGCACCTGGGTGCGCGAGGACGTCGAGCTGCTCGAGGCGAGTTTCCTGGTCGAGCTCGCGCAGGCCCGCCAGCGGGAGATCGAGCGCGGCGTCTGTCTGGTCGGCCCGCACCGCGACGACCTCGAGCTGCGGTTGGGTGATCAGCCGGCGAAGGGGTTCGCCAGCCACGGCGAGTCGTGGTCGTTCGCGCTGTCGCTGCGGTTGGCCGCCTTCGCCCTGTTGCGCTCGGACGGCACCGACCCGGTGCTCATGCTCGACGACGTGTTCGCCGAGTTGGACCGCAAGCGCCGTCGCGCGCTGGCGATGGTGGCGGCCGACGCCGAGCAGGTGCTGATCACCGCTGCGGTCGCCGAGGACGTGCCACCGGAACTCGAGGCGACGAGGTTCTCCGTCGAAGCCGTCGACACCCCCTCCGGACGGATCTCCAAGCTCGGCTGAGCGGATCTATCATCGAGCCGGACCGAAGGGAACGCGAATGGCAGACGAGTCGACGGGCGGTACCGCGCCCGAACCGGAGCTTCGCGGCATCGACCTCGCCAGGCGAGCCCTCGAGGAGGCTCGGGCCGCGGCGAAGGCCAGCGGCAAGTCGGTCGGTCAGGGTCGTTCCTCACCGCGGGCCAAGCTGCGCAGCGGCGGCAACCGTCGCAGTTGGTCGGGGGCCGGCCCGGACGGTCGTGACCCGCAGACGCTGGGGTCGTTGACCGGTGCGGTCGCCAAGAGCCGGGGCTGGTCGCCGAGGGTCTCGGAGGGCACGGTGCTCGGCCGCTGGCACCAGGTGGTCGGCGAGGACATCGCCTCGCATGCCGAGCCGGTCGGGCTGCGCGACGGCGTCCTGAGCATCTCCGCCGAATCGACCGCGTGGGCCACCCAGCTGCGGATGATGCAGTCCCAGATCCTCGCGAAGATCGCGGCCGCGGTCGGGAACGGCGTCGTGACCAGCCTGCGGATCACCGGACCGAGCGCGCCGAGCTGGCGCAAGGGTGAGCGGCACATTCGCGGTCGCGGGCCTCGGGACACCTACGGCTGATCCGTCCCGCGGCGTCGGACACCGAGTGAACGGCACGTTCGTTCGATCTGATCGAGTGAACGCTTCCGTTCACTCAGTCGATTCCGTTACGTATTACTCGGTGTTACAGTTACCGCGAGTGCGGGTGAACTGTGTCACCTGCGACGCCGAAGGGAACCGCAGATGTCCACCGAGACAGCGCACGCACCGGCGCCCGCGGAGCCGGACCACATCCTGTTGCAGGCCCGTGACGTCGAATTCGACTGGTCCGACCTGCCGATGCACTGGGTCGACGGCGATCCGTTCACCACCCACGTCTTCAACGTGATGCACATCCTGCTGCCGGCGGGGGAGGACTGGTTCGTCGAGACCTTCAAGGAGGCGCTCCCGCTCATCGAGGACGAGAAGCTGCGCGACGACGTCGCCGGCTTCATCGGCCAGGAGGCGATGCACTCGCACGCGCACTCCGGCGTCCTCGGGCACCTCGCGGCGAAGGGCCTGGACACGACCCCGTACACCGACCAGATGAACTGGCTGTTCACCACGCTGCTCGGGCCCCGCCCCCTCACCGCCGGACGCCGGGAGAACTACCTCGTCGAACGCCTCGCGCTGATCGCGGCGATCGAGCACGTCACGGCGTTCCTCGGGGACTGGGTGCTCAACGCCCGGGACCTCGACACCGCCGGCGTGCACCCGACGATGCTGGACCTGCTGCGCTGGCACGGTTCCGAGGAGGTCGAACACCGCTCGGTGGCCTACGACGTGATGCGCTACTTCGACAAGCGGGAGAGCCGCCGACTGCGCACCCAGCTGGTGGCGACCCCCGTCCTGGTGTACCTGTGGATTCGGGGCACCCGGTTCCTCATGGCCAACGATCCCGAACTCGCGCACTGGGCGCCGTCCCGGCGTCGTCCGCGACTGTCGGACTTCCGGGCCGCCGGCCGTCGGGGCGTGCTGCCGACGTCGACCGACCTGGCCAAGCGGATGAGCCGGTACTTCCGGCGGGACTACCACCCCTCCCGCGAGGGGTCCACCGCGCAGGCGGTGGCGTACCTCGCGTCGTCGCCCGCCGCGCAGGCCGCGCTCCGCTGACCCCCACATCAGGACACGAAAACCAATGCTGCCGAACATGATTCGTCGACCCCACCAGTCCCGAGTCGCAGTTCCAACCGATCTGCGCGGCCGACCTCGGCGGGACCGGGTGATGACCGCGCTCGAGGCCTTCGCGGACCGGTACGTCGGCGTGGTCGCCCGCCGCGACTACGACCCGGGGCACGCGGGCCACAATCCGGACTCCGCGATGACCCTCGTGGTGACCGACCGCACGATCGTGGCCCAGGACGAGAACGTCGCCGCGCTGACCTTCGGCGCCCCGGACGGCAGCGAGCTGCCGGCCTGGCAGCCGGGTTGCCATCTCGACTTCCACCTGCCCTCGGGACGCAGACGGCAGTACTCGCTGTGCGGGGACCCCGCCGACCGGACCCGCTACCGGATCGCGGTCCGCGCCATTCCGGACGGCGGCGGCGGATCCATCGAGATGCACGGACTGGCGCCGGGCACCACGGTCACCGTCCGCGGACCCCGTAACGGATTCCCGTTCGTCGGGCACGGCAGCGCGTTGTTCGTCGCCGGCGGCATCGGCATCACTCCGATCCTGGCGATGGTGCGGGCCGCCCGCGCGGCCGGAATGGACTGGCAGTTCGTCTACTCCGGGCGGTCCCGCGAGTCCATGCCCTTCCTCGACGAGATCGAAACCTGGGAACAGGACAGGGTTTTCGTCCGCCCGGACGACGAATTCGGCGTTCCGACCGCCGACGACCTGCTCGGCCGGGCGGCGGCGGGCGGGGCCGTGTACTGCTGCGGGCCGACGCCGATGCTGGACCTGGTGCGGGAGAACTTCCCGGCCACGGCGGCCACCGCACTGCACTTCGAAAGATTCGGTGCCCCACCGGTTCTCGACGGTACCGAGTTCGAGGTCGAACTGGCGAGCACCGGTGAGGTGCTCACCGTGCCCGCCGACGAGTCGGCCCTGTCGGTGATCAGGGAACGGCTGCCCGGCGTCGGGTACTCCTGCCAGCAGGGTTTCTGCGGTACCTGCAAGGTCCGGGTGCTCGCCGGCGAACCCGACCATCGCGAGACCCGGCTGACCGCGGCCGAACACGAGACCGAGATGTTGATCTGCGTGTCCCGCTCGGCGGGGCCGCGACTGGTCCTCGACCTGTGAAGGAAGATCGAATGAACAACAGCACCAACGGTTTCCGATCCGACAGGCCGGCCGTCGCGACCACGGTCGTGAACGGGGACGTCAGCCTCGCGGTGTTCGAGCAGGGCAACCCGACCGGCCCCACGCTGCTGCTGGTGCACGGCTGGCCCGACACCCAGCAACTCTGGGATCGCGTGGTCCCGCTGGTCGCCGGCGAGTTCCGGGTGATCAGGTACGACAGCCGCGGCGCCGGGCAGTCCACGGTGCCGACGGCGGTCGCGGACTACCGGCTCGCGCTGCTCGCCCAGGACCTGTTCGCGGTGATCGACGCGGTCAGCCCGGGGGAGCCGGTGCACGTGCTGGCGCACGACTGGGGGTCGGTGGAGGCGTGGGAGGCGGTGTGCGAGCCGGACGCGCGGGCGCGCATCGCCTCGTTCACGTCGGTGTCCGGGCCGAACCTCGACCACCTCGGTACCTGGACCCGGCGGGGGTTCGCCGCCCCCACCCCGGGCAAGGTGTGGAAGCGGCTCACCCAGGCGGTGGCCTCGGCGTACACGGTGCTCTTCCAGACGCCGGTGCTCGGACCGCTGCCCTTCCGCCTCGGCATGGACCGGATCTGGCCGCAGTTCCTGCGCTTCTTCGAGGGCCAGGATCCGAAGGCGGTGCACTCGTCGCCGACCCTGCGGGCGGACATGATCAACGGGCTCAACCTGTACCGGGCGAACATCCGGGCCAAGCTGGGCAACCCGGCGCAGCGTCGCACCGACGTCCCGGTGCAGCTGATCCTCGGCCTGCACGACAAGGCCGTGCGCCCGGTCGGCTACGAGGACACCGAGGAATGGGTCAGCGACCTGCGGCGACGCGAGATCCCGTCGGGCCACTGGTCGCCGATCTCACACCCGGAGGACCTCGCCCGGCTCACCACCGAGTTCGTGACGTCGGTGATCGACCGCGGGGTGAGTGAGGACTCCGCCGCCATTTCCTGACGGCCGGGGCAGGTCCGGACCTACCCGGGTGGCCGAAACTGCGCCTACGGCCAGCTCAGGGGTGTCGTACGCGTCCTCGGCCTCGTTCGTGCCAGTAGGATGGGCGGGTACCTCGTGGCCGCCCGGCCGGCCGCGATCGCCATGCCGATGAGACCGTCGTGCAGATGAGAAGGAGAGCACCCCTCCCGTGGCTGCCCAGAAGTCAGACAAGAGCACTGGAAACAAGGAGTACGGCGCCTCCTCGATCACCGTCCTCGAGGGCCTCGAGGCGGTCCGCAAGCGGCCCGGCATGTACATCGGTTCCACCGGCGAGCGAGGTCTGCACCACCTGATCTGGGAGGTCGTGGACAACTCCGTCGACGAGGCGATGGCCGGCTACGCCACCACCGTCGGGGTCACCTTGCTGGCGGACGGCGGCATCCAGGTCGTCGACGACGGCCGTGGCATCCCGACCGGAATGCACGCCTCCGGTGTCCCCACCGTCGAGGTCGTCATGACCCAGCTGCACGCGGGTGGCAAGTTCGACTCCGACGCGTACGCCGTCTCGGGTGGCCTGCACGGCGTCGGCATCTCGGTGGTCAACGCGCTGTCCACCAAGGTCGAGGTCGAGATCGACAACGACGGACACCACTGGAATCAGACCTACACCAACGCGGTGCCCGGTGAGCTGGTCAAGGGCGAGGCGACGAACCGGACCGGCACCACCGTGCGATTCTGGGCCGACCCGGACATCTTCGAGACCACCACCTACAACGCGGAGACCGTCGCCCGCCGCCTGCAGGAGATGGCCTTCCTCAACAAGGGTCTGACCATCACCCTGACCGACGAGCGGATCACCGACGAGGAGGTGGCCGCGGACGCCGAGTACGAGACGGGCGAGAACAAGACGCCCGAGGTGCAGTCGGTGCGCACCCGCACCTACCACTACCCCGGCGGCCTCGAGGACTACGTGCGGCACATCAACCGCACGAAGCAGGCGATCCACAACTCGGTGGTCGGGTTCACCGCGAAGGGCACCGGGCACGAGCTCGAGGTCGCGATGCAGTGGAACTCCGGGTACTCGGAGTCCGTGCACACCTTCGCCAACACCATCAACACCCACGAGGGCGGCACCCACGAGGAGGGCTTCCGCGCGGCCCTCACCGCGACCGTCAACAAGTACGCACTCGACAAGAAGCTGCTCAAGGACAAGGACCCGAAGCTCACCGGCGACGACATCCGCGAGGGTCTCGCGGCGATCATCTCGGTGAAGGTCAGCGAGCCGCAGTTCGAGGGCCAGACCAAGACCAAGCTCGGCAACACCGAGGTCAAGTCGTTCGTGCAGAAGTCTTGCAACGAGCACCTCGGGCACTGGTTCGAGTCCAACCCGGCCGATGCGAAGACCATCGTGAACAAGGCAGTCTCCTCGGCGCAGGCCCGAGTCGCCGCCCGCAAGGCGCGCGAGCTGGTCCGTCGCAAGAGCGCCACCGACCTCGGTGGCCTGCCCGGGAAGCTGGCGGACTGCCGCTCGAACGACCCGAGCAAGTCCGAGATCTACATCGTGGAGGGCGACTCCGCCGGCGGCTCGGCGAAGTCCGGCCGTGACTCGATGTACCAGGCGATCCTGCCGCTGCGCGGCAAGATCATCAACGTCGAGAAGGCCCGCATCGACCGCGTCCTCAAGAATGCCGAGGTCCAGTCCATCATCACCGCGTTCGGCACCGGCATCCACGACGAGTTCGACATCGCCAAGCTCCGGTACCACAAGATCGTGCTGATGGCCGACGCCGACGTCGACGGCCAGCACATCGCCACCCTGCTGCTGACCCTGCTGTTCCGTTTCATGCGGCCGCTGGTCGAGCACGGGCACGTCTACCTCGCCCAGCCGCCGCTGTACAAGCTCAAGTGGCAGCGGTCCGAGCCGGACTTCGCCTACTCCGACCGGGAACGCGACGGCCTGCTCGAGGAGGGCCTCAAGGCCGGCAAGAAGATCAACAAGGACGACGGCATCCAGCGCTACAAGGGCCTCGGCGAGATGAACGCCAAGGAACTGTGGGAGACCACGATGGACCCGAGCGTGCGGGTGCTGCGACTGGTGACGCTCGACGACGCTGCGGCCGCCGACGAACTCTTCAGCATCCTCATGGGCGAGGACGTCGAGGCGCGTCGAAGCTTCATCACCCGCAACGCGAAGGACGTGCGATTCCTCGACGTCTGAGTAACCCATGACGCCGAGCAGGAAGATTGTGATGTAGATCACTTTCTCCGCCTGCTCGGTGTTTAATGGTGAAGCTGTTGAGGCGGGGTGACATCACTGTGACTGCTGCGCCTGACGTGTCCGGCGTCGGGGACGCATGATCACGACCCGATAACGACTTGGGAACGGTATGACTTCTGTCTATGGCCCCGGAGCCTCTACACTCCGGTACCGCCTAGGAGTCTGTTCTCGACTCCCCGCCGAACACTCGTTCAGTGATCTCGGGGAGCGGCGCGAGCGCGGGGCCTCGTACCGGGCCTGGGTGGAAAGTGAGCTTGGAAGATGAAGACCCAATCGCCGCCTGGCAACAGGCCGTGGAACATCGAGGGCTGGAGTCTGCGCTGGAAGGTCACCGCGGTGGTCGCCATCCCGGTCACCGTCGCGATGATCCTCGGCGGTCTCCGCGTGCAGGACGAGCTCAGCTCCGCCTCCCACTTCGGCAAGGCGGCGGACCAGACCTCCATCGTCGCGCCGCTGCTGGCGATGGACACCGCGTTCGGTCTGTACGTCGGCGGCGCCGTCTCGCACACGGGCACCCCGGCCGACGCCGACGAGGTCACCCAGACGATGGCGGCGATGCGCGAAACCGCCGCGAACCCCAACTTGGACCCCACCGTGGTGACCAATGTGAATCGGGTGATCGCCGAGACCGACGCGCTCCGCGGGCAGATTGCGAAGCTGGGCGTCCAGGAGCTCGCCGCCCGTACCGTCGCGATCCAGGACGACGCAGCCAAGACCGTCGCGGATGTCATCTCTCCCATCGGTGACGACACGATTCTCAAGGAGGGAAACCGGCTCGTCGATGCGTGGGCCGCGCAGCGCCGCCTCTTCGGACAGACGATGGCCATCCTCGCGCTCGTCGAGAATCCCAAGGCCCCCAACACCGGGCTGATCTCAGCCAACGGTTCCGAGTTGGCCCTGATCGACGTCCTGGCCCGCTACTTTCCCGAGAACGACCCGACCCTGACCACGCTGCGCCAGGCGGTCAAGGACCGCACCGACATGGTGTCCGCCGCGCCCCCCGGTCAGCCGCCCCTGTTCGAGCTGCGCGACTCGATGATCGCCAGCCAGCAGATCTACACCAACCTGATCAAGAACTCGACGACCTCGATCACCAACAAGGTCGCCGCGAAGGCGAGCGAGACCCGTTCCGCCGCGCTGCGTGACGCCGCGGTGGTGCTCGGCACGCTGCTCGCGACGATCCTGCTCGGCCTGTTGGTCGCCCGCTCGCTGATCCGGCCGATCCGCCGACTCCGGCACGGGGCGCTCCAGGTGGCGAACGAGGACCTGCCGCGGGCGATCGAGCAGATCAAGGTCGGCGACGCCTCGGCGGTGACCGACTTCGAACCGATTCCGGTGCACACCAACGAGGAGATCGGGCAGCTCGCCCGCGCCGTCGACGACATGCACGGTCAGGCGCTCAAGCTCGCCGGCGAGCAGGCACACCTGCGCCTGCAGATCGGCGACATGTTCGAGACCCTCGCCCGGCGCAGCAAGTCGCTCGTCGACCAGCAGCTCGGCCTGATCGAGAACCTCGAGTTCGAAGAGAAGGATCCTCGCCGGCTCGAGAGCCTGTTCCGGCTCGACCACCTCGCCGCGCGCATGCGCCGCAACGGCGAGAACCTGCTGATCCTCTCCGGCAACCGGGTCCGCCGCGCCCAGTCCGCCCCGGTGCAGCTCGGCGACACCGTCCGCGCCGCGATGTCCGAGGTCGAGGACTACCAGCGGGTTCAGGTCGGGTCCACCCCGCAGGGTGCGTTGAGCGGCGCCGTCGCGACCGACGTCGTGCACCTGCTGGCCGAATTGGTCGACAATGCGCTGCGGGCCTCCCCGCCGGACAGCAAGGTGAGGATCGCCTTCAACCGTGCGGCCGACGGCGGCGTGCTGCTCGAGATCGCCGACACGGGAATCGGTATTCCCGCAGACCAGATGGCCGACATCAACGATCGACTCGCCTCCGGTGGTGAGGTCAGTCCGGATACGGCCCGGCACATGGGCCTGTTCGTGGCCAGCCGCCTGGCGGCGCGCCACGGACTCACCGTGCGGCTGCGGCGGACGGCCGAGACCGCGCGCGATCCGGGCGTCACCGCGAGCGTGCACATTCCGGACGCCCTGCTGGTCTCGCCGCTGGAGATGACTCAGACCGGTCCGATCCAGCGCGTCGACACCGCGGGCATGCCGCAGGTGGCCGGCGTCCGGTCCGGTGAGATGCCGCAGGTGACCGTCGTCCGGTCCGGTGAGATGCCGCAGTTGGTCACCGAACCGGCCCGGCAGGAGCAGGCGCCGGTGCCGAACCCGGCCGGATCGCTGCCCCGGCGTACTCCCGGCGCGACGGAGCTGCCGCAGCGCATGCCCGGTGCCGCGGTTCCCGCTCCGCTCCCGATGACCCCGGAGCCCGTGCAACACACTCCCGCGCCACAGATTCCGGTGCCGACGACGCCGGTGCCCGCTGCGCCGGTCTTCGGAAGTGTCGGACTCTCCGAGCCTGCGGGTGCCGAGTCGTTCGACGACTCTCCTCGGGCGACGCGTCACCGCTACCGGACCAACGCCGCCAAGACTGCGTCGTTCTTCCAGGCGCGTCCGAATGTCACTGCGTCCCAAGATGTTACGACCACCGGAACGCCGATCTTTTCCGGCATGGTCACCGACTGGCTCACGGATCCGATCTCGTCGACCAACAACGGAAACCGCGAGTGGACGTCCGCGGCGGACCAAGGCTGGACCGCCGCGCACCGGGCCAGCGAGGCACCGGTGGAGGCCAGGACCGAATCGGGTCTGCCGCAGCGCAGGCCGGGACATCGGCTGGTGCCGGGTGGCGTCGACGCCAACGGCGGGGGTGCAGCCCGCCCTCGGCTGCGTGATCCGGAGGCCGTCCGGGACAATCTGAGCCGCCACCAAAAGGGAATTCGCGAGGGCCGCGCAGCGAGCTCGGCCGAGCGCGCCAGCATCGGAGGAGACAGATGAGCATCGATCAGGGAATCGCGTCGAACGGGGAGCAGGGCTCTGGCGGCGCCCGTCCTCTCGACTGGTTGGTGTCGAATTTCGCCAGGGAGATCCCCGGCGTGTCGCACGCCGTGCTGGTGTCCGCAGACGGCCTCCTGATGGCGGGCAGCGCCCACCTCCCGCTCGACCGAGCGGAGCAGCTCGCGGCGGTCACCTCGGGCCTCGCCAGCCTGTCGGTCGGGGTGTCGAACCTCTTCGACGGCGGCGGGGTTCTGCAGTCGGTCGTCGAGATGCAGCGCGGCTACCTGTTGCTGATGAGCGTCGGCGACGGTTCGCACCTGGCCACGCTGACCTCCTCGTCCTGCGACATCGGGCAGGTCGGGTACGAGATGGCACTGCTCGTGGAGCGGGTCGGCAGCTCGGTGCAGGCCACGCCGCGAGCGGTCCTCGGAACCTGACCGGGATGTGGCCATGAACGACGAGCACGACGAGGCGAGCGAGCGCGGACCCAGCCTGGTTCGCCCGTACTCGCTCACCTCGGGACGGACGAAGCCGGCGGTGGAACTGGCCCTCGAGGCCCTGATCCAGACGATGCCGCTGCGGGACAACCAACCCCCAGACCTGGGGGACATCGAGGCGACGATCATTGCGCTGTGCGCGCAGTCGCCCTCGGTGGCCGAGATCGCCGCCCGGGTGGGCGTGCCGATCGGCGTGGCGCGGGTCCTCGTCGCCGATCTCGTCGAGGCGGGCCACCTGCGGATCCTGGCAACGCTGCAAGACGACTCGAGCGACAGTGAACGTCGTGAACTTATCGAAAGGGTCCTCGGTGGACTACGCAACATCTAGGCCCCAGCGCGACCGGGTGACCTCGACCAAGATCGTCGTCGCCGGTGGCTTCGGCGTGGGCAAGACCACCCTTGTCGGAGCGGTGTCGGAGATCGTCCCGCTGCGGACCGAGGCGCTGGTCACCAACGCCTCCGACGGTGTGGACAACCTCAGCGCCACCCCGCAGAAGGCGACCACGACCGTGGCCATGGACTTCGGCCGGATCAGCCTCGCCCCCGACCTGGTCCTCTACCTGTTCGGCACGCCGGGCCAGCAGCGGTTCTGGTTCATGTGGGACGACCTGATCCGCGGTGCCATCGGTGCGATCGTGCTGATCGACACCCGCCGCCTCGACGAGTCCTTCGCCGCCGTCGACTACTTCGAGGCCCGCAACCTGCCCTTCGTGGTCGCGGTCAACGAGTTCGACGACGCGCCGCGGTACCCGCTCGAGGAGATCCGGCAGGCCCTCGCGGTGCCGGCGCACGTGCCGATCATGTCCATCGACGCTCGCAGCCGGGAGTCGGCGAAGGGTGCGTTGGTCGCGATCACCGAGTACGCCCTCACCCGGCTCGACCAGCCGGTCGGGTAGAGCGGTCGTCACCACGCTCGCCGGCCGATCCCACTCGACGCGGAAAGCCGGACAATCAGCGAGTGCTGCCGGGTCTGGCTGACCTGCACCTATAGACTTGGCGGGTTGCGTGTGCCTGGCATCGGAGCCTTCGATCTTCGACGCTTCGCGCGCCCCGGGTCCGCAGGCTCTACCAGGACCGTTCGCTGAGAAGAAGAGGAGCCGATGACTGACACCACGTTGCCGCCGGAGGAACCGGGGCACGACCGCATCGAGCCGGTGGACATCCAGCAGGAGATGCAGTCCAGCTACATCGACTACGCGATGAGCGTGATCGTTGGGCGTGCCCTGCCGGACGTGCGCGACGGCCTCAAGCCGGTGCACCGCCGCGTGCTCTACGCGATGTACGACAACGGCTACCGCCCGGACCGCGGCTACGTGAAGTCTGCGCGTCCCGTCGCCGACACCATGGGTAACTACCACCCGCACGGCGACACCTCGATCTACGACACCCTGGTCCGCATGGCGCAGCCTTGGTCGCTGCGGTACCCGCTCGTCGACGGTCAGGGCAACTTCGGTTCCCGCGGCAACGACGGCGCCGCCGCGATGCGGTACACCGAGTGTCGCCTGACGCCGCTGGCGATGGAGATGCTCCGCGAAATCGACCACGACACGGTCGATTTCACACCGAACTACGACGGCAAGACGCAGGAACCTACGGTCCTGCCGAGCCGCGTCCCGAACCTGTTGATCAACGGTTCCGGCGGCATCGCGGTCGGCATGGCGACCAACATCCCGCCGCACAACCTGCGCGAGGTGGCCGACGCGATCTACTGGGCGCTGGAGAACTACGAGGCCGACGAGGAAGCGACCCTCGACGCGGTCATGGAGCGGATCAAGGGTCCGGACTTCCCGACCGCGGGCCTGATCGTCGGCGGCCAGGGCATCGGCGACGCCTACCGGACCGGTCGCGGTTCGGTGCGCATGCGTGGCGTGGTCGAGATCGAGGAGGACGCCAAGGGGCGCACCACGATCGTCATCACCGAACTGCCGTACCAGGTCAACCCCGACAACCTGATCACCTCGATCGCCGAGCAGGTGCGCGACGCGAAGATCGCCGGCATCTCCGACATCCACGACGAGTCCTCGGACCGCGTCGGCATGCGGATCGTCGTCACCGTCAAGCGTGACGCGGTGGCCAAGGTCGTGCTCAACAACCTCTACAAGCACACCCAGCTGCAGACCAGCTTCGGCTGCAACATGCTCTCGATCGTCGACGGCGTGCCGCGCACCCTGCGGCTCGACCAGATGATCCGGCTGTACGTCAACCACCAGCTCGAAGTCATCGTCCGGCGCACCCGGTACCTGCTGCGCAAGGCCGAGGAGCGGGCCCACATCCTGCGTGGCCTGGTCAAGGCGCTCGATGCACTCGACGACGTCATCGCGCTCATCCGGGCGTCGCAGACCGTGGACATCGCCCGCGCCGGCCTGATCAACCTGTTGACCGTCGACGAGATCCAGGCCGACGCGATCCTGGCGATGCAGCTGCGTCGCCTCGCAGCCCTCGAGCGGCAGAAGATCATCGACGAGCTCGCCGAGATCGAGCGGGAGATCGCCGACCTCGAGGACATCCTGGCCAAGCCCGAGCGTCAGCGCGCGATCGTCCGCGACGAGCTCAAGGAGATCGTCGACAAGTACGGCGACGACCGCCGCACGCGCATCATCGCGGCCGACGGGGACGTCTCGGACGAGGATCTGATCGCCCGCGAGGACGTGGTCGTCACGATCACCGAGACCGGCTACGCCAAGCGCACCAAGACCGACCTCTACCGCTCGCAGAAGCGCGGCGGCAAGGGCGTCCAGGGCGCGGGACTCAAGCAGGACGACCTGGTCAAGCACTTCTTCGTCAGCTCGACCCACGACTGGATCCTCTTCTTCACCACCAAGGGCCGGGTCTACCGGGCCAAGGCCTACGAGCTGCCCGAGGCCAGCCGCACCGCCCGCGGTCAGCACGTCGCGAACCTGCTGGCCTTCCAGCCGGACGAGCGGATCGCGCAGATCATCCAGATCAAGACGTACGAGGACGCGCCGTACCTGGTGCTCGCCACCCGCAACGGCTTGGTGAAGAAGTCCAAGCTCACCGACTTCGACTCCAACCGCAGCGGCGGCATCGTCGCCGTCAACCTGCGCGGCGAGGACGAACTGGTGGGCGCGGTGCTCTGCTCGTCCGAGGAGGACCTGCTGCTGGTCTCCGCGCAGGGGCAGTCGATCCGCTTCTCCGCCACCGACGAGGCGCTGCGGCCGATGGGTCGCGCCACCTCCGGCGTGCAGGGCATGCGGTTCAACGGCGACGACGAGCTGCTCTCGCTCAACGTCGTACGGGAGGGCACCTACCTGCTGGTCGCGACGTCGGGTGGCTACTCCAAGCGCACCCCGATGGAGGACTACCCGGTCCAGGGCCGCGGCGGGAAGGGCGTGCTCACCATCCAGTACGACAAGCGCCGTGGCACCCTGGTCGGAGCGCTCATCGTCAACGACGACGACGAGCTCTACGCCATCACCTCCGGCGGGGGTGTCATCCGTACCGCTGCGAAGCAGGTCCGGAAGGCCGGCCGCCAGACCAAGGGCGTGCGTCTGATGAACCTCGGGGACGGCGACACCCTGCTCGCGATCGCGCGCAACGCCGACGAACCGGAAGAGTCCGACGCCGCCGCGACCGACGCACCGAAGGAGTCGTAAGTGACCACTCCCCATCAGCCCGGCAGCGACCGCGTGGCACCCGCCACCGGCCCCGCCGAGCAGGCGCCGAGTGCGCCGGCGCAGGGGGACCGGCCGGGCGGGGCACCGACCCCGAACCCGAGTCCCGCGCAGGCGGAGAAGTCAGCGGCCCAGGGCGCTCCGGCGCCGCAGGGGGGTCCCGCGCAGCCCGCAGGCGGATCCCCGAAACCGGTCACCCCGCCGTCCGCTCCGGCGCCCGCCGCACCCCAGTCGGCGCCCGCGAGTGGCGGGCAGCCGGGGGCCCCGGGCCCGCAGTCGGGTGCACCGTCGCAGGCTCCTCAGACGGGTGCAGCGCGGCCTTCCACCCCGGCTCCGGCCGCGGCACCGGCGAAGCCCGCGGGCTCTGCCGAGACCCCCGCCGGTGCCGACCGGGTGGCCGAGCCGCCGAAGTCCGCACCGGCGACACCGAACGCGCCCGCCGAGTCTGCGCAGGCGCCGCAGCCGGCACCGGTCTCACCGTCGAAGCCGCCCGCGGCACCGCAGCCGCCGCCCACCGCTCCGCGGCCGCAGAACGGCCGTCCGGCGGGTGCGCAGCCGCCGCAGCCGCCCACCCAGCGACCGGCCGAGCCGGGTGCCGGCAAGCAGCCGCCCGCCGCCCCCACCGGACGGCCCGCGCAGCAGCCGCCTGCCGCCGGCACCCGTCCGGCGCAGCCCGGCTCGGCCCGGCCGCAGGACCCGGCGGGCCCAGTCACGCGACCGGGCGCGGCGTCGGCGCCCGGAAAGGGTCAGACCCCGCCGTGGCAGCGCGGTACCCAGGTCAACGGGGGACCGGCGGGTCCCGGGCAGCCCAGCGCCGCGCCGGCCGCCAAGCGGCCGCCGGCGGCCGACCCGGCCGCGCGGGCAGCGCAGCGCGAGACCGCCAAGGCCAAGGCCGCCGTCATCGACGGTCCGACCCGGCACATCGACCGGACCGACCTCGCCAAGGATCTGCCGGACCTCTCCGAGGTCAAGCACCCGATCCCCGCGGAGCCGGTGCACGCGCCGGGCACCGGCCAGCAGCCCGCGCTGGTGGTCGCCGCGACCACCCCCGTCGGAGACCCGCTGCGGGCGTCCGTCCAGATCCGCAAGATCGATCCGTGGTCCACGCTCAAGGTGTCCCTCGTGCTCTCGGTCGCGCTGTTCTTCGTCTGGATGTTCGCGGTCGGGTTCCTGTACATCGTGCTCGACGGCATGGGCGTCTGGGACCGGCTGAACAACGCCTTCACCGACATCGTCTCCGAGTCCGGCAACACCGGTCTCGTCACGGCGGGTCAGGTGTTCGGCTACTCGGCGCTGATCGGTGTGGTGAACGTCGTGTTGTTCACCGCGCTGGCGACCGTCGGTTCGTTCATCTACAACCTCTGCACCGACCTGGTCGGCGGCGTCGAGGTGACGTTGGCGGACCGCGACTGACCTGGCATTTCGATTCCCCACCGGCCCGATTTTGGTGGCCGCGGGTCGGTGGGGTAATCTCATGCCTCGGTTCGAGAGACACGTTCTTCGTACCGAATACGGGCCTATAGCTCAGGCGGTTAGAGCGCTTCCCTGATAAGGAAGAGGTCGGAGGTTCAAGTCCTCCTAGGCCCACTCCCCGTGCCGACGAAGGGTTCGAGCATGAAGGTTCTGCTACTCGCAGCGGCCGTTGTGACGGTGCTCTTCGGACTGACCAAGCTGCGGTCGCAGCACCGCAGCGCGGACGTCTGGCACGAGGTCACCAGCCGCTGACGCGGACGGGGCCTTAGCTCAGTTGGTAGAGCGCTGCCTTTGCAAGGCAGATGTCAGGAGTTCGAATCTCCTAGGCTCCACAAAGTTGGACTGCACGACAGAGCCACTTTCTCGCGACGAGGAAGTGGCTCTTTCTCGTTGGCGCCCACGCCGTGCGTACTGTCGGCGGCATGGCGCTCATCCATCAGGCCCGGTTGGTCCCGTCGAAGATCGAACTGCTCGGGAACTGGGTTCCGATCCAACCCTGGGCCGGCGACGCCGACACCAGCACGCTGCGGGCCGTCGGCGCGTATCGATTCGACGATCCCGACGGTGAGGTGGGGATCGAGACCCACCTGCTGGGTACCGGCGACGGGCAGGTGCTGCAGGTCCCGCTGACCTACCGTGGATCCCCGCTGACCGGCGCCGAATCGGCATTGGTCGAGACCATGGAGCACTCCGTCCTCGGGCGCAGGTGGGTGTACGACGCGGTCGCGGACCCGGTGTACGTGCGCGCCGTTCTCACGGCGATCCTGACCGGTGGCACGCAGGCGGAACTCGAGTACGCGTCACCGGGCGGCGCAGTCGGACGCGAGGTGACCACCCGGGTGCGAGGCAGCGGCAGGGCCGGCAGCGCGGTCCCCGAGCCGGTCGCCGCGGTCGTTGCCGTGAAAGGGGGAGCGGTGACCACCGTGTCCGCGGGAGCTGTGGAGCTGGACGTCGTCCGGGTGGTCGACGGCACCTGTGGACCCGACCAGCGGCACACGCTCACCGGCACCTGGCCGGGCCGGGAAGCGCCTGCCGTGCTGGCGGTCGCGCGCCCGGCCCGGGCGACCGTCGCAGCCAATCGAGCGACCGCTTGGGGCGGCATGCCTGTGGAATTGTGAACAAACCTGTGTAGCAATCGAATTCGGTCGCCTGTCGTTCACGTTGGTCGTGCGAGTTGTTGTGCTGCAGTACATCTGACGGACCACCTCGACAGTCGTCGGGATCGTGAACAGGTCCCTACCGGTCGGTAGGGGCCTGTGCTACGGTCCCGATGACCCGGTACTCAGGGTCACAGTAATCGTCACGGCGGGGGCCACAGGTGTTGAACAGCAAGCGCGCGATCCGGTGGTGGCAGGCGACGTCGCGGGGAGCGGTCGCCGCCGCGGCGGCACTCACCCTGCTCTCCTCGGTCGGCTCGCCCGCGTCGGCAGCGCCCGACTTCTACACCCCGCCCACGCCGCTCGACCCCGGCACGGCCGGCGACCTCGTCCGCACCGAACCGGCCGCACTGGCACTCCGACTGCCCAGCGCCACCGGTGGGTTCCCCGCCGACGCCACCCGCATCATGTACCGCTCGGCGGACGCCAACGACGCCCCGATCGCCGTCACCGGCACCTACCTGAATCCGCAGACGCCGTGGACGGGCACGGGTGCCCGCCCGCTGGTCAGCCTCGCGGTCGGCACCCACGGCCAGGGCGACCAGTGCGCACCGTCCAAGCTCCTGGGCCAGCTCGTCTCGATGGAACCCGGGCACGGCCCGATGCCCGAGTACGAGGTGCTCGCGATCAACGCCCTGCTGTTGCAGGGCGTCGCCGTGGTCGTCACCGACTACGAGGGCCTCGGAACCCCGGGCGTGCACACCTACGTCAACCGGGCGGCCGAGGCGCACGCGGTGCTCGACGCTGCCAGGGCCGCGCAGCGCCTCCCCGGCACCGCGATCACTCCCGACGGACCGGTCGGGTTCTGGGGATACTCGCAGGGCGGCGGCGCGGCCGCGGCCGCCGCCGAACTCGCGTCGAGCTACGCCCCGGAACTGGACGTCAAGGGAACGTACGCGGGAGCCCCACCCGCCGACCTGGCGGCCACGCTGGCGCAGATCGACGGCTCGTCCCTCGTCGGTGTCATCGGCTACGCGATCAACAGCCTGCTGCAGGCCTATCCCCAGCTGCACGAGACCGTCGACGCGGAGATCAACGAACGCGGACGCGCGATGCTGGCGCAGGTGGCGAACCAGTGCGTCACCGAGACTGCGGCGGCCTTCGCCTTCCAGAAGACCAGCGACTACACCCGTACCGGGGAACCGCTGGGCGCCGTCCTGGCGCGGCTGCCCCTCGCCAACGAGTTGATCGACCGACAGCGGATCGGGCGGCTGACGCCGTCGGCGCCGGTTCTCGTGCAGTCGGGCGTGCGGGACGACGTGGTGCCATTCGGTCAGGCCCGCCAGCTCGCCGCGGACTGGTGTGGCCGCGGGGCGACGGTCCAGTTCACCGAGAATCCGCTGCCGGCCCTGGCTCCCGGCCTCGGCGTCAACCACGGGGCCCCGCTGGTGCTCGGGCTGCCTGAGGCCACGAGCTTCCTGCTGGACCGGTTCAACGGCCGGCCGGTGGCGGGGAACTGCGCGAGCTGACGTCTGCGGTCGGGGACGGCGGACAGGTCGCCCCCGACCGGTCGGTCAGGCGTTCTCGAGATCCCGCAGGCTCGGCGGCGCGTCGGCCACCGGCGGCGCCTCGGTGCGCTGCTTCTTGACGAGGACGGCGACCGCGGCGACGGCCGCGCCGGTGACCAGCACCAGCACCACCCGACGGCCACGACGCTTGCCGCGCACGGGCTTGACCGCGTCGGCGACCGCCTGCTCGTCCACCAGGGCCAGCACCGGCGCGCTCCGGCGCCGCGATCGCGCGGACTTGGCCAGCGAGACGCCCTGGCCGAGCAGGTACATGGTCACCGCGCCGGTGCCCTTCGCGAGGCCGCCCGTGCCCTTGGCCAGCCCCAGGGCGGCACCCTGGGCGAACCGGAGTGCGCTGGTCAGCGCGACCGACTCGGGTGCGGTCGACGGGGCCTCGTCGACCGACGGGGCCGCGGTCTCGACTCGGGCAGGGACGGGTGCGTTCTTCGTCGCGCGGGTCATCTGTCCACTGTCGCACATGCGCGGCGGAGGTGAATGGCACGATGGTGGGGTGACTTCACCGAATCAGACCGCAACCGCAACGCTGCACACCAACCGCGGCGACATCAAGATCGCCCTGTTCGGCAACCACGCGCCGAAGACCGTCGCGAACTTCGTCGGCCTCGCCGACGGCTCCAAGGACTACAGCACCGAGAACGCCTCCGGCACCAAGGCCGGACCGTTCTACGACGGCGCCGTGTTCCACCGGGTCATCGACGGCTTCATGATCCAGGGCGGCGACCCGACCGGCACCGGTCGCGGCGGCCCGGGCTACAAGTTCGAGGACGAGTTCCACCCGGAGCTGCAGTTCGACCGCTCGTACCTGCTCGCGATGGCGAACGCCGGCCCGGGCACCAACGGCTCGCAGTTCTTCATCACCACCGGTCCGACCCCGCACCTGAACCGTCGCCACACCATCTTCGGCGAGGTCGTGGACGCCGAGTCGAAGAAGGTCGTCGACGCCATCTCCGGCACCCCGGTCGACCGCACGGACCGCCCCGTCGAGCCGGTCGTGATCAACAGCATCACCATCTCCTGAGCGGGAAGCACTCGAGATGACGAACCCCGGTTGGGGTGGCGGGCCCGGCGACGGGACGCCGCCCCAACCGCGGTGTGTGCGACACCCGGACCGCCCGACCGGGCTGTCCTGCACGCGCTGCGGACGCCCCGCCTGTCCGGACTGCCTGCGTGAGGCCTCGGTCGGCTACCACTGCGTCGACTGCGTTGCCGCCGCTCAGCGAGACGTCCGGCCCGTCCGCGGGGTCGCCGGCAACGCCGTGACCGCCACCCGGCCGACGCCGGTGGTGACCTACGCCCTGATGGCCGTCAACATCCTCGTGTTCCTGGTGACGGTGCTGCAGGCCAAGTCCCTGATGGACAACGGCGCGGGCACGATCAACAGGTTCACCGGCGTGGCCACGTTCGAGTCGCCGCTGTTCGGCTGGTGGGTCCTCTCGCCCGACGACGTGGCCCAGGGCGACTGGATCCGCCTGATCGGCAGCGGCTTCCTGCACTTCGGCCTGATCCACCTGGCCGTCAACATGTTCGCCCTGTACATCCTCGGTCGCGACACCGAACTGATCCTCGGGCGGGCGCGGTACCTCGCGGTGTACGGGATCGCCCTGCTCGGCGGTTCCGCGTCGGTGATGGCGTTCGAGGGGAGCGGCTTCACGGCCGGTGCCTCGGGCGCGATCTTCGGCATCATGGGTGCCCAGGCGATCATCCTGCTCAAACTCCGCCGGAGCCCGGCTCCGATCATCGGGGTGATCGCGATCAACGTGATCATCAGCGTCTCGTTGCCCGGAATCTCGTTCTGGGGTCATCTGGGCGGTCTGGTCGCGGGCGCCGCCGCGACCGCCGCGCTGCTGTACGCGCCGCAGTGGCTCGGTGCCGGCCAGGACCGTGACAAGGCCGTGCGGATCGGGTGGATCGGGCTCGCCGCTGTCGCCGTCGCGACGCTGGGCGTGGTCGGTGTCCGGGTCGTGCAACTGCGTAGCGAACTCGGCCTCTAGCGTCCCGCTCGGGTGACGGGAACCGTCATTCGGCCGGACTGGTCGACGGTTCCCCTCACCCGCCGGCGGAGGTTCCCTTGCGGTCGGGCGGCACCAGGCCCCGGAGGGTGAGGGCGTCGAACACGTCGGTCGGGTCGGTGCCGAGGTCCCAGCGGCCGAAGATCATCAGCCGGTCGTCGTCGGTGCCGGGGGGACGCACGTCGATCTCGAGCATGGGAACCCGGCGGCCGAAGCGCGGGTAGCGCACGATCCGCACCTGGGCCAGGTCGGTCCGGTCGAACTCGAGCCGGCCACGCAGCCGCCGGACCGCGATACCGCGCCCGCCGTCGAGCACGGCGAGGCGGGGTCGCTGCCGCACCCCGAGCGCGGTGACCGCCAGCAGTCCGACAGCGGCGAGGCCGATCAGGAACCGGCCCGCCGGGTCCGACGGCAGCAGCGACGCGGCCAGCGCCATCGCCACCCCGCCGACGCCCGTCGCGACGAGCGCGGGGGTGGGTGTGGACCAGCTCGGATCGGGGTTATGCACACGTACTCCCGAGGTTATCCACAGGGCTTATCCACACTGGGGATGAATGACACCGATGTAATTGGGAAGCGCCACGCGACGAAAAGTCGAGGTCAGCGCCATCTCATCGTCATGACGAGGCCGACGACCATGAAACCGAAGCCGATCAGGAAGTTGTACGCCCCCAGGCTGTTCATAAATCCGATCTGGTCCGCGGCGAGGTAGTACACGATCAGCCAGGCGAGCCCGACCAGCATGAAACCGAGCATCACGGAGACGTACAACGCGCTCGACGGGCCGGCCTTCACCTTCACCGGGGTGCGGTTCGCGGGATTGATCGTGTAGTCGGTCTTCTTGCGGACCTTCGACTTGGGCATGACGTCCTCGTGTGGATTGACTCGTGGATGAACTGACTTCAAGGGATGACACGTGCCACCGTGGCAGCCGTCGCCATCGACGCCTACCAGGTATCTTCGAACCTACCGGTCGCGGGTACACGCTAACCCAGCACCGACGTCGTCGGCCAAGGACCGAGCACCGAAATCGCCCAGCAGGCCGCATCCGCGGCGTGGTCCGCGCGCCGAGGGGAGGCACCACGGATGACCGAGAACGAACCCCGTCGCGGTCGACGGTCGACGTTCTGGATCGTGTGCGTCCCGCTGGTCTGCCTGATCGCTGGGCTGCTGTTCGCGACGACCCGTGAGGTGTCCGCCGGGAACGAGTTGCGCCGCGGCGACACCACCCGACTGTCGGACCTGGTGCGCGGCGCCCAGAACGACGTCGACCGTGTGTCGAGCGAGCGGGACGCCCTCGCCGCCCAGGTCGAGTCGCTGCAGGCCACCGCCGCACACTCCGACGGCGGCGTCGCGGCGACCCTCGACAGGGTCCACGCCCTCGAGGCGGACGCCGGTCTGTCCGAGGTCAGCGGATCGGGTGTGCGGGTCACCCTCACCGATGCGCCGCGGGACTCGGACGGCAACTACCCGGCCGACGCCCGGCCCGACGACCTGGTGGTGCACCAGCAGGACGTGCAGTCGGTCCTCAACGCGCTCTGGGCGGGCGGGGCGACCGCGGTCGGGATGCAGGACCAGCGGGTGGTCGGGACCACCGCGCCGCGGTGCATCGGCAACACGCTGCTGTTGCACGGTCGCACCTACAGCCCGCCGTACGTGATGACGGCCATCGGCGACCCGGCCGCCATCGCGGCCGCCCTGGACGCCGAACCCGGCGTGCGGACGTTCAAGCAGTACGCGGTCCGGTACGGACTCGGCTACACCCAGACCGCGTCCGATTCGCTGACCGTCCCGGCGTACAACGGCCAGCTGCGGACCAAGTTCGCCCGCTGACCGGCTCCGCCGCCCGTGCGCGTTCCGCACCCCGCCAGGGGTACCGATCACGCACGGTCGCAGCGGCGCATATCCTGGGCCGATGCGCATTCTCGTGGTCGACAACTACGACAGTTTCGTCTTCAACCTGGTCCAGTACCTCGGTCAGCTCGGGACGACGGCCACCGTCTGGCGCAACGACGACCCCCGGCTCGACGACCGCGCCGCCGTCGCGGCGGAGTTCGACGGCATCCTGCTGAGCCCGGGGCCCGGCACCCCGCAGCGCGCGGGCGCGAGCATGGACCTCGTGAGCGCGTGCGCGGACGCGCGGACGCCGTTGCTCGGCGTCTGCCTCGGCCACCAGGCGATCGGCGCGTCGTTCGGCGCGACGGTCGACCGCGCGCCGGAGCTCCTGCACGGCAAGACCAGCATCGTCCACCACAACGGCGGCGGAGTGCTCGCCGGCCTGCCCGACCCGTTCACCGCAACTCGGTACCACTCGCTGACGGTGCTCAAGGACACGATCCCCGACGAGCTCGAGGTCACCGCCCGCACCGACAGCGGCGTCGTGATGGCCATGCGGCACCGCGAGCTGCCCATTCACGGGGTGCAGTTCCACCCGGAGTCGGTGCTCACCCAGGGCGGGCACCGGATGCTGGCGAACTGGCTCGAGGTGTGCGGTGAGCGACCTGCCGAATCCCTCGTCGGGACCCTCGAGTCGGAGGTCGCGCGCGCTCTCGGGGACGCGCTCACCCACTCCTGAGGATTCCGCGCAAACGACGAACGGTACGTCCGCTCACCTTCCGGGTGAGTGAACGTACCGTTCGTTCGATCTGATCGAGTGAACGATTCCGTTCACTCGACGGGGGAGCGGCCGGCTAGCGGGGGCCGGTGGGGATGCCCAGCTGGCCGACGCCGATCGACACCGTCGCGGTCTTGGACATCTCGGATCCGGGCGGCTGAGCCTGCGTGACGACCTTGCCCACCTGATCGGTCTCGAGCGTCGCCTCGGGGTGCTGCGACAGCTGGCTCGACGACCCGGTCCACCCGGCCCGCCGCAACGCGTCCAGCGACTGCGACACGGTCAGGTTGCTCAGGTCGGGCATCTGGATCATGTTGCCGTTGGAAACCTTGAGCGTGACGGTGGTGCCCCGCGCCGCGGAGGTGCCGCCGGTCGGGTCGGTGGACACGACCTGGCCCTTCGTCTTCCCGGAGTCGACGTTCTCGACCTGCACCTTGAACCCGGCGCCCTCGATGTTCGGCTGCGCCACCTCGAGCGTCTGGCCGACCACGTTCGGGACCCGCACCTGCTCCGGACCACTACCGAGGGTGAGCTTGACGAGGCCGTTGACCTCGACGTTCGCGCCCGCCGCGGGATCCTGCGCGGTCACCTTGTCGAGCTGGTCCGTCGTCGACGGCGCGCGCGTGACCGTCGGATCGAGGGTCAGGCCGACCGCGTTGAGCGCCTGCGCGGCCTGCGCCTGGCTCATCCCGGTCAGCTTCGGGACCTCCACCTGCTCCGGGCCGCTGGACACGTCGAGGGTCACCGTGGTGCCCTCGTCGGCCTTGCTCCCGGCGACGGGAATGCTGGCGATGACGTTGCCCTTGGCCACGACCGCGCTCGGCTTCGGCTGCGTCTGCACCCGGAAGCCCTCGTTCTGCATCGTGGTCTGGGCGGTCTGCGACGACTGGTTGGTGACGTCGGGCACGATCTTCTGTGCGGCCTTCGACCCGGGGCCGAGCGACCACAGGAACGCGCCGACGATGCCGACGACGACCAGCGCACCGACGGCGAGCAGCACATTCCGCATCGCCTTGCTCTTGCCGGGCGCCGCATTCTGGGGGCCCGGCGCCGCGGCCGGGACCGGCTCGGCGGCGGGGGCCGCGGCGTACCCGCCGGACGAGTCCATCGCGCCGAGGATCGTGGTGCGGTCCTCGTCGTTCATCACCATGGGGGCGCCGGGGCGCTGACCGCCCAGCACCCGCACCAGGTCGCTGCGCATCTCGGCGGCGCTCTGGTAGCGGTTGGCCGGATTCTTGCTCATCGCCTTGAGGATGATCGAGTCCAGCTCCCGCGGGATGTCGGGGTTGACCGACGACGGCAGCGCCGGGTCCTCCCGGACGTGCTGGTACGCAACCGCTACCGGCGAGTCGCCCTTGAACGGCGGTTCGCCCGTGAGGATTTCGAACAGCACACAGCCCAGCGAGTACACGTCCGAGCGCGCGTCGACCTGCTCGCCGCGGGCCTGCTCCGGGGAGAGGTACTGGGCGGTGCCGATGACCGCGGCGGTCTGCGTCATCGGGCTCGAGCTGTCCGAGATGGCCCGGGCGATGCCGAAGTCCATCACCTTCACCGCGCCTGCGCGGTTGATCATGATGTTGGCGGGCTTGATGTCTCGGTGCACGATGCCGTTGCGGTGGCTGAAGTCCAGCGCCGCGCACACGTCGGCGATGACCTCCATCGCCCGGCGCGAGGGCATCGGGCCCTCGCCGCGGACGATGTCGCGCAGCGTGACGCCGTCGACGTACTCCATGACGATGTACGGCAGCGGGCCCGCGTCCGTCTCGGCCTCGCCGGTGTCGTAGACGGCGACGATCGCCGGGTGGTTCAGCGCGGCCGCGTTCTGCGCCTCACGCCGGAAGCGGAGGTAGAACGTGGGGTCGCGGGCGAGGTCGGCGCGCAGCACCTTGATCGCGACGTCACGACTGAGGCGCATGTCGCGCGCCAGGTGCACCTCGGACATGCCACCGAAGCCGAGAATCTCGCCCAGCTCGTAGCGGGAGGAGAGTTTGCGCGGTGTGGTCATGGCTGTCCTTGGGGGGCTGGGCTCGTCGTCTCGCCCGGCGTGGTGGCGGTCGTGGTCGCGTGCTTCGTGGTGGTGGTGGCCTTCGTCGTGGTGGTCGTCGGAGGCTCGGTGGTGGTGGTCGTGGTGGGTGCTTCGGTGGTGGTCGTCGTCGGTTCCGTCGTCGTGGTGGTCGGTGGTTCGGTGGTGGTCGTGATCGGCGGTTCCGTCGTCGTCGTCGGCTGCCTGGTGGTCGTCGGCACGTGCGTCGTCGTGATCGGGGGCCGGGTGGTCACCGGGGTGGTCGACGGCGCGTCGCCACCGCCGAACAGCAGCATCCCCGCGCCGGTCAGCAGCGCCGCCAGCAGCAGGCCGCCTCCGCCCCACGCCATCACCTTCTGCCCGGTGGTCATTCCGGGCGGCGGCGCCGGCACCGAACCCGACTCGGGGCCAGCATATTCGGACTGGGACGACGGGAGCATCTGGGTCCCGGCGGTGGGCGACACGACCACCGTGGTGGCGGCGGTCGGGCGTCCGGCACCCGGCAGCGGCGGGCGCAGACCCGAGCGAACCGCGGCGACGGCGTCCGCGAACTCGCCGCCGCTGCCGTACCGGGCGGCGGGATCCTTCGCCATCGTGATGTCGATCAGTTCGCGCACGTTCGGCGGCAGGTCCGCGGGCAGCGGGGCCGGAATCTCCTGCACGTGCTTCATCGCGACCGTCAGCGCCCCGTCGCCGGTGAACGGACGGAATCCCGCCAGCGCCTCGTAGCCGACCACGCCGAGCGAGTACACGTCGCTGGCCGGCGACGCGTCCTGGCCGAGGGCCTGCTCGGGGGCGATGTACTGGGCGGTGCCCATGACCATCCCGGTCCGGGTGACCGGTGAGGCCTCGACGGCCTTCGCGATCCCGAAGTCGGTGATCTTCACCTGGCCCGCGGGGGTGATCAGGATGTTGCCCGGCTTGACGTCGCGGTGCACCACGCCGGCCGCGTGCGCGACCTGCAGCGCGCGGCCGGTCTGCTCGAGCATGTCCAGCGCGTGCGGCAGCGACAGCCGACCGACGCGGGCCAGCACCGTGTTCAGCGGTTCGCCGTTGACCAGCTCCATCACCAGGTAGGCGGTCGCCTGGCCGGTGGCGTCCCGGGTCTCGCCGTAGTCGTAGATCCCGGCGATCCCGGGGTGGTTCAGTTGCGCGGTGGTGCGTGCCTCGGTCCGGAACCGTTCCAGGAACTCCGGGTCGGTGGAGAACTCGGCCTTGAGCACCTTGACCGCCACCCGCCGGTGCAGCCGGTTGTCGGTGGCCTCCCAGACCTGGCCCATGCCGCCGGTGGCGATCAGGCGCAGCAGTCGATAGCGGTTCGCGATGACGCCGCCGTTGTTGAGGGTCAACGTTCAGCCCCCCTGCTTCAGTGCGGCCGAGATGACGGCCCGGCCGATCGGGGCGGCCACGGAGCCGCCGGTCGCGGCGAGCGCGCGGTCGCCGCCGTTCTCCACGATCACGGCGATCGCGACCTGCGGATTCTGGGCGGGGGCGAAGCCGATGTACCAGGCGTGCGGCGGGGTGTTGCGCGGGTCGGTGCCGTGCTCGGCGGTGCCGGTCTTCGACGCGATCTGCACGCCGGGGATCTTCCCGCCGCCGCCGGTGTTGTTCTCCGATCCGACCATCAGATCGGTGAGCGTCGCCGCGACCTGCGGAGTGACCGCCTGCCCCTTGGACTCCGGGTTGGTGGTGGCCAGGTTCGACAGGTCGGGGCTCTGCAGCTGCGCGACGAGGTGCGGCTGCATCCGGACGCCGCCGTTGGCGACGGTCGCGGCGATCACCGCGTTCTCGAGCGGGCTCAGCGCCACGTCGCGCTGGCCGATGCTGGTCTGGCCGAGCGCGGCGTCGTCGGGGATCGAACCGACGGTGCCGTCGGCGACCGGGATCGGGATCCCGGGTGAGTCGGGTTCGACGCCGAACGCCGCGGCCTTGTCCTTGAGGGCGTCGGCACCGGTCTTGATGCCCAGTTCGACGAAGGCGGTGTTGCAGGACCGCGCGAACGCCTCCCGCAGCGACGCGGTCGGGCCGCCGCCGCAGGTGGTGCCGTTGTAGTTCTCCAGCGTCGTGCTGGTGCCGGGCAGGGTGATGTTCGGCGCGGCGGTCAGCTGCTCGTCGGGCGTCGAGCCCTTCGACAGCGCGGCCGCCGTGACGACCACCTTGAACGTGGATCCGGGCGGGTAGGTCTGCGACACCGCGCGGTTGAGCAGCGGCTTGTCCGGGTCGGCGTTGAGGGACTCCCAGGCCTGCGTGCTCACGGTCCCGTCGTGGCTGGCCAGCAGGTTCGGGTCGTAGCTGGGGGTGCTCACCATCGCCAGGATCTCGCCGGTGCTCGGTTTGATCGCGACCACCGATCCGGTGTAGCCCTTCGCGGTCAGCTGGTCGTACGCGACCTGCTGCACGACCGGGTTGATCGTGGTGACCACGTTTCCGCCGCGCGGGTCGCGACCGGACACCAGGTCGAAGAATCGCCTGCCGAAGAGCCGGTTGTCGGAGCCGTTGAGCACCGCGTCCTCGCTGCGCTCGAGGCCGGTGTTGCCGTAGAGCATCGAGTAGAAGCCGGTGACCGGGGCGTTCGCGAACGGACTCGACGTCGCCGCCGGGTTCGGCGGATAGGTCCGCAGGTACTTGTACCGGTCGTCGGTCGGCACCGAGGCCGCCAGCACCTGACCGCCCGCCGAGATCTGCCCGCGCTGACGGGAGTACTCGTCGAGCAGGACCCGCGAGTTGCGCGGGTCGGTGCGCAGGTCGTCGGCCTTGATGACCTGGACGTAGGTGGCGTTGGCGAGCAGAGCGACGACCATCACCATCACCGCCATCGCGACGCGCCGCAGGGGGGTGTTCATGGGCGCCTCAGCATTTCGGTCGGTGCGTCCGCGATGGGTGCGGGTCCCTTCTTCTTCGGTTGCGGTGGGGTGCGGGCGGAGTCGGAGATCTTCATCAGCAGCGCCAGCAGCAGGTAGTTGGCCAGCAGCGAGGACCCGCCGTAGGACATGAACGGTGTGGTCAGGCCGGTCAGCGGGATCAGCTTGGTGACGCCGCCGACGACGACGAACACCTGGATCGCGACGGTGAACGCGAGCCCGGCGGCGAGCAGCTTCCCGAAGCTGTCACGCACGGCGAGCGCGGTCCGCAGCCCGCGGATGACGAAGATGAGGAACAACATCAGCACCGCGGCCAGGCCGATCAGCCCGAGTTCCTCCCCGATGGTGGCGACGATGAAGTCGGTCTTGGCGAACGGCACCTGCGAGGGCCTGCCGCTGCCGAGGCCGGTGCCCGCCAGCCCGCCGGTGGCGAGACCGAACAGCGACTGCGAGATCTGGAATCCGGTGTTGTTGTAGTCGGCGAGCGGGTCCAGCCAGGTGTCCACCCGGACCCGGACGTGCCCGAACACCTGGTACGCGAAGACGAACCCGATGGCGAGCAGTCCGCCGCCGATCAGCAGCCACCCGACGCGTTCGGTCGCGATGTAGAGCAGCACCAGCACGGTGCTGAAGAGCAGCAGGCAGCTCCCCAGGTCCGTCTCGAGGACCAGCAGGCCGATGGAGACCACCCAGGCCACCAGGATCGGCCCCAGGTCCCGCGCGCGGGGGAGGTCGACGCCGAAGAGGTGCTTGCCCGCGGTGGTGAACAGCTCACGCTTGGACACCAGCACAGACGCGAAGAAGATGATCAGCAGGATTTTCGCGAACTCGCCGGGCTGGATGCTGAAGAACGGCAGCTTGATCCAGATCTTCGCGCCGTTGACCTCGGACATCGAGGCCGGCAGCACCGCCGGGATCGCCAGCAGGATCAGACCGGCGAGGCCCAGCGTGTAGCTGTACCTGGCGAGCAGTCGGTAGTCCTTCAGGAAGACCAGGACCGCGATGAACCCGGCGATCGCCAGCGCGGTCCACATCACCTGCTGGTTCGCGTCGGGGGAGGGGATGGCCCGGCCGAAGTAGGCGGCGGTGGCTGCGTCGGCGAGGTCGAGTCGGTGGATGAGCACCAGGCCGAGACCGTTGAGGAGCGCGACGATCGGCAACAGGAGGGGGTCGGCGAACGGGGCGAAACGACGCACCGCCAGGTGCGCGATCAGGAACAGGGCGGCGTACGCGAAGGCGTACTTGGCCAGGTCCCAGGTGATGGACTGCTCCTGGCTGGCCTCGACCAGCACCAGCGAAATCGTGGTGATGACGATCGCGCAGCCGATCAGCGCGAGTTCCACGCCGCGTCGGTTCGACTGTGGCGGCGCGGGCGCGAATCCTCCGGGTGGGCTGGGGAAGGAGGCGCCCGACGGTGCGGCGGACACTGACATCAGCGACCGGTCCTGCAGTTCTGCCCCGGAACCAGGGCGGGAGTCGTCGGCGCGGACACGGGCTCGGTGGTGGGGGCCGGTTGGGCGGCGGGAGCAGGGCCGGGCTCCGGAGCGGGCGCGGGTGCGGGTGCGGGTGCGGGCGCCGGTCCGGGGGTCGGCGTGGGCGTCGGCACGGGTGCGGCCGGGGTGGGCGTCGGGGTCGGCGTGCTGGTCGCGACCTTGCAGACCGGCAGCAGGTCGCCGACGGTGAGCCGGGTCATCTGGCTCTTGGCGTCGTCGAGGGAGCCGGACGGCAGCCCGGCGCGGACCTGTTCGCGGGCCGAGGGCTGCAGGTCGTCCACCATCAGCACCGAGCAGGTCGCGGGCTTGGAGTCCGGCGGGACGAGGCTCAGCTTGCCGGCGTCGGTGACGCAGCCGACGAGGTCGACCTCCTGCAGCGAGTAGCCGAGCACCGAGCCGGGTACGCCCTGCAACACCGCGACGCGACCGTCGCTGGCGCCGACGTAGTAGTTGTGCCGGATCAGCACCCGGCCGATCACCAGGCCCGCGACGACGACGGCAATCAGGCCGAGCGACAACAGGATCCAGCGCAGGCGGTGGCTCTTCTTCGCCGGCTCCGGATCGGTCGGGACGGCGACGCGGCGCGGGATGGCGCGCGGCGGACGCATCGCCGCGGCGCGGCCGGCGGCGGTGTCGGGCGGCGGGGCGTCCTCCTCGTCCTCGGTGGAGGCGGCCCCCGCGACGATGGGGTGGCTCTGGCCGTAGTCGACGTCGACCACGTCGGCGACCACCACGGTCACGTTGTCCGGTCCGCCGCTGCGCAGGGCGAGTTCGATCAACCGGTCCGCGGAGTCGCCGGGGTCGCCGTCGCCGAGCACCTCGGCGATGGTCTCGTCGCTCACCACGTCGGACAGCCCGTCCGAGCACAGCAGGTACCGGTCGCCGGTGCGGGCCTCGCGGACGGTGAGGGTGGGTTCGATCTCGTTGCCGGTCAACGCGCGCATGATCAACGAGCGCTGCGGGTGCGTGTGTGCCTGTTCGGCGGTGATGCGGCCCTCGTCGACGAGGGACTGCACGAACGTGTCGTCGCGGGTGATCTGGGTGAGCGTCGCGTCGCGCAGCAGGTAGGCGCGGGAGTCGCCGATGTGCACGAGGCCGAGCTTGCTGCCCGCGAACAGGATTGCGGTCAGGGTGGTGCCCATGCCGTCGAGTTCGGGCTCCTCCTCGACCTGTTCGGCGATGGCGGCGTTGCCGTCGCGGGTGGCGGCCTCGAGCTTGCCGAGCAGATCGTCGCCTGGTTCGTCGTCGTCGAGGTGGGCCAGGGCGGCGATCATCAGCTGCGAGGCGACCTCGCCGGCGGCGTGACCGCCCATGCCGTCGGCGAGCGCGAGCAGTCGGGGGCCCGCGTACACGGAGTCTTCGTTGTTCGAGCGCACCAGGCCGCGGTCGCTGCGGGCCGCGTAGCGGAGGACGAGGGTCACGGGCGCAGCTCGATCACGGTCTTGCCCACTCGCACCGGGGTTCCGAGCGGCACGCGAACCGCGGTGGTCACCTTGGCGCGGTCCAGGTAGGTGCCGTTGGTGGAGCCGAGATCCTCGACGTACCAATCGGTTCCGCGTGGCGAGATGCGGGCGTGGCGGGTGGAGGCGTAGTCGTCGGTGAGGACGAGGGTGGAGTCGTCGGCCCGCCCGATCAGCACCGGCTGGGTGCCGAGCGTGATCCGGGTGCCGGCGAGCGCGCCCTGGGTGACGACCAGGTTCTTGGCGACCTTCTGCTTGCCGAAGGTCGGCAGGACCGAGGAGCTGCGGGAGTAACGGGTCGGCACCCGAACACCGGACGCGGCGTACACATCACTGCGCAGCGTCCGGAGGACCGCCCACACGAACAACCACAGCAGCAACAGGAAGCCTGCCCTGGTCAGCTGCAGGATGAGTCCCTGCACAGCGGTCCACCTCCTCCTCTGGCGAGCGGGTTTCCCCGAGTACTCCGGCGTTTGCTGGCAGCATCCTATGGCGATGCGGCCGAGGTCGATCGCGATATGAGCGTGCCCAACCACAATACGGAACTCGCAGGGAATTCCGGTGGTGCGGCTCTGTGATTGTCGATCGTGGCGACTAGATGATGCGCACCAGGATCTCGGAGTGGCCGGCGCGGATGACGTCGCCGTCGGCGAGCTGCCAGTCCTGCACGGGCGCACCGTTGACGGTGGTCCCGTTGGTGGAGCCGAGGTCGGAGAGCATGGCGACCTGGCCGTCCCAGCGAATCTCGATGTGCCGGCGCGAGACGCCGGTGTCGGGGAGCCGGAACTGCGCCTCCTGGCCACGGCCGATGACGTTGCGACCCTCCCGGAGCTGGAAGTTGCGGCCGCTGCCGTCCTCGAGCTGCAGGGTTGCGGTGAGGGTGCGGTTGGGGTCGAAGCCGCCGTACTCGGATCCGTACGGCTGGGCGTAGGCCTGCTGCTGACCGTAGGCCGGGTAGTCCTGCTGCGCGTACGGGTTTGCCGGGTAGTCGCTGGGCGGGTAGGGGTTCGCCGCGTAGTCGGCAGGCGGGTACGGGTTCGCGGCGTAGTCCGGCGCCGGGTAGTCGCTGGGCGGGTAGGGGTTCGCCGGGTAGTCGGCCGGCTGGTAGTCGGCCTGCGGGTAGTCGTAGCCCTGCGCCTGGGGCTGCGCCGGCGGGTACGCGGGCGACTGCTGCTGCTGCGTTCCGGCGCCGCCGCCGGTCGGGTACTCGCTGCCGTTGCGGTGCCCGTTGTGGGCGTACCCGTTGTGCGGACCGGCCTGGTCGTACCCGGTCTGCGACGCGGCAGCCGGATATGCCGGGTAGCTGCTGCCGTTCTGTGCGTATCCGTTGACCGGATAGTCCTGCTGGTACCCGGACCGACCCTCGCCGCGGTCGTCCGCGGGCTCACGATTGGGGTCGAAGCCTGAGTTCTGCGTCATGTAGCCAGCTCCTGGGTTCAATGGTGCGGAGGGTCGTGCCTGCGCGGGCGGTAACGGTACTGCCTGCCCCCGGTCGGGGTGGGGAGTTGCGCCCACGTCCGGGTTCACCGCTCCGCTGGTCCGGAACTGACCGGTGTGCAGCGTGGGTGACGACTCGAACCGAACGGTGATCGGTCCGTATGTCTGCCATCCCTGGTCGCGGATGAAGCCCTCAAGGTGTCGGGCGAATGCCTTCACTGTCAAGTCTCGGTCCGCGGCCAGTTCTTCGTGGTCGGACTCGTTGATCGTGATCACGTAGGAGTTCGGGGCCAGCAGGTGTCCGCCGTCGAGGTGTTCGACCCGGTCGGCGGCCTCGCGCTGAAGCGCGGCCTCCACCTCCTGGGGGACGACTCCGCCGCCGAACACCCGGGCGAATCCGTCGCCGACGGCGCCCTGGAGCCTGCGTTCGAATCGCTGGACGATCCCCATGGTGCCTCCTCTCCCACGTTCTCCGCGTGTCGCGGCGTCAGCGCCGCCTCTGCATGATATCTACCTTTCCTTCGGGGCGGTGGAGCCTCGGTGCTCCGCCGCAGGTGAGGGGGGCGAATCGTGATTCCGGGGCGGGTCGTGTTAGTGTTTCCAGCGTCGCTCGGGCGAGTGGCGGAATGGCAGACGCGCTGGCTTCAGGTGCCAGTGTCCTTCGGGACGTGGGGGTTCAAGTCCCCCTTCGCCCACCACCAGCAGTTCCACGAACTGCGACGAACGAGGTCACGAACTCGAAAGAGGTCGTGACCTCGTTTTCGTCCTGGGCGAGTTGAGATCATGCTTGCCTCGACACCTCGGTGTCACAGCACGTTTCCTAGGATCGGGGCGTGCCCGATCCAAGATCACCCAAAACTCGGGCGCGGGACATTGACCGCGCGCAGACCTGCAGCCGGCTCGATGCCGCGTACGGCGACGGTCAGCTCGGCGTCGACGACTACGAGGAGCGCACTGCGGACGCGATGCACGCCGAGACGCTCGGCGATCTGTGGACACTCACCGAGGATCTGCAGGTGCCCGACCATCTTCGCGAGTCGCCGGAGACGCCCGCCGACGAGGCCGGACAGTCCCACCGCCGTGGCCTCGCCTTGGCCGCGGTGGCCGCTGCGGCGGTGGTGGTCTGCGGCATCACCGGCTACCTGCTGTCCATCAGCGCTGCCGGTGGTGACCAGTCGACCGGCGCGTCAGGATCGACTGCCGCCCAGCCTGCGGCGGCCGGTGAACCGGACCCGATCGCAGTCGAACCGATCGACCTGCACACCGCCGACGGCATCCGCGAGTTCGTGCGATTGTTCGAACTGCAGTTCCACGACACCATCGCCGACGACGTCGATCTGTACCGGGACGATGCCATCGTCGTACGGATGGTCCCAAGCCAGCCGCACCGGTACCTGCGGTGGCGGTTCAGCGGCGGGTTCGAGCAGTGGACCAACCTACCCGGTATCCGGGATCGGGATCAGCAGACGGTCGACCTCACTCAGCTCGACGCCGACCGCATCGGTGCGCTCATCGCCAGCGCGCCGCAGCAGGTGCGTCGGCCCAGCGGTCGCATCGATCTCGTCGCGATCCGCGCCTACGACGGCCAGCCGCGCGTCACGGTGTACGTCGTGGACAACGACGAGTCCAAGGGGAGCGTGACCGCGACACTCGACGGCGAGGTCGTCGATGTCCAGACCGCAGAGCAGCGCTGACGATGGCGACCAACCGCCGCCTACACACTACGACCGTGCCGCTACGCGCTCGCGACATCGACCGGGCCGATGCCCGCGCTCTCCTCGACGCCGCTTACGAGACTGGGCAGTTGAGCCCCGACGAACACAGTGCGCGCGTCGAATCCGCCGCCGCCGCGGCGACCCTCGACGAACTCGACCGGCTCGTCGGCGACCTGCAGCTCACCGACGAGGTCGTCGGGAGAACACGGTTCACGCCACTTCCTCCGGATCGGCAGCCCGCGCCGTCGACTTCTACTACGTCGACTCCTACCGCGGCGACGCCCCTGAGGCCGACGCCACGGCGCCGCGCTGTGGTCCTGGCCGGCGCGGCACTCGTCGGTGGGCTGCTGTTCGTGACGCTGGTGGGCAAGGCCCCCCACTCGGGAAAGAACTGGGCGTCGCCCGAGACGTCGGACCGCAATGCGCTGTTCACGGTTGCGGGGTTCGGACAGATGCTCGACGCCATGCAGCGTGAGTTCGGTGACCTGGTAGTCGACCGCATCACGATCTACCCTGACCGCGCTGAGATCGAACGGCCCATCTCCGGCAAGCCCGGCCAGGACCAGAGCTACCGCTACCGAATCACCGCCGGTACAGGAGAACTCACCGACCAGGGCACGTCCTCGCGTAGCAGTGACGCGGTGCCCAACGATCTCGCTCCGCTCCGGCAGAACCTGCCTCGCCTGATCGGGCTGTTCTCCGGAGCAGACCGGACCCTCCGGGTCGAGAACCCGACCTCGGCGCACGTGATCATCGGAGCGAGCGGGCCGATCGTCGAGATGAACCTGACGAATGACGAGCAGGGCACCAGGGGCTACCTCAGCGTCGGGTTCGACGGGGTCATCCGACGAATCCACCGAGCGGACCAGTGAGCGCGGACCAGCATCAGGCGAGGTCGCGGGTACGGGTGACCCACCACCCCAGGTAACACGCCGCGGCAGCCCGCAGCCCGCAGCACCAGGCACAGCACGGCCCGGCTGGATGATCGGCAGACAAGACTGAGCCACAACCCCGGTCTACGAAGTGCGCTCCCGCTCAACGGTTGACTCCCGCGAAACGGCCGAGTGGCCGGTGAGGGGCGCTTGCCCGTCTCCTTGCGACTAGGTGGTCAATTCTCTGGAAATCGCGGATAGATCTTCTGGATCGACGAATCAGAAACCGCCTGTGACCAGGCAACGCGAACCTCACGCCACCAGCAGTTCCACGAACTGCGACGAACGAGGTCACGAACTCGAACGAGGTCGCGGCCTCGTTTTTTTGTTGGCCATCCAACACTCACGAGTCGAACTACGGCGTCAGTCACAACCTGCTCACCGTCAAACAGGCTGTGGCACAAGCCGACCGGATCGGCCCGTTCGACCTGTGCCTGTACAACGCAGGCATGCACCCCTATCTGGGGTGCGGTATCGGCGGCCTGGACGGGATCACCGCCCGAGGTTCTCGGGCAACGCGAGCGGATCGTCTCGACTGGTGCCGTCAACGGAGACTGCCTGTCGCCTTCGTCCTGGCAGGCGGCTACATCGGATCCCGCCTCGACCAGACGACACTCGTCGACCTGCACCGACTCACCCTTGCCGAAGGAGCCCATGCGACCACCTGCGTCTGACGCTGGATTCCGTTGCCGCCCAACAACGAGCCGAATCACCGCCGATCCGAGAGAGGGGACCGCGTTCATGAGCGACCACGAAGGTTTACGAGATTGCCCGCTACCGCGACGATGGCGACCGCCTCGTCGAGCGGTTCGAGTTGGTGTCGGACGGGACGGCAGTGCGCCGGCGCAACCACGACGGCGGCGTGACGCCCGTGACGGGCTCCACCGCTGTCGAGGCGATCGCCGCGGACCCTGACCTACGCGAGATCCGGGGCGGCGAGTTGACGCGGATCACGACCACTGTGCTCGGTGACGAGCTCCCGCTGATCCTGAGGGCGCCGGCCACGATGCCCGAGGACGTCGAGGACCCGGACGAGGACCCCTTGAACCTGTCCCCGGACACGGTCACCGAGGTCCTCGATCTGATCGCCGAGGACGAGGACATGACCGACATCGTCACCGCTGGGCGCGATCCCGAATCCTCAGCCGGGCACGCTCGCCGCCTCGCGCTCGAAGAGCTCAGCTGAGTCCACAAGTCCCGTTCGCGACCGTGGGGAGTTCATGCCTGGGGAGCGGGCCGGTGTCGAGACCGGAGATCACCGGTCCTGTCGGACGGGGCGGCTAACTTCCGGGGTGTGCACGTCGACGACAGCATCGAACCGCCGGGACTACCTGTGGATGTGCTGATCGGGGACCAGCAGACCGTCAAACCCGATCGGATGGTGCTGCGCTGGCTCGCCCGCCACGGCGCGACGGTCACCGTGGACTCGGCCCGCACCCTGCTCGAGGACATCGCGCGAGAGCTGAGCGCATCGGAGGGCGGCCCGGTCACCCCGTGGGAGGTCGACCACGCCGTCTGGCGTGCAGCACGCTCCGGACGCTGACTGGGGTCGCCCCGCGGCTCGCGAGACTGGACCAGGGCGGTGCCGGCGATGCGCGCGACCTGCCGGCTGAGATCGGTGAGTGTCGGACGACCCACGAGAGTGACCCTCCCCACAATCCCGCGAAGTCACGATCCGGTCACGCTATGGTTACGTCAGCACTGACCGCAGCTGACACGATTCGCTGCGGTCAGTAGTCATTTCAGGGCCCTTTTCGCCGTCATCGGCGCATTGTCACCAGCCCGAGCGCCCCGTCCCGCACCCGTCGTCCACGTCCGGCCGTGGCCACCCGCGCCATCGTGGCCGACGCGCGCACGAGCATGCGGGTCCGGAGGCGTCGGGCGCGGTCGTAGCGGCGCAGGGCGCCCGCGACGTCCGGGCTCTCGGTCAGTGCCCGTCCCAGCGCCACCCCGTCGACGATCGCCTCACAGGCGCCGCGGCCCAGGTTCGGCGCCATCGCGTGCGCGGCGTCACCGATGAGTGCGACGTTCCCGCGTACGTAGGACGGCAGCGCGGGGGAGTCGTACAGGTCGTGGTGCAGCACGGCGGCGGGGTCGAGGCGGTCGAGGATCTCGCGGACCCCGGGGTGCCAGGCGCCGAACTTCGCGCGCAGGAACTCGATCCCACCGTCGAGGGCACCCGGTTCGATGCGGACGGCGGCGAAGAAATTGGTGAGGTCTCCGTCGCGCGGGGTCGTTCCGAACAGTGCACCCTCGCCCCAGGTTTCGCAGGCTCCGACGGCGTTTCCCGGGGTCCAACCGCGCCAGGCGGCCATCCGTAGCGGGCGCGGGCGGCGGTCGTCGAACAGCGCGTGCCGGACCCGACTGTTGATGCCGTCCGCCCCGATCACCACGTCGGACGTGTAGCCGGCCGGACCGGTGACGGCGCTGCCGTAGCGCAGGACCCTGGACGCCGGCTCGGCCAGGATTCGCAGCAGCGCCGGGCGGGAGATCAGTCGGGTCGTGCCACCGCGAACCGCGACGCGCGCGATCGTCGAACCGTCGGGTCTCAGGATGGTTCCGGACGACTGGGGCACGCCGCGCGCCCGGACCTGGTCGCCGAGGCCGACCTCGTCGAGGGCGGCCAGTGCCTGCGGCCACATGCCGAGCGCCGTCCCCGTCGCCGGGGGGCCGTCGGCGCGCTCGTGGACGCGCACCTCCCAGCCCGCGCGCACGAGGTAGTTCGCCACGGTGAGCCCGCCGATGCCGCCGCCGATGACCGTCGCTGTTCCACGCATGAACCGAAGGTACTACCGATGTAGTGAATTTACTACCGATGTAGTGTGCAGGCATGGCGGACAAGCGTGAACGGGTCCTGGACGCGGCGATCGAGCTGCTCGGTACCCGCGGTCTGCGCGGGTTGACCCATCGCGGGGTCGACGCGGCGGCCGGCATGCCGGAGGGATCCACGTCGAACTACTTCCGGACCAGGGCTGCCCTGCTCGAGGCGCTGATCCTGCGACTGGTCGAGTGTGACCGCGAGGACTGGCGGCTGCTCGGGGTGCGGCCGATCCCCGCCACGGTGCGCGACCTGGCCGACGGGCTGACCGGATACGTGTTTGTCGCCACAGGTGCGAACCGGGTGCGGACCGCCGCCCGGATCGCATTGTTCGCCGAGGCGGTGTCGGTCCCGGGTCTTGCCGAGCCGCTCGCCGCGGGCCGGGCGGACCTGGTCGAGTGGGGTACGCGGATGCTCGCCGCACTGGGTTCGGACGAGCCCGCCCGTGGCTGCCGGATCCTGGTGGACTATCTCGACGGTGTGATCTTTCACCAGTTGTCAACCCCTGCAATGGAATTCGATCCGGGTCCGGGTATCGCGACCGTTCTCGGGGCGCTCGTGCCCGATGCCGGCGCGACACGGGTGACGGGGTAGCCCGTCGGGGCGCCGACGGTGCATCACTCTCCCGGCGACCCCCGACGGCACGGCTTTGTTACGCGGTCGACCCTGTTGCCGAGCCCTCTCGCGGGCCGCCGAGCCGCCGGTCGAACCCGAGGTCAGAAGGGGTGCCAGGCTACCCTAAGTTGGCGCAAACCTGGGGTTCTGAATTATCGTTTTCGGAACATGCTGGACACACAACCGTCCAGATAGTCAGTCAGCGTCGTCGCCGGAGGCGGGATCACATCCCGACCGCCGTCCGCCGCCGCCGTTGACGAGGCGCGCCGACCCGACGCTGTGTCGGCGCTTGTATTGCCACGTGATGGCCATCAGCGTTGCTGGTCGTCTGTGCATCTGACGCACACGAAGGCTAGGTATGAAGCAACTTCCAGGCCACCGGTCTCCCGGACCCCAGGGCCTCTACGACCCCGCGAACGAGCACGACGCCTGCGGTGTCGCGTTCGTCGTCGACATGCACGGTCGGCGCAGCCGCGACATCGTCGACAAGGCGATCACCGCGCTGGTCAACCTCGAGCACCGCGGAGCGGCCGGATCCGAGCCGAACACCGGCGACGGCGCCGGCATCCTGCTCCAGGTCCCGGACTCGTTCTTCCGCGCCGTGGTCGACTTCGAGCTGCCCGCCGAGGGCGCGTACGCCACCGGCATCGCGTTCCTCCCGCAGGCCCACGACGACCTCGACGAGGCCGTCGCGGCGGTCGAGAGGATCGTCGTGGAGGAGGGCCTGCAGGTCCTCGGCTGGCGCGAGGTCCCCACGGACGACTCCTCGCTCGGCGCCCTGGCCCGCGACGCGATGCCGACCTTCCGTCAGCTCTTCGTGGCGGCGGCGGACGCGGCGGTCACCGGCATGGACCTCGAGCGCCGCGCCTTCGTGATCCGCAAGCGCGTCGAGCACGAGCTCGGCGACGAGGGCGCCGGTCAGGACGCTCCCGGCCGCGAGTCGGTGTACTTCCCGAGCCTGTCCGGGCAGACGTTCGTCTACAAGGGCATGCTCACCACGCCGCAGCTCAAGGGCTTCTACCTGGACCTGCAGGACGAGCGGATGGAGAGTGCCCTCGGCCTGGTGCACTCGCGCTTCTCCACCAACACGTTCCCGTCGTGGCCCCTGGCGCACCCGTTCCGCCGCGTCGCGCACAACGGCGAGATCAACACCGTCACCGGCAACGAGAACTGGATGCGCGCGCGTGAGGCGCTCATCTCCTCCGACGTGTTCGGCGACGGCGCCCTCGACAAGATCTTCCCGGTCTGCACCCCCGGCGCCTCCGACACCGCGCGCTTCGACGAGGTGCTCGAGATGCTGCACCTCGGCGGCCGCAGCCTGCCGCACGCCGTGTTGATGATGATCCCGGAGGCCTGGGAGCGGCACGAGACGATGGACCCGGCCCGCCGGGCGTTCTACGAGTACCACTCGACCCTCATGGAGCCCTGGGACGGACCGGCGTCGGTGTGCTTCACCGACGGCACCGTCGTCGGCGCCGTGCTCGACCGCAACGGTCTGCGCCCCAGCCGCATCTGGGTCACCGAGGACGGCCTGGTCGTCATGGCCTCCGAGGTCGGCGTCCTCGACATCGACCCCGCCAAGGTGGTCAGCAAAACCCGCCTGCAGCCGGGCCGGATGTTCCTGGTCGACACCGCGCAGGGACGCATCGTCAGCGACGACGAGGTCAAGTCCCAGCTCGCGGCCGAGCACCCGTACCAGGAGTGGCTCGACGCCGGCCTGGTGAAGATGGAAGACCTGCCGGCCCGCGAGGTCGTGCACATGAACCACGAGCGCGTGCTGATCCGTCAGCAGGTGTTCGGGTACACCAACGAGGAGCTCAACGTCCTCGTCGCGCCGATGGCCAAGACCGGGGCCGAGGCCCTCGGTTCGATGGGCACCGACACCCCGATCGCGGTCCTCTCGTCCCGCCCGCGGCTGCTGTTCGACTACTTCTCGCAGCTGTTCGCCCAGGTGACGAACCCGCCGCTGGACGCCATCCGCGAGGAGGTCGTCACCAGCCTCGGCGGCAGCCTGGGACCGGAGGGCGACCTGCTCAACCCCGGCCCGGAGTCCTGCCGACTGCTGGCGCTGCCGCAGCCGATCCTGCACAACGACGACCTCGCGAAGCTGGTTCACGTCAACGACGACGGTGAGTTCCCCGGCTTCCGCTCGGTGGTCATCCCCGGCCTGTACCGGGCCGCGGCCGGCGGCGAGGGCCTGCGCAAGGCCCTCGACGACATTCGCTTCCAGGTCTCCGAGGCGATCGCCGGTGGCGCACGCATCATCGTGCTCACCGACCGCAACTCCAACGAGACCTTCGCCCCGATCCCGTCGCTGCTGCTCACCTCGGCGGTGCACCACCACCTGGTGCGCGAGCGCTCGCGCACCAAGGTCGGCCTGGTCGTGGAGGCCGGTGACGCCCGCGAGGTGCACCACATGGCCACCCTGGTCGGCTTCGGTGCGGCCGCGGTCAACCCGTACATGGCCTTCGAGACCATCGAGGACATGATCGAGGGCGGCGAGCTCACCGGCATCACCTTCGACGCCGCGGTCAAGAACTACATCAAGGCGGCAGGCAAGGGCGTGCTCAAGGTGATGTCCAAGATGGGCATCTCCACGCTCGCCTCCTACACCGGCGCGCAGCTGTTCCAGGTCATCGGCCTGTCGCAGGAGCTCGTGGACGAGTACTTCACCGGCCTGAACTCGAGCCTCGGCGGCATCGGGCTCGACGAGCTCGCGGCGGACATCGCGGTCCGGCACGCCTCGGCGTACCTGCCCCGCAAGGAGGAGCGCGCGCACCGCGAGCTCGAGGTCGGCGGCGAGTACCAGTGGCGTCGCGAGGGCGAGTACCACCTGTTCAACCCGGACACGGTGTTCAAGCTCCAGCACGCGACCCGCACCGGCCAGTACTCGATCTTCAAGGAGTACACCAAGCTCGTCGACGACCAGTCGGAGCGACTGGCGTCGCTGCGCGGCCTGTTCGAGTTCAAGAAGGGTGTGCGCGAGCCGATCTCGATCGACGAGGTCGAGTCGGCCTCGGAGATCGTCAAGCGGTTCTCCACCGGCGCGATGAGCTACGGCTCGATCTCGGCCGAGGCGCACGAGACCCTCGCCATCGCGATGAATCGTCTTGGCGCGCGGTCGAACTCGGGCGAGGGTGGCGAGCATCCCTCCCGTTTCGAGGTCGAGGAGAACGGCGACTGGCGACGGTCGGCGATCAAGCAGGTCGCGTCGGGACGCTTCGGCGTCACCTCGCACTACCTGTCCAACTGCACCGACATCCAGATCAAGATGGCGCAGGGCGCCAAGCCGGGCGAAGGCGGCCAGCTGCCGCCGCACAAGGTGTACCCCTGGGTCGCCGAGGTGCGTGGCTCCACGCCGGGCGTCGGTCTGATCTCGCCCCCGCCGCACCACGACATCTACTCGATCGAGGATCTCGCACAGCTGATCCACGACCTGAAGAACGCCAACCCGCAGGCCCGCATCCACGTGAAGCTGGTCTCCGAGATCGGTGTCGGCACCGTCGCCGCGGGCGTCTCCAAGGCGCACGCCGACGTGGTGCTCATCTCCGGTCACGACGGCGGCACCGGCGCCACCCCGCTGACCTCGGTCAAGCACGCGGGCGCGCCGTGGGAGCTCGGCCTGGCCGAGACCCAGCAGACGTTGCTGCTCAACGGTCTTCGCGACCGCATCGTGGTGCAGGTCGACGGCCAGCTCAAGACGGGCCGCGACGTGGTCATCGCCGCGCTGCTCGGCGGCGAGGAGTTCGGTTTCGCGACCGCGCCCCTGGTCGTCTCGGGCTGCGTGATGATGCGGGTGTGCCACCTGGACACCTGCCCCGTCGGTGTGGCCACCCAGAACCCGGTGCTGCGCAAGCGTTTCGCGGGCAAGCCCGAGTTCGTGGAGAACTTCTTCATGTTCATCGCCGAGGAGGTGCGTGAGCTCCTCGCCGAGCTCGGCTTCCGCACCCTCAACGAGGCGGTCGGACAGGTCGGCGCACTGGACACCACCAAGGCGCTCGAGCACTGGAAGGCCTCCAAGCTCGACCTGTCGCCGATCCTGGCGCAGACCGAGTCGGCGTTCATGGACCAGGACCTGTACTGCACGGGCAGCCAGGACCACGCGCTGGAGAAGGCACTCGACCAGCAGTTGATCGCACAGAGTCGTGCGGCCATCGACGACGGCGTGCCGGTGCAGTTCGAGTCGAAGATCACCAACGTCAACCGGACGGTCGGCACCATGCTCGGCCACGAGGTGACCAAGGTGCACGGCGGTGCGGGCCTGCCCGAGAACACCATCGACATCACGTTCACGGGCTCGGCGGGCAACAGCTTCGGTGCGTTCGTGCCGAGCGGCATGACGCTGCGGCTCCACGGCGATGCCAACGACTTCGTCGGCAAGGGCCTGTCGGGTGGCCGCATCGTGGTGCGCCCGCCGCTGGAGACCGCGGCCGGGTTCGTCGCCGAGGAGAACATCATCGCGGGCAACGTGATCCTGTTCGGTGCCACCGGCGGCGAGGCCCTGATCCGCGGCATCGCGGGCGAGCGGTTCGCGGTTCGGAACTCGGGCGCGACCGCGGTGGTCGAGGGCGTGGGCGACCACGGCTGCGAGTACATGACCGGTGGCCGCGTGGTGATCCTGGGCACGACGGGACGCAACTTCGGTGCCGGCATGTCCGGCGGTGTCGCGTTCGTCTACAACGCCGACAAGTCCTTCGAGGCGAACCTCAACACCGAACTGGTGGATCTCGAGGATCTCGAGCACGAGGACTTCGTCTGGCTCAAGGGTGCCATCGAACGGCACCGGGACGAGACCGGATCCGAGGTTGCCGCGCGCATCCTCTCGGACTGGTCTCAGCAGGTCAATCACTTCGCGAAGGTGATGCCGCGCGACTACAAGAAGGTGCTCGTGGCGATCGACACCGCGAAGAAGAACGGAACTGACGTGGACGAGGCAATCATGGAGGCAGCTCGTGGGTGACCCGACAGGCTTCCTCAAGCACACCTCGCGTGAACTGCCGGTCCGCCGGCCGGTGCCGCTGCGCCTGATGGACTGGAAGGAGGTGTACGAGGACTTCGATTCGAAGACCCTCCGCACCCAGGCCAGCCGATGCATGGACTGCGGTGTTCCGTTCTGCCACAACGGTTGTCCTCTCGGGAACCTGATTCCCGAGTGGAACGACCTGATCCACAAGGATCGCTGGCAGGACGGCATCGACCGGCTGCACGCGACGAACAACTTCCCGGAGTTCACCGGGCGGCTGTGCCCCGCGCCGTGCGAGGCGTCGTGCGTCCTCGGCATCAACCAGGACCCGGTCACCATCAAGCAGGTCGAGGTCGAGATCATCGACCGCGCCTTCGACGAGGGCTGGGTCAAGCCGGTCCGCACGTCCAGCCTGACCGGCATGAAGGTGGCCATCGTGGGCTCCGGCCCCGCGGGTCTGGCCGCCGCGCAGCAGCTCACGCGCGCCGGCCACACGGTGACGGTGTTCGAGCGCGAGGACCGCATCGGCGGCCTGCTGCGCTACGGCATCCCCGAGTTCAAGATGGAGAAGCGCCACATCGACCGGCGCCTGGTCCAGATGGAGTCCGAGGGCACCGTCTTCCGCACCGGCGTCAACGTCGGCGTCGACATCTCGGTCGAGCAGCTGCGCGCCGACTTCGACGCGGTCGTGCTGGCCGGCGGTGCCACCGAGGCCCGCGACCTGCCCATCCCCGGCCGCGAGCTCGACGGCATCCATCAGGCGATGGAGTTCCTGCCGATCGCGAACCGTGTACAGAACGGCGATCTCGACGCCCCGACCATCACGGCCGAGGGCAAGAAGGTCGTCATCATCGGTGGCGGCGACACCGGTGCGGACTGCCTGGGCACCTCCCTGCGTCAGGGCGCGGAGATCGTGCACCAGTTCGAGATCATGCCGCGCCCGCCGGAGTCCCGCGCGGACTCCACCCCGTGGCCCACCTACCCGCTCATGTACCGGGTGTCCTCGGCGCACGAGGAGGGTGGCCAGCGGGTCTTCTCGGTCAACACCGAGGAGTTCGTCGGCGAGAACGGCAAGGTCACGGCGCTCAAGGCGCACGAGGTCGAGATGAAGGCCGGCCGCTTCGAGCGGGTCGAGGGCTCCGAGTTCGAGCTCGAGGCCGACCTGGTGCTGCTGGCGATGGGCTTCGTCGGCCCGGAGAAGCCGGGTCTGCTCACGGACCTGGGCGTCGACCTCACCGACCGCGGCAACGTCGCCCGGTCGAGCGAGTGGGCGACCAACGTCCCCGGCGTGTTCGTCGCCGGTGACATGGGCCGCGGTCAGTCGCTGATCGTGTGGGCCATCGCGGAGGGTCGCTCCTGCGCGGCCGCCGTCGACGCCTTCCTCGAGGGCGGCACCACCTCGCTGCCGTCGCCGATCAAGCCGACGGATCTTCCGCAGCGCTAGGTAACGAGCCGGTCGCGACCGGCACCTTCTCGACAAACCCGCCGTCCAGCCAGCCTGGACGGCGGGTTTGCCCGTTTCCGGGTTTGGGTTGGAGTGGTGTCCGTCAATTGGATGAATGTTCAAGGACTGCCCACGTGATCGTTTCGTGATGACTAGGCTTCGCGGCGATTCTGTGATGTGAGTCACGCCACTGCAAACCCACCACGGGTGGGCCGCTCAGGAGGTAACCGTGCTCTTGTCCAAGACCCGTCGCCTGGCGACACCTCTCATCGCGGCGGGTGCCGCGATGACACTGATGTTCGGTGCAGCCGGCATCGCCGCCGCGGACGATCCGCCGCCCGCGTCGTCGGGCGACAAGTCGGTGGACAACCTCCGGTGGAACCTGGGCCTGACCGCGGTGAACGGCACCACGGTCAACCCCGCCCAGCCGGGTGTGAATATCGTCCACCCGGGCGACACCGTCACCTACACCGCGAAGATCTGGAAGACCAGTGGCATCGGCCGGTACATGACCGCGATCCGTCAGATCCAGCCCGCCGGTTTCGAGTACGTCTCGAATACGATCAGCAAGCAGTCGAACGTCACCAACGAGGGCGCCGCGGGCGTCAAGGCGACGTGTTCCGGGGGCGGCTGCAGCTCGGTGCCGCTTCTGGGCACCAAGGGCTACCTCGACAACGTGGACTTCGCCGTCACCTACAAGGTCCCCACGACCCAGGCGGTAGGCGACTACAACGCCGGCTTCGTGTTCGACGTCTACGCTTTCAGTACGCAGTCGGGCGCCAACCCGGCCGGCGCGTGGGTGCGTGTCGTCGCTCCGGACGCGGCGACCACGACGACGCTGTCGGTTCCGCCCGGTGCGGTCACCGGCACGTCGGTGGACCTGACCGCGAACGTCGGTCCGGCGAATGCGGTCGGCTCGGTGCAGTTCAAGGACGGTGCGAACAACATCGGTGGGCCGGTGACGGT
>NZ_JBHXVP010000001.1:265738-590245 GCF_042672245.1 Rhodococcus sp. NPDC127527
TTGCGGTTTCCGGTGGTGTGGCGACGTTGCCGCACACGTTCGACACGGTGGCGTCGCACAGCATCACGGCGGCGTTCACGGCCGGCGCGGGCTTCAAGGACTCGGTCTCGACGGCGTCGAGCGTCAATGTGACCGCTCCGGACCCGACCGACGTGGCGACCACCACCACGCTCGACTCGATCGGCAGCGTCGCGAAGGGTGACACGGTCGAGCTGAAGGCGAAGGTCGACCCGGCCACCGCCAACGGCGCCGTGCAATTCAAGATCAACGGTGTCGCGGTCGGTTCCCCGGTGGCCGTGGTCAACGGTGTCGCGACGCTGTCGCACACCTTCGACACCGCGGGGACGTTCGCCGTCACGGCCGAGTTCGCCGGTGCCGCAGGGTTCTCCGACTCGGCAGCGGTGGCGCAGTCGGTGACCGTGCCGGGCACGAATCCCGGCGGCGAGGGAACCGGCAGCGCGGGCAGCCTGGAGAACATCTTCGGGTCCTGATCCCGGTATTGCCGGGACCGACAGGTAGTCCCGGGTCGAACGCGGAGTTCGCCACCAATCGGCGCACTCCGCGTTCCTGCGGTGCTGGGGACGCTTGCGGTGCGAGTTGCGGTGATGCGAGCGGGCGCTACACGCCCGCGGTGAGCGCGACCGTGAGCGGGACCGCGGTGAGGAAGCAGACCGCCGCGACGAACAGCGCGATGACCAACCCGCGGTGCCAGCGGCCGCGAGCGCCGCTGGCTGCGGTCACGAACAGGACGAATCCCACGCAGACCGAGCCGATCGTGAGGAGCACGGGAGTGTCGACCATGCCTCGATTCTGCCCGTGACGGTCGAGCGGCCGGATTCGGGCGCCGTATTTGTCCATTGTTCGGCGGACGTTCGGTGCGAATCGGCGGGCTCCTGCGGTAACGTTTCTTCACCGTTCGTGCACCATTTCGACACATTCCGATGCAACCATCAACACCTGGTAGATCGGACGAATTCGTAAGAACTTTGGGGGCCAGTCATGCGTGTGAAGAAGTTCTCGGCCATCGTCGCAGCGTGTGCGGCGGCCGCCGCCGGAATGTTCGTTTCCGGTGCCGCGGCGCAGGCCGCTCCGGCCGAGGATTGCCCGAGCCTCTACGTGGTCGCGGTGCCCGGCACCTGGGAGACGTCCACCAAGGCAGACAAGGAGCCGACGCCGGGCATGCTGGCCCAGGTGACGGATCGCCTCGGCGGGGCGAACATCCGCTCCGACTACGTGACGTACGCGGCCACCGCCTTTCCGTGGGAGGGGGACGTGTACGGGGCCTCGAAGAAGCAGGCCACCGACAACGCCCGCGGCATGCTCGAGGCCATGCAGCAGCGGTGCGGGGCCACCCGGTTCGCGATCATCGGCTACAGCCAGGGTGCGGACGCCGCCGGCGACCTCGCCGCCGAGATCGGCCGCGGGACCAGCACGATCCGTCCCGAGAAGATCGCCGCTGTCGGACTGCTGTCCGATCCGCAGCGTTCGGAGACGGACGCGCTGATCGGTCCGAGGGTGCCCGGCAACGGTGCCGGCGGCCCGCGCATCGGCGGCTTCGGGTGGGTAAGCGACCGGACCGTGACGTTCTGTGCCCCCGGCGATCTCTACTGCTCCACCGAGCGCACCGACTTCGTCACCCGGCTCGCGGGCGCCGCGGCCGTGAACTCGGATCCCGGTTCCTCGGACTCGCCGAACTACGTGCCCGAGGCGGGCGCCATCTGGCAGGACCTGGTCGGTGCGGGCGGAATCCCGGCCCTGCAGGACCAGCTGAGCGAGAAGTCGAACGGTGAGCGGGTCGGCCAGCTCGAGCAGTTCTACGGCTCCGGAGTGCACCAGAGCTACTGGCACTACACGGTCGACGCCGCGGGGAACACCCCCGGCACCTGGCTGGCGGGCTGGCTTCGGGGCAAGGCCTGACGCCGGTCTCCTCGTAGCGGTCGGTCGGAGCGCTACCGGTGCCGGATCAGCAGGTCCCGCACGTGCCCCGTCTCGTTGATCGAGGCGGGGCGCGCGTTGCCGTTGCGGGACACCAGGATCCGGGTCACCGATGCGTAGTCGATCGGGAAGGTCAGCGGCCGGTCGAGACCGAGCAGGTGCTGTAGGTACACGTTGACGACACCGCCGTGCGCGATCACCGCGACGGTGTCCTCGTGGTCGGCGTTCGCGACCACCCGGTCGATCCCGTCGAGCACCCGGGATCGGAAGGCGTCAGCGTCCACGAAATCGGGCAGGTGCCCGGCGAGGATTCGGGCGTAGGTGTCCGGTGCGATCTGCTTCGCCTCGTGGATCGGCACGTAGTGTGCGCGGCCGTAGTCGTACTCGGCCAGGTCGGGGTCGGCGGTGACCGTCAGGTCCAACGCGGTCGCGAGCGGGGCCGCGGTCTCCCTGGCCCGGAGTTGCGGGCTGCTGACGATCGCCGAGATCGGATACGGGGCAAGCGCCCCGGGCAATCTCGCGGCCTGGGCGCGACCCTCTGTGGTGAGGGCGGGGTCCGCACCCGCGGGCGAGTCGGCGGTGAGTATGCGCTCGGGCAGGGCGTGGCGGATCAGCAGCAGTTGCACCGGCTCACCCTGTCATGCCCGCGATCAGGGCGGCGACGGCGGCGGGTCGATCGATCATCGCGGTGTGCCGGGCGGGACGCAGCACCTCGAACCGCGCGCCCAGGTCCGCCGCGAGCCCCCGCTGCGTGCGGAGCCACGCGCCCGACCACGGCAGACCCGGGTCGGCGGCGACGACCAGGGTGTCGGGCAGGGGACCCTCGCCGCGGATGGGCACCATCTCGGCGGGCAGATCCGCGTAGGCGGCGTTCTCGATCAGCACCGCGCGCAGGTAACTCGGGCGGGTGACGATCCGCTCCATCAGCGGGGCGATCGCGGCGTCCGGCTCGGCCTGGTGCGCGAGCCGGTGCACCGTCGGCCCGCACAGCCGTTGCAACCCGATCCCGGAGACCACAGCGGCGGTCGCGGAGGCCAGGCCGTATCGCCAGGGCGACGGCAGCGCGGGCTGCCGCGGTGGCTCGACGCTCGCGTCGAGCAGCACCAGACCCGCGGCCCGGTCGCGGTACAGCCGGGCGAACGCCTCCGCGTACCAGCCGCCCATCGAGTGCCCGACGACCAGAACCGGGTCGACGACCCCGACCGCGTCGAGCACCGCCGAGATCCGGGCCGCCTCGCCGCGCGCCGTCGGCGGCCTGCCGGTGGGGGCGCTGAGCCCGAACCCGGGCCGGTCGAACCGGATCACCGTGTGGTCCGGCTCGAGTGCGCGGGTGACCGCGTCCCAGTCGAACCAGTTGCCGGCGAGGCCGCCGCACAGCAGCACGGGCGGCCCGTCCCCGTCCACCACGACGTGCAGTTCGGACTCGTTGACCTGCACTGATCTTCCGGACGGTTTCACGTGGAACCTCGACGCCACTCCCTCGCGGCGATCGCGGCCAGGTACACGATCCATCCGGTGACGGCGACCAGTTGCAGTCGTTGCGCGTAGCCGAGCAGCCACACCTCGTCGCCCCGGCCGTCCATGTCGATGGCGAAGAGGGTCCACGCGTTGCCGATCATGTAGACCACGACCACCGCCAGCCCGGACCACCGCGTCCAGCGCGGCCAGCCGTAGCGGAAGGCGGCGATGATGAAGGCGAAGACCGACACCGCGGCGGCGGTCGCGGCGATGGTGCTGGTCGAGGCGTGCAGGAAGCGGGACTCGTCGAGCAGGCCGGCCTGCTCCCGGGCGGCGCAGGCCGCGCTGGCGTGCGCCGCGCAGTCCAGCGGCATACGCGAGTCCAGGATCGTCGAGACGGCGAAGACTCCCAGGCCGATCCAGCCGATCGTGGTCAGCAGTCGCCGCGGGCGTAGCCACACCGCCAGCACCGCGGCGACGGTGAGCACGATGCCGGTGAGCAGGTCGCCGGTGCGGTAGAAGAGGCCCCACGGCTGGTCCAGCGCGGCGAGTTCGCTGGCGTAGGCCCGGGACTGGTCGAGGTGCGAGCTCAGGAACCATCCGAACAGCCACGTCGAGTAGAGGATCGGGCCGAGGACGAGCAGGGCGACCAGCGCCGCCCGTCCGCGTCGCTGCGGATTCGTGGTGGCGACCGTGGACGCGGGCGTCATCGCGCCGATCACTGGCGCGGCTTCGCGAGCGGGAAGGCGAGGGTCTCGCGGATGCTGCCGCCGGTGATCAGCATGACCACGCGGTCGACGCCCATCCCGAGGCCGCCGGTCGGGGGCATCGCGTGCTCGAGCGCCTGCAGGAAGTCCTCGTCCAATTCCATTGCCTCCTCGTCACCGCCCGCGGCCAGCAGCGATTGTTCGGTCAGTCGGGCGCGCTGGTCGATCGGGTCGGTCAGCTCGCTGTACGCGGTGCCCAGCTCGATTCCCCACGCCACCAGGTCCCACTTTGCCGCAACTCCGGGGATGGTCGGATGTGGCCTGGTCAGGGGCGACATCGAGGTCGGGAAGTTGGTGTAGAAGGTCGGGAACTCGGTCTGACCCTCGACCAGGTGCTCGTACATCTCCTGCGCCACCGCGCCGGCGTCCCAGCCCGGCTGGTGCGGGATCTGGTGCTCGTCGCAGAGCCGCCGCAGCTCCTCGAGCGGGGTCTGCGGGGTGACCTCGACGCCCAGCTTCTCCGACACGGCCCCGTGCATGGTCTTGACCGGCCACTGCCCGGAGATGTCGACCTCGACGAGCCCGCCGTCGGGACCCGGCCGCAGGATGATCTCGCGGCCGTGCGCCGCGACCGCCGCCGCCTGGATGAGCTCGCGGCAGAGCACCATCATCCGTTCGTAGTCGCTGTGCGCCTCGTAGGCCTCGAGGATCGTGAACTCGGGGTTGTGCTTGAAGTCCACGCCCTCGTTGCGGAACACCCGGCCGATCTCGAACACCCTCTCCATGCCCGCCACGCAGAGCCGCTTGAGGTAGAGCTCCGGCGCGATCCGCAGGTACAGGTCGAGGTGGTAGGCGTTGATGTGGGTGAGGAACGGTGCCGCGTTGGCTCCGCCGTGCACCCGCTGCAGGATCGGCGTCTCCACCTCGAGGTACTGGCGCGCGGTCAGGCTGTCGCGCAGGGACTTGACCACGGCGCTGCGGGCGACGAGCAGGTCACGGGCATCGGCGTTGATCGCGAGGTCGACGTACCGCTGGCGCACCCGGGTCTCCGGGTCGGACAGGCCCTTCCACTTGTCCGGCAGCGGGTGCAGGCACTTGCCGTTCATCCGCCACTCGGCGGCGAGCAGGGACAGCTCACCCTTGCGGCTGCGGCCGATGGTGCCGCTCACCTCGATCAGGTCGCCGAGGTCGAAGTCGGCGGTGAACTCGTCGAGGCGGTCCCCGACCGTGGTGCGGTCGAACAGCACCTGCAGATCGCCCGACCAGTCCCGCACCACCGCGAACGCGACGCCGCCGTACGCGCGGATCCGCACGAGCCGGCCCGCGATTCGAACCTGCGTGCCCTCGGGTGAGCCGGTGGCCGCGGCGACGGTGTGGGTCGGCGGACAGGCGACCGGGTAGCCGTCGATCCCCGATTCGGTGAGCCGGGCGAGCTTGTCCATCCGCACCCGCACCTGCTCGGGCCGCCGGGGTCCGGCCGCCTCGGCGGACTCGGTGATCGGGACGTCGGGCGCGCTGCCGTCCTCGTGCAGGAGCACCGCCGCGGCCACCGCGGCCGGCACCGCCTCGTGCACGCCGGTGTGTTTGCTGACGTCGCGCCTGCGCAGCCTCGGCAGGGTGACGAAGCCTTCGGCCACCGCGGACGCCACACCCACCTTGGGCAGCACGCGACTGTCCGAGAAGCACAGGTATCGCGGCGCCCACTCGGGCTGGTACTTCACGTTGGAGCGGTACAACGCCTCGAGCTGCCACCACTTCGAGAAGAACACCAGCACCGAACGCCACACGCGCAGTACCGGTCCCGCGCCGATGCGGGCACCCTCCTCGAACACGGCGCGGAAGACCGCGAAGTTCAGGGAGATCTTGGTGACACCGAACTTGTCCGCCCCGGTCGCGAGGTCGGTCACCATCAGTTCCACCACGCCGTTGGGTGCCAACGGGTTTCGTCGCATCAGGTCGAGGGAGACGCCGGTCGTTCCCCACGGCACCAGGGACAGCATGCCCTGCACGCCGCCGTCCTCGTCGACCGCCTCGACCAGCAGGCAGTCACCGTCCGCGGGGTCGCCGAGCCGGCCCAGTGCCATCGAGAAGCCCCGCTCGGTCTCGGTGTCGCGCCACGCGTCCGCCCGCCTGATCGCCTGCGCCATCTCCTCCGGTGGGACGTCGCGGTGCCGTCGGAGCCGGACCGAGATGCCGTGTTTGCGAACACGATTCACGGCCTGCCGGACCTGGCGCATCTCACGACCGTTCAGGTTGAAGTCGCGGGTGTGCAGGATGGCCTCGTCGCCCAGCCCCAGCACGTTGAGCCCGGCCCGGTTGTAGGCGGTGGCGCCGAGCTCGCTGGCCCCCATCACGGCGGGCGTCCAGCCGTAGGTGGAGGCGAGGTCCATCCACGCGTCGACGGCGTGCGGCCAGGCCTCCTCGTCGCCGATCGGGTCACCGCTGGCCAGGCACACCCCGAGCTCCACGCGGTAGGTGACGGCGGCCTTGCCGCTCGGCGCGAACACGACCGCCTTGTCTCGGCGGGTGGCGAAGTAACCGAGCGAGTCGTCGGCGCCGTAGCGGGCCAGCAGGCCGCGCAGGGCCGACTCGTCGTGACCGGTGAGTGCGTTCGTCGAGCGCTGCGACCGGAACAGCGTGATGACCGCGGCGAGCAGCGCGAGGGCTCCGAACAGGCCGAGCGCGGTGTTGACGAAGCCGTGCGTGCGACCGTCGAACTGCTCGTTCCCGACCACCACGACACCGGCCACCCGGTTGATCGCCCAGAGCAGTCGCTGGTTCTGCGGCAGGGTGCCGGGGAACAGCTCGACCAGCGCCCAGCCGAGCAGGGTTCCGATGGCGAGCCCGGCGACGAGAACGCCGAGTGCCTTCCAGCCGGCACCGCGACGCACCCGCGTGTAGAACTGCGGGCGCGCGGCGACGAGCACGGCGACCATGGCCACGTGTACGACGAGGGCGCCGACCGCATTGAGGTCGCGGTCGATCGCGACCTGCGCGACGTTCACGATGGAGAAGAGCGAAAGGTAGAGCGTCAGCAACCACCAGGCGATCCGTTTGCGGCTGGCGAGAGCGGCGGCGAGCAGTGCGAGAACCAGGGCCCAGGCCAAGCTGGTGTCGGGCGCGTCGAGGTAGTACGCGTCGAGGTACTCGCGTGGCACCCGGGTCAGGTAGCGAAGCACCGGCGACAGGCTCCACAGGAAGACCAGGATCGAGACGATCCCGACGACGAGCCCCGCGATGTGCGGCACCTGGTTGAGCCGACCGTTCGGCGGCTTGCCGAGGGCGCGGGCCGGTGGCCGGGCCGGACCCCCGGGAAGTTTGCTGGTCGTGGTCGGCGTCATGTACCCAGTGTGAAGGGTTCCGTGTGGGGGTGGGGGAGGATGGGGGTATGCCTGCGCCCGAAGACGTCCCGATCCGCGACGAGTCCATCCGGCTCGGCCAGTTCCTCAAGCTGGCCAACCTGATCGATTCCGGCGCGGAGGCCAAGGGTGTCATCGCGGACGGTCTGGTCAGCGTCAACGGTGAGCCGGAGGTGCGCCGCGGCCGGCAGCTGCGGGAGGGCGACGTCGTGGAGATCGGCGGCATGAGCGCCCGGGTAGCGCGGGAGTAGCCGCTCCGATGTCGTGTCGGGCGGCCGGTCGCTCGGCGAGGTGTCCTCGGCTCTGTTGCCGGGGAGACGGGAGTGCTTGACTGGTAGGGCTAGCCGCGTCTTTCCGAAGGGCGGGTAAGCCATGTCGAAGAAGCAGAGTGTGCGGGTGCTCGTCGCGGTCGCCGCGGTGGTGCTGTCCGGCGTCGGCAACGCGGCCCGAGCGGCCCCCGCCGACGGACTCGGAACGCCCGCCGCCGGCGCTCCGGTGGCGGTCGCGAACGTCTCGACGCACCAGTTCACCGTCGACCTCGGCGGCGAGGTCCGGACGATGCCGGCGTCGATGGGCAAGCCCGGACACGAGACGCCGCTCGGGACCTTCCAGGTGCTCGAGAAGTTCCGCAGCATGGTGATGGACTCGTCGACCTACGGCGTCCCGGTGGACTCTCCCGACGGCTATCGCCTCGACGTCGAGTACGCGGTGCGCATCACGTGGAGCGGCATCTTCGTCCATTCCGCGCCGTGGTCGGTCGACCAGCAGGGCTACCAGAACGTCAGCCACGGGTGCATCAATCTGAGCCCCGCGAATGCCGAGTGGTTCTTCGACCACGTCAGCGTCGGTGACCTCGTCACCGTCGTGGACTGAACGGTCCGCCGCGGGCGAGAGTGCAGCGGCGTCCCCGCTGCACTCTCGGCGGATCAGTCCTCCGCGCGGACGACGACGCCGTCGTGGTCGCTGTAGACCATCTCGCCGGGGTTGAAGGTGACGCCGCCGAAGGAGACCGGCACGTTCTTCTCGCCGGAGCCGGTCTGCGTGCTCTTGCGCGGGTTGGTGCCCAGCGCCTTGATGCCGATGTCGAGGGTCCGCAGGATCGCGGAGTCGCGGACGGCGCCGTTGACGATCACGCCCGCCCAGCCGTTGGACACGCCCTTGCCGCCTATGATGTCGCCGACCAGTGCGGTGTGGACGCTCGCGTCCCCGTCGACCACCAGGACACCGCCGTTGCCGGGCTCGCCGAGGGTCTGCTTGACGAGCAGGTTGTCCTGGAAGCACTTGATCGTGGTGATCCGGCCGGAAAACACTGCGCTGCCGCCGAACTGGACGAACTGAGTGTCACAGCTGCGGATGTCGGGGCCGATCTCGTCGGCCAGATCGGCGGTGGCTACCTGCTCGCTCATGTGTGTTCCCTTCGTCTACGGACGGGCAACAGCCTAGCCACGACCGTGCCGGTGCTCGTAGTCCTCGCGGGTGCGCTGGACCCGGCGCTGCGCCTTCTCGTTGAGCAGTTCGGGATCGAGACCGTGTGCGAGCAGGCGATGCCTGCGATAGATGTTCATCAGCGCGATCGCGAAGTACAGCACCGGGAACAGCAGCAGCGCCATCATCGCCAGCGGGATCCAGCGCTCGCCCGGGATCAACAGGTAGAACGCCAGGAACAGCGGGATCAGGGGCACAGTGAACCGGACCACGTAGCGCACCGAGGCGCCCCGGCCCACCAGGTCACCCTTGACCCAGTCCTGCAGGGAGTCGGGCAGGGTCCGGCCGAACAGGTAGCCGAGGTACTGGCCGAAGGTGGGTTTGCGCTGGTCGGGCATGGGTACAGGGTAGGTCGCCGGAGTCGGCGCACAGAATGTGGCCCGAACGGCGGTTTCCGCGCGTGCGGGCCACAGACCGTGAGCGAGATCCGGCGCTACGCGTGCCGGGCGGCGTTCGCGACGATCGCGTCGTGCAGGTACTGGGCGAGCCCGGCCGCGACGTCGTCGTAGTGCCGCCGGAAGCGCTCGTCGGCGAGGTACATCTGCGCGAGGCACACCTGCATGTCGTAGCCGCAGTCGTAGTGCCTGCGGATGCTCTCGAGGTGCCGGTCGGCCAGCGCGGCCGCCCGGTCCGAGTCCGCCGCGACGCCGTCGGCGAGGGCCGCCGCGAAGTCCGCCTCGAGGGCGTCGACCTCGGCCTTGACGGCCTTCCAGTCGTCCTTGGTCCACGTGGCCGCCCGGACCTGCGACTGCTTCCAGGCGTCGGTGTCGCCCCAGCGCTGCTCGGCCTCGGCCGCGTACTCCTCGCCGAGCCAGTCGTCGCCGAAGATCTCGCGCTGCTCCTCGGGGGTCAGCTGAATACCCATCTGTTTCGCCTCCATCATCTTCTCCACGGCCGCGGCCATCCGATGCAAGCGATCGATCCGCTGCGCCAACAACTCGCGCTGCCGCCGCAGGTGGGCCAGCGCGTCCACGGACGGATCGTCGAGGAGGGTCGCGATCTCCTCGAGGGGGAAGCCGAGTTCCCGGTAGGTCAGCACCCGGTGCAGGCGCTCGACGTCCGGGCCCGAGTAGCTCCGGTATCCGGACGGCGTGCGACCCGACGGCGTGACCAACCCGATCTCGTCGTAGTGGTGCAGCGTCCGCACGCTCACCCCGACGAGCCGGGCCACCTCGCCGACGGTCAGCCGGGGCTCCCTGTTCTCGCTCACACCAACCACCGTGCAGCCTCCCGCCGCGTGAGGGTCAAGTCCGCACCCATCGTGCCGCTCGCGACGGTCCGCTGCCCGCTGTCGGGCCCGGTGGTGCTGGATGGGGCCGGCCGCGCGCATCACCTGCGGCGAGCGGCGCGCGGCACTGAGGGCGAGCCGGTCGATCAACCTGAGGCGCAACGGTTTTCGCGGTACGACGGCCGACAGTCCGGCGCCTGCCCGTCGCGCTGGACGTACCTGGTCCCCGGCGGGTCCGTCTTCCCAGGCTAGTTCGCGTTTCGGGACTGTCGGCGTTGATTGGCGTTCGCCATACTCACCACGGCCCGCAGGATTTGCGGAGCCCGGCGGGCGGTGCGGAGCACGGTGCGGTCGATCATGTTGAGGCTCGGTGCCTTTCGGGGGAGGGGGGACTGCCCCGGCTGGGTGTCGGCCAGGGCGAACAGCGGCCAGCGGCCCGGGACGCCCTTGAGGGGGCGCTCACCGCGGCCGACGAATGCGAGCCCGGACCCGACGACCAGGTCGCGCACGGTCCGCGAGACCAACACCTCGCCGGGGCCGGCGGCGGCGCCGATGCGGGCGCCGATGTGCACCGTCATTCCGGTCAGTTCCGACCCGGCACGTTCCACCTCGCCCGCGTGCACGCCTGCCCGCACGTCGAGCCCGAGGGTGGCTGCGTCGTGGCATATCCGCGCCGCGCAGCGCACCGCCGCCGCCGGGCCGTCGAAGACGCTGAAGGTGCCGTCGCCGGTGACGTTCACCAGGCGGCCCCCGGCGCGCTCGACCTCGTCGCGAACCTGACGCTCGTGCGCGGCGCGCAGGTCGCGATAGGCGACGTCGCCGATCCGGGCGAGCCGCTCGGTGGAGCCGACGACGTCGGTGAACAGCACCGACGCGAGGAACCGGTCGGCGTCGACGGGCCGGCTGACGCCGGTGGCGAGCACCTCGACGTGGTCGACGATCGGCACCCACGCCTCCCCGAGCGACGCACCGGGCTGGGCGGTGGGCAGCACGTGCAGCGTCGCGTGCGGAATCGTGTCCGCGACGTACCGGGAGACCGCCTCCGGCACCGGGCTCGCCGGGAAGTGCAGGACCCGCGTCGTGCACTGGATCGAGGGGAGCGCGTCGGACCAGTCGATCCGGAACAGCCACTCGAGGTGGGCGCGTGCGGTCGCGGGGGTGGCGGAGCAGCGCTCGAGCATCGCCATCAGTCGCCGGTTGAACGGGGAGTCCTCGGTGGGATCCCACATGGACATCAGCTGGCCCGACCCCCAGTTCTCGTAGACGGCACGCCATCCGTCGACGAATCGCCGCCGGGTCGCCGGGTCCCAGCCGTGCGGCTCGCCCGTGCCCTCGCGGAGCACGCCCTCGACGAACGGCTGCTGCAGCAGCAGGCCGGTGACCCGGTCCGGTGCGCGGGCCGCGATCAACGCGAGCGGACCGCACGTACTGCCGATGCCGACCATCGTGGCCGCGCTCATCCCGACCTCGTCCATCACGGCGAGCACGTCGTCGGCCTGCTGCTCCAGCGTGGGAATGTGGTCGACCGGGTCGGAGAGGCCGAGTCCGCGCCGCTGGAAGTACACGGTTCGAGCGAACGTCGCCATCCGCTCGAAGAGGTAATGGATGTGCGGATCGGTCCACATCAGGTCGGGGTGCAGGCCGATCTCGAGGAACAGGACCACGTCGACGCTGCCCTCGCCCACCACCTGGTACGCCAGCGCGTGCCCGTCACGCTGGAGGTACCTGGTCCCCGGCGGGTCCATGGCTCCAGGCTAGTCGCGGTGCCCATCCTCCTGTGACGGCGGCCACGGAACCGGTAGGTTGTCTGTAACCACGAAAACTACTAACCAGTAGGGGTAAGAAATGCCTGCTCCGTCCGCCGCGACCTTCGCACGGCTCGCCGAACTGATCGCCATTCCCGACGCGGCGAACCGGCCGACGCGCCCGGTCGTCGAGGCCTTCACCGGCCGGGAGTTGGCCACCGTCCCCGTCGGTACGGCCGACGACGCGAAGGCCGCCATCGAGCGCGCCCGCGTCGCCCAGCGCGAGTGGGCCCGGCGTTCGCCCGCCGACCGCGCCGCGATCTTCCACCGCTACCGCGACCTGGTGCTCGAGAACCGCGACGCGCTGATGGACATGGCGCAGGCCGAGACCGGCAAGTCCCGCGCCTCCGCGCTCGAGGAGGTTCTCGACATCTCGATGACCTCGCGGTTCTACGCGAAGCTGGCCCCCAAGGCGCTCAAGCCCAAGCGGGTGCAGGGCATGCTCCCCGGCCTCACCAAGACCGTGGTCCGGCACCACCCGAAGGGCGTCGTCGGCGTCATCTCGCCGTGGAACTACCCGATGACGCTCGCCGTCTCCGACGCCATCGCCGCGCTGCTCGCCGGCAACGCCGTGGTGATCAAGCCGGACAGCCAGACCCCCTACTGCGCGCTGGCCTGCGTCGAGCTGCTGTACCGGGCCGGGTTGCCGCGCGACCTGTTCGCGGTGGTCCCCGGTCAGGGTTCGGTCGTCGGCACCGCGATCGTCGAGAACACCGAGTACCTGATGTTCACCGGCTCGACCGCGACCGGGCAGCTGCTCGCCGAGCAGGCCGGCCGTCGCCTGATCGGCTTCTCCGCCGAACTCGGCGGCAAGAACCCGATGATCGTGACGAAGGGCGCGAACCTGCGCGAGGTCGCCGACGCCGCGGTGCGGGCCTGCTTCTCCAACTCGGGCCAGCTGTGCATCTCCATCGAGCGGATCTACGTCGAGCAGCCGGTGGCCGCGGAGTTCACCCGGATCTTCGGGGAGCGCGTCAAGAAGATCACCCTCGCGCCCGGCTACGAGTTCGGCGTCGAGATGGGGTCGCTCGTCTCCGAGGCGCAGGTCAAGACCGTCTCCGGGCACGTCGACGACGCGGTCGTCAAGGGCGCGACCGTCGTCGCCGGCGGCAAGGCCCGCCCCGACCTCGGCCCGCTGTTCTACGAGCCGACCGTGCTCACCGGCGTCACCGACGAGATGGAGTGCGCTCGCAACGAGACGTTCGGCCCCCTGGTGTCGATCTACCCGGTCGCCGACGTCGACGAGGCCGTCGCCAAGGCCAACGACACCGAGTACGGCCTCAACGCCAGCGTCTGGGCCGGCAGCAAGGCCGAGGGCGAGGCCATCGCCGCCCGGGTGCAGGCGGGCACGGTCAACGTGGACGAGGGCTACGGTCCCGCCTGGGGCAGCACCGCCGCGCCGATGGGCGGCATGGGCGTCTCGGGTGTGGGTCGCCGGCACGGCGTCGACGGTCTGCTCAAGTACACCGAGTCGCAGACGATCGCGACCACCCGCCTGCTCAACCTCGGCGGGCCGAAGGGCATGCCGCCGAAGGTGTGGGCGAAGCTGTTGGCTCCGTTCATCAAGACGATGCAGTACCTCCCGGGTCGCTGACCGTGGACACCGTGAGCGTCCACGGCGAGGCGCCGCCGTCGCGGGTGTAGGAGCCGGCGGGCGGGATCAATCGAAGGATTGAACTCCGCCCGCCGTCGGTGGGTCGCGCTGCCGCGGCGGCGGATTCCTGGTGGACTGACGGGGCGCGCCGAAAATGCGTTCGGCGCCGCGATTCCCGCAGGGAGGACCCATGTCGACCGAGTCGAGCGAGATCGACGTCGAGCCGAGGGCGGACCGTCGCGCCTGGATCGGCCTCGGGGTACTCGCAGCGGGCCTGTCGATGATCGTCGTCGACGGCACCATCGTCGGTGTCGCGCTGCCCGTCATCATCACCGACCTGAACCTCGATCTGACCGACGCGCAGTGGGTCAACAGCGTCTACTCGGTGGTGTTCGCCGCGCTGCTGCTCACCGCGGGCCGGCTCGGTGACCGCCTCGGCCGGCGCCGGATGTTCATCCTCGGCGTGCTGGTGTTCCTGGCCGGCAGCCTGCTCGCCGCGCTCGCGACCAGTGCGACCTCGCTGATCATGGCCCGGGTGGTGCAGGGCATCGGCGGCGCGTTCGTGCTGCCGACCACCCTCTCCAGCGTCAACGCCACCTTCCGCGGGAAGGACCGGATCGTCGCGTTCGCGGTGTGGGGCGCGGTCATCTCCGGCATGGCGGCCGTCGGCCCGCTGCTCGGCGGCTGGCTGACCACCTACTTCACCTGGCCGTGGATCTTCCTGGTGAACATCCCGATCGGGCTCGCCGTCATCGTGGGCGCGCTGTACGCGGTCCGCGAGACCAAGGCCACCATCACCGAGCCCGGCCTCGACGTCGACGGTCTGCTGCTCAGCGCGATCGGCTTCGGCGGCGTCATCTTCGCGCTCATCGAGGGGCAGAGCCTGGGCTGGTGGAAGCCGATCGCCGAGTTCAGCGTGTTCGGCCTCGACTGGCCGGCCGACGCTCCGGTCTCGGTGGTCCCGGTCGTCGGCGCCATCGGGGTCGCGTCCCTGGTGCTGTTCGTGGTGTGGGAGCGGCACCGGGCCCGCGGCAGCCACCGCTCGGCGATCCTGGACCTGACCCTGTTCTCGGTCCCGACCTTCACCTGGGGCAACCTGACCGCCCTGACGGTGGCGATCGGCGAGTTCGGCCTGCTGCTGGTGCTGCCGCTGTTCCTGGTCAACGCGCTCGGCCTGTCCACCATGGGCGCGGGCCTGGTGCTGGCGGCGATGGCGTTGGGCGCCTTCGGGTCCGGCGCCGCCGCACGGCACGTCGCCGGGGCCATCGGCGCGCCGCGAACGGTGATCCTCGGCCTCGCGCTCGAGGCGGTGGGTGTGGTCGTCGTGGCGCTGTTCATCTCGTCCACGGTGTCCCCGTGGCTGCTGGCCGTGCTGCTCGCGGTGTACGGCGCGGGCCTGGGCCTGGCGTCGGCGCAGCTGACCGGGACGGTGCTCGCGGACATCCCGGCGGAGAAGTCCGGTCAGGGCTCGGCCACCCAGTCCACGGTGCGTCAGCTCGGCGCGGCGCTCGGCTCGGCAATCCTGGGCGCGGTGCTCTCGGTCTCGTTGGCGCACAACCTCACCGACCGACTCGAGCCGGTCGCCGCGGTCCCGCCGCCGGTGCAGGAGCAGCTGGTCACCGCCACCCGCGACTCGGCCGGCGGCACCATATCCGGCCTGCGCGAGCAGGGCGACGAGGGCAAACTCGGGCCCGCCGGGCCCGAGGTGACCACCGCGCTGTCCGAGGGCTTCGGCGACGCCACCAGCACCTCGCTGTTCGTGGCGGCCGGGTTCCTGGCGCTGGGCCTCGCCAGCTCGGTGGCGTTGAGCGCGCGCAGCCGCCGGGTCACGTCGCCGGCTGGACCGTGACCGGAACGTTCTTCATCAGGGGCTGATCGCTCTGCGTGCTGTAGTCGCCGATGGCGCACAGGACGTTCATCTCGGGCATGTATCCGGCCGCGCTGCCGCGGGGGATGTCGTACGGGATGGCGGTGTAGCCCCGCAGGGAGCGGGTGCTGCCGTCGCGGGCGAAGCTGGTGATGTCGACCCGGTCGAACTCGCCGATGCCCCGCTCCCGCATGTCGTCGGCGTTCATGAAGATCAGGGTGCGCAGGCCCTCGACGCCGCGGTAGCGGTCGTTGTCGGAGTAGATCGTGGTGTTCCACTGGTCGTGCGAGCGCATCGTGCCCAGCGTCAGCCGACCCTCGGCGGGCACGACGTCGGGCAGGGCCGCAGTGGAGAACTCGGCCCGGCCCGAGGGCGTGTCGAAGATCAGTTCGCGGGCGGGCTGCCGGATGCGGAACCCGAGCGGCAGGCGGACCCGTCGGTTGAAGTCCTCGAAGCCGTCGAGCACCCGGGACATGGTGTCGCGGATGCGGTCGTAGTCCCCGACGTACTCCTCCCACGGCGTCGCGCTGTCGGGCAGGGCAGCCCGGGCCATGCCGGCGACGATGGCAGGTTCGGACCGCAGGTGCGGCGAGGCGGGCTTCTTCATGCCGACGGACAGGTGCACCATGCTCATCGAATCCTCCACCGAGGTCGACTGCAGGCCGGCACGCTGCTCGTCCTTCTCCGTGCGGCCGAGACACGGCAGGATCAGTGCGTCCCGGCCGTGCACGAGGTGGCTGCGGTTGAGTTTCGTGCTGACCTGGACCGTCAGCAGGCACTTCCGCAGGGCGGCAGCGGTGTACGGGGTGTCGGGCGCGGCGAGCGCGAAGTTGCCGCCCATCCCCACGAAGACCGTGACGTCGCCGCGGTGCATGGCCTCGATGGTGCGGACGGTGTCGAGGCCGTGGGCGCGGGGCGGGTCGATCTCGCAGACCTCGGCGAGCCGGTCGAGGAACTTCTCGCTCGGGCGGTGGTCGATGCCGCAGGTCCGGTTGCCCTGCACGTTGCTGTGCCCCCGCACCGGTGAGGGCCCGGCGCCCTCGCGGCCCAGGTTTCCGCGCAGCAGCAACAGGTTGACGATCTCGCGGACGGTGTCGACGCCGTGGTCGTGCTGGGTGACACCGAGGCACCAGCTGACGATGCTGCGGTCGGCCTCGCAGTAGACCCGGGCGGCCGCACGGATGTCCGCCCGCCCGATCCCGGACTGGTGCTCGATCTCGTCCCAGGAGGTCGCCTCGCACAGGGCGCGGTACTCGTCGAAGCCGCTGGTGTGGCGTTCGACGAATTCGAGGTCGAGGGCCTTCGGGTCGGTGCGGGCCGCGTCGAACACCGCCTTGGCCATCCCGCGCAGCAGCGCCATGTCGCCACCGATCCGCGGCTGCAGGTTCAGCGTCCCGGTCGGGGTGGCCCGGAAGGTGGCCATCGCCGTGAACTCGTGCGGGATGATCGCCTTCCGTGCCGCGGCCTCGACGAGGGGGTTGACGTGCACGATCTGCGCGCCGCGCTTGTAGGCCTCGACGAGCGCGGTCAGCATCCTCGGCGCATTGGAGGCCGCGTTCACCCCCATGATGAACAACGCGTCGGTGACCTCCCAGTCCTTCAGGTCGACCGTGCCCTTGCCCGTGCCGAGGGACGCCTGCAGGGCACGGCCGCTGGCCTCGTGACACATGTTGGAGCAGTCGGGGAGGTTGTTCGTGCCCAGCTCGCGGGCCAGCAGCTGGTACAGGAACGTCGCCTCGTTGCCGAGGCGCCCGGAGGTGTAGAAGGCGGCCCGGTTGGGGTCGTCGAGTCCGCGCAGCGCCGCGCCGACCAGCTCGAAGGCGTCCGGCCAGGCGATCGGGACGTAGCGGTCGGACGTGGCGTCGTACCGCATGGGTTCGGTCAGTCGGCCCTGGGCCTCGAGCGCGGCGTCGCTCCATCCCGACAGCTCTGTCACGGTGTGCGCGGCGAAGAAGTCGCGGCCGACCCGCTTGTGGGTCATCTCCCAGGTGACGTGCTTGATCCCGTTCTCGCAGATGTCCAGGTGCAGGCCCTTGAGGTCATCCGGCCAGGCACAGCCCGGGCAGTCGAATCCCTTGCCCTCGTGATTCATTCGCATGATCGCCTGCGGCCCGTCGAGCACGGCGCCCTCGCGGGCGAGGAACCGCGTCACGCTCTTGGCCGCACCCCAGCCGGCGGCCGGGTGGTGGTACGGCCGGAACCGGAACCGCTGCTTCTCGTCGGCCGGGTCGGTGTCCCTGTTCGCCGGTTCGTCACTCATGATCGATTCGCTCCTGCCGTGGGTGGGCCTGACGAGCGTCGTCTCCCGGAGAGTCTAGTGCGGCGGTGGTCGCGCGCCCCGGTCCGCGGATGATCAGCGCCACCGCGATACCGGCGCCGACGCCGATCACCGTGTCGATGCCGCGGTAGGCGAGCAGCGCCAACGGTTCGGCGGGTGCGGCCAGGTCGGTCATCACCATGATCAGCGGGGTGAAGAACCCCAGTGCGAGCGCGTAGTGGCGCGCCATGAACAGTTCGGTCGGAAACAGCAGGGCCATCACGCAGACGCCGAGCAGTGTCTCGGAGGGATGGGGGAGCAGCAGCACGGCCGCGACGGCGAGGCCGGCGAACGTGCCCACGATGCGGTGCAGGCCCCGGTGGACGCGGCTGAACGGGTCGGCCGCGGCCAGGGGCACCGCGGCCGCGGCCATCGCCCAGTTGGCGTGGTCGATCCCCAGGAGCAGGCCGCCGACGCCGGCGATCGAGATGGCCGACGCGTAGCGGGCGGCGTGGACCAGCGTGCCCGACGGCCGCGACCTCGCCGGGACGGCCTCGCGGTCGCGCACCCGTGCGCGGAACGAACTGGCGAAGCTGATCAGCAGGCACAGCAGCGCGGTCGCGGCGCAGATCGACAGCGCCGCCCACGGTGCGACCTGGTCGGCCGGGACTGCGGCCACGGCGCCGAGGGCGAAGATGCCGAAGAACGGTCCCTCGGGTGCGAGCCCGAGACGATCGGTCACCAGGGATCCGACCGAGGCGAACACGACCATCGCGACCACCAGGACCCACGGGCGGGCGTGCACACTCGACAGCAGGACACCCGTGCCCACACCGGCGACCAGGATCGCGGCCGCCTGCGCCTGGTGCGCGACGCGCTGCCGGTGCGGATCGGTGCGCCCGTACATGCCGGTGACGGCGCCGAAGACGGCGTAGATCATCAGGTCGGGCCGGCCTCCGGCCAGCAGGGCGAGTCCGGGCAGGGCGAGTCCGACGGCGACCCGGAGGGCGTGCAGGTGGTCGTTCGCGGCGGGTCCGACGGCGACCAGGCCACGCGCGTGCGCCAGGACACCGTGCATGGCGGCTCTCCGATCGTCGGTCGCGGGCAGTGGGTGACCACGGCTCCGGAGGGGCGCGAATGCGTGAATCGGTCACACTGTCTGCGCGGCAACAACATTGACGTCAGTGATGGAGATCCCCGAGGGTGCGGGGTTGGTCGTCGACGGCTCCGGTCGGCCCTGAGACAAGGCTGCCCGACGGAGTGCCCGCCGGTCCAATCGGAATTTCCGACGAGCTGATAGGCCGCGCCTGTCGGCGGGGTGGAGTCAGGCCTCGTCGCGGTCCCGGTCGAACGCCGCGACCACCCGCTTCGGCGCGGTGAGCCGCCACGCCTCCTCGACGAGTTCGGCCAGCACGTCCGGGTCCACGAGGTCCAGCACCACGTCGATCCAGCCCCACCGACCGAAGAACGGCGCCACCTGGAACACGTCGGGGTTCTCGTCGATCAGCGCGGCCTGGTCGTCGCGGGTGGCCTTGAGACAGACCGTCGGTGCGCCGTACCCGAGCAGCCCGAACATCTTGTTGCGCACCCGGAACGTCGGCTGGTCGCCCCAGTTCGCGACCACCACCTCCGCGACCTCGGGGAGGGCCAGCATCAGCTCGCGCGCGAACTTCTCAGTGGCCATGGTCCTTTATAGCGCGGCGTGGGGCGCTACGCGGTGGTCGCGAGCGCGGCGGCGAGGCCGAACGCGACCGCCATCGCGACCACCTCGACCACCGCGCGGCGCAGCGAGTCGTCCGCCGTCACCCGGTGCGCGCCCGCGGCGGGCACCCAGTTGCGCCGCCACCACCAGCCGAGCGCACCCAGCCCGATCAGTGCGGCGACCTTGGCCAGCAGGATCCGGCCGTACCCGGTGAGGACCAGGGCCTCGACGTCGCCGAGTTTGACGGCCGCGTCGACCACCCCGGTCACGGCGAGCGCCGCCACGCAGCGCCACGCCAGGTCCGAATAGCGCGGCAGCAGCACCGCCCACGCGCCCCGAGCCCGCAGCAGCAGTGCCATCGCGGCCAGCGGGCCCAGCCACAGCGCCGCGGCCAGCACGTGCGCGGCGACGAACACCGACCCGAGCGCCTGCGCGGACATGTGGCCGGTGACGGGTCGGGCGAGCAGCGCGACCGTCGCGAGCACCGCGACCGGGGTCAGCGGCCACGCCGCCCCGCGCCGGAACGCCGCCGCCGCGAGCACCGCGACCGCTGCAGTGCAGGCGACCACCGCGGCACCGATCTGGCCGGCGCTGATCTGCCCGACGAACCGGCCGAACGCCGTCGACGACAACGCGGACGCGCCGACCTCGCTGGTCTCGGCCGCCGCCGCGACCAGCAGCGCCGCCTCGGCGACCGTCCAGGCGCCGGCCAGCGCCGCCAGCGGGCGCCACAGCGCCGACCGGTCGAGCACCGGCCGGCGCTGCGAGCGCTGCAGCCATGCGAGCACGGTCACCCCGAGCACCGTCGCACCGAGGCAGTCCGCGAGCACCCGGATCAGGCTCGACGCCTCCGGGCCGTCCGGGGCGGCCAGCAGCCACGCGAGCCCGACGCCGGCGAGCCCGGCCGGCGCGGCGAGCAGCAGCAGGCCCGGCGAGGTCCGTCGAGCCGGACCGCCCAACGCCGTCAGCCCTTGTCGCGCGGCCGGCGCAGCGCGAACGCCAGCCCGCCGCCGAACACCACGACCGCGCCCGCGATGAACGGCCACAGCGGCACGCCGCCGGACCCCTCGTCGCCGGAGGTGCTCGAACCGCCCGCCTTGGCGCCGGGCGTGCCGGTGCCCTCGGCGGTCAGGGTGAAGGTCCGGGTACCGCTCACCGGGTGCCCGTCCGCGGAGGTGACCCGGAAGGCGATCGTGTACTCGCCGGTGGGGCCGAGGTCGCCGACCGGGACGCTGATCGTCTGGCCCTGCACCGTCGGGTCGCCCTTCGACCACAGGTTCCCGTCCGGTCCGACCACCGTCATGGTGGCGAAGCTGGACTGCAGCGGCTCGTTGAACGTCACCGACGCCTGCGCCGGGCCGGTCGCCACGGAGGCGCCGTTGTCGGGAACCGACCCGGTCACCACCGAGTGCGCACCGGCGACGCCGCCACCGACCAGGGTGGCCAGCAACGCGACCACCGCGACGGCCAGCAGCCGCAACCGCGCGCTCACGAGCGCCGGCTTCGGACGGTCGCGCCGATGCCCAGGGCCGCGCCGAGGGCGCCGAGCACCAGGCCGATGCCGCCGAGCCAGCGGGCGGTGGTGTCCGTGGCGTCGCCCGAGTCGCTGTCCGCCGCCTCGGCATCGTGCGCGGACCCGTGTGCGTCGCCGGTCTCGCCGGCGGCGGTCAGGGTCAGGCTCGGCGCCGGCTTGTCCGGCTCGCTGCCGTCGGCGGCCGGCTGCTGGTTCCAGTCGACGACCTGGCCGTCGCTGTAGGTCTGGACCGCGGGGAACGAAACCGTCTCCTGCTTGGGGAGCGGTCCGGCGGACAACGCGAACTGCTGGAATTGACCGGGACCGACGGCGACCCCGGGGTCGGCGGTCCAGGTCACCGCGGTGGCCTCGCCGGAGGCGGGGTCCTTGGTCACCTGCGAGGTCCAGCCCGGGATCGGTTCGGTGCGAGCCGACTTCAGGTTGGGCAGCGCCACCGTCAGCTTGGTGGTGCCCGCGGTCTCGGACTCGGTGGGCACCTTGAACGTCAGGACGGTGTAGCCGCCCTGCGCGGCGCCGGGCGCGCCGACGGTCACGTGTGCGGAGGCGACGCCGGTGCCGAGCAGCAGGACGCCGCCGGTCGCGCCGACCGTGAGCAGGGCACGCGAAAGGGAGGTCTTCATCTGTGGTTGTCGTTTCTCTCGAGAAGGGGTGGGGACTGCGGTCACGCGGGCGCGGCCGCGGGCGGTCCCCGTCTCGAGATGGCGAACGCGAGCGGGTCGCGGCGCGCCGCGGTGCCCGACCCGACGGCCGGATGGGCGGTGGTCGCACGCACCGCCGCGGACGGTCCGCGCAGGACCGTCCGCAGGACGCGGGTGATCGGGCCGTACAGCCGCTCGGCCGCGAGGATCGCCGCTGCGCAGACGACGGTCGCCGCCGCGTGACCGGCGAGCATGGACAGTCCGCGCGAGGACAGGTCGGCGCCGGCGTGCTGGTGGCCGCTCGCGGTGGCCTGGCTGAGCGCGGTGGACAGGGCGAGGTGACCGACCAGCTGCCCGGCGGCCAGCGCCCCGAGTAGTCCGGCGCGGCCGCCACCGCGACCGGAGCCGAGGCTGGCGGTCAGCGCACCGACCCCCGCGCAGCACAGCACCAGCAGGGTCAACGCGGCGGTGCTCGGGTACCCCCCGCCGCCGACCCCGTGCCCGGCCACGGCCAGGGCCGCGGTCAGGGCACCGACCGCGGCGCCGCGCAGCCGCGCGGGCCGACGCGCCGGGGCGGCGGTCGGTGCGGTGCGGTGCGTCGGCATCGGGGGAGTGGTGCCGGGGTCAGCGCACGCCGAGACGGGCGAGGACGTCCGCCTCGATGCCGTCGAGCTCGGCGGCGATGGCGTGGTGGGCGGACTTGCGGCGCTGCGCGGGCATCTGCTCGGCCGCGCGAACCGCGGTGGTCAGTTCGGTGAGCCTGCCTCGGATCGCGGCGGTGAAGCGGGCGGTCTCGGCGTCGTCGAACTGGGCGGAGATGTCGTTGGTGGAGCGCTCCGCCCCGGCGATCCGGGCGCTGAGCTGTGCACCGTGACCGGTGTAGTTGCCGAGCTCCTCGGGCGCGATGCCCATCCTGGCGGCGCGCTGCTGGTCGAGCTGGCCGCGCACGAGCACCGCGCCGCGGTACGCCAGCGGGGCCAGCACGGGGGTCAGCAGCCGGGCGATGCCGAGGTAGCGGCGGAGCTGACCGACGCTGAAGCCGGACCGTTCGGCGGCCTTCTCCTGCGCTTTCAGGGTCGCGAGCTGGGCCTTCTCGATCTTCTTGGCGGACTTCGCCTCGCTCCGCATCCGCTTGCGGTCGTTGCGGGCGCCGAGCTTCGCCTCCACCTTGGCCTTGTGCTTGAGCGCCTTCGCCTCGGCACGGCGGGTCGCGCGTGTCTTGCGTTTCCTGAACAAACCCATGCGATAGGCCCCTTAAGTCTGGTGCTTGAGCGCCGGCACACTGCCGCGGACAGCCTATCTGCGCCGGTGCCGGGGCCGGCGGGGGAGTCGCGACCACCGTTGCCGATGCGGGATGTCGGTCCGGCGGACCATAATCTCGACATCGTGAACACATGGCAAGGCGCGAGTGACGAGGCGTCGCGGGATCGGACCGGCGTCGCGGGCGGCGCACTGCCCGCCACCGAGGACAAGCGGCGGCCGGTGCTCATCGACCCACGCGCGCTGACCGGCTGCCGGCACCGGGTTCACCTGGACACCGCCTACCCGACCGCGGTGGCGAACGCCCCCGAGGACGTCGGGGTTCAGCAGCGCCGCGAGGCGGCGCGGGCATACCGCGAGGCGACCCACGAGCGGCTGATGTCGGGCGGCGCGCACACGTGGGTGAGCGTCGACCCCGACGCACCGGCGCGTGAGCGGGCCGCCGCGACGATGCGGGCCTGCGAGGACGGCATCGACCGGATCTGGGGTGCGGTGCTGCCGCTGGAGTTCGACACCGGCCGCCGTGCGCGCGCGGAACTGCTGGTCCGGGACGCCGACCGCGGCGGGTACATCCCGGTGATCGTGGTCAACCACAAGGTCACCGATCCGGGCGCCGGCGCGGTGACGTCGGGGCTCGACGAGTGGGCCCCCGCCACCGACCCGGGCCGGAAGGTCCGCGCCCAGCTGCGCGACCAGTTCCGGCTTGCCCAGATCTACCGGATGCTGCAGACACACGGGCACGCCAGCCCGGCCGCGCTCGGCGGCGCGATCGGCTACGGCGGCGAGTGCATCCTGGTGCACGACCTCGCCGCGATCATGGACCAGTACGACGAGCGGTTCGAGGACCGCCTCGCGGTGGCCCGGGGGGAGCGGTCCACCGCGCCGTCGCAGGTCGGCGAGTGCCGATCCTGCCCGTGGTGGCCGGAGTGCAGCGCGGTCCTCACCGAGGCGCGGGATGTGAGCCTGGTGGCGACGGGGTCGCGGGCGGAGGTGCTGCGCGGGGTCGGCGTGCGGACCATCGACGAGCTGGCGGCCTGGGATGGCCCGGCGCCGGAGGAGTGGCAGGGCAACGGGTTCGACGACACCGTGGTGTTGGCGAAGGCCTGGCTGGCCGGGGTCCCGCTGGTGCGACGCCAGCCGGAGGTGACGGTGGTGCGTGCGGACGTCGAGGTCGACGTGGACATGGAGAGCTACCAGGAGCATGGGGCGTACCTGTGGGGCACGCTGCTCACCGAGGCGGGTGTGACTCAGCCGTACCGCCCGTTCGTGACCTGGGACCCGGTACCCACGCTCGACGAGGCCCGGTCGTTCGGCGAGTTCTGGACCTGGCTCACCGACACCCTCGAGGCCGCCCTGGCTGCGGGGAAAACCTTTGCCGCCTACTGCTATTCGCGGTCGGCCGAGGACAAGTGGCTGCTGGACTCCGCGACCCGGTTCGCGGGGATGCCCGGCATCCCGACCGTCGCGGAGGTCAAGACCTTCATCAACGGACCGCACTGGGTGGACATCTACCAGGCCGTCAGCGAGCAGTTCATCTGCCCGAACGGCAAGGGGCTCAAGAAGATCGCGCCGGTGGCGGGGTTCAGCTGGAGGGACGCGGAGGCGAGTGGCGAGGCGTCGATGAGCTGGTACCGGGAAGCGGTCGGCTACGACGGGGAGCCGAACCTCGACCAGCGCGAGCGGTTGTACGTCTACAACGAGGACGACGTGCGCGCGACGAAGGTGTTGCGGGAGTGGATGACCGACCGAGCCGAGGTCGAGGTCCCGCTCGCGTCGGATTTGTAGGCACGGTCCGCTCGGCCGAGGGGAGCGGGGGATGACCACCGAGACGTCGACGTCACTGCGGTTCGCCCTGCTCCTGACGGTCGCGAGCGGGTTCCTCGACGCCTACACCTACGTCAGTCGCGGGGGCGTGTTCGCGAACGCGCAGACCGGCAACGTGATCCTGATGGGTATCGACCTGTCGGAAGGGCACTGGCACGCGGCGCTGGCGCACGTGTGGCCGATCCTCGCGTTCGTGGTGGGTGTCGCGTTCGCGAACCTGCTCAAGAGTTCGCGTGCGGAACGTGTTGTGCGGTACCCGATTCGGTTCGCCGTCGCCGCGCAGATCGTCGTGCTGGTCGCGGTCGGCTTCGTGCCGGCGAGCGTGCCGGACGCCGTCGTCACGGTCCCGATCGCCTTCGTCGCCGCGATGCAGATCGGGCTCTTCCGCACCGTGGGCACGCTGTCCTATATCGCGATCGCGACGACCGGCAACCTGATGCGGTTGACGGAGGCGGCGTACGCGGGTCTGGTCGACCGGGACCGCGACGCGCGCCGATCGGTCGCGGTCTACGCCGCGATCATCGCGAGCTTCGCGGCCGGAGCGGTGCTTGGCGCGGTGTGCACCAGAGCGGTCGGCGGCCCCGCGGCCTGGATTCCGGCGGCTCTGCTCGGGGCGGCGCTGGTGCTCTTCTTCGTCGACGAGCGGTGAGGGACCGCGGGCGCTATCGCACCAGGAAGGCCCCGGACCCCGGGTTGACGGTGACGAGCGGCGGGTCGCCCCCGGGCGGGGCGGTGACGGTGGCAACCACCGGGCCGCTGCCGGTGGTCACCTCGGTGGCCGCGCTCACGCACGATGACCGACCGGCACCGAGATAATGCGACGCGGCGGGCACCCGCGTCGTCCCGGTCGCGCCGGTGGCGAGGTTGCGCCAGTGGATCCAGGTGTCGGCGCAGTCGTTCAGCAGGGACTCTTGCCGCACGTCGAAGGTGACGGTGCCCGACGCCCCGGCCGCGGTCGCCGTCGGTGTCACGGTCACCGTCAGAGGAACGCCGCACATGAACAGAAAGAAGCAGTCGGACAGGTAGACCAACGGAACCTGGAACGTGGTGGTGGCCGGTGGTGTTGCCGCCGGCGCCGCGACCGCCGACGGTCCCGCGGCGGCCGTGAGGGCGATCCCGGCCGCGGCGGTTGCGGCGGCCCGGGCGATTCGAGAGTTGGACATGCGCTGCGCCTCCCCTGGGGTACCGGACGATGCGCTCTGTCCTTCGAGATCCTAGCCCTGGGGCGGCGTCGCAATGGCGCGCTCGAGGAGGGCTGGGCGGCCCCGAGCGCACCACTGCGCGAAATGCATCGCTACCGCGGCGCCATGCGCAGCGCGCCGTCCATCCGGATGGTCTCGCCGTTGAGGTAGTCGTGCTCGACGATCATCTGCGCGAGCTGCGCGTACTCGGCGGGCTTGCCCAGGCGGGACGGGAAGGGGACGCCCGCCTCGAGGCCCTTGCGGTACTCGTCGGTGACGCCGGCGAGCATCGGGGTGTCGATGATGCCGGGGGCGATGGTGTTGACGCGGATGCCGTACTGCGCGAGGTCGCGGGCGGCCGGGACGGTCATGCCGTGCACGCCGCCCTTGGAGGCGGAGTACGCGATCTGGCCGATCTGGCCCTCGAAGGCGGCGACGGACGCGGTGTTGATGACGACGCCGCGCTGGCCGGTCTCGTCGACGGCGTCGGTCTTGGCGATCGCGTCGGCGGCCAGGCGCATCACGTTGAACGTGCCGAGCAGGTTGACGGTGATGACCGTGCGGAACAGCTCGAGGTCGTGCGGGCCGTTCTTGGACAGGATGCGGCCGGCCCAGCCGACGCCCGCGCAGTTGACGACGGTGCGCAGCGGCACGCCGGAGCCCACGATCTGGTCGACGGCGGCCTGGACCTCGTCGCCGCTGGTCACGTCGGTCGGGATGAGGGTGACGCCGGCCGGGACGCTGTCGCCCGCGCGCTCGATGGACTGGGCGAGGTCGAGCCCGAAGACGGTGGCGCCGGCGTCGGCGAAGCGCTTGGCGGTGGCGGCGCCGAGACCGGAGGCCGCACCGGTGACCAGTGCCGCGGTTCCCTGGAGTTCCACTGTTCGATCCTCTTTTCTGGCGGCCACCGTTGGCCGACCGGTAGTGACCTGAACCATAGCGCCCGACCGTAAGTCTGGTTAACGACGGTTCACCGAGTGGGGTCGGTCGCCGTTTCGCACGCCTCACGGTTCGCGTCCACTTCGGTTCGCGTTTAACGCTTTGACCTGCGGAAAGTGCGCGCCCAGTTCGGACCGCCGCGCGGGACAATCTGCCCTATTCTGACGCGGTCGGGGCGCTCAGCACGTGAGCGCACCCATCACTCATCGAACGGGGTCCTTCAGTGCGAGCAAGCTTGATGCGGTCGAAAAGTCCGATCCGGCGGGGGGCGTCAGCGCTCGCGGCCATCGCGGTCGTTGCGGGCGGGCTGACCGCAGGCGTCGGGGCGGCCTCGGCGGCCGGGTCCTCCGACGTCAGTTACTTCATGCCGCTCGTGCCCGGCTCGGTTGACTTGCCATACTGCCCGGGCGCGTTCTACAAGTACTCCGCGCCGAAGCAGGTGGGGGATGTCACGGTGCGGAGGACCGTCGACTCCCCTGCATATCCCGGATCGTGGTTCCGCAGTAACACCTGGTTCGAGGGCGCAGGTGGTGAGACCAAGTATGTCCAGCGCTACACCGACTACCCGCCCTCGGCGGCTTACAAACTCAGGTCTGTCCGGATCCAGTGGCGGGAATCGGGTACGGGTGAACTCAGGACGGAGACCCAGCCCCCGACGTCCATCGATCGGCAGACCGGAGCGGTGACGGTTACAGGGAACTGGGCTGTCCGAGGTGGCGCCAGCACGGATTTCCTCTTCGAGTACGACGTTCCGTGGACGGTCCAGGTCGGCTCGGTCCAGGAGAGCGGCGTTGGGTTCACCGCGACCGGTCTCGCACCGCAGGACTGGCCGGCGATGGAAGGGAACGGCCTCGAGATCGTCGACGGGCCCGTCATCTGCCGCGGCCCGACCGGCAATATGTGAGGCTGCGGGCACCCGAATTTGCGGATGCCGTGACGGGCACCGGAACGAGGGTCGTCGACCCGCTCTCGTACGTGTCCGGCCCGCCGCCCGTGTTCTGACGGTCGGCCGGACCGGATCAGCTCGAGTCGCCGTCGCCGCATCACGCGCAGTCGATGCACCGCCGCGCGGCGGGCAGGACCTCCAGACGTTCCGCGGAGATCGGGCGACCGCACTTCTCGCACGCCCCGTAGGTCCCTGCGTCGAGGCGCAGGTCCGCCGCGGTCAGTTCGTCGAGCTCGCGCCGCGCCTCGGCGAGCAGGGACGCGGTCTGGGCGCGTTCGAAGGCGACGGTCGCGCCTTCGGGGTCGTGCTCGTCGTCGTCGGTGGTCAGGTGTGATCCCTCGATGATCTCGTCGAGCCGGGTGGTGAGGAAGTCGATGCGGTGCGTGGCCTCGGCACGCTCGGCGGCGATGCGCTGACGTGGCGTGGCGGTGCCCGATTCGGGAAGCGTCATGCACGGTTCAACGTGAAACCGCGCGGTTCCGATACCCGAATCGGGGCTGTGATGGCGGCGGACCGCACCCGCGGGCGTTTAACGCTTTGAGCTGCGCAAACGCTGTACTCGATTCTGCGACGGCCCGCCGCCTGCGGCCCTATTCTTGGCAAGCGTTTGGGGCGGGCATTGGGTCGGCTCCATCGAAGGGGGCGTTGCGAGTGGTCGGACAACATGTGCGCAAGGGTGGCGCGGTACTCGCCGCGCTCGCCATCTTCTCGGGTGGTGCGGTGATGGGTGCGGCAGGTGCCGGGGCCGCGTCAACGGGTAGTGCGGGTCCAGGAGGTCCCGACCCTACCTGCGGGCGCCAGTGCGACGATGCCTTCCACGGCTACGGATTGCGCGGTGACATCGCGGTGTACTACGAGGGTCCCGTCGAGGCCGTCGTGGGGCGGGAGGTCACCTACAAGGCAGAGTTCTCGGCCTACGGTGGTGATCCTTGGACGGGACTCCCCGACGTGGACGTCGCGACCGTCACGCACCACGCGCCGGAAGGCTTCACGTTCACGGGGGCGCAGGTCACCTCCTACGACTGGACTCCGGGCCGGTACCCGGTCACGGTTCTGGACTCGGCCGCTGTCGTCGATCCAGCCACGGGGGATGTCGCGGTCGCGGCGCCCGCCGGGGGTTGGGCCATCCCGGTGGTCGAGGACCATCGCAGTCCCGACAAGACGTATTACGCATCGGGCATTGTGACGGTCACGCTGCGGTACACCGCGACCCAGGCGGTTCGCGACGGCGTCAGTGGCCTCACATTCACCGGCACCGGCGCCCCGGCGTCGGAGGGCTGGGTGGCGAAGGGAAGTACCCAGGTCGCCGAGGCCCCGAAGGGTCTCGGTGGGTTTGGCAGCTCGGAAAGCTGACTGCGCGCGATCTTCTTTCACAATCGCTCAACCGGTGGCCCCACAGGGTCGCTGTGAAGAATCCGGCGCTCAGTCTTCGCATTCCGCATAGATGTTGCGCGGCAGCGGTGGACGTCATGAAGCCCGTCGGTCGATGCAATCTGAAAGGTAGCTGTTCAATGGTGGGACATCTGGTGCGTAGGGGCGCGGCGGTGCTCGCGGCACTGTCCGTTGTCGCGGGTGGCGCGATGGCGGGTATGGGGACCGCGGCCGGGCAGACGGGGTCGGCGGACGAGATATGGCGGAACCTCGTGCGCCCCTGCCACCAAACCGACGACCCGTTCTTTCCCGATCAGGGACCTTGCTACCGCAACACCTTCTCGGATTCGGGGATGCTCGGCAACTACAACGGCGTGTACTTCGGTGTGAAGACGGTGGAGCCCGGTGCCGACGTGACCTTCGATGCGGTCGTCGTAGCCCAGGAAGCCGCATTCGACGTTCCGGCACCGGAGGTGAATGTGGACGTCACGAGCGTCACCCACCATCCTCCGAAAGGCTTCGAGTTCGTCGGGGTGAAGGTGACCGGGTCCACACCGGTACCCCTGCCTCCGGGACCCATTGTGCAACTGGACTCGACCGTGGCGGTCGATCCCGCCACGGGGGACGTCACCGTCTCGGCACCGGCCGGGGGCTGGGCGCTCCAGCCGGGCAGGAACGGCGATAGGTTCGCAGGGGGCGCCGTCAGTCTCGTGTTCACCTACAAAGCGCCCGACAAGAATGTCGACGGCGACAACGGATTCACCTTCACCGGCACCGGGGTCCCGGCGTCGAATGGCTGGGTGGCGAAGGGGAACACTCGCGTCGTCCCGGTGAGCGGTGGTATCGGGAGCACGGGGTCCTGACCGCTGTTCGGCGCATACCGGTCGAGGGTTCCTGAGTCCCCTCGACCGGTGGGGCCCGGGTCGGACGTCAGGGTGCGCGGAAGTCGGTCAGCTCGTAGTGCAGGGTGGGGGTGCGTAGGACCTTGTGGGTCGCGCGCACCAGGACGCGCTGCAGGATCGGGAAGCGCCTGTCGATCGCCCGGGCGGCGGTGTCGGCCTCGGCGCCGGCGAGCAGCCGCGCGGTCGCCGCCGACTCCGGTCCGGTGGGTTTGCCGGACCACGTGCACGGCCGGAGTCGGACGTCGGGGAAGTTGCGTAGCCGCTTGTTCTTCGACGCGCGGCCCGGGGTGCGGAAGTAGGCGCGGGACCCGGCCGCCGCGATGTTCACCGGGGTGTCGACCCAGCTGCCGTCGCGTTTGCGGGTCCGCAGCAACACCACCTTCGCGCCCGCGAGCGGGTCCGGGACCATGGATTCGGTCATGTCCACCCTCCTCCGGGTGCCGACGAGACCTCATCAGTGTCCCCGAACCGGCCGGACCACGCGCGGCGTAGGCCCGCCGACAGCGGGTCGGCGAGCGGGTCACTCGTACTGTGGCGCGAATCCGCGTGGGAGGACCGTTCGAACGAACCGTTTAACGCTGTGACCTGCGAAAAGTAGCTGTTCAATTCCGCATTGGTGTGCCCGATTCGTCCTCTACGGTTGGCGGGTTGTCGAGGGTGGGCTAGCAGTGGGCTCGTCGGCGCTCCGGCACGGAAGGGAACTCGAGAATGGCTGGACGTCTGGTGCGCGCGGGCGGGATGGTGCTCGCGGCGCTGACCATTGCCGCGGGTGGTGCGGTGACGGGTGTGGGGACCGCGGGAGCGGCGGGCTCGGGAAGCCTGGAAGGGGGAAGCGCGGCGCTGGGAAGCTCCGCGCCCCCCTGCAGTGTCGATGACTCCATGCTCGGTTGCGACGACGGCAAGTTCCACACATTCGACAAGCGGGTCGGCAATTTCAGGATGAGTTTCTCTGGTTCCGATGAGGTGGCGATCGGGCACAACACCGTCCTGACGGCCAACTTCTTCCTCGGGGACAGCAGAGGAGGCCAGGTATCCCTGCCCGACGGTGCGGTTGAGAGCGTCACGTTTCATCCGCCGAAGGGTTTTGAATTCCAGAGCGTCAAGGTTCGGTCCTACACGCCCAACTTCTATCCGGAGGACCCGATCTCGACGAACCCCGACTCGACCGCGGTGGTGGATCCCGTCACCGGGGACGTCACTGTCACGGCTCCCACGGGCGGCTGGGCCATCACGAAGAGGGTAAGCAGTGAGGGGTTCGTCTACTCCGGTCAGCTCTCGGTCGACGTGGGCTTCAAGGCGACTCAGACCGTCGATGACGGTACCAACGGAGTCACCTTCACCGGCACCGACGTCCCGGCGTCGGAGGGGTGGCTGCAGACCGGGACCACCCGGGTCGTACCGGATCTCGGTCCGTTCGGGAGCTAGGGCATATCCCCCAGTCCCCAGGGGCCCACGGCGGCAGGACCACCACCGCCGAGTGCGTGTTTAACGCTTTGACCTGCGGAAAGTTGAGTCCGATTCGGCTGCCGCCCTGGCCGATTCGCCCTATTCTGGCTCGGTCAGGGGGCGTTCGGTCGGGTGTGGGCGCCCCGGTCATCGCATGTCGAACGAAGGAAGTTGCATGTCTCGAAATCTGGCGCGCCGGGGCGCGTCCGTCCTTGTCGCGACGGCTCTGCTCGGTGGCGGTCTGGTCCTCGGTGGGGGTACGGCATCGGCCGATCAAGAAGTTCGGGGCGACTTCGCGGGCTCCGTCCAGGATTCCGCCAAGGACCCCGTTGGCACCGTCGAGCAGGTCGTCTTCGGCGCCCTACTCGTCGGGGGATTTCAGAGCGGGTCGATCGACGCCGAGGACCTCTCCTTCGTCGGCTGTATGCCGCCAGGCTGCCCGTCCCACATACCCACTTACAAGGAGGTATTCCTGGACTGGTTGCGGAGTGGCGCCGGGTCCAGCTAGTGGGGCGTAGGTCGGATGGGGTCGTGGACTCCGGAGGGTCGGCGCCGGCGCGGAGGACGTGGTTCGTCCATCCACCGCCGGTGTACGACCACCACGACCGGTCCGATCCACGGCCGGCCGAGTGTTTGGCGGCGTGTTCCGGTGCCTACCAGGACCGCCGCCATCGCTCCAGATCTCGTTCCGTTCGGCCGCTGCCTACGGCGCCTGATTGCCGAGGGATGCCGAGTCCGCCTCGGCGGGCGCGGTGGCTGCCCGCCGGGACCGCGCGAACCGGACGCCCCCCGCCACGGTCGCGACCGCGAGGATCGTCCCGCCCGCGATCGGTGCCGCGGCGTTCCCGGGGAACAGGCCCTCGAGCAGCAGCATCACGCCGAACACCAGGAACAGGGTCGCGGCGGCGAGCTGGATGAACCGCTCGGGCAGGTGCTTGCCGAGCACCGCGCCGACCACGATCGCGAGGGCGTCGGCCGCGACCATGCCGACCGTCGACCCGATCCACACCCCGACCCAGTCGTTGTCCGCGGCGAGGGTGATGGTCGCGAGCATCGTCTTGTCGCCGAGCTCGGCGAGGAAGAAGGCGGAGGCCACCGCCAGGAACGCGGAGGTGCCGACGCGGGCGGCCTTGTTCTCCTCGTCCTCGCTCAGGCTGTCGCCGCGCAGGGTCCACAGCGCGAAGACCAGGAAGGCCAGCCCGCCGACGATGCTGATGACGTTCGTGGGGATCGCGACGCCCAGGTAGTGGCCGACGCCGACCGACACGAGGTGCACGACGGTGGTGGCCATGGTGATGCCGCCGATCACGACCCACCACCGGTAGCGCAGCGCGAACGTCATGGCCATCAGCTGGGACTTGTCGCCGAGTTCGGCGACGAAGATGACGCCGAAGCTCAGCAGCAGGGCGGCAAGCACGTGGATCCTCCGTTTCGTCGATTCGGAGGATGTCGGGGAACCTTCCTCCGGCCCCCGACGCGGGTGCGTCGACGGCCGAAGGTCTCGCCCACCGGGGTCGATCGTCTCGATCGACGGCGCCGGTTCGCGCAGCCGGGCCCGACCGCGCTGAGCGGTTCGGGCCAGTATGTCGACTGCGCGATTGGGGGCTACTCCCCTTCGCTGTGCGAAAGGTTACCCCCGAATCTGCGAGATGGCAAAGCGCACAACAAGTTTGGGAGGCCGAACTTTGTTCTTCCGGGACCGCTCAGGCGGTGAGCAGCATCGCCAAAATCGCGGTGTCGGGGTCGCAGGAGGGGTCGAGGCGCACCCGGCTGACCATCGAGGTCACCGTCCCGTCCGCCTCCGCCTCGACCCAGGCGGCCCGGTGGTCGAGTCCGAGGTAGGGGAGTCCGGGCAGCAGGACGCAGCCGGACGCGGCCCCGGTGCACTCCGGCAGCGAGGGCACCGTCTCGGACGGCGGATGGAGCACCAGCAGGGCGGGCGGCTGATGGTCGGCGAAACACCCTGGGGTGACGGCAGATTCGCCGATGATCGGACCCTCCGCGAGCACCAAACCCACCGTGTCGGGTGGCGGATCGTCGGGTAGTTCCTCGTGTGCACCGAAAACCGTTGAGGTGGAGAGCAATCCGGGGAGAGAGGCCACGCGTACCGCGAGCACGAGCAGTTGGGTCCACTCCCTGGTGGTGTCCGGCCACCGGCCGGAGATGACGAACCCCCGCAGCGCGCCCGAGGCGTGGAAGGGCGAGACCCCGATGTATCCGTTCCTGTCCATGTCCGCCACCGCCCGTGGTGCGCGTCCGGTGCGTTCCGCCCCGGATACCTCCAGGATGCGCCGAACAGCGCTGGCAGACAACCCGGGTCGAGTGCCGACGCCGGTCAGTGTCCGGGCGCCGGGACGTCCACCCGCAGGCGCACGATCGCGCCGGACTGCTCGTCCAGCGCGTCCTCGAGGATCCACGAACCCGAGGTGCACACGAACAGGTCGCGCCCGTCCGCCCCGCCGAGCGCGACGGCGTACGGGCGCGCGACGGGCAACCGGTCGGTGATCGACCCGTCCGCGTCCAGCCGGATCAGCTCGTCGCCGAGCGGGGAGGCGACCCAGATGCCGTCCTCGGCGTCGATCGTGAGGCCGTCGGGTGCCACGCCGTCCTCGAACTCGGCGAACACGCGGCGCTGCTCGAGGCTGCCGTCCGGTTCGATGCTGAAGGCGGTCAGCCGGCCGGGGGTGGCGCGGGTCTCGGCCACCAGCAGGGTGGACCCGTCCGCGGTCACCACCATCCCGTTCGCGAACAACATGTCCGTCGCCACGGCGTGCACCGTCCCGTCCGGCTCGACCATGGCCAGGTCGGCGGGCCGCGGGGGTGCCGGGGGCGTGCTGTCGTCGCCGTAGTTGCCGACGTACGCCCGCCCGCGCCGGTCCACGCACATGTCGTTGAGCAGGGAGGTCGCGATCCCGGACAGGTCGGCGTGCACGGCCAGCGAGCCGTCGAGGTCGCGGCGCAGCACCAGGCGGTCCTGGACGGAGGCGATCAGCAGTCGGCCGTCGGGCAGGAAGCCGAGCCCGCACGGCATGCCCGGCACCTCGACGACGGTGTTCACCGCCCCGCCCACCGGTTCGAGGGCGAGCACCGCCCCCGCGTACACATCGGAGAACCACAGGTGGTCGGCGTGCCAGCGTGCGCCCTCCGGGAAGGCGAGTCCGTCGACGAGCGTGTCCACGGTCATGGTCACGTCTCCAACGATACGTCCGATCCGGTCCGATGACGCCACCGGAAACGACGACGCCGCGCCCGATGACGGACGCGGCGAAGTCGGTGGGACTGTGCGCGATCGGCACCCCGGTCGGGGTGAATCGCGCACGGGCGGCGGGGCCGCGCTAGACGATCAGACCGGCGGTCTGGGTGCGGGCCTTCTCGAAGCGCGCCGCGACGTCCGGCCAGTTCACGATGTTCCAGAAGGCGTTGACGTAGTCGCCCTTGACGTTCTGGTAGTCGAGGTAGAAGGCGTGCTCCCACATGTCGAGCATGAGCAGCGGGGTCAGGCCGATGGAGATGTTGCCCTGCTGGTCGTAGAGCTGGACGATGATCAGCCGCTGGCCGATGGAGTCCCAGGCCAGGATGGACCAGCCGGAGCCCTGGATGGCGTTGGCGTTCGCCGAGAAGTGGCTGCGGAAGGCGTCGAAGCTGCCGAACTGGTCGTCGATCGCGGCGGCCAGCTCACCCTCGGGGTTGCCACCACCGTTCGGGCTCAGGTTGTTCCAGAACACGCTGTGGTTGGTGTGGCCACCGAGGTGGAAGGCCAGGTTCTTCTCGTGCAGGTTGACCACGGGGGCCAGGGCATCGGACGCGCGCAGCTCGGCCAGCTTGTCGAGCGCGGCGTTGGCGCCGGCCACGTAGGCGGCGTGGTGCTTGTCGTGGTGCAGCTCCATGATCTTGCCGGAGATGTGCGGCTCGAGGGCTGCGTAGTCGTAGGGCAGTTCAGGCAGCGAGTAGACAGACACGAGGGTCCCTTCTTTACGGGCGGGAGTGCGCCCGGCGTGTACCTTGATTGATCCTTCTCGGGCTATAACCCAATCTCATTGGTACACCGTCCGCAAGCGATGTAGACAGGCGGGCGCGTGCGCAACAGCACCGCCGGTTCGTTTCGTGGGCTGCGCGCTGATGAGGGGAATTCGTCCGGCCGGTGAACGAAACCTTAATATTGCGGCGTGCCCGACCTCCGACACGACTCCGCGAAGACGGCCGCACCGGCGTCGCGGATGGAGTTCGGCGGGGCCAATCTGCTGCGGGCGCTCGCCGTCCTCGCCGTCCTGTACTCGCACATCTCGCTGTACTTCATCGACGACCTGCACACCGGGTGGTGGCTGATCGACGGTGTCTACCAGGTATTCGTCGTCGGTGCCGGGCTCAACCAACACCTGTCGTTCCTCGGTGTGGCGGTCTTCATGATGCTGACCGGGTTGATGCTCACCGCCTCGGCCATGCGGCACACGCCCGGCCGCTTCCTGTTCAACCGGATCGGCCGGCTGCTGCCCGCGCTGTGGGTGGCCATCGCGTTGGCGATCGTGCTGGTCAAGCTCGGGATCAACGGCATGTTCGGCCCGCAGCAGGGCATCACCAACGCCCAGTCGGCACTGAGTTTCGTGCTCGGCGGCTTCTTCCTCACCCCCGAGGTCGCGGTCCTGGGGGTGACCTGGACCCTGGTGGTGCAGGTGGTGTTCTACCTGTACTGCGTCTCGGCCCGCCCGTTGCTGCGGACCTCGCCGATCGCGGTGCCGATCGCGGGCGCGGCGCTGTGCGCGGCGATCCTGCTCTACAACCGCTTCGTCCCGATGCCGTTCTCGGTTCCGATGCTCAGCAAGGTCGCCGCGACGCTGCCTGCGGTGTTCCTCGGACAGATCATCTACCTCGGGTGGGCTCGCCTCGCCGATTGGCGCTGGGTGGTGGTCGCCGCCATCGCGCAGGCGGAGGTGGTGCGCCTGGCGACCGACATCCGCGCCTACTGGGCGGGGGACCGCTACATGTGGACGATGGTGGTGGTCGCCGGGGCGGTGCTGCTGCTGGCCCGCTACGACGGTCCGGGGTCCGGGTGGCCGGTCGTCCGCTGGCTGGCGACCCGCAGTTACGCCATCTACCTGCTGCACACGCTGATCCTGTACCGGACGTACGAGTTGACCGTCGGCTACGTCGGCAAGACCGCCGCGATCGGGGTGTTCCTCGCGGTCACCGCGGTGGCCGCGGAACTGCTCTACCGCGGGGTGGAGGTCCCGGCCGGACGGTGGATCTCGGCGAGGTCCGCGCGAATGGGCAGGTCGCGGGTCGGCCGCGACGCAACGGTCGAGGCCACCACCCGCGCGTAACATCAGGGCATGTCCTGGTACGACGAGATCCTCGGTAAATCCTCTGCGAGGTCCACCCTGATCGGCGCCGATCAGGCCCTGCCGGGGCGCGCCCAGCCCCTGCAGGTACCCGCGGCCCACTACGTCAACGGACACCCGCTGACCCCGCCCTTCCCGGACGGCATGCAGTCCGCCGTGGTCGGGATGGGCTGCTTCTGGGGCGCGGAGAAGGAGTACTGGCAGATCCCGGGCGTGTACAGCACCGCGGTGGGCTACGCGGGTGGCTACACGCCGAACCCCACCTACGAGGAGGTGTGCTCGGGCCGCACCGGGCACACCGAGGTCGTGCTGGTCGTGTTCGATCCGAAGGTGATCTCCTACGCCGGTGTGCTGCAACAGTTCTGGGAGAACCACGACCCGACGCAGGGCATGCGGCAGGGCAACGACCAGGGCACGCAGTACCGTTCGGCGATCTACACCACCGACGACGCGCAGGTCGCCACCGCCCGGTCCACCGCCGAGGCCTTCGGCGCGCGACTGACCGAGGCCGGGTACGGCGCGATCACCACTGAGATCGCCCCGCTCGGTACCTACTACTACGCCGAGCAGTACCACCAGCAGTACCTGGCCAAGAACCCCGGCGGGTACTGCCCGGTGCACGCGACCGGGGTCAGCTGCCCGGTCGGTCTCCTCCCGCAGGACGAGGTGCCCGCGCAGACGGACGTGCTGCCGCCGCAGTGACCGCGCCGCCGTCCGGGTTGTGACGGTGGCCGCAGGGACTTGATCTGGACCCCGGCGCGGACCAATCTGGGGTGGAGGACCTGCGTGGGTGAGGGGCGAATGCGGATGTGGCGAAAGATGCACGGGCACACGGCACTGCTGCGGCGGTCGCTGCGACCGCGTGCCGATCCGCTGCTCCGGCGGTCCGACCGGGTCGAGGCCCTGCTGGTCGTGGGCGTGCTGGTGCTCGCCATTGCGCTCATCCCGGTCGCCGTGTGGCTCGGCGGCCGGTCCGGCGAGAGCCAACGAGCGCTGGCGCAGGTGCAGGCACGCGAGTACAGCATGGTCACCGCCACCACCGTCGGCGCGGTGGAGAGCGTGTCGGCGCCCACCGACTACGTGGCGGTGCCCGTCGAGAGCGCGCCCGCAACCTGGTCGTGGGGCCGCGAGATCCGTCGCGGCGACGTCCGGGTGGACCCGGACGCGCCGGTCGGCACGCGGGTGCAGATCTGGGTGGACGGACATGGCGACAAGGCCGTGGCGCCGATCACCGCCTCCGCCGCCGCGACGTCCGCGGTGGTCGTCGGCGTGTTCACCTGGACGTCGGCGATGATGGCGGCCGGCGCCCTGGCCGCGTCGGCACGGGCACTGTTGAACCGTAGGCGCGACGGGCAGTGGTCGCGGGAGCTGGCCGAGTTCCTGGGCACCGCGCCCGCGCGGTAGGTCGAGGTCCTCGCGCGACCACCCCCGTGGTCAGCTCAGCTGCGGCGCGACCTGCGAGGCCACCAGTTCCAGCTGGTCGAGGTCGTCGAGGTCGAGGGTCTGAAGGTAGATCCGGGTCGCCCCGAGCTCGCCGTAGCGGCCGATCTTGTCGACCAGTTCGGCGGGGGAGCCGGCCGCGCCGTTGGCACGCAGCTCGTCCACCTCGCGACCGATCCGTCCCGCGCGGGAGGCGATCTCGGCCTCGGTGCGGCCGCAGCACAGCACCAGTGCACTCGAGTAGGTCAGCTCGGCGGGGTCACGATCGATCGCCCGGCAGGCGGCGCGCACCCGGTCGAACTGCACCGCGGTGTCCTCGGGCGAGACGAACGGCAGGTTGAACTCGTCGGCGTAGCGGGCCGCCAGTTCCGGGGTTCGCCTCTTGCCCATGCCGCCCATCACGATCGGCGGGCCCGCGTGCTGGTGCGGCTTCGGCAGGGCAGGCGAGTCCACCACCCGGTGATGGGCGCCGTCGTAGGAGAAGCTCTCGCCGAGGGGCGTCCGCCACATCCCGGTGATCACCGCGAGGGACTCCTCGAGCCGGTCGAATCGTTCCTTGAGGGAGGGGAAGGGGATGCCGTAGGCGAGGTGCTCCGCCTCGTACCAGCCGGCGCCGAGGCCGAACTCGACGCGGCCGCCGCTCATCGCATCGACCTGTGCGACGGCGATCGCCAGCGGGCCGGGATACCGGAACGTCGCGGAGGTGACCAGGGTGCCGAGCCGGATCGTCGACGTCTCGCGGGCGATGCCGGCCAGGGTGATCCAGGCGTCGGTCGGCCCGGGCAGGCCGTCGGTGTTCATCGCGAGGTAGTGGTCGGAGCGGAAGAACGCCCCGTACCCGAGCTGCTCGGCGGACCGTGCGACGCGCAGCAGCTGGTCGTAGGTCGCGCCCTGCTGTGGTTCGGTGAAGATTCTCAGCTCCATGACCGCCAATGGTGCCCTATCGGCGCATGCACAGCCGCGGACGTAGCGTTGTGCACCATCTGTGGACAACGCTGTGGATACTGTGGATAACTCGGTGGACAGCTTGTGGTCCAGGTCACAAAGCATGGGATTCGTCCCACCCTGGCCTGTGGATAACCCCCGAACGATTCTCCCCAGCCTGTGGAATCCGGGTTGGGGATCGTCGAGCGGCGACCCGGTGACGGGTCGGCGGCGAACGTGACAGTATCGAGGCGTGAGCTTCGGTGACGTGCCGTCGGTACCGGTCGGGGACGTACCCGCCGACCTGGACGAGTCGGTGATTCTGCTGGACATTCGCGAGGACGACGAATGGGACCTCGGGCATGCGCCCGGAGCCCGGCACGTTCCCATGGTCGACGTGCCGGCCCGACTCGACGAAATCGACATCGACGCCCAGGTGTACGTGATCTGCCGGTCCGGCGGCCGGGCGGTCACCGTCGTGGAGTACCTGAACCAGATCGGCTACGAGGCGGTGATGGTCAGCGGAGGCATGGTTTCCTGGCAGCAGTCGGGCCGGCCGCTGACCGCCGCCCCCGGCGTGACGGCGAAGATCTACTAGATGACGGCCGTGCAGATGTGTGCCCGGTGCGGCGCGAGTTGGCCGATGCTCACCGCGCCGGGCCAGTGGTGCCCCGGCTGCCACGGCGTGCTGCTGTCCCCGGTCGACCCGTCCCGGCCCGAACCGCGGTCGCGCCGGAACTTTCGCTGGGTGGCCCGCCGTCCGGGGGGACGGATCCAGCCGGCGGAGGGCGGCCCCGGCCCCTCGCCCACGCCGTCCTACCGGGAGATGCCGCGCTGGGGGCTGCTCGACCCACCGCGGGAGGAGGACCGTGAACCGGCGAGCAGCAGAACCGAACGGCTCGCCGAACTCGCGCCCACCCTGCTCGTGGCGACGGCGGTGCTGTTCGCGGTCGGTGCGCTGGCCGAACTGTTCCGGTACGCGCTGCTGGTGCGCAACCGCACCAGCCTCATCTCCCCGACCGTGCTCGCCGTCTCGGACGCGCTGGTCTCCGCGGCCGGGGTGATGGCCCCGGTGGTCGCCGTCTGTGCCGCCGCGGCGTCCGCGTCCTGGCTGGTCGGGGCGCGTGCGGCCGCGTTCGGGCGCACCGGCCGGATCGACCCCCGCCGGCCCGCCGAGGTGATCCTCGGCTGCCTCGTCCCGGTGGCGAACCTGGTGCTGCCGGGGCTGTACCTCACCGAGCTGGGTGAGTCGGATGCCAAGACACGCAACCTGATTCGGCTGTGGTGGGGGACGTGGGCGGTCGGCGGCGCGCTGCTGGTGCTGAGCCTGGCGATGCGCTCGCACGACTCCCTGCAGGCGCGCGCCAACGCGGTGCTCATCGCTGCGCTGACCGACCTGGTCGCGGCGGCCGTCGCCGGACTGACCCTGGCGCTGATGCGCCGCGTCGACGGTCTCGGGCTCGCCGGCCGCCCGCGGGAGCTGACCAGGTGGGTGGTCGCCCCGTGAGCCCCGACCGTCGCGGACCGCTGGTCGTCGCGCACCGCGGCGCCTCCGCCGCGCTGCCCGAGCACACCCTCGCGGCCTACGAACTGGCGCTCGAGCAGGGCGCCGACGGGCTCGAGTGCGACGTCCGGCTCACCCGGGACGGGCACCTGGTGTGCGTGCACGACCGCACGGTCGACCGCACCTCCTCGGGGTCCGGGGTGGTCAGCGAGATGACCCTGCGGCATCTGAGCGAGCTCGACTTCGGCGGCAACGGCGAACCGGTGCTCACCCTCGCCGAGCTGATCACCCTGGTGCTCGGCTTCACCGGCCGTCCGACGAAGCTGTTCATCGAGACCAAGCACCCGGTGCGCTACGGCGGGCTGGTGGAGAGCAAGGTGCTCGCCGAGCTGGCGCGTTTCGGGCTGTCCGCGCCCGCGTCGGCCGACCATTCGCGGGCGGTCGTCATGTCGTTCTCGGCTACGGCGGTGTGGCGGATCCGGCGGTCGGCGCCGCTGCTGCCGACGGTGCTGCTGGGCGAGTCGTCGCGGTACCTCGGCGGCGGCGCGGCGACGACGGTCGGTGCCACGGCGGTCGGGCCGTCGATCAAGACGCTGCGCGAGCACCCCGAGGTGGTGGACCGGGCGGCGGCGTCCGGTCGGGCCACCTACTGCTGGACCGTCGACGAGCGCGCGGACGTGGAGCTCTGCCGCGACCTCGGGGTGGGCTGGATCGCCACCAATCACCCGGGCCGGACCAAGGAATGGCTCGCCGGCTAGTCGGTGCGTGTAGGTTTTCCGGTCGTGGGTAAGAGCAAAAGAAACAGTGGTCCCAAGCCCGGCAGCAACCGCGCGGCCAAGCTCGCCGAGCGCCGTGCCGCCCAGGACAGCGCGGCGGCGACCGTACTGCCCCGGCCGTTCGAGGGCCTCGCGGCCGAGTGCGACATCGTCGCGCTGCGCGAGTTCGTCCCGTCCGCGACGGCGCCGCTGCCGCTGACCGCCGGCGAGCGTCCCGTCGTCGCAGCCACCGTGCTGCCCGGCGCGGTCGCTGCGCTGGTCCGCGACGAGACCGACGCGGCCACCGGCTTCGTCGGACTGCAGGTGCAGGCACCGTCGACGGACCTGTCCGCCGACCTCGCCGCCGCGGTGAACTGGGCCGTCTCCGCCGAGCCCGGGCAGTCCCTGACGGCCGCCGAGGCGGCCGACGGTGCCCGGCTCGCCGACGTGATCGACGCGTCCGCGCAGCTCGAGATCACCGTCCACCAGGACTTCAACTGGTGGATCCCGGAGGGCGTCACGCCCGCGCCGGAGGTCGCCGCGACGGTCGAGCAGGCCAACTCGGTGATCATGCCGTCCGCTCGACTCGACGCCGAGGGCGTCGTCGCGGCCTGGTGGGTGGACGCAGGCGAGAAGGCGCACCTGCGCTGGGTGCGCCCCGAGGACGAGGACGAGCTGATGCTCGCGCTGGCCCGCGTGCACGCGTCGGGCGGTCTGCACCTGGGGGAGGGGTCGCGCTATGCGGGCTCGTTCCGCACCCACGGCCTGCTGGTGCCGGTGTTCGACCTCGATCCCGAGAAGCACGCCCAGGAGTGGGCGCCCGCGACCGCCGAGCTCGGTCAGCGGCTGGCCCAGGCCCTCGCGGTCGACGCGCCGCTCACCTCCGACGAGCGTCGCAGCCGGGACGGACTGCGCGGCCGCCAGGTCACCCTGCGCTAGTGCGGCTCCGCCGCCCGTGCGTGGTTAGCGAGTGTCTGGACCCGCAAACCACGCACGGGCGCGCAGCGCCTACGCGACGATGAGGACGTGCAGGTTGCGGGGGCCGTGCACGCCCTCGACCCGCTCGAGTTCGATGTCGGAGGTGGCGGACGGCCCGCTGATCATGGTGGTCGGCCGCTGTGGGACCAGGCGGGCCAGCGCCTCGGGTACCCCCACCTCGATCGTGTCCATCGGTACCACGCACACGTGGGTGTCCGGGACGAGGGTCAGCGCGCGGCGGCCCTGGTCGGCGCTGCCGTCGAGGAAGATGGTGCCGGTCTCCGCGCACGTGACCGTGGACGCCGTCACCACCGCGTCCAGGTCCGACAGCCGCGGTGCCGGGACGTCGGCCGAGTCGACGACGACGTCGCCGCCGAAACCGCTGAGCCACGAATCGTCCAGTCCCGCAGGCACACCGATCCGCCGTGCACCGATCTCACCGAGCACCCGGGCGATCGCCTCGGCGAGGGTCGCGGGGTCGCAGCGATGGACGTGCGCCTTGTAGTCGACGAGCCGGTCGACGAGCAGCTCCACCCGTTCGGTGTCGGGCATCGTACGACCGGTGCGGTAGTCGCGCGGAATCTGTTGCGGCACCGGCGGTGCCAGGGTCTGTGCGTCCCGGATCCGGGACAGGACCGTCTCCCGCGAGCTCATCTGCGTCCCTCTTCCCGTGCCTGACCCAGTTCCGCCCGACCCTCGGGCGAGTCCCACCACTGCCGGAACGTCTGCTTCGGCGGGGCAGGAATGTCGCGGGTGGCGGTCCACCCGTTCAGTGGGGGCGGAAGAGTCGAGATCTTGCCCTTGCGGCCGGCGACGAGCCGCCCGAGCCCGGCCGCCTTCTGCGCCAACGTGAATCGCCGCGCGGAGCTCATCGCGAGGGACGCAGCCTTCATGGCGACCTTCTCGGCGCCGAGCCCGGCCTGCTCCACCTTCTGGTGCCGCAGTTCGACCAGCAGGGACGGGATGTCGATCTTGACCGGGCAGGCGTCGAAGCAGGCCCCGCACAGGCTGGACGCGAACGGCAGGCTGGCGTTGGGGTCGTCCGGGGCGTCCATGCCCGCCAGCTGCGGGGTGAGCACCGCGCCGATCGGTCCGGGATAGGTGGAGCCGTAGGCGTGCCCGCCGGTGCGCTCGTACACCGGGCACACGTTCAGGCAGGCCGAGCAGCGGATGCAGTGCAGCGCCTGGCGTCCGATGCTGTCGGCGAGGGCGGCGGTGCGGCCGTTGTCGAGCAGCACCAGGTGGAAGGTCTGCGGTCCGTCGCCGGGGGTGACGCCGGTCCACATCGAGGTGTACGGGTTCATCCGCTCGCCGGTCGACGAGCGCGGCAGCAGCTGGAGGAACACCTCGAGGTCGGCGAACCGGGGGAGCACCTTCTCGATGCCCATCACCGTGATCAGCGTCTGCGGCAGCGTCAGGCACATGCGGCCGTTGCCCTCGGACTCGACGACACCGAGGGTGCCGGTCTCGGCGATCCCGAAGTTCGCGCCCGACACCGCGACCGGAACAGTCATGAATTTGTGCCGCAGGAACTTTCGGGCCGCGGCCGCGAGGTGGGCGGGGTTGTCGTCGAGCTGCGGGTCGACGCCGGACATCTCGCGGAGGAAGATCTCGCGGATCTCGGACCGGTTGCGGTGGATCGCGGGCACCAGGATGTGCGAGGGCTTGTCGTGGCCGAGCTGGACGATCAGCTCGGCGAGGTCGGTCTCGTAGGCGGTGATGCCCTGGGTCTCGAGGTGTTCGTTGAGTTCGATCTCCTGGGTGGCCATCGACTTGACCTTGATGACCTCGGTGGACCCGGTGGCGCGGATCAGGTCGGTGACGATCGCGTTGGCCTCGGTCGCGTCCGCGGCCCAGTGCACGACCCCGCCGCGCGCGGTGACGGCCGCCTCGAGCTGTTCGAGCAGGTCGGGCAGCCGGTTCATCGCGTCGGACTTGATCGCGGACCCGCTGTCGCGCAACTGTTCCCAATCCGGCAGCTCGCCGGTCACGTGCAGCCGCTTGGCGCGGATGGTGTGCGTGGCCTTGCCGATGTTGCGGCGCAGCTGGGCGTTGGCGAGTTCGCGGTGCGCGGCCCGCGGGAACGTCTCGGTGCCGCGCAGGAATCCGACCCCCCGAGGCGCGCGCGGCGGGACGGCGGGCAGGCCCAGGGCGACGCGGCTCACGAGCGGGCTCCGACCGTCGACTCGGTGGTCGCCAGGATCTCGGCGAGGTGGACGGTGCGGGTGCCCGTCTGCAGCCGGGACATGCCGCCGCCGATGTGCATCAGGCAGGACGAGTCACTGGCGCACAGGGATTCGGCTCCGGTGTCGACGACGTTGCGGATCTTGTCGGCGAGCATCGCGGTCGAGGTCTCGGCGTTCTTGATCGCGAAGGTGCCGCCGAACCCGCAGCAGGAGTCGGCCTCCGGCAGTTCGACGAGGTCGATGTCGCGGACAGCCCGCAGCAGCCGCAGCGGCTTGTCTCCCACCCGCAGCATCCGCAGCGAGTGGCAGGTGGGGTGGTAGGTGACGCGATGCGGGTACCAGGCGCCGACGTCGGTGACGCCGAGGACGTCGACGAGCAGTTCGGAGAGTTCGTAGGTCTTGGCCTTGACCGTCTCGACCCGTTCGCGCAGCGCGGGGGTGCCGTATCGGGAGGCGACGATCTCGTGCTGGTGCCGCACCGAGCCGACGCAGGAGCCGGACGGCGCGACGATCGCGTCGAGGGCGGAGTCGCCGAACTCCTCCGCGTAATTCGCCACCAGCGGCAGCGCGTCCGGCTGATAGCCCGTGTTGACGTGCATCTGGCCGCAGCAGGTCTGTCCCGGCGGGAACACGACCTCGTGCCCGAGCCGGGTCAGGAGCAGGGCGGTGGCCTTGGCGGCCGCCGGGAACATCGTGTCCCCGAGGCAGGTGGCGAACAGCGCGATTCGCATGGTGTCTCCGCAATCGTCGTTGTGGTCTGACCACAGTAACCCACGGTCAGCGCGATTTCGCAAGATCCGGCCGCACCCCGCTGTTGCGCAAGCCGTGAGCGGGCGACGATAGGCTCTCGTGCCATGCCTGGTGAGTCGTCGTCGCAGTCCGGCCCCCGCGCGTGGGAGCAGGTGCTGAGCCGGCTCGAGCAGATGCTGGTCTCGGGCGAGGTCCGGCCCGGCCAGCGACTGCCCGGCGAGCGGGTGCTCGCCGGCGATCTGGGGGTCGGACGGTCCTCGGTGCGCGAGGCGCTGCGGGTCATGGAGGCGCTGGGACTGTTGAAGGCGCAGACGGGGTCCGGCCCGAACGCGGGCGCGATGATCGTCTCCCGGCCGACGGGCGGCATGGCGATGCTGATGCGGATGCAGGTTGCCGCGCAAGGGTTTCCGGTGTCCGACGTGGTGCAGACCCGCATGGTGCTCGAGTCGGAGGTGATGCGCACCCTCGCCGTCCGCAGGCCGGCGCCCGACCTGCATCTCGCGCTCGAGCTGTTGGACTCGATGGACGAGAGCACCCTGTCCGCCGACGAGTTCCTGGTCCTCGACGCGCAGTTCCACGTCGCGATGGCCGACGCGGCGGGCAATCAGGTGGTGGCGGCGATGATGGCGGGACTGCGCGAGTCCATCGAGTCGTACGTGATCGGCGGGGTGGACGTCGCGAGCTGGCCGAGCACGTGCACCCGGCTGCGGCACGAGCACCGCGGGCTGGTCGAGGCCGTCGCCGCGGGCGATCCGGCCCTGGCCGAACGACGGATCCTCGACCACATCCGGGGCTACTACGAGGGCCTCGGGCGCTGACGCGCCGGACCCTCAGCGGACGGGCGGGACGCGGCGGGTGCTCACCGCGATCCGGTTCCATGCGTTGATGGTGAAGATGACGCTGATCAGCTGCGCCAGCTCCTGGTCGTCGAAGTGCTCGGCCGCGCGGTCGTACACCTCGTCGGGGACGAAGCCGTCGGTCAGCACCGTGACGGCCTCGGTCAGTGCCAGCGCCGCGCGCTCGCGGTCCGAGTACAGCCCGGTCGCCTCCTCCCACGCGCTGAGCAGGTAGAGCTTCTGTTCGCTGATGCCGGCCGCGCGGGCGTCGCGGGTGTGCATGTCGAGGCAGAAGGCGCAGTGGTTGATCTGGGAGGCGCGGGTGAGCACCAGTTCGACGAGGACGGGGTCGAGGCCCTTCCTCGCGGCGGCGTCGAGGGCGACCATCGCCTTGTAGACCTCGGGGGCGGCTTCGAAGAGGTTGATGCGTCGTGCGGTCTCGGTTGTCGTCATGGTGCAACCGTAGGACGCAAATGGTCCCTGTAAATGGTTCAATCGAGCAGTGACATCGTGGGCCAATCTCGGGCTGGATCTGCACCTGGACCTTCGCGGCAGGTCCGGCGTGCGTGCGGCGCTGACGGCCGCGCTGCGCGAGGACGTGCGCACTGGCCGGCTCGCCCCCGGGGTGCTCCTGCCGCCGTCCCGAACGCTGGCCGCGGACCTCGGGGTCGCCCGCAACACGGTGGCCGACGCCTACGCGGAGCTGGTCGCCGAGGGCTGGCTCACCGCCCGGCAGGGGTCGGGAACCCGGGTGGCGGCGCGCGCCGCGTCCGCGACCGTCGGACGGTCGACGCGACCGACCCCGCCGCCGCGGCCCGTCCACAACCTGATGCCCGGCTCGCCCGACGCCGCGTCCTTCCCCCGTGCCGCCTGGTTCGCCTCCACCCGCCGCGCGCTGACCGAGGCCCCGAGCGACGCGTTCGGGCCGGGTGACCCGCGGGGCCGTCCGGAGCTACGAAAAGCGTTGGCGGACTATCTGTCCCGAGCTCGCGGTGTCCGCGCCGACCCGGACCGTATCGTGGTCTGCGCCGGTACGGCGCACGCGATCTCGCTGCTCGGATCGGTGCTCGGCGGGCCGATGGCGGTCGAGTCGTACGGCCTGCACGTGCACCGAGACCAGCTCGCCGCGGCGGGCGTGCGGACGCTGCCGCTCCCCGTCGACGAGGACGGCGCGGGGGTCGCCGAGCTCGCGTCGGCGGCCGTCGCCGGCGCACTGCTCACACCCGCTCACCAGTTCCCCATCGGCGGGCCGCTGCATTCGGAACGCCGTGCCGCGGTGGTGGATTGGGCGCGCGACAGCGGTGCGACGATCCTCGAGGACGACTACGACGGGGAGTTCCGCTACGACCGCCAGCCCGTCGGTGCGATGCAGGACCTCGACCCCGACCGGGTGGCGTACCTCGGTTCGGTGAGCAAGAGCCTGTCCCCGGCGCTGCGTCTGGGCTGGATGGTGCTGCCCGACCGGCTCGTCGACCCGGTGCTCGCCGCCAAGGGCGTCTGGGAGCGATGGGTGAGCGTGCCGGACCAGCTGACGCTCGCGGACTTCGTGGCGCGCGGCGGCTACGACCGCCAGATCCGGCTGATGCGGACGCGATACCGCAGGCGCCGAGATCAATTGGTGACGACTCTCGCCGAGCGGGCACCGCACGTGCGGGTGTCAGGCATCGCGGCGGGCCTGCACGCCGTCGTCGAGGTGCCGGCGGGCGACGAGCGGCGAGTCCTGGCTGCCGCGGCGGCCGAGGGCCTCGCGCTCGGTGCGCTGTCGTCGTTCCGGCACCCCGACACCGCAGATACCTGGCGCGAGGGGGTGGTGGTCGGCTACGGGACCCCGCCCGAGCACGCGTTCGCGGGCGCGCTCGACGCACTGTGCCGGGTGTTGACGCGCTGACGCGCAGTGGTGCGGTTACGGAGTGTCAGCACTCCGTAACCGCACCACTGCGGCGGAGCCGCCTTAGATCGAGCCGCCCGCGACCGGGGGTGCGCCCACGGCGTCCTCCGGGCTGCTCATCTCGCGCGCGACGAAGGTCTCGAGGTCGAACAGGTTGGTGCCGGCGCGGTCCGCGATGGCCAGCAGCGTGGTCATCGAGGCGACCTCCTCGACCTGCTCCTTGAGGAACCACTGCATGAACTGCTCGCCGAGGTAGTCGCCCTCCTCGCGGGCGGTGCTCGCGAGCCGGACGATCTGGTCGGTCACGACCTTCTCCTGCGCGAGCGCGAGTGCGATCGGCTCACGCGGGCCGTCGAAGCTGGACTTCGCCGCGTCGACACCGGTCAGCTCGACCGTCATGTCGCGGTCGAGGAAGTACTGCACGATCATCATCGCGTGGTTACGTTCCTCGACCGCCTGGGTGTAGAAGTGCTTGGCCAGCTGCGGGAGGTCGGCGTTGTCGAAGTACACGGCCGTCGCGATGTACTGGTGAGATGCATTGAATTCATTGCGAATCTGGTCGTGGAGCAGTGCGTGAAACTTCGTCTCGTTGCTGTCGTCGCTGTTGCTCATTCGGCGACGATATCGCTGGTCAGAAACCGTTGTCATCCAAGTGAAGCCTTATTGAGGACAGTGTTCCCTAAATTTCGAATTCGTGAATTCGGCTAAGGAAGACCGCGTGGACGGCGTGATCGGGGAGCGGAAAGTGTTGCCCGACATGAACATTTCGATGCGGTTCACACGCGGCGGCGAATGTGCTTACGCAGCACCGCCTCCCGCGGGCCGAGGCGCGGTCGAGTCCGACGCCGACGCGGAGTTCATCTCCCGGGCGACGAAGTCCTCGATGTTGAACAGGTTGTCCCCGGCCCGGTCGACGATCGTCAGCAGGGTGGTCATGGAGGCGACCTCCTCGACCTGTTCCTTGAGGAACCACTGCATGAACTGCTCACCGAGGTAGTCGCCGGTGTCGCGGGCGGTGCGGGCCAGCTTGGTGACCTGCTCGGTGACGGCGCGCTCCTGGTTCAGTGCCAACTCCACCGGCTCGCGGACCGACCCGAACTCGGTGACGACCTCGTCGACGCCGGGGATCTGTACCGCGAGATCGTTGTCGAGCAGGTACCGGATCATCATCATCGCGTGACTGCGTTCCTCGTTCGCCTGGCTGTAGAAGCGCCCGGCGAGCTGCGGGAGGTCGTTCCCGTCGAAGTACACCGCGACGGCGATGTACTGCTGCGATGCCGTGAACTCGTTGCGAATCTGTTCGCGGAGTAGGTCGTGGAACTCGCTGCGTTCGCGGGGGTTGCTCATGGGCTCAGGCTACCGGGCGCGGCGGGTTCACCTGGTGGTCAGCAACTCCGGTGGAATCGGCTTGTCCTCGGCCAGCGCGCCGAAGAACTGCGAGGCCTTGGCGCGGTCCCACAGCAGCACGTTGCCCGACTCGGTGTCCTCGAACCCGCCGACCGGGACCGTGGTGGTGACCAGGTCGCCGCGCATCGCCCAGGCGAGCCCGGCCAGGTTCCACAGGTGATCGTTCTCGTCGACCTGCAGGGAACCGGCGGTCTCGGTCACCAGCGGCCACACCCGCAGCGGGTTCAGCATCGTGCCGAGGCTGGTGGCCTTCTTCAACAGCGCCGCCATGAATGCGCGCTGGTTGTTCATCCGGTCCAGGTCCGCCAGTGGCGTCGCGCGACTGCGCACGAACCCGAGCGCCTCGGTGCCGGTCAGGTCCTGGCAGCCGGCCTGCAGGTTGACCCCGGCGAGCGGGTCGTCGATGGGGTACGGCACGCAGAGGTTCACCCCGCCGATCGCGTCGACCATGCCGGCGAACCCGCCGAACCCGATCTCGGCGTAGTGGTCCATCCGCAGCCCGGTGGCCTCCTCGACGGTCTGCACCAGCAGTTGGGGTCCGCCGATCGCGAAGGCGGCGTTGATCTTGTCTCTCCCGTTGCCGGGGATGGGGACGTAGGAGTCGCGCGGGATGGACACCATCGTCGCCGCGCCACTCTCGGGGATGTGCACCACGATGATGGTGTCCGTGCGGCCGTTCCCGACCTCGCCGCCGGTGGAGAGCTGCTGCTCCTGCTCGGGGGTGAGGCCGGTGCGGCTGTCGGAGCCGACCAGCAGCCAGTTCGTCCCGGGGGTGTCCGCGATCCGGCCCGGGTAGCCGGACAGTGCGTCGATCCGCGTCAGCGAGCGGTCCAGATAGAACACCGAGCCGCCGAGGACGACGAGCACGATCAGCAGCACGAGCCCGATCCGGCGACCCCAGTGCGGCCTGCGGCGGGTCCGCGCGGGACGGGGAGGCTGCTCGGGCGGGACCGGCGCCTGCCGTCGTCCGGGTGGGGGCGGCGGTACCGGCGTGCCGCGCCGCCGTGACGGATCGACGTACGGCTGCGGCGTCTGGGTCGGGGCGTGGGCGGAGCCCGAACGGTGGTCGGGTCGGGGCGGTGGGGCCTGTCGCGGTGCGAGGGGGCGCTGGTCGGGCGGCTGCGACCAGGCTCGCGCGGGAGCGGGCGGCGCCTGCCTGCCGTCGCGGCGGATCACCTGGGTGCCCTCGGGCGGCGGACCCGCGGGCCGCCGGGGCGGCGGCACCGGTCGTCGCGGCGGCTGGTTCGACGCGGGCGGCTGATTCGGTCCCCACGGTTGCGGACGCGGCGCACCGCCGCGACCCGCGCGGGGGTCCCGGGGGTCGCGGGGCTGGTAGTGGTCGCCGTTCACCACAGAAACTGTACGGGTCAGGGCAGCCAGGACACGTGGCCGCGAAGCGCGGTGTACCCGACGAACGCGACCGCGTCGATCAGCCAGTGCGCCACGATCAGCGGCCACAACCTGCCGGTGCGCTGCCAGTAGCGGCCGAAAACCAGGCCCATCACCACGTTGCCGAGGCCGCCGCCGAGGCCCTGGTACAGGTGGTAGCTGCCACGCAGCACCGCGGAGGCCAGGAGCGAGGAGTTCTCGCCCCAGCCGAGCCGGCGCAGCCGCGAGATCAGGTACGCGACCACCAGCACCTCCTCGGCGGCGGAGTTCGCGAACGCCCACAGCAGCAGCGCGGGCAGTCGCCACCAGTGCTCGCCGAGGGTGCTGGGGAGCACGGTGACGTTCGCGCCGATCGCGGTCGCCGCCAGGTACAGGCCGAGGCCCGGCAGTCCGATCAGCGCGGCCAGGCCCACCCCCGGCAGCAGGTCGCGACGCCATCCGGGCCTGCGGCTCAGGCCGACCTTCTCCGGGCCGAGGCCGCTGCGCCAGAGCATGTACAGGCCGAGCGCCGCCCAGGCGCAGAGCCTGACGATGCCGAGCAGTTGGCGGCCGAGGTCGATCCAGCCGACGGTGGAGCGGGACGCGTTCAGCGCGATCGTCTGGTCGGAGAGTTCGCCGGGGGCCAGCGCGCTCTCGGCGAGCGAGAGCACGCTCGACAGCGCGCTCAGTCCGAAGGTGACCAGCAGGACGATGGTGATCTCGACCCACAGTGCGCGGCGCTCGGCGGGGTCGGGCGCCGGCTCGGTCTGCGGGTGCGGGGCGGGCCGGAGCCAGTCGTCGAGCCGGGTCACACCGTGACGGTAGCGCCTCCCGCCCCTCCACGATCGGCACCCCGACCGGGGTGAAAGGCGCGGACGGGGCGCGGAGCCCCGTCGGTCAGGGTCGCGCGCGCAGCCCGTTGAGGAACGGGCACCCGACGAGCAGGCGCAGCGCCCGGTTGAGCGCGGCCGCGTCGTCGACGGGACTGTCGAAGGAGAGCCGGACGTCGCTGTCCCCGTCCGCGCCCTCGATCCGCAGCCGGACCCCGTACCGGTCCAGGCCGAGGGGACGGACCTGCCCGGTGCGCAGATTCCGCGGCAGGCGCTGCGCGAGCTGACGGATCAGGTCGCCGTGGTCGGATTCGAGGTGCTCGAGCCAGCAGTCCTCGACCGCGTGGAAGGGGTCTGGGCGGGCGGCGAACAGGTCGTCGAGCGGCACGGGTTCGGCGCCGTGACCGTCCGCGACGACCGCGGATCCGAGCACGAGCCGAAGCAGGGTGGTCGTGTACCCGACGTCGAGGAGGGCGGGGTCGGGATGCTCGGCCGCGACCGCCGCGGCCAGCGCGCGCGAGGCCTCGGGCGGCACCGCGTGCAGCGCGCCGCGCAGCCACACCAGCGAACGGACCGGTTCGCGCAGGTCCAGCGGGGCCTGGTCGGTGAGTTCGAGGAGCGCGGGCAGTCCGGCGCGCGAGGCCTGCCAGCTGAGCGCGGTGACGGCGGAGTCGGTCGGGACGGTGAGCACCACGTCGCCGCACGCGCGCAGGTGTTGGACGGGGACGGTGACGGGTTCGATGCCGTCGACCGCGAGGACGGCCGGCCGCGCGCGGGCGCACGCGCTGCGGACGCGTTCGGCCGTGGACGGTGCGAGCGGGGTGGACGCGGTCATCGGCGGTGCTCCTTTCGGTCCCCGGAGTTCGGAGTCGCAGTAGGTTAGCCATGCCTAAGTTACGTGCAGGGTCCCGGGACGCGCAAGGCCTACCCGCGCGGCTACCGTGGAGCCGTGTCCACCCTGCTCACCCTGCATCCGCCCACCCCGAACGATCCGCGACCGCCGTTCGCCGGCCTGCTGTCCGAGATCTGCACCGACGTCACGGGCGCACGCGCGCGGCGCCGCGGCGAGCTCTTCGGGCCGCCGGTCCTGCCGGTCTCCGCGCTCGACGGGGCCGAGTCGTCCGACGGGCCGCTGTGGGTGCGACTGGGCACCGACCTCGACCGACTGCCCGAGCGGGACGGGCCGGTACTCACGCGCGTCGAGGTGGACTGCCCGCTCGAGCACCTCGACGACGCCGTCGCGCTCGCGCAGGGTGATCCGCGTCCGCTGCCCGCCCCGCTCGCGGTGTTCGTCCAACCCGGGGGTGCCGGCCGCGGATGGGCGGCCGAATCGGCCGAGCGGATAGCTGCCGCGGGGGCGCACCCGGGGCTCGACGCCGGCCTCGCCGACGCGGACGTGGCCGACTTCCTCGCCGTGCTCGCGCATTCCGACGCCGGCTTCGTCGCCCGCGCCGGGAGCGGGGACGAGGTGGTCGCGATCCTGGCGGCGACGGTCGCGGCCCTGCGCGGCGACGACATCCGCGCCGCCTACGTCGGAGCCGACCCGGCTCCCGTAGCCGCGCTCAGCGCCGCCGCGGCCGGCGCGGTCCGCGAGGTGCTGCTGGGGATCGCGGTCGTGGACGCCGCCGCGGTCGAGGCGCACCTGCTCGCGCGCGGCATCACCGCCGCCCTCGGCACCGCCTCGCCCCGCCCCTGACCGAGTGAACGTACCGTTCGTTCGATCTGATCGAGTGAACGCTTCCGTTCACTCGAATCGGCGGGGTGCGCGACCGGTCGGGTCGGGTCGGGTCCGGCCGGGGTGCCGGTGGGGGTGCGTAATCTGGACCGGTGCCACGCATCGCCTACTTCGGACCGTCCGGGACCTTCACCGAGATGGCCCTCGCCCAGCTCGAGTCGTCCGGTGCCTTCGACGGGCCAGTCGAGCGGGTGGCCGCGCAGAGTCCGCCCGCCGCGCTCGCCCTGGTGCGCGCGGGAACCGTCGACGGCGCAGTGGTCCCGATCGAGAGTTCGGTGGAGGGTCCGGTGCCGCCCACCCTCGACGCCCTCGCGGTCGAGGACCGGCTGCAGATCGTCGCGGAAACCGAACTGGACGTGAGTTTTACGATCGTGGCGCGCCCCGGTACCACGCTCGCGCAGGTGCGCACCATCCGCGCCTATCCGGTGGCGGGCGCGCAGGTGCGGATGTGGATCGAGAAGAACATGCCCGACGCCGCCGTCGAATCCGCTTCCTCCAATGCCGGCGCCGCGGAGGACGTGGCGGCCGGGTCGGCGGACGCGGCGGTGTCCACGGCGCTCGCGGGTGAGCGGCTGGGGCTGGCCGTGCTGGCCGACTCGGTGGCCGATTTCGACGGTGCGCGAACGCGTTTCGTGCTGGTGACCCGTCCCCGCCCGGCGCCGGCCGCGACCGGAGCCGACCGCACGGCGGTGGTGCTGCAGCTGGACAACTCGCCGGGCTCACTGGTCAGCGCCATGTCCGAATTCGCCACTCGTGGAATCGATCTCACCCGTATCGAGTCACGTCCGACGCGGGTCGAGTTCGGCACGTACAAGTTCTACCTGGACTGCATCGGACACATCGAGGACACCGCGGTCGCGGAGGCGCTCAAGGCGTTGCACCGCAAGCACACGGTGCGGTTCCTGGGATCGTGGCCGGCCGCGACCCCCGGCGGGCAACGTCCGCCGTCGGACGAGGAGGCCGCCGAGTGGCTTCGCCGCATCCGGGCCGGCGAGCCGGACGGAGGGTACTGACGGTGGCGGGCAAGCTGATCCTGGTCCGGCACGGTCAGACCGAGGCGAACGTGGCCCGGCGGTTGGACACCCGACTGCCGGGCGCCCGGCTGACCCAGCACGGGGAGGGGCAGGCCCTGGCCTACGGGACCGCACTGACCGGTCCGCCCCCGAAGGCCGTGGTCGCGTCGGAAGCGTTGCGTGCCAGGCAGACCGCGAGCTTCGTCGAGCTGGCGTCCGGTATCACCGTGCAGGTGCGCGAGGGCATCCACGAGGCGCAGGCCGGCGAGCTCGAGGACCGGTCCGACCGCGCCTCGCACGAGCTGTTCGCGCGGGTGTTCCACTCCTGGCACGCGGGGGAGCTCGGCGCACGGATCCCCGGCGGGGAGTCCGGCGAGGACATCCTGGAGCGGTACCTCCCGGTGGTGAGCTCGCTGCGGTCGGAGTTCCTCGACGGCGCCCGCGCGGACGAGGACGGCGACGTCCTCGTGGTCAGTCACGGCGCCGCCATCCGCCTCGTCGCCCGCTACCTCGCGGATGTCGACGGCACCTTCTCCGCGGACACCCACCTGGACAATACCCAGACAATCGAGCTGGCCCCGACCGCCGGCGGCGGGTGGAAGTGCGTGCGCTGGGGGGCGCTGCTGCCGCCGTTCTTCGCGCCGGCGGAGGACGTGCTCGACGATCCGATGGGGTGAGCGGCAATCCTTCCCGTTCAACGAGTTTCGGCGTTGCGTAGGCTGTGGATGTGACCGAGCGAGTCGACAAGCGCAGCCAGCGGTACGCGGGCCGACGCGCGGAGCTGCTCGCCGCCGTCACCGGCTATGTCGTCGAACACGGGGTTCTCGGCCTCTCGATGCGACCGATGGCCAAGGAGGTCGGCGTCTCGCACGCCTCGCTGCTCCATCATTTCGGGAGCAAGGAGAATCTGCTCGCCGAGGTCGTCGAGAACATGCGCGGTGAGTCGATTCCGCTCGAGCTGCTCGATGACGACGACGCCGATCCGATCGCGCTGCTGACCGGATGGTGGTCCACGCGAACGGATCCCGCCGTTCTGCCGCGGTTCCGGGTGATGCTGGAGATCTACGTACAGGCGGTGCTCCGTCCCGCGGAGAACGAGCGGTTCCTGTCGCGATTCGTCGGGCAGTGGCTCACGGCGCTCGAGCTGGGGCTCAGGGCGGCGGGCTGCCCCGAGGACGAGGTGCCACTCGAGGCGACGCTGATCCTGGCCCAGGTGCGCGGGCTCACGCTGGACCTGCTCGGGACCGGTGACCGGGCCCGGGTGGACGGGGCGTTCGCGCTGTTCGTCGATGGAATCGCCGCGAAGATCGACCGGTGGCGCCCGGCCGGCCAATGATTGCTTGACCAACTGGTAGAGCTACTTCTATGGTCTGTGTGCCCGGTCGCGATGTGACCGGGCGCACAACCGTGAGGAGAACTGCCTTGACCAGTCGACTGCGCGCCCTGTTCGTGGGCGCGACCGCGGTGGCCGTCGCTGCGATGTGCGCCGCTGCGCCCGCGGGCGCAGCCCCGGCCACCGGAGCTCCGGGTGCCGTCGTGAAGAACGCCGAACTGCCCCACGACCGCTGGTTGCCGGGGATCGCGAAGGCGTCGCTGCTGACGTACTGGTCGCAGGGGCCCGGGGACAAGCCGATGCTCAGCACCGGCGTCGTCTACGTCCCGCAGGGCACGGCGCCCGAGGGCGGCTGGCCGGTCGTCTCCTGGGCGCACGGGACCACCGGCGTCGCCGACCAGTGCGCGCCGAGCGCGAACGTGCCGGCCGACCGGACGGTGCGCGGACTCGGGCACTGGCTCTCGCAGGGCTACGCCGTGGTCGCAACGGACTACGTGGGCCTCGGCACCGAGGGCGTGCACCCCTACCTGGACGGTCGCTCGGCGGCGCACAGCGTGGTCGACATGGTGCGCGCGGCGCGCTCGGTGACCCCGGAGCTGTCCGACAGGTGGGTCGCGATGGGCCAGTCCCAGGGCGGTCAGGCGACCATGTTCACCGCCAATCTCGCCACCGCGTACGCGCCGGAACTCGACTACCGCGGCGCGGTCGCGACCGGCGTGCCGTCGAACATCGAGAACCTGCTGCCGCTCGGCGGGCCGGCGTTCCCGAAGCTGCCACTCAAGGGCACCACGGTCTACATCGCCAACGCCCTCGACGGGCTGCGCGCCGCGCGTCCGGACGTCGACATCGACTCGTACCTGAGCCCGCTCGGCAAGACCATCCTCGACGACGTCGAGAACAACATCTGCTACTCCGACGCGCGGACCAAGTACGCGGACGTCTCGATCGGCCAGCTCTTCTCGAAGTCGATCGACACCCCGGCGTTCGTCGACGCGGCCCGCACCATCCTCACCGTGCCGACCAGCGGCTACGACCGCCCGGTCTTCATCGGACAGGGCCAGCAGGACCTCGACGTCCCGATCCCGTTGACGCTGAAGCTGGTTGCGGATCTGACCGCGAACCGGGTCGACTTCGCGTTCCACACCTACCCGACCGACCACCTGGGCACCGTGCCCGCCTCCGAGGCCGACAGCACGCCGTTCGTGGCGGCGCTGTTCAAGGGCGAGAAGCCGTGCACGGGGAGCGCCTGCTGACCCGCGCTCGATCCGCCGCGGGTTCCCAGGCGAGCGGCGCTCTGGTACGGATGAGGGATCCGCGTGAGGACGCGGCCAACGAGCCAGGAGGCGTGTGTGAAGGCGGTTCACGTGACCGAGACGATCGGTCCTGACGGTGTGTGCGTCGTGGAGACGGACGAACCCGCCGGCGACGGTCTTGTCGTGGTCGACCTCCACGCGGCGGGTGTCTCGTACCCCGACCTGCTCCAGACCTCCGGCGGCTACCAGGTGGTGCGGCCGCTGCCGTTCGTGCCGGGCGTCGAGGGCGCGGGGATCGTGCGCAGCGCGCCCGCCGATTCCGGCGTGACCGTCGGGGCCCGGGTCGCGGTGCTGGCCCCGGGCGGTGCCTGGCAGCAGACGGTGGCGGTGCCGCCGGCATCGGTGTACCCACTGCCGGACGCGGTCTCGCTCACCGCCGGAGCCGGCTTCCTGATGAACTACATGACGGCACATTTCGCGCTGGTGGAGCGGGCCCGGTGCCTCGCGGGCGAGACCGTGCTGGTGCACGGCGCGGCCGGCGGTCTCGGGGTGGCGACGCTGCAGGTGGCGGCCGCGCTGGGCCTGGAGACGATCGCGGTCGTGAGCACCGAGGCGAAGGCGGACGTCGCGCGGGCCAACCGCGCGACCCACGTCGTGTCGGTCGAGGGGTGGCGCGAGAGCGTTCGCGAGATCACCGGTGGCCGGGGCGTCGACATCGTGATCGACCCCGTCGGCGGCGACCGGTTCACCGACAGCATCCGCAGCCTGGCCACCGGCGGACGCCTGGTGGTGCTCGGGTTCGTCGGGGGCGACATCCCGACCGTCAAGGTGAATCGCCTTCTGCTGAACAATGTCTCGGTGCTCGGAGCGGGATGGGGAGAGTACCTGCGGGCGGTTCCGGACTACCCGGCGCGGCAGTGGTCCCAGCTCGGTCCGCTGCTCGCGTCCGGTGAGCTGCGGATCACGGAGCCCGTTACGTTCGCGCTCGACGAGGCGTCGCAGGCGTTGCGGGCGCTCGAGACCCGTTCCGCGGCGGGGAAGGTGGCGCTGCGGTTCGGTGCGTGAGTGTCAGCGCAATTCGGCGATCAGGTCCGCCAGCGCCTGCCGGAAGCGGGCGTCGCTGCCCGGGCTGAGCGTGGACCACGCGACCCCGTCCGCGGACACGCTCGACGTCCCGACGATCCGGCCGCGGTCGGTGTCGAACGCCGTCACCGGTCCGCCGATCTGTGTCACCGCGGCGTCGGCGTGCCGGATCCCGACGATCTCGGCGTGGGCGCGGATACCGGCCAATGCCGTCGCGAGGGTGCTCGCGTCGGACTCGTCGATCCCGAGCTCGGCCAGCCGTCGGGCCGTGGACAGCCGATTCGCGCAGTCCCCCAGCGCGCCGATCAGCTGGTCGGTCGGTGCGTTGACCGGGCCGAAGTCGAGCGGCGCCGAGCGTCCGACCGCGTCGAGCAGCAGTTCCGGGCCGTGACCGTCGGACGGTTGCAGCACATACGAATTCGGGCCGCGCAGGGCGAGCAGTTCGCCTGCCGGAGCGCGAACCAGGCACAGGCGCGAGACCTCGGTCCGGCCCGTGGTGTACCAGCGCAGCGCGATCTCGGCACACGGTCGGGCGAGCAGAGCGACCCAGTCGGCCACGTCCGGATGTGGTGCTCCCGCGGGGAGCAGACCACGCTCGGCCAGCGTCTCCCGGGCCCTGGCGAGCGCGGCGTCGCGGGCGGGAGACGAGTCGAAGCGGGGGCCGGCGTCGAGCACCACCGGCAGCTCGTCCACCGCGAGCAGGTGGACCAGCAGGTCCATCTCGTCGAGGTCGAGAGTCACCGACTCGAGCGGGCTCACCGAGGATCCGCCCCGATGACGGAGGGGATCACCACGCGCCCGTCGCCGAAGTGCTCGAGGCCCTTCAAATAGTCCGGCGTGCGGTGCTCCTCGTCGTCCTGACCGAACCCGCGGCCGGTGCCCGGTGATCCCAGGTGGCCCGCGCGGGGCGGGGCCGCGGCGGCGTCCGCGCGGGCGAGATCGGCGCCGACGGCCGTGGTGGGGCCGCCGCCGCGCCCGGGCAGGGGCGCCGGGTCGCCGCCCGTCGGGGAGGCGCCCCAGCCCTCCGGCAGCACCGCGCGGCCGGTCCCGCCGGAGCCCGGCAGCGCAGCCGAGCCGATTCCGCTGCCGCCCACCGCACCCGAGGAACCGAGCGCGCCGACCGGGCGGGTGGCCGCGAAGCCACCTGCCGACGAGCGGGTCCCGGGCCCGTTCGTCGCGATCCCGCTCGTCGCGGTCCCGCCGAGCACGGGGTCCGCGGCGGCGCCGGTGAACGCGGAGATCGCCGACGGGGCTAGGGACGTGGTCGTCGAGGCGACCGCGCTCACGCCGGAACCGGCGATGCTGCCCGCCTGTGTGGCGACGCCGACCACCGCCGGGTTCTGCGCCTGCGCCAGCACCGCGCCGAGAGCAGCCTGCGCCGGGCTCACCGCGGGGTCGGCGGCGATCGTGCTCGGCGGGACCGCGTCGGGTGCGCCGGCCGACGCCGTGCCGACGCCGTTGGCCAGCGGCGGCGGGGAACTGAAACTCTGCGGCACCGCCACGATGCTCGAGGCGGCCTCGTAGGCCTCCATCACCAGGGCGGCCCGGACGTCCATGGCGCGGTCGGCGGCCTCGGTGGCGGCCCCGGCGCCCGCCAGCGCGCCGCCGGTCGTGTACGCGACCGCCTTCGCGGTCTTGACCGCGGCGATCTCCGCCAGGCTGGGCATCGCGATCCGCGCGACCGTGTGTGCGCCGGCCTCGGTCGCGGCCTTGGTGGCGGTCGCGGCGGCCATGGCGCCCGCGGCCTCGGTCCAGGCGTGGAACGGGACGAGTCTGGACAGTGCGCTGTCGAAGGCGAGGCCCTGCCACCCGGCGCCCAGCTCGCCCATCACCTTGGTGAGGGTGGCGGTCGCGTCGGCGAGGCCGGCGGTCAGGGCCGTCCAGGCCGTGCTCGCCGCGGACAGCTGGACCGGTCCGACGCCTGCGTTGAGTGCGGTGGAGTTCCAGGTGGCTCCGCGGGGCAGCCAGACGACCCCGGTGAATCCCATGGTCATGTCGTTGTCTCCTCGGATCCGGTTGGTGCGGCGTCACATACCCTCGGCGAGCGAGGCGCCGAAGCTGTGGTCGAGGCCCTGGTACTCGGCGGCGTGCTTGCGCAGGGCCGCGGCGGCCGTCACGAGTTCGGTGATCCCGGAGGCGGCGGACGGGAGGAAGCTGTCCGCGACCGAATTGAAGAACCCCGCGGCCATCGTCGACACCTCGTCGGTGCCCGCGGGCGCCATGTGCAGGGCGGGTCCGTTGACCTCGACGGAGATACGGAGGCGTTCCGCGAGGGACTCGAGCTGCACGGCAGCGGAGATGAGAGCGTCGGGAGAGACGTACACGTGGCCTGGCATGGTCTCGGCCTCCTCGGTGGACTCGACGAGGCGTGCTCGTCGATATTGACCCGTCAGGAGATTGGACGCCGCGACCGACCGCGCGGTTCCGCCGAATTCGACTGCGTCAGCCCCAGCCGAGCTGGTGCAGTCGTTCCTCCTCGATGCCGAAGTAGTGCGCGATCTCGTGGATGACCGTCACCGCGACCTCCTCGACCACCTGCTCCTCGCTGTCGCACATCTCGAGCAGCGCCTCGCGATAGATGGTGATGGTGTCGGGCAACGCACCGCCGTAGTGGCTGTCCCGCTCGGTCAGCGCGATGCCGTGGTAGAGCCCGAGCAGGCCGGGGTCGTGCTCGTCGCGGTCCTCGACCAGGACGACGACGTTGTCGATCGCCCGCGCCAGCTCCGGCGGGATCAGGTCCAGTGCCTCCGAGACCAACTCCTCGAAGCGGTCCTCGGTCATCGAAACGGCCACGTCAGTTACCCAACGGAGCGGCGCCGGGCAGCGGTACCGGCCGGGACCGTCCCTCGGGCTCGGCCGGGGGAGCCACCGGCGGCGCGCCGCTGATCAGGATGTCGCCCTTGGCGCTGTTGGTGATCGGCGCGAACCCGCCGCTGTCGAGCTCCTTGCCGACCGAGCAGTTGACCTTCCGGCTGCCCGCGAGCCAGCTGCTGAGCTCGATGTTGTCCCAGAACAGGGTGAGGGTCTTGTTCCGCAGCGCGTCGGGGGAGCCGAGGTACTCGTTCGAGGCCTGGGTGCAGGTCTCCTCGAGGTACTTGTCCTGGTCGGGCACGGCCGGGTAGCCGCCGGGGAACTTGGCGCCCAGGTCCACCACGGAGATCACCTCGAACGCGTGCGGCTGCGAGCAGTCGACCGGGTCCGCGGGAACGTTCTGATTGATGCCGATGCAGGTGCCCGCGTCCCACACCTTCGACTCGTCCTGGCCGACCACGGTCCCGACGATCGGCAGCGGCGTGCCGGTGGTGCTCGAGCGCTGCAGCCCGCAGCGCAGCGTGCGCTCGCCGGCCGCCCACCCGGCCTCGCCGGGATTGATCAGCCCGACGCTGAACTTGCCGTTGGGGTCGTACCGGGCGCCGAGGTACTCGACGACCGCGGGCGCGCAGTGTTCGTTGCGGAGCTGGGAGAAGCGCAGCACGCCGGGGAAGCGTGAACCCGGACCGAACTCGGCGCCGGGGAAGATGCTCAGGTCCACCTCGGAGGCCACCTCGAACAGATGCTTGTCCGAGCAGTCCACCTTGGTCAGGTCGCTGGCGTCCTCCTTCGTCCAGGTCAGGCAGTCGCCCGTGCCCGCGGTGCCGAACGCCTTGCCCGCGACGGCGCCGGTGGACATCGGTCCGCCGTTGTTGGGGTGGGTGGTCAGTTCGCTGCCGCTGTGGAAGCCGCCGGAGATCACCAGGGTGGCGATCGCGGCGAGCACCGCGCCCAACGCGATCGCGATCAACCCGCGCCGGGTGGTCCGCGCCGACATGTGGCGTCCGGACAGCCTGGTCACCAGCGGTCCGGGACCGTCGGGCGCCGCGCCGTCGCGGGCCTGCGCGTCGTTCGCGGGTCCGGTGCTCGGGTCTACGTTGTCGGGGGTGTGTTCGTCGGCCATCGCCCTCCATCATGCCTGCCAGCCGGGGCGGGGCCGGTCTTTCCCGCGCCCGCCTGGCCTCCGCGTCGGAAACCGAAATCGGCGCCGCGGGTCGACCAAGTAGGGTTTGTCCTTGTGATTGACCTCAAATTCCTGCGCGAGAACCCCGACGTCGTCCGCGACTCACAGCGCACCAGGGGTGAGGACCCCGGGTTGGTCGACGCGCTGCTGTCCGCCGACGAGTCCCGTCGGGCCGCGGTGCTCGCGGGTGACAACCTGCGGGCCGAGCAGAAGGCCCTCGGCAAGAAGGTCGGCCAGGCCTCCGCCGAGGAGCGGCCCGCGCTGCTCGCCGGGTCGAAGGAACTCGCGCAGAAGGTCAAGGACGCCGAGGCCGCGCAGCACGAGGCGGACGCCGCGCTCGACGCCGCGGCCCGCGCCATCTCGAACATCGTGCAGGAGGGGGCGCCCGCCGGCGGCGAGGACGACTTCGTCACCCTCGACACGGTCGGCGAGATCCCGACCTTCGACTTCGAGCCGAAGGACCACCTCGAGCTCAGCGAGTCGCTCGGCCTGATCGACATGGAGCGCGGCGCGAAGGTCTCCGGCGCCCGCTTCTACTTCCTGACCGGCGCGGGCGCGATGCTCCAGCTGGGACTGCTGCAGCTGGCCGCGCAGAAGGCGACCGCGAACGGCTTCACCCTGATGATCCCGCCGGTGCTGGTCCGGCCGGAGATCATGCAGGGCACCGGGTTCCTCGGCCAGCACTCCGAGGAGGTGTACCACCTCGAGCAGGACGACCTGTACCTCGTCGGCACGTCGGAGGTCCCGCTCGCCGGGTACCACTCCGGCGAGATCCTCGACCTGAGCGAGGGGCCGAAGCGGTACGCCGGCTGGTCCTCCTGCTTCCGCCGTGAGGCCGGCAGCCACGGCAAGGACACCCGCGGCATCATCCGCGTGCACCAGTTCGACAAGGTCGAGATGTTCACCTACTGCAAGCCCGAGGACGCGGATGCCGAGCATCAGCGGCTGCTCGGGTGGGAGCGGGAGATGCTCGCGGCCATCGAGGTGCCGTACCGGGTCATCGACGTCGCCGGCGGCGACCTCGGTTCGTCCGCGGCGCGCAAGTTCGACTGCGAGGCCTGGGTGCCCACCCAGGGTGCCTACCGCGAGCTGTCCTCGACCTCGAACTGCACCACCTTCCAGGCGCGGCGCCTCGGCACCCGGTACCGGGACGAGAACGGCAAGCCGCAGACCGCCGCGACCCTCAACGGCACCCTGGCCACCACCCGGTGGATCGTCGCGATCCTGGAGAACCACCAGCAGGCCGACGGCAGTGTCACCGTGCCGGTCGCGCTGCAGCCGTTCGTCGGCACCGACGTCCTGCGGCCGTAACCCCACCCTCGCTTCCCGAATGGGACATTTGGTCGGTCAGAACGACCGAATGCCCCATTCGGTAACGTCGGTGCATGACGGACGACCCGATCGACCCCCGGCTCCAGGAGATCGCACAGCGAGTCTTCGACGCGGCTCGGGCCGGTGACACCTCGACCCTTGCCGCCTACCTCGAGGCGGGTGTCCCGGTGAACCTGGCCAACGGCAGCGGCGACACCCTGCTGATGCTCGCCGCGTACCACGGTCACGCCGAGGCCGTGCAGCTGCTGATCGACCGGGGCGCGGACGTCGACCGGCTCAACGAGCGCGGCCAGTCACCCGTCGCGGGCGCGATCTTCAAGGGCGAGGCGCCGGTGGTCCGGGTCCTCGCGGCGGCCGGCGCCGACCCGAACGCGGGCCATCCCACCGCCGTCGATTCGGCGAAGATGTTCGGCCGCGAGGACTACCTGACGCTGTGGGACCTGTCGTAGGACGCCGAACGGGCGGATACCGGGCCGGTCACTCGACCGACGTTCCGGTAACCGCCCGTTCGACGTGGCAGGTCAGAGCTTCGACGAGCGCAGCTCGTGACCCTTCGAGGTCTTGCAGCGGCCGGTCTCGAGGTCCCACTGCCAGCCGTGCAGGTTGCAGGTGAGGTTGCTGCCCTCGACCACGCCGAACTTGGACAGGTCCGCCTTGAGGTGCGGGCAGCGACGCTGAATCTCGTAGCCGCCCAACTCGATCGACGCGCTGTCGTCGTGCGCCTCGGCGAACCAGCCGTCCGCGTAGGCGATCCGCTCGTCGGTCAGGCACTTGAAGAACGTGTAGAGGAATTCGTTGTAGCCGCCGACTCGCCAGGCCTCGAACCGGGTGGACAGGAAGATGGTGTTGACCCAGTCCGGCTCGTCGTCGCGCAGCACTGTTCGAACCAGCTCGGGTGCGATGCGGAAACCGTAGCGGTACTTGCCATCTCCCTCGATCGGCTCGCGGACCGTGCGGTTGGGGAAGTCGAGGACCACCGTCTCGTCGCCCATCACCAGGCCGACGGGGTAGCCGATGCCGTCGCAGATCACGTCCGACTGCGCCATGATCGGCTCGAACTTCGCACGCAGGGGCTCGAGCAGCGGCTCGCCCTCGGCGGGTGCCCAGGAGGCCTTCTCCTGTGCGAGCACCGGTGCCATCCGCTGCGCCATGTCCTCGATGTAGGCGGCCTTGTCGGAGAAGATCTTGTCGACCTCGGCGTCCGGGATCGGGTGCGACAGGCTGGCGTCCGATCCGTGGATGTCGACGACGCTGCCGGGGATCATCAGCAGTCCGCCGTCGTTGCCGTGGATCCGCATCTGCTCGAGGAAGACGATCTGATCCGGGAAGATGTTGCCCTCGTCGCCGTGGTCGTCGTTGAGGTCGCGCAGCGCCGCGTCCAGGAAGACGGGCGGGCCGGCCGACGGCACCACCCACGTCGCCCCGACCTGGTCGATGTAGCTGCGGCAGCGGTCCATGCCGCGCTGCCGCTTCTGCTTGCCGAAGTTGCGCTTGGTGCCCGCCGGGATGTCGTAGACCATCGGGTACCAGATCGCGCCCGAGTACTGCAGCAGGTGGATGTCGATCTTGCCGAACTGCTCGTGCAGCACGTCCATGTCGACCGGACGGGCGTCGTTCATGTTGAAGCAGGTGGTCTCGCGGTCCGAGACGACCAGGCCGGAGTCCCCGATCGGGCCGTCCGCGGGCGCGCGCAGGGCGATGATCATGACGTCCAGGTCGCCCTTGGGGCCGGTCACCGTGTGCTTGACGGAGTCCTGGGTCTCGAAGAACTTGGTGAAACCCAGGTTCTCGAGTTCCCGCCGCAGGTCCGGCACGGGGTAGTCGGGGAGCAGCACGGTCGCGTCCTTGTTCACGTGCTTGCGCAGGTTCTCGGGGTCGAAGTGGTCCTTGTGCAGGTGCGAGACGTACAGGTAGTCGACGTCGCCGAGGGCGTCCCAGTCCAGGCCGGTGTTGTCCGGGAACGGGAACCAGGACGCGAAGTAGGCGGGGTTGACCCACGGATCGCACAGGATCGATCCCGCCTCGGTCTGGATGTGGAACCCGGCGTGTCCGACGCTGGTGACCTGCACTGGTATGCCTCCTGGGATATACGACGGGTCCCAGCGTAGGCGGCGCGCCCACGGCGGCGCATCCGCGTGCGGCCAGGGTCGCCATGATGCGCGGGTGTGGCCGATCGCACTACGCTGGCTGATCGTGGAACCCGTCTACAGAACAATCATCGGCATCGCTCGCACGGTGTTCGCCGCCCAGGGCCTGAAGTTCACGGTCAGCGGCGACGAGAACATCCCGGCCCAGGGCGGGGCGGTGATCGCGGTGAACCACACGGGCTACATGGACTTCACCTACGCGGGGCTGCCGGTACGCAGCGTGAAGCGCTACATCCGCTTCATGGCGAAGAAGGAGGTCTTCGACAACAAGATCTCCGGCCCGATCATGCGAGTCCTGCGGCACATCCCCGTCGACCGCGGGGCGGGCGCCGACTCGTACCGGGCGGCGGTCGCCGACCTGCGTGCCGGCGAGCTCGTCGGCGTCTACCCGGAGGCCACGATCAGCCGCAGTTTCGAGCTCAAGGACTTCAAGTCGGGCGCGGCGCGGATGGCGATCGAAGCAGGCGTTCCGATCGTCCCCATCGTCATCTGGGGCGCTCAGCGGGTGTGGACCAAGGGCCACCCGAAGCGGTTGGGGCGCACCAACACTCCGATCTCGATCGCGGTAGGCGAGCCGATCCAGCCGTTCGAGCCGGCCGGTGAGCTGACCGCGAAGCTGCACGCCACGATGGAGGGCATGCTGCACGCGCTGCAGGAGGGCTACGAGCATCCGGCAGGGGAGTACTGGGTGCCGGCGCGGCTCGGCGGCAGCGCGCCGACCCTCGACGAGGCGAACCGGATGGACGCCGAGGAGGCCGCGCAGAAGGCGGCCCGACGGGCGCAGTCGTCGGACGGATCCTGATCGGTGCCCGTCTCGGCCAGGGCGATCGCGTGAGGCGTCGGTTGCTGCGCGTCGCCCTCGCGGTGTTCGCGGTACTGGGGGCGACGGTGCTCGGCTCGATGGTCTGGATCGGTGTCGCCTCGGCCGGGCACGTGTACGACCCGGACGATGCGCCGGAGGCTCCGGTGGTGATCGTTCTCGGCGCCAAGGTTCAGGACGGCAAACCGATGTCGTTCCTGGCCGGCCGCCTCGATGCCGCGGCGGAGCTGGTGCACGCAGGCAAGGCACGCGCGGTGCTGGTCTCCGGCGACGCCAACGGCACCTCCGGGAACGAGATCGCCGCGATGACCGCGTACCTGGTGTCCAAGGGCATCGACCCGGCGCGGATCGTCGGCGACGACTACGGCCTGGACACCTACGACACCTGCGCCCGCGCCGCGACGACATTCGGAATTCGCAAGGCGCTCATCGTCAGCCAGGACTTCCACGTCTCACGCGCGGTGGCGCTGTGCCGGCACGTCGGCATCGAGGCGGACGGGGTTCGTGCGTACTGCGACTGCCGATTGGTCACGGTCGCCCGGAACACCGCGCGCGAGTGGTTGGCCCGACCGAAGGCGGTCGCGGACATGCTCAGCAGCAGGGAGCCGAAAGTGGTTTCCCCGCCGGATGATTCGATCCAACGGGTGCTGGCGGGCTGAACCCGGCGCGGTGAGGCCGGCCCGTCGAGGGGCCGGCCTCACCCGTTCAGCCGTGGATCAGGAACCGAGGATCGACGTGAGGGAGCCGAGGTCCACGGAGCCGAAGTCGACCGAGCCGGTTCCGGTGCCGGGATCGACCGGGTCCGGGCCCGGACCCGGATCGACGGTGCCCGCGCCGACGGTGACCGTCGCCAGCGCGCTGCCACCCGCGTTGACGGGCACGTCGTTGGCCGGCCTCTTGCCGTCCTTCGGCGTGCAGAACGTCGGAGCGTTCTGCTGCGAGCCGAGCGCGAACGCGCGGGCCAGGAAGGTGTCGTAGTTCTTGTCGCTGTTGTAGTTCGCGGCCTCGCCTGCGACGCGGACGGTCGGCGCGACGACACCCTCGGCCAGCGCCTTGACCGTCACGGTGACAGCGGGGAGCTGGAACTTGGTGGAACCGTCGGCGGTCGGATTGCCGTCCAGGTCGGTCTTGGTCTTCTCGACGGCGATGCCGCCGGGGGTGTTGGCGCTGGCCTTCGGGCTGTTGGCGACGGTCTCGTTGTCGCCGGAGAGCCGCAGGATCGTGCCCGACGCATCGGGCTCGCCGGCGTCGTTGACGCGGATGACCGACGGCGCGACACCGGTGAGGCCCTTGCCGGTGCCGGGGACGACCACCGCGGAGACGAACTCGGCATTCGCGGGCAGATCCCAGTCGATCTTCAGGCGCTGGATGTCGGTCGTCGTGGCGATCGACTCCTTGTCGGGCAGCGAGCTCACGGTCGGCTGCATCGTGTAGCTGAACTGCTCGCCGACCTTCGCGCTGTCCGGTGCGGTGATGGTCATGCCGAGCGTCTGCGACATGTGCTGGGTGAGGACCGCGCGGGCCTGGCAGGCGCCCTGGAACTCGATCGAGTTGGAGGCGGCGGAGGCCGGTGAGGCCATCAGCAGGCTGCCCGCGGCGACCGCAGCGGCGGCGACCGTCGGGATGGCGGTGCGGCGAACGTGGGTGAAGGTCAAGGTCACTCCTCAGGTGGTGTACTTGCTGAGCAAAGTAAAGAACTTCCGTGATCTGGACCGTAAACGAGAACCGGTTCGTTAGTGTCGAAAATCAACGAAAAAGTAAATGCCCAGCGTGCGGCCCCGTTGGGAATGAAAGTTAGCTGAGAGAACGAAACCTGTTCTATTCAGGTTCTTTACTGTTTGCTCCCGTTGTCGTGCCGGCGGCCGCGCTGTGAGAACGCTGAGATCCGCTCCCGCCGGTACGGCAGGATGGGTACAAATGGAGTGTGGCCCGCGGCGGGTCGGTGGAGGTGTGCATGCGGATTCTCTTGGTGGAGGACGAGTCCCGGCTGGCCGAGACCGTCCGACGCGGACTTGCCGCGGAGGGATTCGTCGTCGACATCGCCCGGGACGGCTTCGACGGACTGGAGCTCGCGTCCACCGGCGAGTTCGACGTGGTCGTGCTCGACATCATGCTGCCCGGGAAGCACGGCTACCAGGTGCTGCGCGAGCTGCGTGAGCGTGAGGTGTGGACGCCGGTGTTGATGCTCTCGGCGAAGGACGGCGAGTACGACCAGGCCGACGCGTTCGACCTCGGTGCCGACGACTACCTGACCAAGCCGTTCTCGTTCGTCGTGCTGCTGGCGCGGCTGCGCGCTCTGATGCGCCGGGGCGCGCCGCAGCGGCCCGCCGTCCTCTCCGCGGGAGAGTTGACGCTGGACCCGGCGCGCCGTCGGGTGGCGCGTGGCGAGGTGCCGATCGCGCTGACACCTCGCGAGTACGGGGTGCTCGAATACCTGTTGCGCAACAAGGGAAATGTGGTCACCAAGGCCGAGATCCTGCGTGCTGTGTGGGACAGTCACTACGAGGGTGACGACAACGTCGTGGAGGTCTACGTCGGCTACATCCGGCGCAAGATCGACGCCCCGTTCGGCACCGCGACCATCGACACCGTCCGCGGGGTCGGCTATCGGCTCGTCGAGGAGGGCTGATCGTCGGGGCCGCCCGAATCGGGTAGCGCCAGCGGCAGGGTCACCGTGAACACCGCGCCACCGTCGTCGGACTCGCCGACCGTCACCGTGCCGTGGTGCGAACGAACGATCTGCTCGACGATCGCGAGCCCGAGCCCCGTGCCGCCCGAGGACCGGGTCCGGGTCGGGTCCAGCCGGACGAACCGCTCGAACACCCGCTCCCGGTCGGCCGGGTCGATGCCGGGACCGTCGTCCGACACCGTGACCACCGCGTCGCCGGCGATGCCGTGGCAGTCCAGGGTCACCGTGGAGCGAGCGTATCGGGCCGCGTTGTCGACGAGATTGCGGACCACCCGGTGCAGCGCGGCCCGGTCGCCGGTCACCCGACAGGGCGCGATCCGCGAAACCGTTCGCAGCGAACCGATTCCGCGCAGCCGCACCTCCTCGCCGTACAGCAGGTCGTCGAGGTCGACGTCGACGCGCTGGAACTCGAGACCCTCCTCGTCGGAACGGGCCAGCAGCAGCAGGTCCTCCACCAGGTGCTGCATCCGCCGGGTCTCCGGCAACAGCGACTCGTCGATCAGCGGCGCGTCCACCAGGTCCGGCCTGCCCTGAGCGAGTTCGAGCGCGGCCGAGATGGTGGTCAGCGGGCTGCGCAGTTCGTGCGAGGCGTCGCTGACGAATCGCTGTTGGGCGAGCTGGCCCGCCTCGATCCGGGCCAGCATCGCGTTCATCGTCGTGGCCAACTGCGCGATCTCGTCGTGGGACGGCGGTACCGGGACCCTTCGCCCGAGGTCCGGGCCGGAGATGGAGGCGACCCGTGTGCGAATCGCCTCCACCGGCCGGAGTGCGGCCCCGACCAGGCTGTACGTGCCGAACACGACCAGCGCGATGACCACCGGAGAGCCCAGCAGCAGGAGCCCGCCGACCTTCTCCGCGACCGACTCGACCGGTTCGCGGTCCGCGCCGACGAGGACGGTGGCGGGGACGCCGACGGACGTCGTGCCGAGCCCGGACATCCAGTAGTCGAACGCACCGTCCGGGCCCTTCACCCGGCCCAGGTCACGGGCCTCGCCGGGGGACAGCGCGCCCGGCACCAGCGCGATGTCCGGGGCGCCGTTCGAGCCGGCGAGGACCCGGCCCTGCCCGTCGACGACCTGGACCGCGCCGATCTGGCTGTCCGTGGCGAGCAGCGACTGGTCCAGTCGGTCGGGTGATTCGCCGTGGAGCTGTCCGGCGATCTGGGTGGCGCGGGCGGCCGCGGCGTCCTGGGCCGAGTGCTCGAGCGAGCGGAACAGCACAAGCAGCAGCACCGCACCCGCGATCGCCAGGCAGATCGTCACCACCACCGCCGCCGCGACCGCGGACCTGGTGCGCACGCTCCACCGCGACGGGTGCAACCAGCCGAGGGACATGTCGTACAGAGTGCCAGGTCGCACGCTCTCAGCGCTTTCACAGCGGGGCGCTGGGATCCTCCCAGTCATGTCTGTCGTCGGAGAGCCCGCGTGTCGGCGGTCGGGGAGCGCGTTTCAGGTCGACCACCCGGGCACACTGGCGACATGGTGATGCACCGCCGGCAGTTCATCACGATGATCGCGGCCGGGGCCGCTGCCGCCCTGTCCGGATGCTCGACCGCAGGCAGCGCAACGGCTGCCGGTGAGGCGCCGCCCGCGCCGCCGGCCCCGCCGCCCGCACCGACCACGCCGCCGCTGGCCCCGCCACCCGCCGCGGCGCTGCGCACCACCCTGTCGCCCGGCACGATCACCGCGTTGCCGGGTCAGGGGACGTCCCTGGCCCTGACGGTCGACGACGGGACCAACTCGGACGTGGTGGCGGCGTACGTCAAGTTCGCGAAGGACACCGGCGCCAGGTTCACGTTCTTCGTCACCGCCGTCTACGACTCCTGGACGGTGAATCGGAAAGAGCTTCGGCCACTTGTCGACTCGGGTCAGATCCAGCTGGCCAACCACACCTGGGACCACCCGGACCTCACCAAGCTGTCGAGTGCGGGCGTCGCGAGCCAGCTGCAACGCACCCGCGACTTCCTGAAGAACCAGTACGGCGTCGACGGCGCCCCGTTCTTCCGGCCGCCGTACGGATTTCACAACACGACGGTCGACCGCGTCGCCGCCGACCTCGGCTACACGGTTCCGACGCTCTGGTACGGCTCGCTGTCGGATTCCCAGGTGATCACCGAGGACTACCTGCTCGAGTGCGCCCGCAAGTACTTCAACCCGCAGACCATCGTGATCGGGCACGCGAACCATCCGCCGGTCACGCACGTGTACCCGCAGTTGGTCGACATCGTCAAGCAGCGTGGGCTGTCGATGGTCACCCTCGACGACGTCCTGGTGCGTCCGCGGTAGCGCACCGGCGCGCCCGTCGTGGGTGCGGCAAGATGGGTGCGGTGCAGGACACCCGCCACGCCAAGCCCGAACTGATCGCCAGCGACGTCGACGGCACGCTGATCGACGACGACGAGCGGGTCAGCCCCCGCACCCGAGCCGCGGTGCACGCCGCGCTCGACGACGGCGTGCCCTTCGTGCTCGCCACCGGCCGGCCCCCGCGCTGGATAAGCCCGGTCGTCGACGGCCTCGGCTTCGCGCCGCTCGCGGTGTGCGCGAACGGCGCGGTTCTCTACGACAGCGACGCCGACCGGGTACTCGGCGCGGTGACGCTGTCCACCGAGACCCTCGCCTGGGTGGCCGAACTGGCCGAGGCGGCGCTGCCGGGCAGCGGCCTCGCCGCTGAGCGGGTCGGGAACAGCGCGCACGACGCCGCGACGCCGCAGTTCGTGAGCTCGCCGGGCTACGAACACGCCTGGCTGAACCCGGACAACACCGAGACCTCGGACGAGGAGGTGCTCGCGCACCCGGCGGTCAAGATGCTGATCCGGCTCCCCGGCATCGCCAGCTCGCACATGATCTCCCGGCTCGCCCCCCTGGTCGGCGATCGCGTCGACCTCACCTACTCCACCAACAACGGACTCATCGAGGTCGCGGCGCCCGGCGTCACGAAGGCCTCCGGGCTGCGCGCGCTCGCCGAACGGATCGGCATCGCCGACGCTGGCATCCTCGCTTTCGGTGACATGCCCAACGACGTGCCGATGCTCTCGATGGCCCGGCACGGCGTCGCGGTGGCGAACGCGCACCGCGACGCGATCGCCGCCGCGGACGAGGTCACCACCTCGAACTCCGCGGACGGCGTCGCTCGCATTCTCGAGCGCTGGTGGACCGTCTGATCGAGGGGTAGGTCCCGTCGCGGCCGATTCGAGTAGTCGACTACGCGTGGCGGTGACGCGGATGGGGGCGATGCTCGGTAGCGGGACGAACGGTGCGCCCGTTCGAGGTTTACGCACCCGACCACTGCATCGGAAGGCGATCGACATGACCATCACGACGCTTCCACATCCGCCGCACCGGCTGCCGGTGGTCGGTGATCTGCTCTCCGCGGATCCGAGTCGGCCGCTGCAGAACCTGCACGAACTTGCGCGTCGGCTCGGCCCGGTCTTCGAGACGAGGATCTTCAACCAGTCCGCGGTCATCGTCTCGGGACTGCAGGAGTACGCAGAGATCGGCGACGAGAAGAGGTTCGGCAAGCACATCGGCTTCGCGTTCACGGTCGCCCGGGAGGTCCTCGGCGACGGCCTGGTGACCGCGTACTCCGGCGAGCCCAACTGGGCGAAGGCGCACAACATCCTGATGCCTGCCTTCTCGCTGTCGGCGATGAAGGACTATCACGAGATCATCCTCGAGACCGCCCGGGAACTCATCGGGTACTGGGACACCGCCGCCGAGCGGGGGCCGGTCGACGTGCACGCCGACACCAGCAAGTTGACGCTCGAGACCATCGCCCGCATCGGCTTCGGTCACAGGTTCCGGCCGTTCGACGCGGATGAGCCTGACCCCTACGCCGCTGCTGTGTCACGGACGTTCGCCTACGTCAGCCACGGGGCCTTCCGCGTGCCCGTGCACTGGATCGACAGCATCGTCCGTCGCCGGGCGATCAAGCAGAACGAGCTGGACGTCGCCTACGTGCGCCGGGTGGTCGACGATGTGATCGCGGCACGCCGCCTCGACCCCGACCCGCCGACCGACGACCTGCTCGCGCTGATGCTCACCGCCGTCGATCCCGAGTCCGGCGAGCGACTCGACGACGAGAACATCCGCAACCAGGTGATCACGTTCCTCAACGCGGGCCACGAAACCACCTCGGGCACACTCTCGTTCGCGCTGCACCTGCTCGCCACGAATCCCCAGGTGGCTGATCGAGCCCGCGACGAGATCTACTCGCTGTGGCCGCGAGGGTCCGACCCGGACCCGGTGTTCGCCGACATCCACCGGCTCAAGTACGTGCGCCGGGTCATCGACGAGACGCTCCGGCTGTGGCCGATCGCTCCCGGGTATCTCCGGGAACCCAAGCAGGACACCACCGTCGGCGGTCACCCGGTGGCCGAGGGTCAGGCGATACTGGCGCTCACCTTCGCCGTGCACCGCGACCCGGTGTGGGGCGGGGACCCCGAGACCTTCGACCCCGACCGCTTCCTGCCCGAGCGGGCGCGCACCCGGCCGCCCGGCATCTACAAGCCGTTCGGCACCGGGGTGCGGGCGTGCATCGGGCGACAGCTCGCCCTGCACGAGTCCGTGCTCGCGTTGGCGCTGGTCCTGCACCGCTACGACCTCGAACCCGTACCCGGCTACGAGCTCGAGGTGGCCGAGGAATTCACGCTCAAGCCCGCGGGGTTGCGGCTCGGGCTGCGTCGGCTGGCCGGCTGAGGGGTCCGGCACGAACACCGGCGGCGTCCGCCGCTCGAATGGAGCGGCGGACGCCGTCGACTTGTTCCGGTGCCGATCAGCCCGCCGGCGCGGGTGCCGGGGCGGGTTCCGCCGGCGCCGGAACGGGTTCCGCCGGTGCCGATGCCGCAGGTGCGGCGGCGTCGGCCGGCGGCAACGCGTTCGCGTACGCCTCGTTGTAGGCCTTGAGGACGGTGGTGACCACGCCGGTGACCTCGTTGAAGATCAGCGAGCCGTTCTCGAAGTCGGCGCGCTTGCCACCGGGCACCGAGTACTCGTCGCTGGTCGGCAGCCCGAGCGAACCGGTGTCGAGACCGTTCTGACGCCAGCTGTCGAAGATCTTGCCCAGCACCGTCCACACCCCGCCGTTCGGGGAGGTCGCGATCACGCCGTTGACGAACTTGACCAGTTTGAAGCCCGACTTCACCGGGATCTCACCGGTCTGCGACGCCCCGAGCCTGCCGGTGTCGCCACCCTCCGCGATCCACTTCTGCGCGATCGGGGTCTGGTCGGTGAGCTTGAGCAGCTCGCCCACCAGGGCGCCGAGCGAACTCACCGAGCCGGTGTCCGGTGCCACCGCCGGCTGGCCGGGAGCATTCCCCACGACCGGCGACTTCTCGGGTGCGATCGCCAGGATCCCACCTCCGCCACCGGGATTCGCCTTGGCGATGGCGCGGATCTGGTCCATCTTCGCGTAGGCCGCGTCACCGGGGCAGCTGGTGTTGCCGACGTCGCGGTGCGCGAAAATGATGGGCAGGTCGACGGCCTCGCCCTGCGCGTACGGGGTGAACTCGGTGCCCTCGGACCACATGGTGGTCCGGCCGGTGGGGTCGAGGCCGGCCTTGGCCAGGCGCCAGCCGAGGTACCTGCCGACCGCGTCGACGGTCACCTGCGGCGGGCTGACGGTGGTGAAGTCGCCCATCATCGCGATGCCCATGGTGTTCTCGTTGAACCCACCGGCATGCGCGCCCTGGACGTTCCGGTCCAGCCCGCCCGAGCGGCCCTCGAAGATCTGCCCGTACTTGTCGACGAGCACGTTGTATCCGATGTCGCACCAGCCGAGGGTCTGGGCGTGGTACGCGTAGATGGATCGGACGATCTCGGCGGACTCGGCCTTCGTGTAGTCGTTGCTGCCCGCCGTGTGGTGCACGGTCGCACCGCCGAGCGAGTCGTCGTAGGTCGGGTCCTCGCAGCGCAGCGACTCGTCGGCGCCCCACTGCGCGCGGGTGATCACCTTCGGTCCGGAACCGCCTGCCGGAGAGGCGATATCGGTCAACGACGTGTCCGCGGCCCCGGACCCCGGCTGGATCAGCACGGCGGTGACGGCGTCGGCCAGTTGCTGGGCGGGCCCCTGGGCGCGGAGCGGGGTGCTCACCGCGGCGGGCGCGAAGGGGATCGGCGCCTTCGCGGGATCGGCGGGGGTCAGCACGTTCGGCAGTGCGGGCGCCGGGACGGGGTCGACCGCGCCGGTGGCGGGCAGTCCGGCGACGGCCTGCGCGGCCTTGGTCACGAGGATCTGGACGGCGTTGGTGTTGCCGACGAAAACCGGTTCGGTGCCGGTCTTTCCGCCGGTCGTGCGGTCGTTCTTACGGGAGTCGACCTGCTCGGTGGCGAACCAGGGACCCCAGGATCCGTCGGCCAGCTTGGCGCGCACCTTGGCCGCGGTCGCGCCGGCCTCGGAGGTCAGCGCGATCATGCTGAACGGAGTGTCGCGGGTGATCTCCTTGACCGCGGTGCCGACCTGCTCCTCGATGCTCCCGGCGGGCGCCTGCGGCGCGGGAGGAAGAGGTGCGGCAACGTCCGTCGGGGCCGGGGCAGACGTGGGCGGGGACGGTAGTGCATCGAGCGGCAGCACGATCTTGTCCGGCAGCGTGATGCCGCCGGGCAGCGGGAGATTCTGGGGCAGCGGAATCTCGCTGGGGAGTGGCAGCTTCTTCAGGTCGGAGAGTCGAACGTCCGGCAGATCCAGCCCGGTGAGTTCCTTGAGCGGGATCACGATGTCGGGGAGCTTCGCCAGCGCGATCTCCGCGATCTGGGTGGGCACCGCGGACGGCGCGGAACTGGTGGTGGATCGGACACCCGAGGTGCTGGTCACGCCCCAGACCGCAACCGGAGTCGCGATGGCCAAGGCGGCGACCGTCCCCAGGACGATCGACGGCTTCGGTCGGCGATACGGCAAGTCGACTCCTCGTTGTGTTGTGCGCTCGGTTGCACCGCAAACGCGTCGTCTGGGACGACGCGACCGCGGACGGTGTTACTGATGTGAGTGAAGTGATTGATGTTGCTAACACCGATCACTCTTGCAACACTAACCACAGTTCACCTAAGGCTCAACCTTAGCTTGAGACTCGACCGTTCTGCCCGTACTCACCACAGTGTGACGGTCCCGTGACCGGGCGTACGGCTCCGTCGACAAGGAGACCTGACATGGCGCAGTTCCGCCGAAAGAAATTCATCCCCGGTGTTGCCGTGCGCGATCGTCGGCGCCCGCTGACGGTCCGCGCCCTCGCGCTGGCGGCGACACCCGTGCTGCTGGTGGGCGGCGTCGCGGGACTGGTCCTCGCGAAGGGGTCGGCGTCCCCCGTGGTGGCCCCGGCGGTCGCTGCCGACACTCCCTTCACGCTGTCCGGGCACGGCCACGGTCACGGTCGTGGCATGGGTCAGTGGGGTGCATACGGTTACGCGCGCGGACAGGGCTGGTCCGCCGAGCGCATCGTCGGGCACTACTACGGCGGAACCACGCTGGAAACGCAGGCGGACAAGCGAATCGGAGTGCGGCTGCTAGGTCTCGACGGCAAGGCCCCCGCGGTGTACTCCGATGCCGGCGCCCGCATCGCCGGGCGAGAGATCGCCCCGGGTGACGCCGTTCATCTGACCGCGACCCCCGGCGGAGCGAACGTCGTCGTCACCACGGGTTGTGACGGCGCGGTGGTGTGGCAGGGCGAAACCGAGCACCCGTGGGTGGACCCGATCGACCTCGGCACCGACCGTCCGGCCAACGAGCATCTGAAGCTGTGCGGCGGCAACGCATTCCGCGGTTCGATCGGTGCCGCGCTCGAGGGGTCGATGCCGCGGGTGGTCAACTTCGTCGACATGGAGGACTACCTCCTCGGTGTGGTGCCGGCGGAGTCCAAGGCGGAGTGGGCGGACTCCGGCGGAAAGGAGGCGCTGCGCGCGCAGGCGATCGCCGCCCGGTCCTACGCCTCCGCGGAGAAGCGGTACGGCTACGCCGAGACCTGCGATACCCAGGACTGCCAGGTGTACAGCGGGACGAGCAAGGAGGATCTCCGGACCACCGAGGCCGTGCGGACGACCGCGGGCAAGGTTCTCGTCAGCGGGGGACAACCGGTGTCGGCCGAGTTCTCCGCTTCCACAGGCGGATACACCGCCGGTGGGGTGTTCTCGGCGGTCGAGGACCTCGGCGACGCCCTCTCGCCGACGCACGACTGGTCGCAGACGCTGACCGCAGGCGACATCGCCGGCGCGTTCGGGGTGGGCGAACTGCGGTCGGTCAGGGTCACCTCGCGCAACAATCTCGGCGCGGACGGCGGTCGGGTGACCGGGCTCGAGGTGGTCGGATCCAACGGAACCGTGCAGGCCACCGGCAACGACGCGCGGGTCAAGCTCGGCATCAAGTCGGACTGGTTCACCATCGCCGAGGGGCTCGGTGCGCCCGCCCCCGTCGCCCCGCCCGCGGCACCGCCGGCGCCGGGTGTGGCTCCCGAGGTTCCTCCGGCGCCGGTTCCGCCGAGTGAGATCGAGAAGAAGTACGCCGAATTCGGTGGCCCCACAGGTGTTCTCGGCGCACCGCTCGGCCCGGAGATGTCCATGCCCGACGAGGCCGGGCGGTTCCGGATGTTCGAGCACGGCGCGATCGTGTGGACGTCGGCCACCGGTGCTCAGGTCATCGATGCCAGTGTGCTCACGGCCAAGCTGCCCGACAGCGGCAGCGCGGGCTGACGACCGAGTTCGGGAAGCCTGAGCCCCGGAAACCGGGGCTCAGGCTTCCCGAACGGGGCGGCCGAATCCGGCCGTTGACAACTTCGGCGATCTGTCTCACGCTCGATACATGACGACGACGATGTCCGGCCGAGCGGCCTTCGTGCCGCGCTCCGCCGAGACCTGGCGCGACCCGTGGGGCATGTACGCGGACCTGCGCGACCACGACCCCGCGCACCACGTGGTTCCCGAGGGCGATCCGGCCGCCGACTACTGGGTGCTCACCCGGCACGCCGATGTGTTCGCCGCGGCCCGTGACCACGAGACCTTCTCCTCCGCCGGCGGTCTGACCACCACGTACGGCGAACTCGAGAAGATCGGGCTGCAGGACAACCCGCCGCTGGTGATGCTGGACCCGCCGAAGCACACCGACTTTCGCAAGCTCGTCGCCCGGGGCTTCACGCCGCGACAGGTCGAGGCCGTCGAGCCGGCGGTCCGCGAGTTCGTGGTCGAGCGCATCGAGCGGTTGCGCGCGGCCGGCGGCGGCGACATCGTGACCGAACTGTTCAAGCCGCTGCCCAGCATGGTCGTCGCGCACTACCTGGGCGTGCCGGACGAGGACCGCGGCCAGTTCGACGGCTGGACCGACGCCATCGTCGCGGCCAACGCCAACGGCGATCCGCTCGAGGCGGCCAATGCGGTCGGCGAGCTGATGGGGTACTTCGGCGGCCTGATCGAGCGTCGCCGCACCGAGGCGGCCGCGGGCAACGCGGGTGACGACACCATCTCGCACCTGGTTGCGGCGGGCATGGGCGCGGACGGCGACTTCGCCGGGATCCTGTCCATCCTCGGCTTCGCCTTCACCATGGTCACCGGCGGCAACGACACCACCACCGGCATGCTCGGCGGGTCGTCGGCGCTGCTCACCGAGCGGCCCGACCAGCGTGCGCTGCTGCTCGAGGATCCGGCCCGGATCGCCGACGCCGTCGACGAACTGCTGCGGCTGACCTCGCCGGTGCAGGGTCTTGCGCGCACCACGACCCGCGATGTCAGCCTGCACGGCGTCACGATCCCCGCCGGCCGAAAGACGCTGCTGGTCTACGGCTCCGCCAACCGCGACCCGAGGTTCTTCGGCGACGACGCGGGAGAGCTGAACGTGTTGCGCGCACCGCGTCAGATCATGACCTTCAGTCACGGCAGCCACCACTGCCTCGGCGCGGCGGCCGCACGGATGCAGGCGCGCGTCGCGCTCGAGGAGCTGCTGGCCCGCTGCCCAGACTTCACCGTGGACGTCGACGGCATCGAGTACGCGGCGGGCAACTACGTCCGCAGGCCCACCCACGTGCCGTTCTCGGTGACCGGGCTGTGAGCACCGCGGCCGCGTCCTGGCTGCGGGACGCGCGCACCGAGATCGCCGCCGAGAAGATCCTGGACGCGGCCGCGGAGCTCTTCGTCGAGCGCGGTGTCGCGACAACCGGCATGGCCGAGGTCGCGAAGGCCGCGGGGTGTTCACGCGCCACGCTGTACCGCTACTTCGACAGCAGGCGCGCGCTGCACCTGGCCTTCGTGCACCGCGAGGCTCGGCGGCTCGGGGAGCGGGTGGTCGGCACGGTCGCCGGAATCGAGGACCCGCGGCAGCGGATCACCACCGCGATACTGGCATCGGTGCACGAGGTGCGCGCGACGCCGACCCTGGCGGCCTGGTTCGGGCTCGGCGATGCGGGTATCGCCTCCGAGCTCGCGAGCACCTCGGAGGTCATCGAGGTGCTCGGCGCGACGTTCCTCGCCTCGGTGCCGGGTATTCAGGACCGCGAAATTTCCAGTCGCGCACGGTGGTTGGTGCGGGTGATCGTGTCGCTGCTCACCGTGCCCGGTGCCGACGAGGCGGACGAGCGGGCCATGGTCGAGCAGTTCGTGGTGCCGGTGCTCCTGGCGCCCAGCTGAGATCGCCGCCGCGCGACCGTCGCGGCCACCTCGAAGGGATTGTGCGACCCGGGTCACATCTGTAACCTCTCCCGACAGAATGTGAGACGGCAAGGTCTCACTTTGACCGGTGGGGGACATCGATGCGGACAATGCGACGACGACGGCTGACACAGGTGGGCGGCGCGGTGGCCGCGGTCGTCCTGTCGGTCACGACGGGGGTGGGGTCGGCGGTCGCCGCGCCGGTGGACCGGTCCGACGTCGCGGTGCAGCCCGCGCTGCCGTTCCCGGTGCCCCCGAGCCCGCCGGAGCTCGATCCCGCGTTCTACGCGCCCCCACCGGACGCCTACCGGTCCCTGCAGCCGGGCGAGATCATCGCGGCGCGTGCGGTGAACGTCGCAAACTTCGGTGCGATCCCGGTGAACGTCGACGCCTGGCAGCTGTCCTACCGATCGACCAACACGCGCGGCGAGCCCGTCGCGGCGGTCACGACGGTGCTCGAGCCGCGCGGCCAGGCCCGCGGCGGCGGCAAGCTCCTGTCGTTCCAGATCGCGGAGGACGCCACCGCCCAGTACTGCGCACCCTCGTACGCCATGCAGTTGGCCTCGGTGCCGACCGTCGTCACCGGATCGCAGATCGTCTCCGCCGAGTTCCTCGAGGTACAGACCGCGTTGGCGCAGGGATGGGCGGTCTCGGTGCCCGACTACCAGGGCCCGAACTCCGCGTACGCCGCCGGCCCGCTCGGTGGCCGGCTCACCCTGGACGGCATTCGGGCCGCCCAGCGGTTCGCGCCGCTGGACCTGCCGGGGGCGCAGACCCGCGTCGGCATGTGGGGCTACTCGGGCGGCGCGACCGCCACCGGGCACGCCGCCGAACTGCAGCCGTCGTACGCGCCCGAGCTGAACGTCGTGGGCGTCGCGGCGGGCGGGGTGCCAGCCGACCTGAGCGTGGTGCTGAACAACGCCAACAACGCAGCGCCCTCCGGTCTGGTGCTCGGTGCCGTGATCGGTCTCGGCCGGGAGTACCCCGAGTTCCAGCAGTTCCTCGACCAGAAGATGAACCCACTGGGCCGCGCGCTGGTCACGGCGAAGAATCCGCTGTGTGTCGCCTACCAGGCCGCGCTGGTGCCGTTCGTGAACAACAAGGGCCTGCTCGACGTGCCCGGTGATCCCCTCGACGAGCCGGCGGTGCGCTCGGTGATCGACCGGACCCGGATGGGCCAGACCGTGCCGACGGCGCCGCTGTTCCTCTACCAGTCCAATCCCGACTGGATCATCCCGGTCGGGCAGGTGAACACCCTCGTCGACACCTACTGCAAGGACCCGTCGGCGCGGGTGACGTACACCCGCGACCACGCCAGCGAGCACCTCTCGCTCGGGGCGATCGGGGCGCCGAGCGCGCTGCTCTGGCTGAAGGACCGGATGGACGGGGTGCCCGCAGAACCGGGTTGCTCCACGCGCGACGTCGGGTCGATGGCCCTCGACCAGTCGACCTGGCCGACCTTCACCGCCGCGGTCGGTGAGGTGCTGGCCGGCCTGTTCGGCAAGGCGATCGGCGCGCAGGGCTGAACGGTCGAGCACGCCAACCGGTCAGCGGGCGGTGGGCCGCTCGCTGACCAGCGCCACCAGGATGGTGCTCAGGACCTCCACGAGATCGGTGACCGGTGGCCGCGGGTCGATGATGCTCCACTGGTGGACCAGCCCGTTCACGGCACCGATGAAGGCCGTTGCCGACATCTCGTATCCGCCGGGTGGGTGCACGTCGGCGCCGACCAGCTGTCCCAGCAGACTCTCGAACACCACGCCCCACTGCGCGCGCTGGGCGAGGCGGTGCCGCTCCACCTCTTCACTGACGCCGACGATCTCGACGAACGCGATCTTCGCGCGGCGGGCGTCGGTCCCGATCGAGGTCACGTAGGCGGTCATCACCGTGGATGCGGTCTGCCACAGGTCGGTCGAGGCCGCGGACTCGAACGCGGCCGTGATCGCGGCGCCCGCGTCCCGCTGGATGTCGTCGTACAGCGCGACGAGGACCTCTTGACGACCGGCGAACTCCTCGTAGAACTGTCTGCGCGAGAGGCCGGCCTCCGCGCAGATGTCGCTGATGGTGCTGTTGGCGTAGGACTTGGTCGCGAAGACGGTCAGGGCCGCATCGAGAAACCGCAGGCGTCGATCGGCCCGCCGGTCCGCGACCGACCGGCCGCCGTAGTTCCGGGTCGATTCCGGCGTTGACACGGGCCCGAGCCTACCGCCGGGTCGCACCGGGCTCGATCGGGCTCGAATCAGCCGGCGACGCCGCCGAAGAGCTGACCGATGGCATACGTCACGACCATCGCCAGCGCACCGCCGAGCACCACCCGGAGCACCGCCCGGCCCCGGTCCGACCCGCCCAGGCGCGCACTGATGCTGCCGGTCAGCGCCAGCGCGATCAGCACGGCGACGAAGGTGACCGGGATCCGGACTGTCGCGGGCGTGACCAGGATCGCGACCAGCGGCAGCAGGGCGCCGATGGTGAACGAGACCGCCGACGACCCGGCCGCCTGCCACGGGTTGGTGAGCTCGTTCGGGTCGATGCCCAGCTCCGCGTCGGCATGCGCGGCGAACGCGTCGTGCTCGGTCAGTTCCTTCGCGACCGTCATCGCGGTCGCGGGGGAGAGGCCCTTGGCCTCGTACAGTCCGGCCAGCTCGGCCAGTTCCGCCGCGGGCGTCTCGGCCAGCTCGGTGCGTTCCTTCGCCAGCAGGGAGCGTTCGGTGTCGCGCTGGGTGCTCACCGACACGTACTCGCCCAGCGCCATCGACACCGCGCCCGCCGCGAGCCCCGCCACCCCCGCGGTGAAGATGGGACCGCGTTCGGTGGTCGCGGCCGCGACGCCGACCACCAGTCCGGCGGTGGACACGATGCCGTCGTTGGCGCCGAGCACCCCCGCGCGCAGCCAGTTGAGCTTCGCGTTCAGGCCCTGACCGTGTGGTTCGCCGGGGTGTCCCGTGGGCTCGACCTTTGCTCGTTCGTGGATCGGCCGCTTCTGGGATTCCATGGCCGAACGGTAACGCTCGCGCGCGATGCCGACCAGCAATGCAAGGCTGCCCGAAGTGTCGGATCCGCTGGACGCACGAGCGGCGAAGCCACCCCCTTCCGATACCCTGGTTGCCCGTGACCTCCGTAACCCCAGGCTCCGCGACCCCCGGCCAGTACGACCTGATCATCGTCGGTTCCGGTTTCTTCGGACTGACCATTGCCGAGCGGGCCGCGACCCAGCTGGGCAAGAGGGTGCTGGTGCTGGACCGGCGCCACCACATCGGCGGCAACGCCTACTCCGAGGCCGAGCCCGAGACCGGCATCGAGGTGCACCAGTACGGCGCGCACCTGTTCCACACCTCGAACAAGCGGGTCTGGGACTACGTCACCCAGTTCACCGAGTTCACCAGCTACCAGCACCGCGTCTTCGCGATGCACAAGGGACAGGCCTACCAGTTCCCGCTGGGCCTGGGCCTGGTCTCGCAGTTCTTCGGGCGCTACTTCAGCCCCGAGGAGGCGCGGGCGCTCATCGCCGAGCAGGCCGCCGAATTCGACGTCAAGGACGCCGCGAACCTCGAGGAGAAGGGGATCTCGCTGATCGGCCGCCCCCTGTACGAGGCGTTCGTGCGTGACTACACCGCCAAGCAGTGGCAGACCGACCCGAAGAACCTGCCCGCGGGCAACATCACCCGCCTGCCGGTGCGCTACACCTTCGACAACCGCTACTTCAACGACACCTACGAGGGTCTGCCGGTCGACGGCTACACCGCGTGGCTCGAGAACATGGCCAAGGACGACCTCATCGAGGTCCGGCTGAACACCGACTGGTTCGACGTGCGTGACGAGCTGCGCGCCGCCAGCCCCGACGCGCCGGTCGTCTACACGGGCCCGCTGGACCGCTACTTCGACTACGCCGACGGCGAATTGGGTTGGCGCACCCTCGACTTCGAGACCGAGGTGCTGCCGACCGGTGACTTCCAGGGCACCCCGGTGATGAACTACAACGATGCGGACGTCCCGTACACCCGCATCCACGAGTTCCGGCACTTCCACCCCGAGCGCGAGTACCCGGCCGACAAGACGGTGATCATGCGCGAGTTCTCGCGGTTCGCCGAGTCCGAGGACGAGCCGTACTACCCGATCAACACCCCGGAGGACCGCACCAAGCTCGACGCCTACCGGGCCCGCGCCAAGCAGGAGACCGCCGAGCGCAAGGTGCTCTTCGGTGGCCGCCTGGGCACCTACCAGTACCTCGACATGCACATGGCCATCGCCAGTGCCCTGAGCATGTTCGACAACACGCTCCGCCCGCACCTCGAGGCCGGCACGCCGCTGGGTAACGGGAACGAAGGCAACGGGGCCGGCGCGTGACCCCCCGGCACCTGATCGAACAGGACACCCTGTTCGACGAGGTCGAGTTGCGCGGCAAGGCGCTGCTGCAGCGGGTGATCCTGCCCCGGCCCGGTGAGCCGCTGGACGTGCGCACCCTCTACCTGGAGGAGTCCGGGACCAACGCCCGGCGCGCGCACTCCACCTCGCGCACCTCGCTGGCGATCGGTAGCGAGTCCGAGGTGTCGTTCTGCACCTACTTCAACGCGTTCCCGGCCAGCTACTGGCGCCGCTGGAGCGTGCTGACCTCGGTGGTGCTGCGCCTGGAACTGTCCGGGCACGGCCGCGTCGACGTGTACCGCTCGAAGGCCGACTCCTCGCGAATTCACGTGCAGGGCAAGGAGTTCGAGGACGGAGATGCAGCCATCGAGCTCGAGGTGGAGCTGGCCCCGTTCGAGGACGGCGGCTGGATCTGGTTCGACGTCACGTCCGACACCAACGTGGTACTCGAGTCCGCCGGCTGGTTCGCGCCGGTCGAGGCGCCCGGTGCGGGCCGGGTCGCGCTCGGCATCCCGACCTTCAACCGTCCCACCGACTGCGTCAAGGCGCTGACCGCGCTCGGCTCGGACCCGTTGGTGCTCGGCGCGATCGACGCCGTCATCATTCCCGATCAGGGCACCCGCAAGGTTCGCGACGAGCCCGGCTTCGCCGAGGCCGCCGCGATGCTCGGCGACCGGCTGGCGATCCACGACCAGGCGAACCTCGGCGGCTCCGGCGGCTACAGCCGGGTCATGTACGAGGCGCTGAAGACCACCAACTGTGAACACATCCTGTTCATGGACGACGACATCGAGATCGAGCCGGACTCGATCCTCCGCGCGCTGGCGATGTCCCGGTTCGCGAAGTCCCCCATGCTGGTCGGCGGGCAGATGCTGAACCTGCAGGAGCGCAGCCACCTGCACACCATGGGCGAGGCGATCAACCGCGGCGTCTTCATGTGGTCCGCCGCCCCGAACGTCGAGTACGACCACGACTTCTCGAAGCACCCGCTCAGCGACCGGGAGAACTCGAGGCTGCTGCACCGGCGCATCGACGTCGACTTCAACGGCTGGTGGATGTGCATGATCCCGCGGCAGGTCGCGGAGGAGATCGGGCAGCCGCTGCCGCTGTTCATCAAGTGGGACGACGTCGAGTACGGCCTGCGCGCCAAGGCCGCCGGCTACCCGACGGTGACCATGCCGGGTGCCGCGATCTGGCACATGGCCTGGTCCGACAAGGACGACGCCATCGACTGGCAGGCCTACTTCCACCTGCGCAACCGCCTGGTGGTCGCGGCGCTGTACATGCCGGGCAACGGTCGCGGCCTGGTGCTCGACACCGTCAAGGCGACGATCAAGCACCTGCTGTGCCTCGAGTACTCGACCGTCGCGATCCAGAACCAGGCCATCGCGGACTTCCTCGCCGGCCCGGAGCACATCGCCGCGCAGCTGCCGACCGCGCTCGGCCAGGTGCACGCGATGCGCAAGGAGTACCCGGACGCCGTCGTGCTGCCGTCCTCGACCAGCCTGCCGCTGCCCTCGGGCGCGGAGGTCGGCGCCGTCGGCGAGCCGCACGGTCCACTCGCGAAGGTCGTCCGCCTCGCCAAGGGGCTGGTGCACAACGTCAAGCCCGCGCACGAGGAGCATCACGAGCGCCCGCAGCTGAACGTGCCGACCCTCGACGCCCGCTGGTTCCTGCTCTCGCAGGTCGACGGCGTCACCGTCACCACCGCGGACGGTCGCGGCGTGGTCTACCGCAAGCGCGACCCGCGGCAGGCGCTGGCACTGCTCAAGGAGGCCCTCCGGCTGCGCCGCGAGCTGGCCACCCGGTTCCCGGAGCTCAAGGGCGAGTACGCCGCCGCGGTGCCGTCACTGACCAGCAAGGAGAGGTGGGAGAGTGTCTTCGAGTACAAGGCCTGACGGGATCGCATTGGTGACCGGTCCCGCCGAATCTGCGGCCGAGGTGAAGATCCTCAACCTGGTTCAGGCGACCGTCGGTGCGCGGCCGGGCGTGGTCGCGGCCGCCCGCGGTATGTCCCATTTCGGCGAGCACGCGCTCGGCTGGGTCGCGATCGCGGGCCTCGGCGCCGCGCTGGACCGCCCCCGGCGGCGGCAGTGGGCGGGCGTCGCGGTCGGCGCGGTCGGCGCGCACGCGGCGTCGATCGTGATCAAGCGCGTCGTGCGGCGTCCGCGTCCCAACGACCCCTCGGTGGCGGTGAACGTCTCGACCCCGAGCAAGCTGAGCTTCCCGTCCTCGCACGCGACGTCCACCACCGCTGCCGCCGTACTGCTCGGCCGGCTCACCGGGCTACCCTTGCCCGCGGTGCTGGTGCCCCCGATGCTGCTCTCGCGGCTCGTGCTCGGGGTGCACTACCCGACCGATGTGCTTGCCGGATCCGCACTGGGCGCAGTCTCGGCCGCAGTGGTGCTGCGGGCCGAACAGAAATATGGAGTGAAATGAGCGAGCACCCGTCCGAGGTCACCGGTCCGCCGAAGTCGCTGGCCGCCGGGATCGTCAAGGCCCTCCGGCCCCGGCAGTGGGTGAAGAACGTCCTCGTGCTCGCCGCTCCGCTCGCCGCGGGCTCGGTGACCGAGGCCGACGTGCTGCTGCCGGTCGCGCTGGCCTTCGTGGTGTTCTGCATGGCCGCGTCCGGCATCTACCTGGTCAACGACGCGATGGACGTCGAGGCGGACCGTGCGCACCCCACCAAGCGATTCCGGCCGATCGCGGCCGGCGTCCTGCCGGTGGGACTGGCCTATGCGATGGCGGTGGTGCTGCTCGCGGGCTCGATCGGGCTCTCGTTCGTCGCCAACTGGCAGCTCGCGGTCGTGATGGCGGTCTACATCGCCATCCAGCTCGCCTACTGCTTCGGACTCAAGCACCAGGCCGTGCTGGACATCTGCATCGTGTCCTCGGGCTTCCTGCTCCGTGCGATCGCCGGTGGCGTGGCCGCGGAGATCCCGCTCTCGCAGTGGTTCCTGCTGATCATGGCGTTCGGTTCGCTGTTCATGGCGGCCGGCAAGCGCTACGCGGAGCTACAGCTGGCCGAGCGGACCGGCGCCAAGATCCGGAAGTCGCTCGAGTACTACACCGCGACCTACCTGCGGTTCGTGTGGACGCTGTCCGCGACGGCCGTGGTGATCTGCTACGGACTGTGGGCGTTCGAGCAGGACCGGGCGCATGCCAGCAACTGGTTCGCCATCTCGATGATTCCGTTCACCATCGCGATCCTGCGGTACGCGGTGGACGTCGACGGCGGCGAGGCGGGGGAGCCGGAAGAGATCGCACTGGGGGACCGTGTACTCCAACTCCTCGCGATCGCCTGGATCGGAGTGGTGGGTGTCGCTGTCTACATCGCCTGACGCGATCCGCACGACGACCCCGGGTCCGGCCGGGGCGAACAACCGTGAGACGGTGTCCGCCTCGACCGCGCGCTGGGTGTACGTCGCCGGTGTGGTGCTGACCGCTGCTCTGTTCGTCTGGGGCGGCTGGCAGCGCCGGTGGATCGCCGACGACGGTCTGATCGTGCTTCGCACGGTCCGCAACCTGCTCGCGGGCAACGGCCCGGTGTTCAACGCGGGCGAGCGGGTCGAGGCGAACACCAGCACCCTGTGGACCTACCTGGTCTACGCGTTCGGCTGGCTCACCCACATTCGGCTCGAGTACGTCGTGCTCACCCTCGCGCTGGCGCTCTCCGGCGGCGCGATCGCGCTCGCGATGGTCGGCACCGGTTCGCTGTGGCGTCGCACCGGCGGAACGGCAGGCACGCTGCTGCTGCCCGCGGGCGCGCTGGCCTACATCGCGGTGCCCCCGGCCCGTGACTTCGCCACGTCCGGGCTCGAGAGCTGTCTGGTCATCTTCTGGATCGCCCTGGTGTGGGTGCTGCTGGTGCGCTGGGCGCAACGCGAGCCGACCACCACCGCGGTGCTGACCCTCGCGTTCGTCGCGGGCCTCGGGCCGTTGGTCCGACCCGAGATGGTCATCCTGTCCGGCCTGGCGCTCCTCCTGATCTTCCTGGCCCCCGGCAGCTGGAAGCTGCGCGTCGCGATCGTGGCGGTCGCGGGCGCGGTCCCGGTGCTCTACCAGATCTGGCGGATGGGCTACTACGGACTGCCCTACCCCAACACCGCGGTGTCGAAGGACGCGGGCGGCGCCAAGTGGGGGCAGGGCTTCACCTACCTGTGGAATCTCGTCGGGCCGTACTGGCTGTGGCTGCCGCTGCTCCTGCTCGGCGGGTACGCCGGGTGGATGCTGCTGCGCCACCTCCGGGGGAGCGGCGCTCAGCGCACCCACGGCAACTGGCAGTCCCGGCTGCACAGTCCGGCCGCTGTGGTCGCGGTGGTCCTGGTCACCGCGTTGCTGCTCGGCGTCTACTCGGTGCGGGTCGGCGGCGACTTCATGCACGGCCGGGTGCTCCTGCCGGTCCTGTTCTGTTTCATCCTGCCGATCGCGGTGCTGCCGGTCCGGCTGCCGCAGCGAGGGCAGTGGGGCCGCACCCCCGCCACCGGACTGTTCGCCGTCGGCGCGGCCGCCTGGCTGGTCACGGTGGTCTGGGCGATCGTCGCGTCCACCGCCCAGGGCATGCCGAACGGCACGGTGGTCGGCAAGTCGGGCATCGTCGACGAGCGCGCCTTCTACGTGCTCAACACCGGCCACGCGCATCCGATCCGGGCCGAGGACTACCTCGACTACCCGCGGATGCGAGCGATGGTGGAGACGATCGCCAACACGCCCGATGGCGGTCTGTTGCTGCCCGCGGCCTACTACACCTACTGGGACCTCGTCCCGCCGCCTGCGCCGATCCCCGAAGGCGGCGCCGGCCACACCGTGTACTTCCTCAACCTCGGCATGACGAGCATGAACGTCGGGCTCGACGTGAAGGTGATCGACCAGATGGGGTTGGCGTACCCGCTCGCCGCGCACACGGCGCGTCTGGACGACGGTCGGATCGGGCACGACAAGGCCCTCTACCCGGACTGGGTGGTCGCGGACACCGGGATGGTGGACCAGCATCCGTGGCTGCCCTGGTACCTGGACGAGAACTGGGTCGCGCAGGCTCAGGTCGCGTTGACCTGTCCGGACACCCAGGAGCTGCTGGCGTCCTCGCGCGGCGAGCTGACTCGACCGCTATTCATCCGCAACCTCAAGCGCGCGTTCCACTACGCCGAGTACCGCATCGACCGGGTTCCTGCCTATGAAATCGAGCGCTGCGGGCTCACGCCACCGCCGGAAAGGCCCAAGTAGGACAGGCTTCCTGGGATGAATATCTCATTTGTGTAACGCTCGTTGTCTGCTAGTCGATGGATAGGGTGTGCTCGCCTCGGTACCGAGCCTCGAATCGTGAAGATCGGGGGCCGAGGCACCGGTTGTCAGACCCTTCGCCGTGACATACAGTCCAGCGAGCGCAGTGTGACCTTGATCAGTTCCACTGCCGATCTCGCTTGCGTGGGGTCGGCAGGTTTTGTGGCTTACCGACGATCGCCGGGCCGCTTCCCTCCACAGTGGAGTCGCGGGCACCGCAGGAGAAGAAAGAGAGCAGTATTCATGCGTATAGGCAGACCGAGGTTCTCCACGAACCTCAAACGACGCCTCCTCGGCCTCTCGGCCGCAGCGCTCGTCCTGCCCGTGACCGCTGGTATTGCGGGCACTGCCGTCGCCGGCGCCGCACCGATCGCGCACCGCGCTCCGTCGGGTGGATTCGAAGAGGTCATGGTGCCCTCGTCGATGGGCCCGATCAAGGTCCAGATTCAGTGGGCAGCCCGCGGTGGCAACGCCGCGCTGTACCTGCTCGACGGCCTCCGTGCCCGTGACGACCGCAACGCGTGGACCTTCGAGACGAACGCGCTCGATCAGTACCGCAACGACAACGTCACCCTGGTGATGCCGGTCGGCGGCCAGTCCAGCTTCTACAGCGACTGGATGGCGCCGTCGAACTTCAACGGCCAGAAGTCCACGTACAAGTGGGAGACCTTCCTGACCAAGGAGCTCCCGGACTACCTCGAGACCCGCGGCGTCTCCCGCAACAACAACGGCGTGCTCGGTCTGTCGATGGGTGGCTCCGCCGCCCTGACCCTGGCCGCCTACCACCGCGACCAGTTCAAGTTCGCCGGCTCGCTGTCGGGCTACCTGAACATCTCGGCGCCGGGCATGCGTGAGGCCATCCGCGTCGCGATGCTGGACGCCGGTCGCTTCAACGTCGACGCCATGTGGGGTCCGCCGTGGAGCAAGGCATGGCTGCGCAACGACCCGTTCGTGTTCGCGCCGCAGCTCAAGGGCCTGTCGCTGTACGTGTCCTCGGCCAGCGGCCTGCCGGGCGAGTACGACCACCCGCGCGCACCGATCGACTACTACAACACCGCCAACGGCATGGGCCTCGAGGCCCTCGCGCTGGTGAACACCCGCGCGTTCCAGGTCCGGATGGCCTCCCTCGGGATCCCCGCGACCTACAGCTTCCCGTCCAACGGCACGCACTCGTGGCCGTACTGGTCGGCGGAGCTCTTCAAGGCCCGCAACCAGATCCTGGACGCGCTGAACGCGCACTGATCCCGGGATCCAAGTTGTGAACTCGTCGATGCCGCCCCACGCGCCGATCCCGGCCGCGCGGGGCGGCATCTGCGGTTCGGGCCCTTCCGAGTCCGAGTAACAAATGCACCACGGGTAGCAGCGCGTCACCTGCGTCCCACCTGACCAGCGTGTTAGAAAGAACGACGAGCGACAGGCGCCACGGCACGGCGCCCGCGTGGGTCGGGGGCAAGCCGAGCCAAGTGCCGAGTTGATCCGTCAGCTGGCCGAAAGCAGAAAGAGAGTTGTCGTCAGATGCGACCACTACTGAGGAAGCCCGGTGCACGGCCCGGGGGGAGCGCAATGACGAGCGGGCGCCGTAGCCGGGTGGCCCGTCTGCTGGCCGCCGCGCTGGTCCTGCCGACCGCGGCCGGGCTCACCACCGCGACCGCCGTCGCGTTCGCAGCGCCGGACGACACGACCACCACCACGTCGGCCACCGCGACCACCACGACCAAGCCTGCCGCCACCACGCCGGTGGCGGAGACCTTCGCCCCGGTCACGACCACGCCCGTCGCGAAGTCCACTGCCGCCGCGGCCGTCCCGACGACCACCGCCGCGCAGACCACGACGACCACCACCGTCGCCCCGACCACGACGACCACCGCCCCGACCACGACCGAGGCCCCGACCACCACGGTGGCGCCCCCGCAGTCGCGGGCGATGCGCGCGGCGCCGAACGCACTCCGGTCCATTCCCGGTGTCTCGAAGATCCAGTGGATCACCGACCGCCGGGTCGCGCTGTGGGTGGATTCCCCGGCAATGGGCGCGCCGTTCCAGGTGCAGGTGCTGCTGGCCCGGGACTGGAACGCCAAGCCGGACGCGACCTTCCCGGCCCTGTACATGCTCGACGGCCTGCGCGCGCGTGACGACGAGAGCGGCTGGACCATCGAGACCGACGCCGCGAGCTTCTACGCGGACAAGAACGTCAACGTGATCCTGCCGGTCGGCGGTCAGTCCAGCTTCTACTCCGACTGGCTCGCGCCCGACAACGGCAAGAACTACCAGCTCGAGACGTTCCTGACGAAGGAACTCCCGCCGATCCTGGAGAACAGCCTCCGCACCACCAGCACGCGCGGCATCATCGGCCTCTCCATGGGTGGCACCTCGGCCATGTTCCTCGCCGAGCGCAACCCCGGCTTCTTCAAGTTCGTGGGCTCGTTCTCCGGCTACCTGAGCACCACGTCCCTGGGTATGCCGCAGGCGCTGCGGTACGCGATGAACGACGCGGGCGGCTACAACGTCGACAAGATGTGGGGTCCGCCGAGCAACCCGCTCTGGCCCGCCCACGATCCCTACGTCAACGCCGACAAGCTCAAGGGCATCAGCCTGTACATCTCCAGCGGCAGCGGCATGACCGGACCGTACGACCAGCCGTCCGGCATCCCCGGCGTCTCGACCAACTACGCGGGCATGGGCCTCGAGATCCTGTCCCGCCTGACCTCGCAGTCCTTCGCCACGAAGCTGAACAAGCTCGGTATCCCCGCGCAGGTCAACTACCGCCCGTCCGGCACCCACTCGTGGCCGTACTGGCAGTTCGAGATGCACCAGGCCTGGCCGCAGGTGGCCAACGCCCTCGGCGTCGAGGCGAACGCGCCGGCCTGCTCGGTCGGCGGTGCGATCGCGGTCGTCGCGAACAACAACCCCTGGCTCGGCGGCTGCGTGACCGGTGAATACGGTGTCGCGGGCGGCGTCGCGCAGGACTACCGCAACGGTCGGGTCTTCTTCTCGCCCGGAACCGGCGCGCAGGTCGTCGCCGGCATGATCGGCGGCGCGTACCAGGGCGCAGGCGGTCCCGCCGGACAGCTCGGCTTCCCGACCACCAGCGAATCGCCTGCACCCGATGGCCGCGGCCGTTTCAACCACTTCCAGAACGGGTCGATCTACTGGACCCCGCAGACCGGTGCGCACCCCGTCTGGGGCGCGATCCGCGACGAGTGGTCCCGTCAGGGCTGGGAGCGCGGGCCGCTCGGCTACCCGGTGGCGGACGAGATGAACACGCCGGGCAAGCCCGGCGCGGTGCAGGGCTTCGAGATCGGTGCCATGTACTACAGCCCGACCACCGGCACCAACGCGGTGCAGGGCCTGATCATGGGCAAGTACGGACAGCTGGGCTACGAGAACAGCTGGTTGGGCTTCCCGAAGACCAGTGAGATCGGCGTCAAGGACGGCGGCCGGTTCAACCGGTTCGAGGGCGGCAACATCTACTGGAGCCCGCTCAGCGGTGCCTGGGCGATCAAGAACGGCCCGATCTTCGACGCGTGGGGCAGCCAGAACTACGAGAACGGTCGCCTCGGATTCCCGATCAGCGACGAGTTCCCGATCCCGAACGGCGTCCAGCAGAACTTCCAGTTCGGGAACATCACCCTCGTCGGTGGACGGGCGGAGATCCACTAGGCCGACGATCCACGGACAGTCCGACGCTGACGGGCCGGAATCTCGGCCGAGGTCCCCGGCCCGTCAGCGTCGGTACCCTTGGACACCGACCAGCCGAACCGCTGCCGGGGCGCCACCACGCACCCTCGGCCGAGCACGCTTCCACACCCCAGAGGACTGAGACAGACATGCGCATTTCCACCCGTACCCCTCTGGCCAGGGTCATCGCCGTCGGCGCGCTGAGCGTGGCCACGGTCGGCGTGCTCGCCGGTTGCGGCAGTGACGACTCGACGGCCAGCGGCACCCCCACACTGACCACCGCGCAGGGCACCGGATCGCCCACGGCCCAGCCGCTGGCGACCGGTATCGAGGTCCCGCCGTACACCAGTCCCGCCGTGGCAGCCACGGCACCGCCGGAGACCCCGCAGGCGGTCCCGAGCGGTTTCCCCGGCCCGACCGAGGCGCCCGCGCTCGACGCCCGCGGCAAGGCGTTCCTCGACGCGCTGCGCAAGGGTGGCGTGGCGCCCGCGGGCAGCGGTGACGTCGCGATCTCCACCGCCAACTACATCTGCTCGGCGAAGGCGAACAACGTCGACGACGCCGAGATCACCGCGTACGTGACCGGCATGGCGGGGGCAGAGGCCACCCTCGCGGGCGTGACACAGAGCGCGGATCAGGCGGCCGCGGCGGCGAAGATCTACATCGACGCCGCACAGTCCACCTACTGCAACAAGTAGTCGTCGATGGCTGCTGCGGGAAAGGGACGGAAGTCCGGCGGGCGCAGGTTCCTGCGCGTGCTGATTGCGCTCATCGTGATGCTGCTGGTCGCGTTGGCCGCGCTCGTCGCGTGGTACCTGCTGGCGGGCCGCGTGCCCAAGCCGCCGCCCGTCCCGACCCCGACGCCCGGGCGGCCCCAGGCGCAGCCGGCCAGCTGTCCGGACGTGCAGGTGATCGCGATCCCGGGCACCTGGGAGTCCGGCACGCAGGACGACCCGTTCAACCCGACCGCGAACCCGAACTCGCTGATGCTCAACATCACTCGCCCGTTGGAGGCCGAGTTCGGCCCGCAGCGGGCACAGGTCTACACGGTGCCGTACGTGGCCCAGTTCTCGAACCCGATCGCGTTCCCGCCGGACGGTCAGACCTCGTACAACAAGAGCCGCGGAGAGGGCACCGCCAAGGCCACCGAGGTGATGACGGAGATGCACGCGAACTGTCCGCTGACCAGCTTCGTGCTGACCGGTTTCTCGCAGGGTGCGGTGATCGCCGGAGACGTGGCCGCACGAATCGGTGCGGGCGAGGGCCCGGTCCCGGCGGATCTGGTGCTCGGGGTCGGGGTCATCGCAGACGGTCGGCGTGACCCGGCCGCAGCGCCGACCATCGGGCCGCCGGTGGCGGGTGTCGGCGCGGAACTGTCGCTCAACGGGCTGCGGGTCCCGGGCATCACGATGACCGGTCCGCGACCGGGCGGCTTCGGTGTGCTGGCCGACCGTGCGGTGCAGATCTGTGCGCCGTCGGACGGAATCTGTGACGCCCCGCCGAATGCGTTCAAACCGTCGAATCTGCCCGCCAGCCTCGCCCGGGTCGGGGAGTACGTCAACAACCCTGTGCATGCCCTGTACAACACCTTCGTGGTGGATCAAAACGGGACCACGGCAACTCAGTGGATGACAAACTGGGCCGCCGACAAGGTCAGGTCCGCCCCGGTTCCCGCTCACGAATAGTGGCGACCCGTGCGGAACCGATAGAGTGGCCAACTGGCCAACTGGCCACCCGCCCCACAGATGTGCCCCCAGTTTCAGGAGAAGTGATCGATGAGTTCCGCCGACGCCACCGCGCCGCGCAAGTTCCGGTTCGCCGCCGGCGGAGAAGGGAACGCCGAGGAAGGCGGGGCCCGTCGTTTCGTCAAGCTCGCTCAGAAGGCAGAGGAACTCGGGTACGACAGCTTCATGATCCCGGACCACCTGGGCAATCAGGTCGGCCCGATCGCGGCACTCGGTGCGCTGGCGGTCGCCACCGACAAGATTCGCCTCGGTACCGCGGTGCTGGCCAACGGGTTTCGGCACCCCGCGGTCCTCGCGAAGGACGCCGCCACGATCGATGTCCTGTCCGGCGGGCGGCTGGAACTGGGCATCGGTGCCGGCTGGATGAAGGAAGAGTTCGACAAGGGCGGTATCGCCTACGACAGCCCCGGGGTGCGCATCGCGAAGCTCGCGGAGTCCCTCGAGATTCTGGACGTGCTGCTGCGCGGGCAGGAGTGCAACTTCCAGGGCGAGTACTACCAGATCAACGGGCTCAAGGGCAGTCCGCGACCGCGCCAGGGCCCGCGCCCGCCGATCGCCGTCGGTGGCGGCGGACCGAAGATGCTGGCGTTGGCGGCGAAGTACGCGGACATCATCTCCCTGGCACCGCCCAGCAACAAGGACGGCAGGATGCTGCTGTCCGGCATCACCATGGAGGCGACCGCCGCCCGCGTCGAGCGGATCCGCGAGGCTGCCGGGGACAGGTTCGACGACATCGAACTGAACTGGACGATCACCACCATCATGCCCACCGACGACCGCGAAGCCATGGCCGAGATGGCACTGGCAGCGCTCGCCAACGGTTACCCGCCGAACATCGAGGTGGATGTCACACTGACCGTGGAGGACATCCTCAACTCCCCCTACCTGGCATTCGGTACCTACGAGGAGATCGCCGATCAGATCAGGGCCGTACGAGATCGGACGTCGATGTCGTACGTCGGTATCTTCCCGACGCAGATGGAGGCGTTTGCCCCCGTGATCACCCAACTCAAGGGTGAATGAGCGGCGGGCATCTGTAGCATTCTGTTGGTTTGGGGTGCGAAGCAGATCGTTACCAAGACGAGACCTGCATATTGCCACTAGTCACTACTTGCACGACCCCTCGCTGCCGCAGGGGACGAAGCCCGCGGGTGTCCAGACGCCGCACCGCAGGCTTGCCTTGGAGGAGAAGGTATGAACCAGACTTTCGATGACTACATCGACGAAGCGGGACACATCCGGCTGATGCCGGGTAGCACCCTCGTCGACCACGTCGAACGGCACACCCGGGAGAACTCGGACGAGCTGGCATACCGATATATCGACTACTCGCGTGAGCGCGACGGCGAGGTCCTCGAGCTCACCTGGGATCAGTTCGGTCACCGCCTGCGTGCGGTCGCGGCCCGCCTGCAGCAGGTCACCGAGCCCGGCCAGCGCGTCGCGATCCTCGCGCCGCAGGGCCTCGACTACGTCATCTCCTTCTTCGCGGCCATGCACGCGGGCACCATCGCGGTGCCGCTGTTCGATCCGGACGAGCCCGGCCACGGCGATCGCCTGTACGCCGTCCTCGGGGACTGCAAGCCGTCGGCGATCCTCACCGCGACCCAGTCGGCCGCGGGCGTCCGCCAGTTGTTCCGGCACCTGCCCGCCGCGGAACGACCCCGGATCATCGCCGTCGACGCCATCCCGGACACCGTCGGCGAGAGCTGGGTGTACCCGGAGATCGGCCTCGACGACATCGCGTACCTGCAGTACACCTCCGGCTCGACCCGGGTCCCGGCCGGCGTGGAGATCACGCACCGCGCGGTCGGCACCAACGCGCTGCAGATGGTCGACGCGATCGAACTGACCACGGACTCCCGGGGCGTCACCTGGCTGCCGCTGTTCCACGACATGGGCCTGCTCACCGTGATCCTGCCCGCCCTCGGCGGCAAGTACATCACCATCATGAGCCCGCGCGCCTTCGTGCAGCGTCCCTACCGCTGGATCAAGGAGCTGGCCGCCATCACCGACGGCGCGGGCACCTTCGCCGCGGCGCCGAACTTCGCCTTCGAGCACGCCGCCGCGCGCGGCCTGCCGAAGGACGGCGAGACCCTCGACCTGAGCAACGTCATCGGCCTGATCAACGGCAGCGAGCCCGTCACCACCTCGTCGATGCGCAAGTTCAACGACGCGTTCGGGCCGTACGGGCTGCCCAAGACCGCGATCAAGCCGTCCTACGGCATGGCGGAGGCGACACTGTTCGTCTCGTCCACCAAGCACACCGACGAGGCCAAGGTCATCTACGTCGACCGCGACGAGCTGAACCGGGGTCGCATGGTCAAGGTCGACAAGGACGCTCCGGGCGCCATCGCCCAGGTCTCGTGCGGCTACGTCGCGCGCAGCCAGTGGGCGGCGATCGTCGACGCCGAATCCGGCGCCGAGGTCCCCGACGAGCACGTCGGCGAGATCTGGCTGCACGGCAACAACATGGGTCAGGGCTACTGGGGTCGTCCCGAGGAGACCGAGCAGACCTTCCACAACAAGCTGCTCTCGAAGATCTCCGAGGGCAGCCACGCCGCCGGCGCGCCCGAGGACTCGAACTGGATGCGTACCGGCGACTACGGCGTGTACGTGGACGGCGAGCTGTACATCACCGGGCGGGTCAAGGACCTGGTGATCGTCGACGGCCGTAACCACTACCCGCAGGACCTGGAGGGGACCGCGCAGGAGGCGAGCACCGCCCTTCGGCCCGGATTCGTCGCCGCCTTCGCTGTGCCCGCGAACCAGCTCCCGAAGGAGGTGTTCGAGGCGGGTGCAGGCCTGACCTTCGACGCCGACGACGCGTCCGAGCAGCTGGTGGTCGTAGGCGAACGCGCCCCCGGTGCGGGCAAGGCCGATCCGGGTCCGATCGCGGACGCGGTCCGCGCGGCGATCTCCACCCGGCACGGCGTCACCGCTCGGGACGTGCTGCTCGTGCCCGCCGGGTCGATTCCGCGCACGTCGAGCGGCAAGATCGCGCGGCGCGCCTGCAAGGCCGCGTACATCGAGGGCACCCTGCGCGGTGGGTACACGCAGACCGCGTTTCCCGACTCGGTGTGACGAACATTTCCTTCTGACGGGTAGCGTGATGGGTTAATGGCTGAAACAGAGATGACGGTCGCGCAGCTGCGCGAATGGCTGCGCAACTGGGTTGCGGAGGCCACCGGGCAACCGGTGGACCAGATCTCCGACGACCGACCGATGGAGGAATTCGGTCTGTCGTCCCGAGACGCCGTCGCTCTGTCCGGCGAGATCGAGGAACTGGTCGGCATCACGCTGAACGCCACGGTCGTCTATCAGCACCCCACCATCGCCTCGCTCGCGACCCTGATCGTCGAGGGCGAGCCGGAGCTCCCCGACGAGCCCGAGGACGCGGCGTTCTACACCGCGCGCGACACCTCCCAGTCTCACGAGATCGCGATCGTCGGCATGTCCACCCGGTTCCCCGGGACCGGGCAGACACCGGACCAGATGTGGCGACTGCTCATCGAGGGCCGCGACGCGGTCACCGAGCTGCCGCACGGGCGCTGGGACGAGTTCGCGGCGGACCCGCAGATCGCCGAGGCGATCGCGAAGGCCAACACCAAGGGCGGCTATCTCGACGACGTGAAGGGCTTCGACGCGGAGTTCTTCGCGATGTCGCCGCTCGAGGTCAAGAACGTCGACCCGCAGCAGCGCCTCGCCATGGAGCTGACCTGGGAGGCGCTCGAGCACGCCCGGATCCCGGCCAACGAGCTCAAGGGCGAGCAGGTCGGTGTCTTCATCGGCAGCTCCGCCAACGACTACCAGCTGCTCGCCGTCAGCGACCCGGTGCACGCGCATCCTTATGCGCTGACCGGGACGTCGACGTCGATCGTGGCGAACCGGGTCTCGTACTACTTCGACTTCCGCGGACCTTCGATCGCGCTGGACACCGCCTGCTCGTCCTCGCTGGTGGCCGTCCACCAGGCGGTCCGTTCGCTGCGCTCCGGCGAGTCCGACCTCGCCCTGGCCGGCGGCGTCAACATGCTCGTCGCGCCAGCCGCGACCCTCGGGTTCGACGAGACCGGGATCCTCACCGACGACGGCAAGATCAAGGCCTTCTCCTCCGACGCGACCGGCATCGTCCGCGCCGAGGGCGGCGGCCTGGTCGTGCTCAAGCGGCTCGAGGACGCCGAGCGTGACGGCGACACGATCCTCGCGGTGATCGCCGGGTCCGCCGTCAACCAGGACGGTCGCTCCAACGGCCTGCTCGCCCCGAATCCGGACGCGCAGGCCGACGTGCTGCGCAGCGCCTACCGCGACGCGGGCATCGTCCCGTCGGGCGTGGACTACATCGAGGCGCACGGCACCGGCACCATCCTCGGCGACCCGATCGAGGCGGACGCGCTCGGCCGCGTCGTCGGCCGCGGGCGCGACGCCGACAAGCCGGCGCTGCTCGGCTCCGCGAAGACGAACTTCGGCCACCTCGAGGCTGCCGCGGGCGCCGCGGGGCTGATCAAGGTCGTGCTGGCGATGCAGGAGGACAAGCTCCCGCCGTCGCTGAACTACGCGGGCCCGAACCCCTACATCCCGTTCGACACCGCGCACCTCGAGGTGATCCCCGAGGCGACGGACTGGCCGCGCTACACCGGCCGGGCGGTCGCCGGTGTCTCCGGCTTCGGTTTCGGTGGCACCAACGCCCATGTGGTGGTCCGCGAGTACGAGGCGCCCGTGAGTCCTTCCGGCCCCGATGCGGACCAGAAGGACGCACAGGCCGCGGAGTTGCTCGATGTCGAGGCGGAGGCCGCGGGCGTGCTCGCCGACGCCGCCGAGTCGATGGGTCTCGAGTCCCCCGCCGCTGAGGGTTCCCCTCACCGGGTGGAGCGCGAGGAGCCGCTGCCGGTCCTGCTCGCCGTCTCCGCCGCGATGCCGTCGCGTCGCCGGCTCGCCGCCGCGAACCTGGCGGACTGGCTCGAGACCGCGGAAGGCAGCGCCACCCCGCTCGAGAACGTCGGCCGCGCACTGGCGCGGCGCAACCACGGCCGCTCCCGCGCGGTCGTGCTCGCCCGCACCCACGCCGAGGCCATCACCGGACTGCGCGCGGTCGCCGCGGGCAAGCCCGGTCAGGGCGTGCTGTCCGCCGACGCGCCGGCCGCCAAGGGCGCGGTCTGGGTGTTCTCCGGCTTCGGATCGCAGCACCGCAAGATGGCCAAGCAGCTGTACCTGAACAACGCCGTGTTCCGAAAGGCGATCGACGAGGTCGACGAGCTGATCGAGTACGAGGCCGGCTACAAGATGGCCGAGAAGTTCCTCGACGACTCGGTCGACTACGACGTCGAGACCTCGCAGGTCGGCATCTTCACCATCCAGATCGGCCTCGCGGCGCTGCTGCGCCACCACGGTGCGGACCCGGAGGCCGCGGTCGGGCACTCGATGGGCGAGGCCGCGGCCGCGTACGTCACCGGCGGACTCTCGCTCGAGGACGCGGTCCGGGTGATCACCGCCCGCTCGCGCCTGATGGGTGAGGGCGAGTCCGCGCTCGTCGGCGACGACATCCGCCTCATGGCGCTCGTCGAGTACAGCGCCGCCGAGATCGAGTCGGTGCTGGGCGACTTCCCGCACCTCGAGGTCTGCGTGTACGCGGCCCCGACGCACACCGTCATCGGCGGACCCCAGCCCGAGGTCGAGGCCATCGTGGCCCGCGCCGAGGCGGAGGAGAAGCTCGGCCGGATCCTGCAGACGAAGGGCGCGAGCCACACCTCGCAGGTGGACCCCATCCTCGGCGAGCTGGCCGCGGAGCTGGCCGGCATCGAGCCGCACGTGCTGAAGACCGGTCTGTTCTCCTCGGTGGACAAGGAGACCCACTACCGGGCGGGCCACGGCCCGATCCACCAGGTCGAGTACTGGACCAAGGGCATGCGCCACAGCGTGTACTTCACCAACGCGGTGCGCATGGCCGTCGACGCCGGGCACACCACCTTCGTGGAGCTCGCGCCCAACCCGGCGACGCTGATGTCGGTCGCGGCGACGGCGTTCGACGCCGGACTGATGGACGCGCAGCTGATCTCGACGCTCAAGCGCAAGGAGGACGAGGAGGTCGGTGTCCTCAGCGCGCTCGCGCAGCTGTACGTGCACGGCCACCGCGTGGACCTGCCGTCGCTGTTCGCCGAGGGCGACTTCGCGAACCCGCCGCGGACCGCGTTCCTGCGCAAGGAGCACTGGCTCGACACCCGTGTCTCCACGTCCGGGTCGTCGCGGGCGCCGGGCGCGCACGTCTCGCTGCCCGACGGCAGGCACGTGTGGGAGGTCGCGGCCGGCGCCGTCACCGACCTGAACGAGCTGGCGACTTCGGCTGCCGCGCAGGTGCTCTCCGATGTGACGCTCACCGCGGCGATCGCCCGCGGCGAGTTGCCCACCGCCGGCACCCTGACCACCACGCTCAACCCGCATCCGGGCGGCGCCTCGCTGCAGGTGCACGGCAAGGGCGCCGAGGGCTTCGTGCTGCTGCTGGACGCCGTCGTCACGTCTGGGGAACCGCTGCCCGAACTGGTCGTCGCTGCGCCCGTGCAGCGGTCCAGCTCGCCGATGGAGGAACTGCCCGAGGTCGTCGAGTCCTTCGGCGACAAGTGGGACCCGAACAGCAGCCAGAGCCTCGAGGACCGGCTGGCGCTGATCGTCGCCGAGTCCATGGGCTACGCGCCGGAGGACCTGCCCGCGGAGATCCCGCTGATCGAGCTGGGTCTGGACTCGCTGATGGCGGTGCGTATCAAGAACCGCGTCGAGTACGAGTTCGACATCCCGCAACTGCAGCTGCAGGCCGTCCGCGACGCGAACCTGCGCGAGGTCGAGAAGTACCTGCGCTACGCGATCGAGAACCGCGAGGAGGTCGAGGCGCTCGCCGAGCAGCAGCGGCTGGAGCGGTCGGCCGCCGAGGCCGCCGCCGTCGACGAGGCTTCCGCCGCACTCGAATCCGCGCTCGCCGAGGAGACGGTCAGCCCCGTCGCCGAGGCCGAGAAGATCGTGGCCGAGGCGGAGCAGGACACCTCCGACGGGGAGATCAACGTCCCGCCGCGCGACGCGGCCGAGCGACTGACGTTCGCGACCTGGGCGGTGGTGACCGGCAAGTCCGCGAAGGGCATCTTCAACATCCTCCCCGTGCTCGACGACGACACCGCGGAGAAGCTGGCCGCGCGCCTGACCGAGCGGGCCGGCGGCGAGGTGAGCTTCGACGACGTCCTCGACTCGGAGACCGTCGAACAGCTCGCCGAGAAGGTGCGCGAGCACCTCGAGGACGGCGTCAAGATCGAGGGGCTGGTGCGCACCCTGCGCGAACGTCCCGAAGGGTCTTCGGCCGTACCGGTTTTCGTGTTCCACCCGGCCGGCGGGTCCACCGTCGCGTACGAGCCGCTGCTGCGTCGGCTGCCCGCGCACACCCCGATGTACGGCTTCGAGCGCACCGAGGGGCCGATCGAGGTCCGTGCCCGCGAGTACCTGCCGCTGATCAAGGAGATCCAGGGCGACGGTCCGTACGTGTTGTACGGCTGGTCGCTCGGCGGCGCGCTGTCCTACGCCGTCGGCAAGATGCTGCGCGAGGAGGGCAAGGACGTCCGGTACATCGGCCTGATCGACACGGTCATGGCGGGCGAGGACGTCGAGGACACCCCCGAGGAGATCCGGAAGCGCTGGCAGCGGTACGCCGCGTTCGCGAAGAAGACGTACAACGTCGAGGCGCCGCTGCCGTACGACAAGCTGGCCGCGGCCGAGTCCGACGAGGAGCAGATCCAGATCCTCATGGACCTGCTGAAGGTGAGCGGGGCGAAGATTCCGGGCGGGATCATCAAGCACCAGCGCACGTCGTGGCTGGACAACCGCGCACTGCAGACGGTGAGGCCCGACAAGTACGACGGAAACGTGGTGCTGTACCTGGCCGACAAGTACCACGACGACGCGATCGCGCTGGAGCCCGCGTTCGGCACGCGAGCGCCCGACGGCGGCTGGGGCAAGGTCGCGTCGAACCTGGAGATCATCCACGTCGGCGGCGACCACATCCAGATCGTGGACGAACCGTACATTGCCAAGGTGGGGGCCGACCTGACCGAGAAGCTGGCCGCCATCGAGGCCGAGAAGCGGAGCAACTGAGTGAGCACGACCACCGCGGAGAAGCTGGCAGAGCTGCGCGAGAAGCTGGAGGTCTCGAAGGCCCCGGGTAACCCGAAGGCCATCGCGAGGCGCAAGGAGAAGGGCCTGCCCACTCCGCGCGAACGGATCGACATGCTGCTCGATCCGGGCACCTTCGTCGAGCTGGGACAGCTCGCCCGGCAGCCCGGCGACCCGTCGAACCCGTACGGCGACGGCGTCGTCACCGGCCACGGACTCGTCGACGGCCGACCCGTCGCGGTGTTCGCGCACGACCAGACCGTGTTCGGCGGGGCCGCGGGCGAGATCTTCGGCCGCAAGGTCGCCGCGGTCAACGACTTCGCCATCAAGATCGGCTGCCCGGTCGTCGGCATCAACGAGTCCGCCGGCGCGCGCATCCAGGACGCCGTGACCTCGCTGGCCTGGTACGCCGAGATGGGCCGACGCCAGGAACCGCTGTCGGGCATGTGCCCGCAGATCTCCATCATTCTCGGAAAGTGCGCCGGCGGTGCCGTGTACGCGCCGATCAACACCGACGTCGTGATCGCGACCGAAGAGTCGTACATGTTCGTCACCGGGCCCGACGTGATCAAGTCCGTGACCGGCGAGGACGTCAGCCTCGACGAGCTGGGCGGCGCTCGGAATCAGGTGGAGTACGGCAACATTCACCATGTCGCGCCCGACGAGAAGGCCGCCTTCGAGTACGCGCGTGCGTACCTGAGCTACATGCCGTCGAGCTGCAACGAGAAGCCCCCGATCATCAACCCGGGTCTCGAGCCGGAGATCACCGAGGACGACCTGTCTCTCGACGCGTTCATGCCGGACGCCGACAACGCCGGCTACGACATGCACGACATCCTGCTGCGCATCTTCGACGACGGCGACTTCCTCGAGGTGCGCAGCCAGACCGCGCAGAACGTCATCACCGGGTTCGCCCGCGTGGACGGGCGCCCGGTCGGCGTGGTCGCGAACCAGCCGATGCACCTGTCCGGCGCGCTCGACGCCGCGGCCTCGGACAAGGCCGCGCACTTCGTGCGGGTCTGCGACGCGTACGACCTGCCGCTGGTGTTCGTCGTGGACACACCGGGATTCCTGGTCGGCGTGGAGCAGGAGAAGATCGGCGTCATCAAGCGTGGCGGCCGCTTCCTGTTCGCCTACGTCGAGGCCACCGTCCCGAAGGTGACCGTCGTGGTGCGCAAGTCCTACGGCGGCGGGTACGCGGTAATGGGCTCGAAGCAGCTCGGCGCCGACGTGAACTTGGCGTGGCCCACCGCCCGAATCGCGGTCATGGGTGCCGAGGGTGCGGTCAACATCATCGGCCGCAAGCAGATCGAGGCCGCGGGGGAGAACGCCGCCGCCGTACGCCGGGACCTGATCAACTTCTACAACGAGCACGTCGCGACGCCGTACATCGCCGCCGAGCGCGGATACGTCGACGCGGTGATCTACCCGTCGACCACCCGCCTCGAGATCCGCAAGGCGCTGACCCTGCTGCGTGACAAGACGATCTACAAGAACCCGCGCAAGCATCACCTCCTCCCGCTCTGACCCACACCCGCACCTCCCTCCCCAATGTCACACCGGTTCGACTGACCCGACCGAATGTGACATCGGGGAGGTGTGGGAGGCCGGTTTACCCGAGAGCTGGCGGGGATTGTGGCCTCGGCGGAGCCGGCGCGTCAGTTGCCGAGGCGAAGGCGAACGTCCGGCCGCGGCCGCAGCTTCGCCTGCAGGTAGTTCCGTCTCAGCTGGTCCAGCACCAGGTTTTCGTTGTCGCGCAGCGTCCGCGGAAGGTGTGCGAGGACAACGATGCCGTGGCTCTGCATCCTCGCGCGACGCTCGAGGGTTGCCTGATGGTCGCGTGGTGTGAAGTGGTGGTCGAGCGAATCGATCTCCCACGCCATTGCGACGTCGTCGATCCAGCCGTCCGGAATGGCAATGAACTGGCCTGTAGCCGTTTCGATTTCGCGATTGTGCACCATGGCGGGCAGTCCGCTGCGGGTGTAGAGCTTGTGTGCGTGTATCTCCTCGACGGAGTGCGCGCCGCCGCCCAGATCCCGCAACACCGACCGCGGCAACGCGGTCCCGCGGCGCGAGCCCGCGGACAGTTCGATCGCCAGTTCCTCCACCGACGTGTCTCCGCGCTGCACCACGTCGGCGAGTAGAGCCTGACAGGTGGTGCGGTTCCGCAGGCGCCGGGCAGTATCGAGCGTGGCGCGGACAACGGGAGCGCATCGGAGAGTGCCCCGCACGACGGGTGGGTCGGGCATCCGCCAGGTTCTCTCGACCTGGACGAATCCGCACGAGGCTCGGTGCTGCTCCTGCGGTATCAGTAGCAACACGTCGTTCATCGCGGCGGACCGTTGGTATCCGTGCGCGGCGAGCGCCGCGTGCCCGGACAGCAGGCTGCCGGGACCGCCGTACATGAGGGCTGCGGTCGCGCGTTCGAGCTGCGTCGGGAAACCGTTGTGCAGCAACACTATGCCGGGAAGCAACCGTTGCCACGGTCCGCCCGGCAGGCACCAGCTGGAGATGGTCGACGGCGCCGCGCCGAGCGCCTTCAGAGTGCTGGACCGGATCACCCGGTTGACCCCGTACCGGACGAGCGCGTCGTAGTCGGATGCCCAGCTGCCGCGTTTCACGAACTCAGAGTGCCCCACGCGGTTGGGCGATCAGTCCCGAATGCACCCGCCTGTGGATGAATTCGACCCTGTGGACAGCCGATTTCGCACATGGACCCCGCCGCCCGACTTCCCCAATGTCACACTCGATCGACTGAGGCGAACCAGTGTGACATTGGGGAGGTCACGGCGTGGAGGCGGTGGCTAGTGCTCGTACACCCGCATCATGCCGGGGCTCCAGAAGCCCGACCGCTTGACGTCGGTGGCGTCGATCGTCGCGGCGGTGGCGTTCGGGAAGTGCGGGTTGTACCGCTCGAGCGCGCCCCAGTCCCGAGCCCAGTCGTGGTTGAGGTAGGTCGGCACCGTCGAGGCCTCGGCGAGCATCTCGGTCCAGCCGAGCGGGCCGCCGTTCTCCTCCGATTGCCAGGTGTCGGTGGAGCTCACCGCGAGTGGACGGTCCGGCAGGATGCGGAAGCTGGGCACCTCGGCGACGCCGTACTGGTGGTCGAACGGGCGCTGGCACGGGAACTGCAGCCCGACCGCCCAGTCCAGCAGTACCGGCTGGGTGGACCCGATGTAGTCGTTGAGCGTCTGCAGCTGCGGCACCCGCGGCGGGGTGAACGCCAGCCACTGGTCCCCGGTCAGGTTCGGGTCGTTCGCGACGATCCGAACCACGTCGGTGCTCGCGGGCAGCTCGTCGAGCGGGATCCGCAGGTTCCGCCAGGACGGCGCGGGGCCGATGTCCTTGGGGAGGTAGGTGCCCTGCGAGGTGATCGACCCGTCGGCCTCGCGGTGCCCGTACTCGAGCAGCAGGGACTGGCCGTAGGTGAACTTGCCGTCCTTGTCCTCCGACCAGATGCGGCCGGCCGCCGAGACGACCACCAGCGGGGAACTGTCGCTGCGGGCGGGCAGCTGGTACCAGCTCGAGGTGACCTGAGCGGGCTCCTGCACACCGTTCTGGTAGCTGCCGAGGACCGGGGTGGTCGCGGGGTTCAGGCCGAACGGGAGCTTGACCGTGCTGCCGTTGACGCCGAGCGCACCGGTGCCGCCCTCGGTGCCCGCGCCGCCGCCGGTGACGAACGTGGCGCCCACCGACTGGTTGCTGGTGTTGGCCTGGCCAGGCTTGACCTCGGTGTAGTCCGCGGACAGGTCCGACGGCACCCCGTTCGGGCTGAACCCGATCGGGTTGCTGCCGGCCAGCGGGTCGGACACCCCACGATCGGGGATCGGCTGCAGGCGACCGGCGTTCGGATCCGACTCGGTCAGCACGTCGTCGGCGAGCCCGCAGGCGGACCCGGTGACGGCGTCGATGTTCGAGCGGGCCAGCGAGTAGGCCGGGTACTGCGAGACCGCACCCTTGGCCATCGAGAGGATCTCGAACAGGACCATCGCCGCGGCGACGGCGGTCAGCGGGATCGGGGCGAATCTCTTGATCCGCCTTCCCCGCTCGCTGGTCGCCTTGACCTCGTTGCCGACGTAGTCCTCACGGAAGTACTGCCACGCGACCAGCGCGATCGCCAGCACGAACAGCGCCAGCATCGCGGTGCTGACCTCCCGGCCGCCGAGGGACACGGTCTTGTCGAACCACGGGATGCCGTAGCTGGACACGTACCACCAGCCGTTGATGCCGGCGAACGAGAAGGCAAGCACGAGTAGCAGTCCCGCGGCGAACATGGTCCGGTTGCGGCGCGACCGCAGCGCGGCGGCCGAGACCGCGACCGTGGTCAGCGCGGCCAGGGAGCCGGCGATGCCCGCGTACGCGCCGAAGTGGTGCGTCCACTTGGTGGGGTTGAACATCATGAAGAAGACGGTGCCGAACACGACGCCGAGCAGACGCCAGGACGGTCCGACCGCGGCACCCGGAATCTTCTTGCGGCGCAACAGCACGAACAGCGCGGTGAACAGGCACAGGATCATGATCAGGAACGCGAACCGGCGGGCGAGCGAGCCGTCCACGGTCTGCACGAACAGGTAGTAGTACCGGAGGAACTCCTCGTACCAGTGCATGTTCGGGCCGATCAGTGTGCGCACCCGGGTGGCCTCGCGGACCCCGGCGAACGTCTGGTCCGCGAACACCGCGACCAGCACCACGGTGCTGGCGGCGAGGAGCGGCGCGACCAGCGGGAGGGTGCCGACCTCCCGGTGCCGCTTGACGATCAGCCGGACCATCGGGCGGGCCCCGGCGAGCAGCGCGGCGACGCACATCAGTCCGGTGGGCGCGGCGCCGAGCGAGAACGCGGCGATCAGCACGGCCACCGCGGCGGGCAGCAGGCGTCCGGTCGCGATGGAGCGTTCGACCGAGCACCAGGTCAGCAGCGCGCCGAGCGCCACGATCGGTTCGGGGCGCAGGCCGTTGTTGTAGGGCAGCCAGAACGCGAGGAACACCAGGCCACCGGTCCACACCGCGGCCTGGTTGAGGCGGACGGCGCGGCCGAGGCGGGGGATCACCTCGCGGCTGATTACCAGCCAGCACAGGATGCCTGCGATCAGCGCGGGCAGTCGCATCCACGGGCTGGCGGTGGAGATCTTCGCCATCGCGGCGAGGACGTCGTAGTACCAGCCGAACGGGGCCTCGGGGACGCCGAACCACCGGAAGTAGTTGGCCATGTAGCCGGAGTGCTCGGACACCCGGGCCATGGTGAGCAGGTAGCCGTCGTCGGAGGTGTTGGCGCCGATGAAGTGCCAGACCGCCAGGACGCCGACGACGAACCCGTCGACGAGCGTGAACTTCCACCAGTGCGAGGGGAAGAAGCGTCGATGCTTCCGCCCGTCGGTGCCGTCGAGTCGGGCGAGGGCGACCAGCGCGGCGATGGTCAGGATGCACGCGAGAACCATCGCGGCGAGCTTGACGAATGTCGGCGAGGACGAGAACCGGGAGTCGATGTTGGCGGTCAGCGTCAGGTCGGACGGCGCCTGCCCCTGCAGGTTGGTGAACACGCCGACCATCTGCGGACGCAGGTCACCGGTCAGGGCGCCGGTGACCGGGTGCCCGTCGACCGTCAGGCCCTCGAAGGTGGCCACGGTGCGGTTGATGTCGGAGCTGATCGTGATCGCCGAGCAACCGCCGGACGCGACCGCGGCCCGCGGCGCCGATGCGACGACCACGTTGCGGTCGAGCACGTCGACGGTGGACTCGGTGACGCGGACGAACATCGCGTTGAGCGGTGCCCCGGTGCCCTGCGGCGGGGCGGTGCCGAGCAGCAGCCCGCCGCTGGGCGGCAGGTCGCGGACCAGCCGACACGGCACGCTGGCCTGCAGGTCGATCGGGACCTGGGCGACGAGGGGTGCGTCGACGCTGCCGATGACACCGGCCTGCGGCCAGTTCAGCGCGGCGGAGGTCTGGTTGACCGGCAGGAACGGGGTCGCGACGGCGAGGACGAACCCGAGCAGTCCGGTGACGATCGCGATCAGCCGGGCGGTCCGGTACTTCGCGCGCATGTCTACCTGTTCGGGAGCTGCGGGGGCCTGGGGAGGAGCTGTCACGACGTCGGGCACGGTTCACGATGGTATGCGAGCAACCTGAGCGACTCACAACGCATGGAGATTGTCCGAAAATTGCGTTGACGTGTTCGGCAGCCCGGTGTCGGTCACCGCGCGGCGATCGGTCCCGGCCTCCACAGGCCCGACCGGGTGACGGTCGCGGTGTCGACCGTCGCGGTCGTCGCCGACGGATCGAGCGGGGCGTACTTCTCGAGCGAACCCCAGTCCCGCGCCCAGTCCTTGTTCAGGTAGCTGGGCATCGTCCGCGACGTCAGCAGCAGGTCGATCCAGCCGAGCGGTCCGCCGCCGATCTTGTCCTGCCAGCCGTTGGTGGAGTCGGCGCCGACACGATCGGGCAGGATCCGGTACTCGGGGACTTCGGCGACGCCGTACTGGTGGTCGAACGGGCGCTGGCACGGGAACGACAGCCCGACCGACCAGTCGAGCAGGACCGGCGCGGTCGACCCGACCACCTCGTTGAGCGTCTGCAGCTGCGGCACCCGCGGCGGGGTGATCGCCAGCCACTGCTTCGGCGTGAGGTCGTGGTCGTCGGCGACGAGCCGGACGGCGTCCGCGTCGGCCGGGATCTGCGACATCGGCACCCGCAGGTTCCGCCAGGACGGTGACGGGCCGATGTCGATCGGCGCGATGCTGCCCTCGGCCTCGACGCCGCCGTCCGCGGTCCGCTTGCCGTACTCGACGACCAGGTCCTGGCCGTAGGTGACGACGCCGTCCTTGTCGACGTACCGGATGCGACCGGCGGCGGTGACCACGAGGATCGGTGCCGTGTCGCTGCGTGCCGGCAGGGCGTACCAGCCGGTGGTGACCTTCGCGGGCTCCTGAGCGCCGCCCTGGTAGCTGCCGAGGATCGGCGTGGTGGCCGGGTTCAGCCCGAACGGCAGGGCCACCGAGCTGCCGTTGACGCCGGTGGACCCGGTGCCGCCGCCGGTGCCCGCGCCGGTCCCGGTGCTGGTGGTGGTCGACTTCGAGTCGACGGTGTTGGCGCCGCCCGCGGCCTTGTTCTCCGCATCCGCGGTGAGGTCGAGCGGCACGCCGTTGGGGGTGAACCCGGTGTTGGCGGCCGCGCCGCCGAACGGGTCCGTGCCCGGCACGAGCGGCGCGAGGGTGCCGGCGTTGGCGTCGGGTTCGATCAGCACGTCGTCGGCGAGTGCGCAGGTGTCGCCGGTGAGGGTGTCGAAGTTGGACCTCGCCACCGAGTAGGCCGGGTACTGCGAGACGGCCGCCTTCGCCAGCGAGAGGACCTCGACCAGCACGATGAACGCGGCGGCCAGGGTCAGCGGGGACGCGAGCAGCGCCCGCCAACCGCGGGCCGGGTGCGGCTGCTCGGGTGCACGATAGGGCTCGCGCAGGTGTTGCCACCCGGCGAGCAGCAGGGCGAGGACGCTCAACGCGAGCAGTCCGGTCGCGAAGGTGTATCCGTGGATGGACGGCGACTTGTCCCACCAGGGAACGCCGTAGCTTGACACGTACCACCAGCCGTTGGAACCGGTGAATGCCAGCGCCAACAGGAACAGCACCCCGGCCGCGAACAGCGTGCGGTTTCGTCGCGAGCGCAGGGTCGCGGCGGCGATCCCGACCGCGGTGACCGCGGCGATGGATCCGGCGAGACCGGCGTACACGCCGAAGTGGTGGGTCCACTTGGTCGGCGTGGTCATCATCAGCAGCAGCGAGGCGAAGACGATCCCGAGGATGCGTCGCGACGGCCCGGCCGCGGCGCCCGGGATCTTGCCTCGACCGCGCAGCAGCAGCATCGCGCACACGATCAGGCACAGGAACATGGCGAAGACGCCGAACCGCCGAGCCAGCGAGCCGTCGGGGGAGACGTTGAGCAGCGCCTCGTAGCGGTGGTACTCGCCGAACCACGACACGTTAGGGCCGATCGCGGTGCGGACCTTCGTCGCCTCCAGGACGGTGCCGAAGGTCTGGTCGGCGAAGATCGCGACGAGGACGATCAGGCCCGCTGCCAGGATCGGAGCGACCAGGGGCAGCCAGCCGACCACACGGGCACGTGTCACCACGATCTTCACCAGCGGACGCAGGCCGACGATCAGCGCGGCCACGGCGATCACGCCGGTCGGTCCGGCGGCGAGGGAGAACGCCGCGATCAGCACGCCGACCGCCGCGGGCAGCAGGCGTCCGGTCGCGATCGCGCGTTCGATCGAACACCAGGTCAGCAGCGCGCCGAGCGCGATGATCGGTTCGGGGCGCAGGCCGTTGTTGTAGGGCAGCCAGAACGACAGGAACACCAGGCCCGCGGTCCACAGCGCGATTCGGTTGTGCCGCACCGCCCGTCCGAGACGGGGGATCACCTCGCGGCTGATCACCATCCAGCACAGGATCCCCGCGATCAGCGCCGGCAGTCGCATCCAGGTGCTGGCGGTCGACACCTTCGCCATTGCGGCGAGCACGTCGTAGTACCAGCCGAACGGCGCCTCGGAGACGCCGAACCACCGGTAGTAGTTGGCCATGTAGCCGGAGTGTTCCGAGACCCGGGCCATGGTCAACAGGTAGCCGTCGTCGGAGGTGTTGGCGCCGATGAAATGCCAGAGCACCAGGATGCCCACGACGACCCCGTCGACACCGGTGAACCTCCACCAGTGCGACGGGAAGAACCGGCGGGCGCGACGGCCGTCGACGTCGTCGAGGCGGTGCAGGGCGACCAGCGCCAGCAGGGTTGCGAGCACGCCGACGATCATCGCCAGCAGCTTGAACACGGTGGGGCTCGACGAGAACCGGGAATCGATCTCGGCCTGTACCTGCAGACCCGCGGGCGCCGCACCCTGCAGGTCGCTGAAGATCCCGACCATCTGCGGTCGCTGGTCACCGAGGAGGTCGGCGGTGACGGGGGTGGTGCCGTCGGGCATGCCCGCGAAGGTCGCGGTCGTGTGGTTCGCGTCCGAGTGGACGACGATCGCCGTGCAGCCGCCCGCGGTGAGCTCGGCGAGCGGGGCGGAGATCAGCTGCGAGTTCCGCAACACCACCGAGACGGTCCGGTCGGCATCGGACCCGACCTTGACGGTGAGGCCGGCGAGCTCGGAGTCGGGCGCCTGCTTCGGCGCCGTGGAGACGAGGGTGTCGCCGCCCGGAGGCAGGGACGCGGCCGTCGCGCAGGGAATGTGGATGTCGAGGGCGAGCGGCTCGTAGCTGACCAGCGGGGCATCCACGCTGGTGAGGGAGCCGTTCTGCGGCCAGGACACGCTCGCGGTCTGCTGTGCGACCGGCAGTAGCGGGGTGAGAACGGCGAGGACGGTACCGAGCAGGCCCGCGACGATCGCGATCAGTCGCGCGGTCCGGAGCCGCGATCGGTTCGCGGGGTCGATTCCTGGCTTCGACGTTCCGGGATCGGACACTGCGGGGGACTGAGACTCGGCGGGCACAAGATCCGATCTTATGGGTCGCTCGTCGGGTCCCCGGTCGGGCGGCTGGGCGAGTCCGGGGCCCGTGCGAGGGTGTGGACCCCGGACTCGCTTCGCGTCAGGAGTTGAAGTGGAAGCCGCCCGTGCCTCCACCGGTGCCGCCACCGGTCGCTCCGCCGCCGGCGGCGCCACCGGAGCCGGTGCCGAAGTTGCCGCCGAGCATCGCGGAGATCAGGGCCGAGAAGATCGTGGAGAAGGACATAAGCACTCCTGCATGTCATGCGATCGTGACCGGCACCGGTTGGTGCCTGGGCCATTGGACCGGGCGGCGGGCGCGGGGCGGAACGGATCGGGCGCAGGTTAGGGACCGATTAGGGGTGGGTCGGGCATCCCCCGACCCCCTAGCGGTCCCCCGGTCGCAGCCCCCAGTTCCGTGGGTGCGGGGGTCAGCGACCCGCGGCGACCAGCGCGCGCACGTCCCACACCCACACGTCGTCGGCGCGGTGGCCCGCGTCGCCGAGCAGGCTCTGCACCGTCTGCCGCAGCACGCGTTCGTTCGACCCGCGGGGCAGTACGAGCACGTCGGCGCGCCAGAACTTCAGGTCGATCACGGCCTGGGCGCGCATCGCGTCGGTGACCTCGGGCGCGATGCCGGTCTTCTGGGTCTGCGCGAGCACGCTCGCGGTGGGCCGGTCGTCGGGGCCGTACTTGGCCTTCTTGTCCGGTCCGACGGGACCGACGAAGTAGCCGCCGGCGAGGGGGAATCCGAAGTCGGCGTCGATCTGCCAGGTGAGCGCGCGGGCGTCCTCGGGCCGGGGCAGCGGGACGGTGACGACGGAACCGGCCGTGACGTAGTCACGCCAGATCCCGTCGGTGAAGAACGCGGGCGCGGACGGACGGGGGGCGGCCTCGAGGGGGGCCGGTGCGAGCGGGAGCAGGGCCAGCAGCAGGCCGAGGCACCAGGGGATCAGCGCGGCACGCTCGCGCAACGCGCGGTCGGTGGCCAGGGCCAGCAGTAGCGCGATCGCGGGCACCGCGCCCATCGCGAAACGGGTCTCGAGCACCGACTCGAGCAGCGGCAGGTTCGCGATCCACTTCCAGGGCAGTTCGATGCCGGTGTCGCTGCGGCCGATCATCAGCCGGGAGCCGAGCGAGAGCACGATCATGACGGCGGTTGTGACGGACGCGGCCCGCGCGACGGGCGAGCGTCGCAACCAGACCGACGCCGCCGCGACCAGCGCGAGCAGCGGCCAGCCGAAGTAGGCGTTCTGTTCGGTGGGGTTGATCGCGACGTCCTGGCCGGGATTGGTGTGCCCGCCGAGGGACTGCGTCGGGAACTGCAGCACCGCCTTGAGGTCGTTGCCCATCAGGCCGTGATCGATCGCGTGGTAGCTCTGCGGACCGAAGAACTGCCACCACAGCGGGGCCGCGGTGAGCACCAGCGCGATGGCGGCGGCCAACAGCAGCGGGCGCAGCGCGTGTCGGGCGGCGGGCGCCGCGAGCCGAGGCCGGAATGCGAAGTAGCACGCCGTGAACACGGCGAAGGTCAGCGCGGTGATGAGCAGTGGTTCCTCGCCGAGCGCGATCTGCGCGGCGACCAGCAGGCCGAGCAGGACCGCGGTGCGCGGACCCGCGCCGTGGCCCAGCCGGATGACGCAGCCGAGGATAAGCGGGAGCAGCGCCAGGACGACGAAGTTGGGGTGTCCGTTGGCGTGCGAGATCATCGCCGGGGCGTACCCGCAGAACAGGCCGCCGATCGCGGCCGCCGCGCGGGACTGCACCGCGTAGCGGGCGAGCAACCAGTACCAGGCGAAGGCGGTGCCTGCGAGACCGGCCGTCAGGACCAGGGTCCACGTGACCGTCGGGCCGAACACCAGGGTGATCGGGGCGAGCGGAATGCTGACCCCGAACATGGCCGTGTTGGCCATGAGGTTGACGCCCTGCGGATAGTTCTGCAGGACGGTGCCCAGTGGGTTGTCCAGGTGGGTGATCGAGCGGGCGGCGACGGCGAAGAACCACTCCCACATCCGCTGGTCCTGACCGCTGTCGACCAGGTAGCCGGAGGCGGGTGAACGCCACTGCCGGGAGAGGACGAAGACGGCCAGCGCGGTGAAACCGACGGCCGCGGCGACGTCCGGTCGCGTCCAGCGGGGGAGCAGACGCCTCGTTGTGGAGTCGGTCGCGACGGCGCCGGGGGACAGACGGGACGTCGGGTCCGTGGTGCGACCTGGAGATACAGTCATGCACCCTTCCCGTCCGTCGGCGTCCGACGAGATGTCGGCCGCGGTGCTAGTCGACTACGGTACTCATCCACCCTGGACGGTGGCTGGATACTGGCCGTCCACCGGGACGGAACGCGCACGTCGGGACGGCTGACCGCCCGCCGCGCCTCGTCGAGAACGACCTGATTTGTCCTCGAGGTGGCGGCCGGGTGGGCCGAAGGCCCGGCCGCGACGGCGAGCACCGCGAGTTCACGCGCCGACCAGCCCCGCGACCGCGGCCTCGGGATCACGAGGCCGCTATGTGATGGGCCGGTGGGTCCGCGAGTGCGTGTGCGACGTGGTCCAGCGAGAGCCCGAGCACTCGCGCGAGCGCCGCGACGGTGAAGAACGCCGGCGTCGCGATCCGACCGGTTTCGATCTTGCGCAACGTCTCCGCCGAGATTCCGGCGCTGGTCGCGACGTCGACCATGCTCGCCGACCCGCGCGCGGCACGGAGAAGTTCACCCAGCCGTTGGCCTCGTTCGAGTTCCTCCGCCGTGAGCGGCACGCGCACCATGTGCCTATAGTAATACCGGTATAGTTATTCGAGTCGAGGAACGGTGAACCAATGGTCGAGATCAAGACCGACGGAGAAGTGCGGGCGATGCGCGCCGCCGGAGCAGTCGTTGCGGCAGCTCTCGACGCCGCCCGCTCGGTCGCGGCGATCGGGGTGAGCCTGCGTGAGCTCGACGAGGCCGCGGCCTCGGTGATCCGGTCCGCGGGTGCGACCCCCGCGTTCCTCGGCTACCACCCGAACTGGGCGCCGAGCCCGTTTTCGGGCGTGGTGTGTTCAAGCATCAATGATGCTGTGGTACACGGAATTCCGACCGAATACCGGCTCGGGGACGGCGACCTCGTCAGCCTCGACTGCGGCGCCTTCCTGGACGGTTGGTGCGGCGACGCCGCGGTCAGCTTCGTCGTCGGCGACGCAGACCCGGAGGATCTCCGGTTGATCGCCGACACCGAGGCCGCGCTGGCGCGGGGCATCGAGGCCGCCACGGTGGGCAACAGGATCGGCGACATCGCGGATGCCATCGGCACTTTCGCGCGATCGCGGGGCTGGGGCCTGCTGGCCGACCACGGCGGCCACGGGATCGGCCGCGCCATGCACGAGGACCCCGACGTGCCGAACGAGGGCCGGCCCAACCGGGGATTGAAGCTTCGCCCCGGCCTGGTCCTCGCGATCGAGCCGATGCTCATCCGAGGCGGCACCGACGACTACCGGCACGACCCGGACGGCTGGACCCTGCGCACATTGGACGGCTCCCGGGCCGCGCACAGCGAGCACACCGTCGCGATCACGGAGAAGGGGCCCGAGATCCTGACAGCCGCGTGAAACCACGGACGCCACTGCGGATTGCGCGATATGTGCACACGTTTCGACGAAATGTGCCCAGGTGTCGACACGTATGGCGCTTGTCATGCGAATTCTCGTACACGAGCAGGCTTTTCGTAGTAGCGCCGGATCGGCGCCGCGTGTCTGCCGGTGTCTTCGACTCAGCGTGGGACCATGAAGCATGGCTGGGGTTTTTGGCGACAGGAGTCGGGTACAGAGCGCAGCACGTGGCGGGCGAGGGCGAATGCCACGATGTGTGGTGGTGCGATGAGTTCTACGGAGAAACAGCGCAGGACGGTAGCCCCGGACCCGAAGCCTGACCCGAAGCCGACGACGTCGCCGGTTCCCGCCGGCGCGGCGGCGTCACGCGAGCGTTGCCCGGGCGTCGTTCTCGCCGGTGGACGATATCGGCTCCTCGCGTCCTGCGGCGGCGTCGACGGCCTGGAGTTCTGGCACGCCACGGACCTGGTCGTCGACCGCGAAGTCGCCCTCACCATCGCCGATCCGAGCGCCGACCCCGGTGGGTTCGCGGAGATGTTCGCGCGAACGATCTGGTTGTGCCGGATCAGGTCGGACGCGGTCGCGCGCATTCTCGACATGACGGACGTGGATTCGCTGTCCGTCGTGGTCGCCGAGTGGATTCCGAGCGTGTCCCTGCGCGAGGCCGTTGCCGGTGAGACCTCCCCGTCGGGCGCGGCCAGGGCAACCGGTCCCTTGGCCGAGGCGGTCGCCGAGGCCCACGAGCTCGGCACCGTGCTGTCTCTCGACGGCGCGAGTCGGGTGCGGGTGAGCATCGACGGTGTCGCATATCTCGCGTTCCCCGGTACCCGAGCGAACGCGCGCCCCGCGGTGGATCTGCACGGACTCGGTCGCGTGCTCTACGCCCTGACGTCGGGATCCCTCGACACCGAGCCGCTCCCGGAGGACACACCACCGGAGTTGTCTGCGGCGATGGTCGAACTGCTCACCCCGGGCACGACGACGACCGCCGCATCGACCGCGGAGGCCCTCGCCGGCGTCACCGAGAGGGCGCGCGCAGCAGTGGAAGCCGCGGCCGCGGCCGTCACACCACCCGAAGGTGCCGCCATGTCGCCACGCCGGCTGGCGATCCTGTCTGCGGCCGCCGTGACGACCGTGCTGGTGCTGGGTGCGATCGGATGGTTGATCGGCACCGCTGCCGTCACGCCTCCGGGCCCGGAGGCTCCCGGACTGGCGGCGCCCCTGTCCGCCGTGACCGCGGTTGTCGAACCCGCACCGCCACCGGCAGTTCCGGTCATTCCGGTCGGCGCGTCGGTTTTCTCGCCCCAGCAGTTCCCCGACAATTCCGCCGATGCGGGCCTGGCGATCGATGCGACCTTCGGCACGGTGTGGTCCACCGACACCTACCGACGGCAGTTCCCGGCATTCAAGAACGGCGTCGGCTTGGTCGTCACGCTGCCACCCGACACGGTGACGCGCGCGGTGTGGATCGTCTCGTCCACTCCCGGTGCGCGAGTGGAGATCCGCACGCCCCCGCCACCGGGGGGACGGCTGGAGGACACGACGGTCCTCGGCGACGGGGAGCTGGGTCCGCGGGACACCACCATCGTCCTGCGGGACGCGCGGCCCCTGTCCGGCATGCTCGTGTGGATCTCGGGACTGACCGGGGTCGAGGGGTCCTACCGCGCCGACCTCGCCGAGATCGGGTTCACCAGTTGACCTCTCCGTGCCTCGACGTTCCGGTTTCCGCGTGGCCGAGTCCGGACCCCGATGGTGTCGTTCACTCGGTCACGGATTCGGTACACACGGTGAATCGTCTTTCGGGATGGGTGAATCCGCCCTCTGAGCACTGCTCGATGTCGGTGGTGTCCTCGATGATCTGCACGGCGCGTTCCACCGCCGTCGCGCTCGGGTCGCCGCATTCGACGCGGAGCGGTTCGTCGTCGCCGGCCGGGACGCTCATGCATCCGCCCACGATCCAGTCGATGTCCAGGCACAACGCCCCCTGTTCCCGGGAGCCGAGCGTTTCGTAGTAGACCTGATCTGCATCCGACGGGCAGTTCGAGTTCGCCTTGGCCTTCGCGACGACCTTGTAGTTCGACTCCGCGCTGCCGCAGGCGGCCTTGCTGATCTCCGCCGCCGCCGTGGTTCCTCCCAGCGTCACGCAGTCCCCGATCTCGGCGCGAAAATCGGTGGAACCACCGCCGTCGCCGGCCTGCTGGCCAGCGATGGTCGTGGTCGCGGCGACTGGTGACCCCGTGACGGTCGTCGGCTTCGGGGAGCAGGCCGTCACCCCCAGCGCGAGGGTCGTCAATCCCGCCGCCAGGACCGCCCCACGGACCCACGAACCACGTTTCACCACAGTATTCATCCCCTCGACCACTGCCCTGTCGGCGCGTTGCGCCGGTGCTGCTCCTCAGCAACGTTCCGCATTTTGTCGCATTTGTCGTCGAAGCCGAAACCCGTCGGCGGGCGTCCGCCGCGAAACCAGGTGGGTGGACGGCGCCTCGGGTGGTACCCATCGAAACTGATTCCTCGCGACCGATGAGTTTCGGGTGTGCCGAGGGTCTGTACTCGAGAGACCGATCACGGAAGGGTGAGGTGCATGACAGAGAGCGCAGTACGTGGAGAGTTCGCCCCGCTGGCAGAGCCGTACCGGCGGGAGTTGCTGGCCCACTGTTACCGGATGTCGGGCTCGGTGCACGACGCCGAGGACCTGGTCCAGGAGGTGTACCTCAAGGCGTGGCGGGCGTACGACCGCTTCGAGGGACGCTCGTCGCTGCGCACCTGGCTGTACCGGATCGCGACGACCACCTGCCTCACCGCGCTCGAGAGCAAGGGCAAGCGCCCGTTGCCCACCGGACTCGGCGCGCCCAGCTCCGACCCCGCCGACGACCTCGTCGAGCAGCGGGAGGTGCCTTGGCTCGAGCCGATTCCGGACACCATGGTCGGTACCGGAGCCAGCGATCCCGCGGTGGTCGCGACCTCGCGAGAGAGCATTCGGCTGGCGCTGATCGCGGCGTTGCAGTTCCTGCCGCCCAAGCAGCGCGCGGTGCTCATCCTGCGCGAGGTGCTGGCCTGGCCGGCGGCGGAGGTCGCCGAACTGCTCGGCACCAGCACCGCGGCCGTCAACAGTGCGCTGCAGCGAGCGCGTGCGCAGATCGACCAGGCCTCCCCGACGGAGGAGGCCGTCGTGGAACCGGTCCGGCCGGATCAGCGTGAGCTCCTCGACCGGTACATGGCGGCCTTCGAGACGTACGACATGGCGGCGCTGAAGGAGCTGTTCACCGAGGACGCGGTCTGGGAGATGCCGCCGTTCGTCGGCTGGTACCAGGGCCCCGACGCGATCCGCACCCTGATCGAGAACAACTGCCCGGCACAGGGGCCCGGCGATATGAAGCTTGTTCCGACCGTGTCCAACGGTCAGCCGGCCTTCGCGATGTACATGCGCGACCCGGCCGGCGTGTACCGGGCGTTCCAGGTGCAGGTGGTCTCGCTCGGTCCGTCCGGGATCGGCCACGTGACGGTGTTCTTCGACGACTCGCTGTTCGCGAAGTTCGGCCTTCCCGAGATCTGGGTCCCTCCGGTCCGGACGCTCGAGTCATGACCGGCAGCGCGATCGCGTGGCCGGTCGCCGATCCGGTAGCACTGCTCGAGCGGGCGATCGGTTACACACTCGGCAGCCTGCAACTGGTGACGCCGCAGGACATGTCGGCGCCGACGCCGTGCCGCGAGTGGGATCTGCGGGCGCTGCTGGCGCACATGAACGACGCCCTCGCGACCCTGCAGGAGGCCGTCGACGACCGCGCCGTGACGCTCGTTCCCGACCCGAGCGCGCTCGACGAATCGCCCGATCCCGTTGCCGTCCTTCGGGATCGGGCCTGCCACCTGCTCGGCTCGTGGACAGGGTCCGGCGACGCAGCTCCCATTCGGATCGGCGAGGTGCCGGTGCTGGCCGACGTCGTTCCCGCCGCAGGCGCGCTGGAGGTCGCGGTGCACGGCTGGGACGTGTCCGCTGCGTGCGGGCGGCCCCGTCCGATCCCGCCCGCACTGGCGGACGAACTGCTGACCTGTGCAGCGCTGTTCGTCACCGAGGCGGACCGGCCCGCTCGCTTCGCCCGACCGCTCGAGGTGGCGCGAGACGCGGGGCCGGGGGAGCGGTTGCTGACGTTCCTGGGGCGGCATCCCGGCGACGGGTGAGTGCTCCGCAGGGAGTCACCGAGACAGGAAACCGGCCAGGCCCGCCGCCAAGGCTCCCAGCACGACCGCACCCGCACCCGCCGACACCGGGCGACTGTTCGAGGTCGTTCTTCCCGCGCGCAGCCGGCGCGCCCGAAGGTGACCGATCCCCGCCAACCCCAGCATCATGCTCGCCGCCAGCAACCCGGGGATGGTCGCCGCGGTCGAACCTCGCTGCACGACCTGGTTGACCAAGAGCACAGCAGTCACCATCGCGGACAGCGCGGTTCGACGCCAGGCGAGCGACGTCCGTTCGACCTGCAGCCCGGGGTCTCGTGTCGCTTGTGCCGGCGTCACGAGAGGATCAGCGCGGCGATGGTGAGCAGGGCGATGGTGCCCGCACCCACAGCCAGGACCGGAACCAGCACGGAGCTCGGCAGCGGTTCGTCCCGCCGCATCGCGCGCTGCACGGCACGCCACTGGAAGTACGCGCCGCACGCGAGGACGACCGAAAGGCTCACGCACGCAAGTACAACGGCCGATCGCGTGCCCGCCGTCGGGAACGGCGCCATCAACTGGTGAACGGCGACCGCCCCCGCAAGAAGGCAGAGCGCGGTGCGAATCCACGCCAGGAACGTCCGCTCGTTGGCGAGCGTGAAACGATAGTCCGGCTCGCTCTCGGCCACGACGTCCTTCACCCGTTTCATGGCGAGAGGTCCTCTCCCGTTCACCCGCCCGTGCTCAGCGTCGCCGGACGTCATATCCGCTCGATGATTGCCCCGCTCGCCATCGCGCCACCCGCGCACACGGCGACGAGCGCCCGCTCGCCGTCGCGACGCTCGAGCTCGTCGATCGCTGCCGCGATGAGTCGCACTCCGGAGGATCCGACCGGGTGTCCCAGCGCGATCGCTCCACCGTTGACGTTGAGTCGGTCCTCGTCGACGCCATGGACCCGCGCCATCGACATCGGCACCGCCGCGAACGCCTCGTTGACCTCGAACAGGTCGATGTCCTTCACCGACATCCGTGACCGCTCGAGCAGGAGCTCCACCGCCTGGACCGGCCCGTCCAGAAGGAAGTGGGTCTCGGCACCGATCAAGCACTGCTTGACGATTCGCGCCCGCGGACGAAGGCCGAGTCCTCGCGCCACGGTCTCGTCCATCAGCACCGCGGCGGCGGCACCGTCCGAGATCTGGGACGAGGTGCCCGCGGTGTGCAGACCGTCGTCGAGCACGGGCTTCAGGCGTGCGAGGGCTTCCATCGAGGTCTCGCGCAACCCCTGGTCGCGCGCGATGACGCCGGCTGAGCCTCCGTCGGCCTCGGGTGCCTTGACCGGGATGATCTGCCGGTCGAACCGACCCTCCTCCCACGCGAGCGCGGCCCGCTGCTGCGACCGGAGACCGAATGCATCCAGCTCCTGCCGGGTGAAGCCGCGGCGCCGCGCAATACGATCGGCGCCGAGGAACTGGGCAGGAACGTCGACTGTCCATCCCTGCGGTCGGGGATGTCCGACATCCCCGGAGATGTTGGACAACAACGGAACCCGCGACATCGCCTCGACGCCGCACGCCAGGCCCGCCTCGATGACGCCGGCCGCGATCTGGGCCGCGATCAGGTTCACCGACTGCTGCCCGGAGCCGCATTGCGCGTCGATCGTCGTCACGCCGGTGCGCTCGGGCAGGCCCGCGTGCAGCCAGGCATTGCGGCTGACGTTCGATGCCTGTTCGCCCGCCTGCGTCACACATCCGCCGATGACCTGCTCGATGATGTTCGGGTCCAGCTGGAGGCGTTCGAGCAACCCCGACTGGACGGCCGCCAGCAGTTCAGCCGCGTGCAGTCCGGACAGCCAGCCGCCCCGCCGACCGTTCGGTGATCGGGCAGCATCCACGATAACCGGATTACCCACAGTTTCTCCTCGCGCGTTGGCGACGCCCAGTTCTGTGGACGCCGTGTGTCGTGTTCGCCCGTCCGGTGATCGGTGGACGATGTCCGCCTCGTCGGCGGTGGACCAGTCTCGGTGTCACTTTCCGGGCTCGGGGTCTCGGGGGAGACCCAGGAGCCGCTCGCCGATGATGTTCAGCTGCACATTGGTGGTGCCGCCGGCAATCGAGAGATTCTGCGAGCTCAGGAACATCCGCGTCGCGGACCGGCCCTGGTCGCCGAGCAGGGCGCGGGGGCCTGCCCAGTCCATCGCGACCTCCCACACCTGCTGGATGTGCTCGACGCCCAGCAGTTTCGCGATCGAGGATTCGGCGCCGGGCTGTCCGCCGGCAAGGGAGCGCAGGGTGGTGCGCAGCCCGAGCAGGCCACCGGACTGCGCGTCGCACAACACCTTCCCCACCACGGTCAGCTGCTCGTGGTCCAGGCAGCTCGGGAGCTCGGCTGCCAGGTCCAGCAGCGCCTCACCACCGGAACCGAGCGAGGAGTCGTTCGACAGTGAGACCCGTTCGTTGGCGAGGGTGGTGCGGGCCAGCTTCCAACCATCACCCGGCGCCCCGACCAGGCATTCGTCGGGAACGAACACGTCGTCGAAGAACACCTCGTTGAACAGGGCCTCGCCGGTGATCTCGCGCAACGGCCGAATGTCGAGGCCGCTGTTCTCGATGTCGACGAGGAAGTACGACAGGCCCTTGTGCTTGGGGACGTCGGCGTCGGTGCGGGCCAGGCAGATGCCCCAGTCCGCGGTGCGGGCCATCGACGTCCACACCTTCTGACCGTTGAGCTTCCACCCGCCGTCGACCTTGGTCGCCTTGGTGGACAGGCCCGCCAGGTCAGAGCCGGCGCCGGGCTCGGAGAACAACTGACACCACACGATCTCGCCCCGCAGCGACGGCGGCACGAACCGCTGCAACTGCTCGTCGTTGCCGTGCGCGATCAGGGTCGGGATCACCCAGTTGCCGATGATCATGTCGTGCGGGGTCAGCTCTGCTGCCCGTAGTTCCTGCGCGATGACCAGTTGGGTAACCGCGTCGGCGCCCTTCCCCCACGGGGTGGGCAGGTGCGGCGCGGTGTAACCGCGCTCGGCCAGGTACGTCTTGCGCTCGGCGCCCTCCAGGTCGAGGGCGGATGTCAGTTCGGTGCGGACCTCGGCGCGGATCTGCTCGGCTTCGGCTGGCAGCTCGATGCTCAGCACCCGGCGCACCCCGTCCAGGGTCAGGGTTGCGACGCGACGTTTCCAGGATGCGGTGGAGCCGAGCAGGATCCGCAGGGACTGTGCCCGCCGCAGGTAGAGGTGGGCGTCGTGTTCCCAGGTGTAGCCGATGCCACCGAGGATCTGGATGCAATCTTTGGTGACCTGGAACGCGGCCTCGGGCGCCACCGCGGCGGCGACCGCGGCGGCCAGGGACGCCTGTCGGTCCCCGGTGTCGTCGCCGAGGGCACGGGCGGCATCCCAGGCCGTGACCCGGGCCTGCTCGGTCTGGGCGAGCATGCGGGCGGCCTTGTGCTTGACACCCTGGAACTGGCCGATCACTCTGCCGAACTGCTGCCGCACCCGCGCGTAGTCCGCGGCCGTGGCAGTGGCCCAGTCGGCGAGACCGGACGCTTCGGCCGCGAACAGCGTCGCGGCGATGTCGAGGACCCGCCGCGAATCCAGTGCGAGCACCTCGCCATCGGCGAGGGCGAGGCCGTCCACGGTGATCTCGGCATTGCGGCGCACCACATCGTGGCTCGGCAGCTCGGTCACCTCCAGGCGGTCGCGGTCGACGAGAACGAACGCGAGGTCGCCGGTGTTGTCGGTGGCGGCGAGCAGGAACCGATCGCCGACCTGGCCGCCGAGAACGTGGCTGGACGTGCCGGACAGGGTGACCGCGCCGCCGGCGCGCACCAGCTTCAGCCCGCCCGGCTGAAGGGACACCGCGCCGAACACGGAACCGTCGGCCAGACCGGCGAGTTCGGTGGTGCGGCCGGCCTCGTGCAGGACCGCCGAGACGATCACCGTCGGCAGGAACGGTCCCGGTACCATCGCCCGGCCGAGTTCCTCTGCGACGATAGCGGTTTCGAGCAGACCGTACCCGGCGCCGCCGACCTCCTCGGGCAGGTGCAGGCCGAGCAGGCCGAGCTCGGCGAGCGAACCCCAGAAGGCGGGGCGGGTCTCGCTCTTGGCCTCGACGGCCTCACGGATCACGGTCGGGGTGGCGTGCCGGGCCGCCCATCCGCGCACGGAATCGCGGAGTTCGCGGTCTTCGTCACTCATTCCAATGGTCATGAACATTCCTCAGAAATAGGGGGAATCGATGTCGGATGCGCTCCGAGTGGTCAACCAGCAGCTTCGAGAGTTGCCTTCGCCCAGCGGTAGTCCGCCTTTCCGCTCGGCGAGCGGACGATTTCGGGGACCACCACCACGGTGCGCGGCACCTTGTAGCCGGCGATGTGTGCGCGGCAGTGCGCGATGAGATCGTCGCGGCCGGGTGCGTCGACGCCGTCGCGGGCCTGGATCACGGCCGCGACCCGCTGGCCGTAGGTCGGATCGGGGACCCCGGCGACGACCGCATCGAGCACGTCGGGATGAGCCTTGATCGCCTCCTCGACCTCCTCGGCGTACACCTTCTCGCCACCGGTGTTGATGCACGAGGAGCCCCGGCCGAGGACCACGATCGAGCCGTCCTCCTCGACGCGGGCGAGGTCACCGAGCACGGACAGGCGGACACCGTCGACCACGGGAAACGTCGCAGTGCTCTTCTCCGGATCGCCGAAGTACCCGATCGGGACGTGCCCGACGCGTGCGAGGTAACCGATCTCGTCCGAGCCGGGAATGATCGTCGCGAAGTCGGCGTCGACGACGCGTACCTTCGGCGACGGCGACATCCGCAGCAGTCCGTCCTCGCTCGCCTCGAGCTCGCCGTCGTTTCCGGACTCGGATGACCCGAAGCCGTTGCGCAATACCACATTCGGAAGAAGCTCCTGCAGTTGCTCGCGCACGCTGGCCGACCAGAGCGCTCCGCCTGAGCCGATGGCCCACAGCGAGCTGAGGTCGAAGCGGTCACGGTTCTCGGCAATGGCGTCGGCGAGCGGCCTGGCGATCGCGTCGCCGACGAGCTGAACGCAGCGGAGCTTGTGCTTCTCGATGAGCCTGAGCGCCTCGACGGGCTCGAACTTGGGCATGAGCACATGCTTGGAGCCCATGAACATGCAGGTGAACAGCGAGTAGGACGCCGCGCCGTGCATGAGCGGCGCGGTGAGCAGGTAGGACAGCGGGTCCGCGTTGGCGGCCGCGGCGGCCGCCAGTTCGGCACCGGACAGGATCGGCGCCCCCATGAGATTGCCCCCGCTCAGAGCGGCGAAGTAGAAGTCCTCGTGACGCCACATGACGCCCTTGGGCATGCCGGTGGTGCCGCCGGTGTAGATGATGTATCGGTCGTCGCTGCTGCGCTCGGGGAAGTCTCGGCCGGGTGACTGTTCGGCGACGGCCGTGTGGAAGTCGGCCACCGAAATACCCGCCGCCGCAGCGGCGGCCGAGAGGTCGGGTCCGGCAGGCTCGCCGATGAGCACGATGTGTCGCAGCGTGGGGCACTTGGGCAGCACCTCGGCGATGACGTCGCTGAACTCGCCGTCCGCGACCACAGCGGCCAGTTGTGCGTTGTTGTAGAGGTACGTCAGCTCGGCATCGATGTAGCGGTAGTTGACGTTGACCGGGACCGCGCGCACCTTCAGGCACCCGAGCAGCGACTCGACGTACTCGATGCTGTTGCGGGCGTGGAGTCCGACGTGTTCGCCGGGCTGGATTCCCTGAGCGGCAAGGTGGTGTGCGATCCGGTTCGCGCCGGCATCGAACTCGCTGAACGTGCGAGTGTCATCGCCGCACACGAGCGCGATCTTGTCTGGAACCCCATCGACGAGCGCTTCGGTGAGATCCGCGAGGTTGAGTGACATGGCAGTTCCTTCAAGAGTATTCGCACAATGTGGGTGTGTGCGGTGGTGTGACACGGCGAAGCGTGGGTGACGGGCAGGGCTCGGCCGGAGAGCGTTGCGTGACCGGTCGTCACGGAGTGGTCGGAGCAAGGCTGACGGGTTCGACGACACCGGTCGAATCCGGTGGGGTGTCCGGCTGCAGACCGCCCTGCGCCGGAGTGCGCCCGTGCCGCATGATCAGCGCGACGCCCAGGCCCACGACGCCGACGAGGGCGGCGTACAGGTAGCCACGGGTGATCGCGGTGTCGGCATACAGCACGGCGTGGGTCTGCGGGTTCACCGCGAGCACGTGGCCCGACATCACCACCCCGGTGAGGGTGGTCGCGATCCCGCCGGCCAACAGAGAACCCATGCCACTGATCGCGTTGCCGATACCGCCCTGCGAGGCCGGCAGCGCGTCCTGAATCAGGTTCGCATTCGACGAGTGCAGGAATCCGACGGCGAGACCCATGATGGAGCTCATGATCGCGACCTGCCACTGGATCGTGAACAGACGCGAACCCAGGAACATCACCACCAGGAACAGCAGCGCCGCGGTCAACAGCACATATCGTGCGCCGATCCGCTTGGAGACGATTCCGCCGAGCGGACCCGCGAACATCGACACGATGCCGAGCGGGCACGTCCAGATCGCGAACTGCATTGCGGACAGGCCCGAACCGTAGCTGATCCCGGGCACCCCGGCGGGGGTCTGCAGCATCGTCGGGATCAGCAAGGAGTGGGCGCTCATCATGTAGGAGATGCAGGCCACTGCGAGCACGGTCGGCCCGAACCTTCTGCCCAGCAAGACGTCGAGGTCGATCAGCGGGCTGGGTGCAAAGCGTTGCCACACAACGAATACCACCAGCATCGCAGCTCCGCCAATGACGGCGGCGAGGGTCAGCGCATCGGTCCATCCGACTCGCGCACCCCTGGTGATGCCGACGAGCAGGATGCCGATCCCCGGACCGAGCAGGACGACCCCGAGGTAGTCCAGCGGCCGGTCCACGCGGACCGGGCTCTCCGGAACGATCAGTGCGTAGAAGGGGATCAGTACAGCCACATAGGCCGCCATGAACCAGAAGATTCCCTGATACCCGGTGTGGTCGATGAGCCAGCCGGCGATGAACGGACTCGCGATCGCCGACATCCCGATCCCCGTGACCGCGGCACCGAGGGCGATCGGTACGACGTCACGCGGAATGATGTCGCGAATCAAGCCATAGGAGATCGTGACGATTCCCATCAACGAGCCCTGCAGGACGCGTCCGACCATCAACACCGCGAACGACGTCGCCAACGCGCACAACACACTTCCCGCGATGAAGAACACGGCCAGCAAGAGAATCACTCGCTTCTTGCCCCATTTGTCCGCGGCCTTGCCGACGAGCGGCATCATGGTGCCGCCCGCGAGTGTCACGATCGAGACGACCCACGCGATGTTCAGGGTCTGGAGTGCGGGTGCCATGTGTGGCAATGCCGGGAGAACCATGAGGATCTCGAATGTGGCGATCTCCGACAGCAGAATGATGACGCCGAGCACCGTGACGATGCGGCCCCGGCTCATGGATGCGACTTGTGACTCCACCCGTTCACATCCGATCGCTCGGACCGGACACGCCCATGGGGGTGTCGCCGACGATCGAGATGCGCTCCATGACCCGGCGCGCCGGGAAGTAGTCGCTTGCGGCGTAGTGCTGACAGGATCGGTTGTCCCAGAACGCGATCGTGTCCTTCTGCCACCGCAGGCGCACCTGGAACTCGGGACGCTGGACGTGTCGGTACAACAGCCGGAGTAGCTCGTTCGACTCGTCCTCCGAGACGCCCAGAATCCTTTGTGTGAAGGCGGAATTGACGAACAGCACGCGTCGGCCCGACTCGGGGATCACCCGCACCACGGGGTGGGTGACCGGCGGGAAGTGCGGGCGGAGCTGCGCCACCGCCTCCTCCGGCATCCTGGTCCCGAACGATTGCATCCAGTCGTGTTCGGCCTCGAGGCCGTCGATCCGGGACCGGATGTCCTCCGGGAGCAGGTCGTAGGCGGCGCCGGTGTCCGCCCACAGCGTGTCGCCACCCACCGACGGAATCTCGACGGCCCGCAGAACCGCTGCATACGAAGGGAACTCGTGCCAGGTGACGTCGTTGTGCCAGACGTTCTCCACTCCGACCGACATCGCGTCCTTGGCCAGGGTGGCCACATCGGCATCGCTCTGGCCGGGCTGGGTGTACTTGAAGAACGGGTGCTGCTCGAGCTCGCCCCACCGTGCCGCGAAGTCTCGGTGCTCGCTGCGATCGATGTCCTGGTCGCGGAAGAACAGGACCTTCCATTCCAGCAGTGCGCGGCGCAGCTCGGCGAGCATCTCGTCGGAGAGGTCGCCGCTGAGCCTGATCCCCGAGATCTCCGCACCGATGGTCGGTGTCTGCGGCGTCAGCGTAAACAGTTCGTACGGACGCTCTTCCAGGGATGCCGGCATTCTCGTGGCAACGAGTGGGCCGTAGGCCGCGAGCGGATCGGTGGGAGTGGGTACTGCGGTGACGGCAATTGCATGGGTCATGGGCTGACTCCTTGGGCTTCGGTGTCTGTGGAGGGTGAGGTCTCGAGGATGGCGACGCAGCTGTCGATGAGATCGGTGACAGTCGCCGTTCTCTGGTCTGAACTGCGGTCGCTGCTCTCGTACGCGGCGAGAACGGAAATGCTGAACACGACAACGTTCACGGCGCGCCACTCCGCGATCTCGTGCGGTGCCAGGCAGGCGTCGACCATCAATTGATGCACGCGCCGGTAGCTTTCCGAACTCAGGTGTTGCTTGATCAGATCTGCCAGCGCGGGGTCGAACAGCGCCTGGACCAGGAACCGGGCATACCGGCTTCCGGGACGGCTGAGCGTCTCGGAGGCCAGCGGCCACACCATCGCCTCCACGGCCTGCCGCGCGGTCAGCGGGGTTCCGTGGCCTTCCATCTCGTCGAGTAGCGCCTGCCGCCGGGCATTCACGGCCGACCCGCGCGCCTCGACCACGGCCTCGATCAGTCCCTCCCGGGACCCGAAGTGGTACTTGGCCGCCGACTTGTTGGCTTGTCCCGCCGCGATCTGGACGTCCTTGAGAGTCAGTGCGGGCATTCCTTTTTCGGCGACGATCTGTTCGGCTGCATCGATCATGGCCTCGCGCGATGTGGTCCTGGTCACAAGAGCCAGATTAAGGCTGCAGCCTTACTTGTGTCAATGCCCAACTCGAGACGCTCAGGTGATCGCCGTCCCGCAGTTGGGGCAGAACTTCTCGTTCGGATGATGTTCGGCTCCGCACGAGGCGCAGAAGTGCGGCTCCTGCCTTGCCGCTTCGGGGGTTGCCCCCGCTTCGTTCGGAGGCGTGGGGGCGGTCGTCGAGGCGGCGGCACCCGCTTCGGGACTTTCGGGTCCGGCCTCCGCGGACGGCTGTGCACCGCCCTCGGCGGGTGCCTGGGCGGACGTGCCGTCGGTGAACGGTGCGGTGGTCGCAGCCGCGGGGCCGGTCGGTGGTGGCGCATCGGGAGCGGGCGGCGGGCCGGGAGTGGGCGGTACGCCGGGAGTGGGCTGCGGGCCGGGACCCGGACCCCCAGCGGTTGCCGTGGCGGCGCGACGACTGCGGACCACCATGACGGCGGCGCCGGCGACGAGTACCGCCGCGAGGCCGGCGAGGGCGTACCACTTGACGTTCGAGCTGGACGACGTCGACGTGTCGCCGTACTTCTCCCGGTTGTTCACCGCGTTCGTCTTGTAGTCGGCGGCACCCGGATAGTCGGGCGACAGCGACATGGCTTCGTCGAAGTCTGCGATCGCGTCGGAGTAGTTACCGGCGTAGAAGTTGTCGAGTCCGCTCCGGTATGCGTGATCGGCCGGGCCCAGTTCCGAAGTGACGTTCTTGCCGGACATCAGTTCGGCGAGACCGCTCGAGGGTGCGATGAAGTTGAACGCCTGCTGTTCCCCCTTCGGGCCGAAGCTGTTCACCCCGAGCACCTTGCCGTCGAGTGCAATGGTCGGGCCACCGCTCATCCCCGGGGAGAGTGCCGCATCGATCTCGTAGACGGGCATGGTGTCCTGGGTCGACTTCTTGCTGATCTTGCCGCTCTTGTTGGTCGGGTCCAGGGTCACGTCGGTGACCCTGTCCGTGCTGCCGGGGTAGCCGACCGCCAGAATCGGCGTGCCGATGGAGACGTCGGCGTCCGTGCCCAGTTCGGAGGACGGCAGGTTGGACTTCTGCACCTTGAGCAGGGCCACGTCGCCCTTGCCGGGTGCCCGCACGTCGGAGACTTCGGCGGGGAGGGTGGTGCCCTTGCCGGTGCCGTAGGTGACGGTGATCGTCATCTCCGGGTCGGAACCGCCGGTCTCGCCCTCGACTCGGTCGTTGGCGAGCACGGTCTTGTACAGCTGGTCCGGGTTCACCGTCGGATCCTTCTTGGCCTCCTCGTTGACGGCCTCCTGGATGATCGCCTCGCGTGAACCGCCGGCGCAGTGACCGGCCGTGCCTACCCAGCCAGCGGGATTGACGACGAAGCCGGTGCAACGCCAGCCGGTCAGGTACGGGCCGAAGACACTCCCGTTGGGAGCGCGGATCCAGCCCTTGGCGGACGCGTCGAGGTAGACGACCGCCGGACGGATGAGGGCGGCGGCCTTCTCCTCCGGGTTCACCTGGGGCTGCTGAGAAGGTGTGGTGTCGCCGAGGGCCGCGCCAGGCAAGGCGATGAACAATGCCGTGGGTAGGACGGCGAGCGCGGCGCATCTCGTGCGCCATCGACGATTGGACATGACGGACTCCGTCCAGCGGGGGAGGTGGTCGATCAGCCGAACTCGGGTGGTGTGGTCCGAGAGGTGATTGCGGCCTGCTGCGAGGCATCGGCGTTCGGCTGGTCCATCGAATCGGCTGGGCCCGAGCGGCCTCCAGCGACCTCTCTCTTCGATTCTGTACCCAGAGCGATCACCCCGACATCTCGACAGTGCCAGTGGGTGCGGTCGATCCCAACTGTTGGCGTAACATGTTGCAGCGCAGTGTGTTACGGTGCACAGAGGGTTGCAACATGCGAACTCGTCATCGGCTGGAAATGCGCACTCCACACCGGTGACCCGTTGGTCTGTCGTGCTGAGTCTACTTCGCCGAGGCGAGGAGCGCACCGATCCTTCGCTGTCCGAAGCACCTGCCGACCGGCTCGCGATCGGCGCGGTACGGGCCGTGAATTGCGTTGATTCCGAAGCATTCTCCGGTCGACGCGAGTGGTTCGTCGAACGCACTCGATGCGCCGGCGAAGCGATCTAGCCGATCGAAACGTCGATCAGCCGGGCTGCCGCCGCGTCGGTTCGTTCGACGTCGCCCGTGATCAGTCGATCGAGCAGGATGCCGCGTAGGCCGGAGACCAGCACGGTGGCGAGGCCGGCCGCGTCCTCCGGGGCGATGTCGAGGCGGACAAGCACTCCGGTGAGTGCGGTGACAAGCGACTCGATGGCGGCGATCGAGTGCTCGACGAAGGGACCCGGTTGTACACAGGCCGTCCCCATCACCTGCAGCAGAACCCGCGTGTGCGTCGAATGTTCGCCGCTCGTCAGTGAGGTCCACAGCGCGTGCATTCGGGGTGCGAGCATCACTCGGCTCGACACGTCGGCGAAGAGGCCGTCGATGTCGGGTCGCTGGGTGGCCAGCGCTTGCGCAAGCAGTTCCTCCTTGCTGCCGAAGTAGTAGATCAACATCCGCGAACTGGTGCCAAGCGCGGCGGCGAGTGGGCGAAGGGACAGGTCCGTGAGGCCGCGTTCGCCGATGTAGTCGATGACTTGGGCGAGGATTTCCGCGCGTTTCGCGTGATCGAGTGGACGAGCCATGGGTTGACTGTACCGATCGCTACAGGTATCTCTAGTCACCATGACTGTACCGATCGCTACAGAAACTGCCTCGCGCATGCGGTCCGTGGTTGTCACCGCGGTCGCGGCGACAACGCCCATCGCGGACGACATCGACGGAACGTGGAACGGGTTGGTGAATGGCCACAGTGGAATTGCCGAACTCGAGGACGATTTCGTCCGCCGGTACGACCTTCCGGTGCGCATCGGTGGCACCCTGCGGGCGGTCCCGTCGGCAAAGTTGACCAGGGTGGAGCTACGACGACATTCGTTCGTCGAGCAGATGGCGCTCGTGCTGGGACGTCAGGTCTGGGCCGAGGCGGGTTGCCCAGACGTCGACGGTGAACGGCTCGCAGTGGTCGTCGGCACCGGGCTCGGTGGGGGTGACGCGCTGATCGACGCCGTCGACGCCCTCCGTGCCGGCGGGTGTCGCCGGGTGTCGCCGATGTCGGTCCCGATGGTGATGCCCAACGGGCCGGCCGCGACCGTGGGGCTCGAAGTCGGTGCGAAGGGAGGTGTATTCGCGCCGTCCTCCGCCTGTTCGTCGGGGTCGGAGGCCTTGGCGCACGCATGGAGGTTGATCGCGACCGGTGAGGCCGACGTCGTCGTCGCCGGCGGCGTCGAGGGGCAGATCGGTGCGGTCCCGATCGCGAGCTTCGCCATGATGCGTGCCATGAGTACTCGCAACAGCGAGCCGGATCGCGCATCGCGTCCGTTCGACCGCGACCGAGACGGGTTCGTGCTGGGGGAGGCGGGCGCGCTGGTGGTGCTCGAATCCGAGACACATGCGAAAGCCCGTGGGGCGCAGGTGCTCGGCCGGCTGCTCGGGGCTGGGATAACCTCCGATGCCTTTCACATTGTGGCCTCGGATCCGGCAGGCCTCGGCGCCGCTCGAGCGATGCGCAAGGCGATCCAGGTTGCCGGACTGAGTCCCTCGGACATCGATCACGTCAACGCGCACGCGACGTCGACTCCGGTGGGCGACGCCTCGGAAGCGAACGCGATCATGGCGGTGACCGCGAACGCGTCCGTGTACGCGCCCAAGTCGGCACTGGGGCACTCGATCGGAGCCGTCGGCGCGCTGGAGGCGATCCTCACGATGGCGACGATTCGGGACCAGACGGTCCCGCCCACGCTGAACCTCGAAAACCGCGATCCCGCTGTTGATCTGGATATCGTCTCGGGGACCGCCCGGGCCCAGCGGATCGACTACGCGCTGAGTAACTCGTTCGGCTTCGGCGGACACAACGTGACTCTCGCGTTCGGGCGGCCATAGATTACCCCGTCGGCACCGGATGGCTGCGACCGTTCCTCCCCGAAACCGTCGATCGCCCGCGCTAGCGGCCGGCCGCGATCGCCCGCAACACCCCGAACGTCTCCTGCTCGTCCTGCTCGGTCCCGTAGTCGCTGAGCTTGACGATCACAGTGCGCGTGCTCGGGTCGACGTAGGTGTATTGGCCGTACACCCCGATTGCGGAGAGGTCGGACCCGTCGCCGCCGGTGGGATGCCACCACTGCGCCGAGTAGCCCCACTTGTCCACCGGATGCGGCGCCGGGGTGCTGATCCGCGAGATCCACGCCGGCGGAACGACTTGCGTGCCGCCGACCCGGCCGCCGTCGAGGACCAGCTGTCCGATCTTCGCGAAGTCGTGGGCGGTGGCGTTGATGCAGCAGAACGCCTTCTCCTGCCCGCCGTCCCGGTCGAGATTCCAGGTGGCGTCGTCCTCCGCGCCGACGGGACCCCACAGGTCGGCGGCGAGCAGGTCGGTCAGCGGCCTGCCCTCTACCCGGGCGAGCACCTGGCCGAGGAGTTGGGTGTCGACGCTGCGGTAGTCGCCCCTGCTGCCGGGCGGGAACTGCACGCTCCGGTGGTCGCGGACGAACGCGTCGAGGTCTCGGGTGAGGTACATCCGGGCCGTGCCGGTCAGGGGAAAGTAGGGGTTGTAGTTCTCGGACACGTCGGCACCCGAGGTCATGTCGAGCAGGTTCCGCACGGTGATGGCGTCGTACTCGCCGCCGGTGGCCAGCTCCGGGAGCACGTCGACGAGCCGGTCGTCCTCGCTCAGCTTGCCCGCGTCGATCGCCCGTCCGACCAGCAGCGAGACCACCGACTTCGCCATGGACCAGGACGCCAGCCGGGTCGTGGGCCCGACCCCGTCGCGGTACCACTCGTGGGTGAGGGCTCCGTCGCGCAGCACCAGGAAGGCGTTCGTCTTGGTGGTGTCGAGGAACTCGGCGACCGGGATCTGCCCGCCCTTCCACGGCACGGTCTCCGGCAACGCGATCGGGTACGCGGGCAGCGGACGCGGGTGGGTCGCGGGCACGGTCCGAGCTGGGTAGAGCGCGCCCTGTGTCGACGGCGCGTCGACGAGCAGCCGGGCCAGCGTCGGCGGTGCGGGGATGTCGAGCGCGGCGGTCGCGGCGTAGGAACCGGCGACCAGCACGGCGACCGTCAGCGGTACGGCGATCGCCGTTCGGGTCAGGATTCGCCCACGGCGGGAAGGCTTTTCGGACTGCGACTGCCCGGATGCGGTGGCGTCGTCGGTGAGGGTGCTCGGCTCGGTCATCGTCCTCGATCTTCGGTGCGGTCGACGGCGCGGGACGGGACCGTCGATCGTCCGGATCCCGAGAGTGTCGCCAGTGTCGCCGTCAATGATGAGGGGAGTGACACGCCGAGGAGGCCGAATCGGTGCTGCGGCTACCCGACGGCCTCCCAGGCGAACGGCACGAACGCCTCGTCCAGCGGCGCCGCCGTCATCCGGTTGGCGAAGGTCGACAGCGTGTAGGTGCCGATGCCGAGCACGACCTCGAGCGCCTGCCTGGTGGTGAAGCCGGCGCCGAGGAACCCGCGCATCCCGTCTTCGTCCACCGCGCCCGCGCCGTCAAGCACGGCCAGGGTGAAGCGGCGTAGCGCCTCGAGCCGGGGATCGTCGAGCGGTCGGCGCTCGCGCAGCGCGGCGATCATTTCGGGCGAGGCCCCGTCGCGGGTGAGGCCGGCCGAGTGCAGGGCGACGCAGAGGTGGCACTCGTTTCGGGTCACGATGGCGAACACCACCACCTCGCGTTCGAGGTGGGTGAGGGTGCCGCGCTCGAACAGCGAGTTCGCCCGGGCGAAGGCCTGCACCAGTTCCGGCGACTCCGCCATCAGGGCCGTCGCGGCCGGCAGGAAGCCGAACTGCTGCTCGATCGCGGCCATGATCGGCCGGGCGGCGGTGGGTGCGGTCGCGGTGGTGTGCGCGGTGAACGACATGGGGGGCTCCCTCGGCTAAAGTAGACAATGCGGTTGTCTAAACCGTAAACCTGGTTGTCGATATTGCGCAAGGGGTGCGGCATGAGTGAGCACGAGAGCCCGGGATTCGAACTGCCCCTGCTGCTGTTCGCCGGATTCCGGTCGTTGATCGACGAGGTCCATCGAAGGCTCGCCGAGCAGGGGCATCCGGACATGCGGCCGGCCCACGGTTTCGCGATGCAGGCGGTCGGGCTCGGTGGCGCCAGCGCCAGCGAGGTGGGCAGGCGTCTCGGTATCTCGAAGCAGGCAGCGGGTAAGACGATCGACCGCCTGGAGTCGCTGGGATACGTCGCGCGGCAGCCCGATCCGTCGGACGCGCGGGCCAAGCGGGTGGAACTCACCGATCGGGGGATCGACAGCCTGCGGCGTTCGGCGATCATCTTCGATGAACTTCAGGCCGACTGGGCGTCGACAATCGGACAGGGTCGCCTGCGGGCCCTCGAGGACGACCTGCGCACCGTCACCGCGGGCCAGGTGTTCCGGCTGGACGCGCAGGCATGGTTCGGCGGGTGAAAACCGGTACCGCGATGAGTTTCGCGAACGTCGGGGGTCTACATGGCAACAGCTTCACGCACCGTGCGCGGAGCATCAGGCCCGAGGAGCCAGCCATGACCACCACGCACCCCACCGCCACCGTCACCGCGGCGGCAACCGGTTCGATCTCACCGCGCGCGCGGCTCGCCGGCCGGATCGTCAGCGGTCTCGCCGTGCTCTTCTTCCTGTTCGACTCGCTCACCCACATCGCGAACGTCGAGCAGGTGCGTACCGCGATGGCCGACCTCGGGTTCGACCCGAGCCTGAACCGGGTCTTCGGCGTGGTGCTGGCCGCCTGCCTGATCCTCTACGTGATCCCGGCGACCTCCATCCTCGGTGCGGTCCTGCTGACCGGGTACCTCGGCGGTGCCGTCGCGACCAATCTGCTCACCGAGCAGCCCATCCTCAGCACGACGCTGGCGCCGATCTACTTCGGCGTCCTGGTGTGGGGCGGGCTGTACCTGCGCGACGCGCGGGTGCGGGCGATCATGCCGCTCGTCCGCGGCTGACCACAAGTCAGGCTGAGGGGAACCGTCATTCGGTTCTCCTCACCCGTGTGTCTACCGGATGCGCGTGACCACGACGAACGGCCCGACCTCGGTCTTCACGAACCGGGGGTCGTCGAACAGCTTCTCGGGGAAGGTCACGGTGTAGCGCTTGACGTTCGGGTCGTTCGGGTACACGTCCTGGGCGAGCCGCAGCGTGTAGCCCTTGTCGCTCTTGCGGAAGACGAAGACATCCGGTGCCCGCCAAGGGCTTTCGTCCATCTGCTGGATCAGCTCGTCGGGACCGGACGTCTCCGCCCACCGTCCGATCGCCGCGGCGCGCTGGTCGAACTGGGCGAGCGGGTTCGCGTAGTGCGAGGTCAGGCCCTGGAAGCCGAAGTACGGGTAGAAGCTCAGGAAGCTGGTGTCCGCGGTGAGCACGACGGTGTCGTGCCGGGGTCCGGGCCGATGCGCCGCAATCTCCTCGTCGACGTCCGCGTAGTACGACGCGGCGCCCGGTGGCCGCTTGTCGGCGCGCACCCCGTCGCCGTCGGTGTCGGTGTACGCGATGTTGATCTCCGGCGCCAGCAGGTGCGGGATCGACTGCGCGAACGACACCGCGCCCAGCGCGCCGACCGCCACCAGCGCGGCCTTGATCCTCGGGTTGTCGCTGGTCGCCAGGATGATCCACCGGGAGAAGTCCACGAAGCCGAAAACGCCTGCGGCGCCAAGCAGAACCAGCAGCACCGGCTCGAGCCGGAACGAGAGCAGCGTGTTGCCCGCGGCCGTGAACGCCATCGACAGCAGTGACCACAGGTACACGGCGACGACGCCGATGCCGAGGGACTGGGCGCGCCGCGAGGAGGTGGCGCGGCCGACCAGCCATATCGTGCCGAGCAGGCACAGGGCGCCTATCAGCGACGCGTCGAACATGGGCAGCGGCAGGGTGGACCCGGGCTCGGGCAGGTAGTGGGTGGCGGTGCCCGAACCGGCGGGCGACCCGTGGCGCAGCTCGAGCAGGAACGGGGTCCACACCACGAGTGCGATCAGTCCGGCGATCGCCCCGGCCGCGACGAGCCGCAGCAGCGGATCTCGCACCGCGGCGAATCCGTGTGCCCGCCATGCCAACCCGGCCGCCACCAGCGCCATCAGCGTGACGGCGAAGGCGGCCCAGCCGAGGTAGAGCGTGTAGAAGGTGGCGGCCAGGCCGAGGAAGACACCGGTCCCGACGATCGCGCCCCAGCCGCCGGACCCCGGGGAGCGATGCAGCCCGCCCCAGGCCAGCAGCAGTACCGGCGGCAACAGCACCACGAGCACCGCGCTGTACGGCTCGGGGGAGGCGTAGGCGAGCGCGATCGCGGTGACGGCGAGCGACACGACGACCGCGAGGTCGGCGCGGATCAGCCTGGACCACAACACGTATGCGATCACCGAGGCGACGGCCAGCGAGGCGATCGCATAGGGCTTGAACGCCTCCCAACCGGCCAAGCCCAGCAGGTTCGCCACCCGCCCGCCGACCCAGAACCAGCCAGCCGGGTAGAACGACGGCAGGTCCGCGTAGGTCATGTCGTGCAGGCGGGCGGTGTCCGTCATCCGGGTGAGGAACTCGGTGCGGAACTCCTGGTCCACCGAGACGCCGTGCAGGTACAGCTTGGTCGCGGCCAGCGGCATCCCGAGGGTGACGGTGACGAATCCGGACACGCCCACCCAGGACAGCGCCTTCGCGAGGACGGGGGCGCGACCGGTGCGCAGCAGCCACACCGAGACGGCCAGCAGGGCCATCGTGACGACCTGACCGACGGTGGTCAGCGCGCGGGTGACGTTGGAGGAGTTGAACGCGGGCCAGTGCACGACCGAGAAGGCGACCAGCCCGACCGCGGCGACCACGGCCGCAACGACCGCCGCCAGCACCATCTCTCCGGCGGTTCCGACCGCCCGGCGTGCGGGTTGGACGGGGTTGGCGGGGACGGTGCTGGCGGCGGTGGTCGTCACGTCGGGAAGCTTAGGCGCAGCGGAGCTGCCTAGATCGGGAGCTTGCGGAAGATCGCGCGGGGGACGTGCCGCAGACCCATCATCACGAAGCGCCACGGCCCCGGGGTCCAGACGATCTCCTTGCCCTTGTCGGACGCGGCCACGGCGAGGGCGGCGACATCTTCCTTGTTCACCGTCAGCGGCGCTTCCTTGACGTGCGCGCTGAACTGGGTGCGGACCATGCCGGGCCGGACCACCGTCACGCGCGGGCCGTACTGGGCCAGGGCCTCGCCCAGGCCGAGGTAGAAGCCGTCGAGGCCGGCCTTGGTGGAGCCGTAGACGAAGTTGGCGCGCTTGACCCGCTCGCCGGCCACCGACGACATCGCGATGATCCGGCCGAAGCCCTGCGCCTTCATCTTCTCGCCGACCAGCACGCCGACGGACACGGCGGCGGTGTAGTTCACGTTCGCGACCAGCACGGCCTTGCGCTGGTTCTGCCACAGCTCCTCGGCATCGCCGTCCAGCGCGAACGCGACGACGGCGACGTCCACGTCGCCCTTCTGCCACGCCGCGTCGATCACCTTCGGATGCGACTCGGTGTCCAGGGCGTCGAAGTCGACGACGTCGACCTCGGTGGCGCCCTTGGCCTTCAGCTGCGCGACGGCGCCCTCGCGGCCCGGGTCGCCCGGCAGCGCGGCGAGGATCACCCGCATCGGCGCCTTCTTCAGGTACTCCTCGCAGATGGCCAGGCCGATCTCCGAGGTGCCACCGAGCAGCAGCAGGGTCTGGGGGTTACCCACGGCGTTGATCATCAGTGCAGTTCCAACCTTCTGGACATGTCGGAGGCGAAAACGCCTGTGGGGTCGTACTTTCGGCGAGTGGCGATCCACTCGTCGATGCGCGGGTACATGGCGTGGAAGGTCTCGGCGGTGGTCCGCGAGTCCTTCGCCGTGTACAGCCGGCCGCCGAACTCGAGTACCCGCTTGTCGAGTTCGGTGACGAACTCGTTCAGGCCCGGCTTGATCCGGAAGTCGACGCAGATGTTCCAACCGGACATCGGGAAGCTCAGCGGGGCCTGGTTGCCCTCGCCGAACAGCTTGAACACGTTGAGGAACGAGTAGTGCCCGCTGCGCTGGATGTCGACGATGATCTTCTTGAACTCCTCGACGGCCTCCGGCGGCACCACGAACTGGTACTGCAGGAAACCGTTGGAGCCGTAGGCCCGGTTCCACTCACCGAACATGTCGAGCGGGTGGTAGAACTGCGTCAGATTCTGGACCTTGCCGCGGTACGTGCCCGCCTTCCGGAACCACAGTTCGCCGATCGCCGAGAAGTTGAACTTGTTCGCGAGACCGTTCGGGAAGATGTCCGGGAAGGTCATCAGCGTCGGCGCGTCGAAGGCCAGTGGGTTCTTCTGCAGCTTGGCCGGCAACTGGTCCAGCTTGGCCAGGGAGCCGCGCGAGACCGCGGCGCGACCGAGCTTCGGCGGAGCGGCGATGGCGTCGAACCACGCGCTCGAGTACTCGTAGTTCGCCTCGGAGCCGTCGCTGTGCAGTGCGATGGTCTCGTCGAGCGAGTTGGTGACGTCGCCGTCGGCGATGAAGTAGGCGGTCTCCGTCGGCGTCATCTTGATGGTGGCGCGCAGGATGATGCCGGTCAGGCCCATGCCGCCGACCGTCGCCCAGAACAGCGCGCCCTTGGGGTCGGTGCGACCGCCCTTCGGGGTCAGCTTGCGCACCTGGCCGTCCGCGGTGAGCAGGTCCAGCGACACGACGTGGTTGCCGAAGCTGCCCGCGCTGTGGTGGTTCTTGCCGTGGATGTCGGAGCCGATGGCGCCGCCGATGGTGACCTGGCGGGTGCCCGGCAGCACCGGAACCCACAGGCCGAACGGCAGCGCCGCCTTCATCAGCTGGTCCAGGTTCACACCGGCGTCGACCTCGACGAGGCCGGTGTCCCGGTCGATGCGATGAATGCGGTTGAGGGCATTCATGTCGATGACCAGGCCGCCCGCGTTCTGCGCGGGATCGCCGTAGGAACGGCCCAGGCCACGGGCGATGACGCCGCGGCGCAGGTGGGACGGCTTGCCCTCGTTCTTCTCGGCGACCTGCGCGACAGCGCTGGCGATCACCTCGACGTCGGGCGTGGACAGCACCTCCGCGGTGGTCGGGGCGGTGCGCCCCCAGCCGGTGAGGGTGCGGGTCTGGGTTGTCAGAGGCGCCGGCTGCGGCAGGGCCGCCGGGGACTCTTCAGCTGTCGTGGACATCGGTGTAGAGGTTACCCGTCGGTCGCGACTGCGCACCGGGGTCGCCTACCCTCGACCCGTGTCCGGTACCCCCCACGCGCCCGAGCCCCATCTGCCGCTGCCCGTCGAACTGCCGATCGTCGACGAGCCGGGCGGCACCGATGTCGACCTCAAGACCCAGCTGGTCCGGTTCGTCGCCACCGGCGCGCTGTCCGCGGTGGTGGATTTCGGACTGTACGTCCTGGGTCTGGCAATCGGCCTGCCCGTCGCGGTCGCGAAGTCGATCAGCTTCGTAGCCGGCACGAGCACCGCGTACGTCATCAATCGGCGATGGACCTTCAAGGCAGAGCCCAGCCGCGCCCGCTTCGTCGCGGTGGTGGTGCTCTACGCACTGACCTTCGCGGTACAGGTCGGCCTCAACCAGGTGATGTACCACGTCTTCCCCGACCAGTGGTGGAAGGTGCCGCTCGCCTTCGTGATCGCCCAGGGCACCGCGACGGTGATCAACTTCGTGGTCCAGCGTGCGGTGATCTTCAAGATTCACTAGAGGTCGGCGTCACGGGGCGCCGGTGCCGAGCACCAGCGATGCGGTCCGCTGCTGCCCCGTTTCGTCGATCCAGGCGAGGTCGATGCGGTCGCCGGGGTGCCGGGCATTCATCTCGACGGTCAGGTCGCTCGACGAGCGGATCGGGTTGCCGCCCCACCCGACGATGACGTCCCCGCGCCGAACCCCGGCCTGCTCGGCGGGGCTGCCGGCCCCCACCGCGATCACCTTGGCGCCGGTCTGCGCCTCGCTCGCGTCCGTCACCGCGACGCCGAGCAGCGGGGTGGGCCCGATGTGCACGGTCTCGGAGGCCCGGCCCGCGCGGATCTGGTCGGCCAGGGCGACGGCGTCGTCGATCGGGATGGCGTAGGACTCGACCGGCACGGGCACGCCCGTCGTCGGCGGGGCGCCGGGCGCGGGCGTCGGACGCATGCCGGTGTTGCCCGCGGTGCTGACGCCGACGACCTTGCCGAACGCATCGACGATCGGGCCGCCGGAGTCGCCGGGACGGACGTCGGCGTCGACCTCGATCATGCCGGTGAGCCGGTTGCGACTGCCGTCGGAGGCGTTGCGCGCGGTGACCGACTGGTTGACCCCGACCACCGCGCCCGGTGCGGACATCGGCACCCCGCCGCCCTCCGCGTTGCCGATCGCGACGACGGGGTCGTGCAGGTGCAGGTCCGCGGACCGCCCGAGGCCGGCGGTCGGCAGGCCCGCCGCGTTGTCGAGTCGCAGCACCGCCACGTCCCGGAACTTGTCGTAGCCGAGCACCTGGGCGGGATAGCGCGCGCCGTCGACCAGGGTGGTCGCGCTGATGTCCGTGGCGCCGTCGATGACGTGGTGGTTGGTCAGCACCACGCCGTCCGGGGTGAGCACGATGCCGGTGCCCGCGGTGGTGAGCGGGCCCGCGACCGAGCTGATCGTGACGAGCGTCGGCACCACCCGGGCCTGGATCTCAGCAGGGCTGAGCGGGGTCGGCGCGACCGCGGGCGCGGCGGCGGGCACGGGCAGGGTGGGCGGGGTGGGGGAGCCGGGGCCGAGTCGGCCGCCGACGAGCAGGCAGCCCGCGACCGCGGCAACGATCACCAGCACGCTCAGTCCACGGTGACGCCGCGGCCGTCGGTCGCGCTCCGTGCTCTCCATTCACACCCTGCATCCGGCGGCATCGCCGCCATGACTGTCCGACGGCACGGCCGCCCCGGTCGAATCCTGCGCAGTCGTGTCCCAGACGCTACTGGGGCCGTGTCGCGCACGCGCGTTTTCGGTCGGAGGGAAGTGCGGAGAAACCGCCGGCACGGGACGCGCCGACGGTTTCGGGGCGACACCGCCCGCCATATCGCCTCTCGGCAAGTGGTCGCTCGAAGCGACGAATCAAATGTGGTACCCGGGGTATGTCCGGACGGTGTCGCACGGTCCAACCTACTCCGTCGCGCGGTTATTCCGCATCGACCCCGCGGCACGGATGCGGGCATATCACCCGTGCCGGATGACGCCGCGGCGTGGGGACGGTGACAGGTTCGTCAGGTGACAACCGTCGACAGTGTCGTGGACCTTCAGTGCGCACCGATGCGTCCGGTCTGCGTGGTCTTGCGAGAGGGGTTCCATGTCTGACCAGAATGTTGCCGCCGCGTCCGTGAAGACTCGGAACAGCGATGCGGCACAGGCGCTCCCGTTCGGGGATGCGCAGGATTTCGAGGACGCGGAACGGGGACTCGTCGCCGCGCTCGAGCCCGGGGTGGTGAAGAACGCGTCCGGAGCCGTGGTGTGGGACAGCGACGGCTACGCGTTCCTCGACGACGAGTGCCCGGAGACGGTGCATCCGAGCCTGTGGCGGCAGTCGAAGCTGTGCGCGATGCAGGGTCTGTACGAGGTCACCGACGGTATCTACCAGATCCGCGGGCTCGACCTGTCGAACATGACGCTGGTCGAAGGCGACACCGGGGTGATCGTGATCGACCCGCTCATCTCCGCGGAGACGGCGGCGGCGGGCTTGGCGTTGTATCGCGAGCACCGCGGGGATCGTGCGGTCACCGGGGTGATCTTCTCGCACTGCCACATCGATCATTTCGGCGGCGTCAAGGGCGTCACCACCCAGGAGGACGTCGACGCGGGTCGCTGCCCGATCCTGGCACCGGCCGGGTTCGTCGAACACGCCGTGGCCGAGAACGTGTACGCGGGCACCGCGATGGGCCGGCGCGCGGCCTACATGTACGGGGCGGCCCTGCCGCGCGGGCCGCTGGGCGCGGTCGGCGCCGGGCTCGGCCCGACGACCTCCACCGGAACGCCCACGCTGATCAACCCGACGGTCGACATCGATCACACCGGACAGGCCGAGGTGGTCGACGGCGTCCGCATCGAGTTCCAGCTCACCCCGGGTACCGAGGCGCCGTCGGAGATGAACTTCTACTTCCCGGACCGGCGGGCGCTGTGCATGGCCGAGAACGCCACGCACACCCTGCACAACCTGCTGACGCTGCGCGGCGCGCTGGTCCGCGACCCGCACGTGTGGTCGAAGTACCTGACCGAGTCGATCAACCGGTACGCGGGCCGCTCGGACGTGCTGTTCGCCTCCCACCACTGGCCGACGTGGGGGACCGAGCGGCTCACCGAGTTCCTGTCCGTCCAGCGTGACCTCTACGGCTACCTGCACGACCAGACCCTGCGGGCGATCAACCAGGGCGCCACGGGGATCGAGATCGCCGAAGACATCCAGCTGCCGCCTGCCGTCGAGAAGTCGTGGCACACGCACGGCTACTACGGGTCGGTCAGCCACAACGTCAAGGCGATCTACCAGCGCTACATGGGCTGGTTCGACGGCAACCCGGCGACGCTGTGGCAGCACACCCCCGCCGAGTCCGCCAAGCGGCACGTCGAGTTCATGGGCGGCGCCGAGGCCGTCCTGGAGAAGGCGCGGAAGTCCTTCGACGAGGGCGACTTCCGTTGGGTCGCTCAGGTGCTGAACTACGTGATCTTCGCCGACCCCGACAACGCCGAGGCCAAGGCGCTGCAGGCGGACACGCTCGAGCAGCTCGGCTTCGGCTCCGAGAACGGGACCTGGCGCAACTTCTTCCTGATGGGTGCCTACGAACTGCGACACGGCCCCGTCGGGACGCCGACGGTGACGGCCGCGCCGGACATCGCGGGTGCGCTCAGCGTCGAGCAGCTCTTCGACGCGATCGCGCTGCGCATCGACGGGCCGCGGGCCTGGTCGGCCGACATCACGATCGACTGGCGGGTCAAGGACGCGGACCTGGTCCATCGCACCCACCTCCGCAACGGGTTGCTGGTGCATTTCGACCTCGACGGCGAGACCTCCGAGCCCGACACCGCGTTCACGCTGTCGAATCGGGATCTGCACCGCGTCCTGCTCGGGGGAGCGGACCTGAGCCAGCTGATCGCGGACGGCAGTGTCACGGCCGAGGGTGACGTCGCCAGGCTGGTCGAGCTGGTCGGCTACCTCGACGCGCCCGACCCGGACTTCGCCATCGTCACGCCCTGAGTCCTGGAGGCGAGTCGGCATGTCGATCGAGGAGTGCCCATGAACGGCATCGTCATCATTCTGGTCGGTGCACTGCTGTGCTTCTACGGCATCCGTTCGCTGCACCTGGCCGTGCTGGCCATCGGCTTCGGGCTCGGCTGGTTGATTGCGGACCTGTTCGATGCCTCGCTGGCCGCGCTGTTCCTGTTCGCGCTCGTCGGAGCCGTCACGGCGTGGGTCGTCACGTCGTTGGTGTTCAGGTTCTCCGCCTATTTCATCGGCGGGCTCGCCGGGGCGATGGCGGGAGCACGAACCGCCGACGTCCTTCAGCCCGGCGACAACAACTGGGCCCTGAGCGCCATCGTCGTTCTCGCCGTTGCGGTCGCGGCGGCATTCCTCGCCGACAAGTACCGGGCCCGTGCCCTCCTGTGGCTCACCTCGATCGGGGGCGCGAGCATGATCCTGAACGGGCTGGGTCGCACCGCCTCCCCGCTCGAGTTCCTCCGGGATCCGAATCCGGGCTGGCAGCAGGTCTTCTCGACCCTGGCGTGGATCGCGATCAGCGTCGCGGGGTGGATCGTCCAACGACGCCTCTTCGCGGACAAGCTCGGGATCGAGACCAGGAAACGCCCGTGGCAGCCGGGACTGGTGACCGGCGACTCCTGACCTAGTACCGCGGCAGCACGCCCTCCGCCACCAGCTGCGCCAGCGACGGGGCGGCCGAATCCTTCTCGGACAGCTGGTAGTGCAGCGGCGACCCGTCGCGCCCGACCGTCGGCCACGCGATCGCGAGTTCCGGGTCGAGCGGGTGCAGGTCCCGGTCCAGGGTCGGGGTGTACTCGATCGAGCACAGGTACATCACGGTCGAGCCGTCCTCGAGGGAGAGGATCGCGTGCCCGAGGCCCTCGGACAGGTACACCGCCCGACGGTCCACGTCGTCGATGAGCACGCTGTCCCACTGCCCGAACGTCGGGGAACCGACCCGCAGGTCGACGATCACGTCCAGGAACGCGCCCTTGACACAGGTGACGTACTTCGCCTGTCCGGGTGGGCAATCGGTGAAGTGGACCCCGCGCAGCACCCCCGCGGCGGACACCGAGCAGTTCGCCTGGCGTAGGTCCAGCGGCCGACCGACCGCCGCCTCGAACGCCGAGCCCTTGAACCACTCCAGGAACGTGCCGCGGTCGTCGCCGAACTGCCGGGGGGTGATCTCCCACGCCCCGGCGATGGTCAGTTCCCGAAACTCCACGTCACCAGTCCTTGCCGTGCTCGAGCAGGCCGAGCAGATAGTTGCCGTATCCCGACTTCACCAGGTGCTCGGCGCGCTCGCGCAGTTCGTCATCGGTGATGAAGCCGTGCCGCCACGCGATCTCCTCGGGCACGCCGATCTTGAGCCCCTGCCGCTGCTCGATGGTGCGCACGTAGTTGGACGCGTCGAGCAGCGAGTCGAAGGTGCCGGTGTCGAGCCAGGCGGTGCCGCGCGGCAGCACCTCGACGTGCAGCGTGCCCGCCTCCAGGTAGGTGCGGTTGATGTCGGTGATCTCGTATTCGCCGCGTGCGGACGGGGTCAGGCCACGGGCGATGGACACCACGTCGTTGTCGTAGAAGTACAGCCCGGGCACCGCGAACTGCGAGCGCGGTTTCTTCGGCTTCTCCTCCAGCGAGACCGCCCGGCCGTCGCGGTCGAACTCGATGACGCCGTACGCGCTGGGGTCGGACACCTGATACGCGAACACCGCGCCGCCGGTCAGCCCCTGGAAGCGGGTCAGCCGGGTGCCCAGGCCGGGACCGTAAAAGATGTTGTCGCCCAACACCAGTGCCGCCGAATCGGAGCCGATGTGGTCGGCGCCGATCACGAAGGCCTGCGCCAGCCCGTTCGGCGACGGTTGCACCCGGTAGTCGATGTCGACGCCGAACTGGGAGCCGTCGCCGAGCAGCCGGTGGAAGTGCTCGGCGTCCTCGGGCGTGGTGATGACGAGGATGTCGCGGATCCCGGCCAGCATCAGAGTGGACAGCGGGTAGTAGATCATCGGCTTGTCGTAGACGGGGACCAACTGCTTGCTCACCCCGAGGGTGATCGGGTGCAGTCGCGAGCCCGTCCCGCCGGCCAGAATGATTCCGCGCATGGGCCCAGTGTCGCACTGGGCACGCGCCACCCGTCGGTACGCTGGCTAGACATGAGGCTTCTCGTCACCGGGGGCGCCGGGTTCATCGGCGCCAACTTCGTGCACCAGACCGTGACGGAGCGACCCGACGTCCGCGTCACCGTCCTCGACGCCCTCACCTACGCGGGCAACCGCGCCTCGCTGGATCCGGTGGCGAACCGGATCGAGTTCGTGCACGGCGACATCACCGACCTCGCGCTGGTGGACCGGCTGGTCGCGGACTCGGATGCGGTGGTGCACTTCGCGGCCGAGTCGCACAACGACAACTCGCTCGCCGACCCGTGGCCGTTCGTGCAGACGAACGTGGTCGGCACCTACGCACTGCTCGAGGGGGTCCGCCGGTACGACGTGCGCTACCACCACATTTCGACCGACGAGGTGTACGGGGACCTCGCCCTCGACGACCCGGCTCGGTTCACCGAGGCCACCGCCTACAACCCGTCGAGTCCGTACTCGTCCACCAAGGCGTCGAGCGACATGCTCGTGCGTGCCTGGACCCGCTCGTTCGGCATCCGGGCGACCCTGTCGAACTGCTCCAACAACTACGGGCCGTACCAGCACGTGGAGAAGTTCATCCCGCGCCAGATCACCAACGTCCTGGACGGGGGCCGGCCCAAGCTCTACGGGGCGGGCGCGAACGTGCGGGACTGGATCCACGTGGACGACCACAACCGCGCGGTGTGGGAGATCCTGGACCGCGGGGTGATCGGCGAGACGTATCTGATCGGCGCCGACGGCGAGGCCGACAACAGGACCGTCGTCGAGACGATCCTCGAGCTCCTCGGCCGGGACCGGGCCGACTTCGACTTCGTGCCGGACCGGCCGGGGCACGACCTGCGGTACGCGATCGATTCGACGCGCCTGCGCACCGAGCTCGGCTGGGCGCCCAGGTTTCGGGACTTCCGTGCCGGGCTGGCGGCGACGGTCGCCTGGTACCGGGACAACGAGGCGTGGTGGCGGCCGCAGAAGGCCGCGACGGAGGCCTTCTACGCAAACACTGAGCAGGATTCGCAAGGTTGAGCATGATTTTGCTCGCCAGGTCGTGACCGGGTCCGGGGCAGCCGGGTCGCTCGAGACGGGCATCGGCTCGGCCACCGTCGGCCGCTTCCCCGGGACTCGCCGACAATTGCCGATTGGCACGCACGCTCGCCCGCGCGGCGGTACCGTCACCTGCGCAACACCCATTCACTGAGAGTTCGCTCGCGCCTTACGGGTTGAGAAGGAGCGCTCCATGAACGCTGTTCGCCGGGTCACGACGGCCAGGACCCTCGCGGTCGCAGCCGCGCTCGCCGCGCTGTCGACGGGATACGCGGGCGCGGGCCCCGCCAACGCCGACACCCTGAGCGATCTCGTGGGTGCGCACAGCGCCGTGGCCGCCGCCCGACCGTCCTGCGCGGACGCCGGACTGGCCGACGTCGCGGTGCTGGTCCGGTCCCTGGCACCGGCCGATGTCGCGGGCCTGCTGCCCTGCCGCGACGTGGTCGGCAGCCTCGGCTCGGGCAGCGCCGGTTCCGCCGGCGGCGGCAGCAGCTTCGGGTCCCTCAACCTCGGCCCGGACAACACCGGCTCCTACAACGTGGGCTCCGAGAACACCGGCTCGACCAACGTCGGCTCGACCAACACCGGGTCCGCCAACGGCGGTTCCTCGAACACCGGGTCCGGCAACGTCGGGTCGGCGAACACCGGGTCCGGCAACATCGGGTCGGCGAACACCGGCACCGGGAACGTCGGGTCCGCCAACACCGGAAACCTGAACCTCGGCTCGGCGAACACCGGATCGACCAACGTCGGGTCGGTCAACACCGGCTCCTCCAACACCGGGTCCGGAAACACCGGCTCGCTGGTCGAGGGGTCCATGACGACCGGGATCGGGTCGGTCGGGATCGGGCCGCTGGGCATCGGCTGGAACTGAGCTCGCGGATCCCCGTTTGCCGAGGTGGCGGGTGCGCGACCGGAGGCGCCAACACCGGACCGCCTAAACTGACGCCCCGTGGCGAAGAAGCCGGCAGTCGTCTGAACACACTCCGAGCCGGTTGATCGAGGGGATTGTTCACATGATGTTGTCCGTCGTGGTGCCTTGCCACAACGAGGAGGACGTCCTCGCCGACCTGGTGCGTGAGGTGCTGGCCACTCTCGAGCAGGCCGACGTCGACGTCGAGCTCGTGCTGGTCGACGACGGCAGCCGCGACGACACCGTCCGGGTGATGCGCGAGCTCCACGAGCAGGACTCCCGGTGCCGATTCGTCTCCTTCAGCCGCAACTTCGGCAAGGAGGCCGCGATGCTCGCCGGCCTCGGCTACGCGCAGGGCGACGCCGTGGTGATCATGGATGCGGACCTGCAGCACCCGCCGCACCTGCTGATCGAGATGCTGCGCCTGCACGCCGACGGCTACGACCAGGTCATCGCGCGGCGGACCCGGGACGGCGACGCCTTCGCGCGCACCCTGCTCTCGCGGATGTACTACCGCCTGGTCAACGCGATGGTCGACGTCAACATGGAGGACGGCGCGGGCGACTTCCGGCTGCTCAGCCGACGCGCCGTGGACGCGCTGCTGCGGATGCGCGAGTACAACCGCTTCTCCAAGGGACTGTTCTCCTGGATCGGATTCCCCACCGTGACGGTGGACTACCGCAACGTCGCCCGGCAGGGCGGCGGCGAGAGCAAGTGGACATTCCGCCGGCTGCTGAACTACGGCATCGACGGCATCATGTCGTTCAACAACGCGCCGCTGCGCCTGGCGATCTACCTCGGCGCGACGGTGACCGCGCTGTCGTTCGTCTACGTCATCGGGCTGATCGTCGCGGCCCTGATGCACGGCGTCACCGCGCCCGGCTACGTCACCCTGATCGCCGCGATCACCGGGATGGGCGGCCTGCAGCTGCTGTTCCTGGGGGTGATCGGGGAGTACGTCGGGCGGATCTACTACGAGGCGAAGCGGCGCCCGCACTACCTGGTGGCCGAGACCGAACCGGGCGGGCGCGAGGGAGTGAACCGATGATGCGGCACATCCTGCGTTTCGCGGTCGTCGGCGTGATCAACACCGGCGTGTACTACGGGCTGTACCTCGCGTTCAACACCGTGATGCCCTACCTCGCCGCGCACCTGCTCGCGATCGCGATCTCGATGGTCGGCTCGTTCTTCCTCAACTGCTACTGGACCTTCCGGACCCCGCCGACGTGGCGCAAGTTCGCGTTGTTCCCGTTGACCAACGCCACCAACTACATCGTCACCACGGTCGGGATGATCCTGCTCGTGAGCGCCTTCCACGTGGACGACCGGATCGCCCCGCTGATCGCGGCGGTCGCCGCGATCCCCGTCACCTTCCTGCTGTCCCGGCGGATCCTGACCAGGCCACACCGTGCGGTCGAGGTCCCCGAGCCGGTTGCCGGGGCCCGGTAGCCCGCCGTTAGCGATTCCGGTCGCACCCGTCGGCTGCCCTATGCTCACCCGGGACCTTGGGAGGGATCGACGCGGTGACGGCACAGGCGGGCACGGAGACGGACACGTCCGAACGGACGGCGACACCCCGGAAGCGGGGACGCGGCCTCCCGGACTGGCTCGTCGCACTCGGTGTCGCGCTCGTGACCGCGGCGATCGCGACGATCGCCCAGTGGCGAGGGCACTTCTTCTACTACGTCGGTGACCAGCACGAACAGTTCGCCCCGCTCTGGCACGTGTTCGGCGACAGCCTGCGGGCCGGGCAGTGGCCGACGATGGATCCGGCGGGCTGGATGGGCGGCAACTACGCCGCCGAGGCACTGACCGGCATCTGGAACCCGGTCAACCTGGCGAACTTCGTGCTGATCTCCCACTTCGACAACCTCTCGCTGGGCGCATTCACGGTGATGGTGGAGATGCTCGCCATCCTCTCGGCCGGGGCGTACCTGCTCGCCCGCGAGTACGGGGCGCGTCGCGTCGCCGCGGTGATCGTCGCGACCGCGCTGCCGGTGTCGGGCTTCACGCTCTGGTACGAGGCCTCGGGCTGGCCGGCCGGTCTGATGGCCTTCACCTGGGTCACCCACTTCTGGTGGTCCGCGCGCCGGCACTCCCGCGGCGCGACGAACCCCTTCGTCCCGTTCCTGTTCGGTGCGCTCGCGATGACGACGGGCAACCCGTACGCGCCCCTCGGCCTGGTGGTCGTGCTGGCGGCGATCGCGGTCGAGTTGCTGGTCCGACGGCGCTACGTCCGGCTCGCCCACCTGGTCGTGATGGGTGCCTGCGTCGGCGCGGTCGCGTTGTTGGTCTTCCTGCCGTTGCTTGGCACCAGCGAGGTCACCACGCGGGAGTCGCTGGCGGCGCTGTCCAACGACACCTTCCTGGTGCCCGACATCGGGGACCTGGTCGCGGGCAGCGTGCCCACCTATCTGCCGTCGATGTCGACCTGGGCCGGGGGACGGCTCGAGTCGATCCCGAGCACCTACTTCGCCTGGTTCCTGGCGCCGCTGCTGCCGTGGCTGCGCTGGCGCACCGCCCGCGCCCGCGCCGGGACGCTGACCAGCCTGTTCGCGGTCGGTGGTTTCTACCTGCTCGCCACCCTCGCGCCGTCCAACCTGTGGCTGTTCCGCTGGCCGGTGCGGCTGGTGGAGTACCTCTACCTGGCCGGGGGCGTGCTGTTCGCGGTGGTGCTCTCGGCCGGGCTGGCCACCGACAACGTGCGCAGGCGGGCCGGCGCGACCGCCGCGCTGGTCGCGGTCGGCTTCTATCTCGCGTGGGCGGTGCGCCCCGACGAGATCCTCGTGCACCTGCTCGGCCTGGCGATCGTGGCGGCCCTGGTCGCGGCGCTGCTGGTCGCCTACCGCCGGGTCGGACTGCGCGGCCTCGGCGCGGTGGCGGTGCTGGGCACCGCGGCCGTGTTGTTCCTGCAGAGCTCGTCGTTCCCGGCCGCCTGGCAGGACAAGAACAAGCCCGTCGTCGCCGGCCGGGTGTACCCGGCGTACGACCTGAACCGGATCGCCGCGGGCACCGAGAAGTACCGCGGCACCGTGCTGCAGCTGGCCTCGCTCGACGGGGTCACCACCGAGCAGATGCGCGACGGCGAGATCATGTTCGGCAACCTGCCCCGCGCCGCGGGGATCCAGTCGGTGGCCAGCTACACCGGCATGGGATTCGTCGACTTCGCCGAACAGCTGTGCATGGACTACCGCGGGGCCACCTGCCGTGACGCGTTCGACCGTGTCTGGCGGCCGGCGGACGCGTCGACACCGGCGCCGCTGATCGACGTGATGGGCGTCTCCACGCTGGTGCTGCAGCGCTCGCAGCTGCCCGAGGCCGCGGCCGCGGACCCGCCGCCGGGCTGGCACCGCGCCTACGACACCCCGGTGCGCGCGGTGTGGATCCGCGACGAGGTGCTGCCGTCGGACAGCCGGCTCACCTGGGCCTCGCCGGGCGTCGACGCGCACACCGTGGACTACGCCCCGCAGCGGGAGGAGGTCCACTACGCCGCGGCCGAGCCGGGGCGGGTCGCGTTCGCCCGACTCGCCTGGCCGGGATACACCGCCGCGGTGGACGGCCGCCCGGTCGAGGCGGCGGAGGGCCCGGCCGGCCTGCTCGCGGTCGACGTCCCGGCCGGCGAGCACACACTGACCGTCGAGTTCGCCACGCCCGGGCTCCGGTTGGGGTTCGCGGCGCTGCTCGCGGCGGTGCTGATCGTGGTGGTGCAGACGGCGGTGTGGTGCTGGCGGCGTCCGCAGCGTTCGCCGCGGCTGAACACCCCCGGCGGCGATTGATACCCTGCCACCCAGGGAGAACCCCGAGTTCGATCCGTACATGCGGTTGTGGAAAGCGGTAGGAGCACTATGAACGAGTCTGCGTCGGTCGCGCCTGTGGACGGGAGCACTGCCGCTGTTCGCAGCGCTCTGCACGACCATCGTGGCCAGGGCAGGCTCGTGCTCGCCCGCGGCGTGTTCACCGGCCCCACGGCCCGTGTCAAGGACGCGCTCTACGCGAAGATCGTGGCGGGCAAGGCGCACCGCGAGCGGTTCTCGATGCACCTGGAGAAGGGTGCGACGGTCTCCACCGACACCTACTTCGGTGACTTCCCGGCCAGCTACTTCCAGCGCTGGACCACCGTCACCGAGGTGACGGTCTCCTTCGCCCACGAGACCGAGGGTTCCGCGCGGGTGCTGCTGAGGGCGTCCGACTCGGCGGGCAATGCGCGGACGCTGAGCACCCGCGAGGTCAGCGGCCCCGGCACCGTCAGCCTGACCGCGACTCTCGACGCCTATCTCGACGGCGGTTCGCTGTGGCTCGAGTTCACCGCGGTCGACGGCGGCCTCACGGTGCACTCGCTCGCGTGGACCGTGCCCGCCCCCGAGGTGATCCGCCCGGCCGCGATCGCGATCTGCACCTTCAACCGCGCCGACGACTGCGCACAGACCGTCGCGGCCATCGCCGGTGACGCCGAGATGTCCGCGGGGATCGACGCGGTCTACGTCGTCGACCAGGGCTCCGACCACGTGTCCGACCGGGCCCTGTTCGCGGAGGTCGCGGACACCCTCGGGGACAAGCTCGTCTACCTGCGCCAGCCGAATCTCGGTGGCGCGGGCGGGTTCACCCGCGGCATGTACGAGGTCTCCGAGATCAACGAGCACGCCAACGTGATCCTGATGGACGACGACATCCTCTGCGAGCCCGAGTCGGTGCTGCGGATGAACGCCTTCGCCAACGTCACCGCCGAGCCCACGCTGGTCGGTGCCCAGATGCTCTACCTGATGAACCCGCAGAACCTGCACGTCAGCGCCGAGGAAGCGGACCTGTCCAAGCTGAAAGCCGGTCGCTGGGCGGCGAATTCGCTGCACGATGCGAATCTGCTCAAGAAGAAGCAGAACAAGCGGGTCGACGCGGGCTACAACGCGTGGTGGTCGTGCCTGATCCCGGCGGAGGTGGTCGCCCGGATCGGCCTGCCGATCCCGATGTTCTTCCAGTGGGACGACATCGAGTACGGCCTGCGGGCCCGCGGTGCCGGCTTCGTCACCGTCACCCTGCCGAACGCGGGCGTGTGGCACGCGGACTTCCACTGGAAGGACCGCGACGACTGGGCGAAGTACTTCTCCATCCGCAACTCGCTGATCGCGGCCGCCCTGCACAGCGACTTCGACGTGAAAAACCTCAGCAAGCTGATGACCCGCGAGATCAGCCAGTACCTGGTCTCGATGCAGTACGGCTTGGCGTACACCATGATTCGCGGCATCGAGGACTTCCTCACCGGACCGTCGGTGCTCGAGGACGGCGGCCAGGCGGTGCTCGCCTCGATCCGCAAGGAACGCGGCCGCTTCCCGGAGACCGTCAAGCACCCCGCCAACGACATCCCGGGCGTGCGGCAGGCGGACATGGTGGTCCGTCGCGCCGGCTTCGAGCCCGAGAAGACCCGGCTTGACGCTGTGCTCGCGAAGCGGGCGGCCTACCAGTGGCTGGGCCGGACCCAGCACGGGGTGGCCAACATCCCGGCGGGGGAGGCCCACTGGTGGCACGTCTCGCTGTTCGACACCGCGGTCGTCACCGATGCCTCGCAGTCCGGGGTCCGAGTTCGCCGCCGCGACAAGGAGACCGCCCGCGAGCTGACCGCCCGCACCGCGAAGCTCATGAAGCGCTTCCGGGAGCAGGGTCCGGCGACGCAGGCGCAGTTCCGTGCGGCGCTTCCGCAGCTGACCAGCCGGGAGAACTGGGCGCGCCTGTACGGCAAGTAGCCCTTGCCCGAGTCCGTCCGGACCCGACGGTGGGACGCCCTGGTGGTGGGCGTCCTGGCCGTCGTGGTCGGCGCGGCCGGGAGCTGGGTGCCCTCGTTCTGGTACGACGAGGTCGCGACGATCCACTCGAGCGGACGTTCGCCGGACGACCTGTGGCGCCTGCTCGGCAACATCGACGCGGTGCACGGCCTCTACTACGCCGGAATGCACTACTGGCTGGACGCCTTCGGACCGTCCGAGTTCTCGGCCCGACTTCCGAGTGCGCTCGCGGTCGGTGCCTCGGCGGCTGGGGTGGTGGTCCTCGGCGCCCGGTTGGGCACCCGCCGGCTGGGGGTGGTCGCCGGCGTGGTGTTCGCGGCGCTGCCCCGGGTGGGGTGGGCGGCGGTGGAGGCCCGCGGCTACGCGTTGACCGCCGCGGCCGCCGTGTGGCTGACGGTGATTCTCGTTGCGGTGCCCGCTGTTCGGGGCCGGTGGCGGCGGGCCGCGGCCTGGTCCGGGTACGCGGTGGCCCTGGCGGCGTCGATCGTGCTGTTCGCCTACCTCGCGACCCTCGTCGCGGCGCACTTGCTGACGATGTTGACGCGCAACGACTTACGGAGATCCTGGCGCGGCTGGACCGTCGCCGCCGCCGCGGGGACCGCCGGTGCGGCGCCGTTTCTCGCCGTGGTGCGGGCGCAGTCCGGGCAGGTGGGCTGGATCCCGCCGCTGGATTCGCACCTGCCCCGGGCCCTCGCCGAGTACCAGTGGTTCGTCGGCGCGCCCTGGCTCGCCGTCGCCTTCGCCGTCCTGCTCGTGGTCGCGGGCGTCGCCACCGCGCTCCGTGGCGGGGACGGGACGTGGCGCCGGGTCCTGGCGGTGGCGGTCCCCTGGACGGTGGTGCCCACCGCGGCGCTGCTGGTCTACTCGGTGGCCCGGTCTCCGGTCTACCTGGACCGGTATCTCACCTTCACCACCCCCGCGGTCGCACTGCTCGGGGGTCTGGCCCTGACCAGGATCACCCGGCGATGGTGGACGACGACGCTGACCCTGGCGGTGCTGACTGCGCTCGCCGTGCCGGGCTACCTCGCCCAGCGCGGACCGTACGCCAAGCCGAGTGGCATGGACTTCTCCGAGGTCAACCGGTTCGCCGGCGAGCACCTGCGGGCGGGGGACTGTGTGCTGTTCGGTGCGGCGGCGTGGAACCCGGCGCCGCAGAGGTTGGTCGAGGACGTGCGCCCCGCCGCGTTCGAGGGCACCCGCGACATCGGCCTCGGCCGCACCGCGGCCGGCACCGGCTGGCTGTGGGACGAGGAACGTGCGGTGACCGACCCGATCGAACCGTTGACGTCCTGCGACACCCTCTGGTACTTCACCGATCAGGAGCGCGCCGCGGCCCGCACGGTCCGGCACACCTCCAACGAGCTGTGGACCCTGCCGCCGTACCACCTCGAGGACACCGACCAGTTCGCCGAGTTCACCCGTGCGGGGCTGCGGCTCGAGCAGCGCTGGGAGTTCAACACGACGCAGGTCGTGCTGTTGCGAAGGTGAATTCGCGTCAGCCGGTGACCCGGACGACGACCTGCTCGTGGTTGCCGGTGTAGGCCAGGTACTCGAAACGCACGCCGGTGCGGTCCACGAACTCCGTCCATGCTCGGTACTCGTGCTGCTGCCAGCCCGGGTAGTTGAAGAACTCGTCGAACACCAGCACGGTCCCCGGCCGGAGCCGGTTGCCGATCAGCCCCAGCACCGTTGCGGTGGAGGAATACAGGTCCGCGTCCAGGTGTGCGAACGCGATCGGCCCGGGATGCGAGGCGAGAAAGCCCGGCAGGGTGTCCTCGAACAGGCCCTCGACGATCTGGGCGCCGGGCACCGCGGGCACCGACTCCCGGGCGAACTCGCCGGCCGGGAACCCGGTGCGCCAGGCCTCCGGCAGTCCGGTGAAGACGTCGAAACCGAACACGTCGTGGCCCGCCGGTCGCAGCATCTCGGCGACGATCGTCAGGGTGGTGCCGCTCGCGACGCCGAATTCGAGCGCGAGGCCGTCGCCGCGCACGAGGTCGAGGGCGTAGCGCAGCGTCTCGTGCGGATCCCAGCGCACCTCGGCGGTCGGCATCCGGTCGAGCACGAACGCGGCAGTGTCGGCGGCGGCCCGCACGTCGAGGGCGTGGGTGATGTCGCGGCGCTCCCGCTCCTCGAGCTCCGCGAGGCGTTCTCCGACGGTCGCGATCTGAGTCCGGGCCAGGGCGAGTTCGCTGAGCACCCGCGCCAGTTCGCCGTTGGTGGCGGACAGTTCGGCCAGCACCTGGTCGTGGCGGACCTCTTGTTCCAGCCGGGTCTGGACGTTGGCGTCGTGAACCACCTCGGCGACGGCACGTTTGAACTTGAGCCGGGCCGTGTGGCGAAAGCTTCTGGTCATCCGATTGTCCGCCTCCTCGTCGATCGTCCACTGCCGTCGATCGGATGTCGGGTCGGGCGGGTCCGCCGGGCCGCGCCGGACGCCCCCGGGACAAACGCTACCCGTGCGTCCCGGGGACCGGCGGCAAGTGACGGTGACCGGCCGCGACAAGTCGACGACAAGTGCGGCGCGGGACGCGGGTGCGTGGTCGCCAAAAAGGTTCCGAGAGAAGTGTTCTCCCATGACCTTCAGGAGGTGCCTGCCGTCGGGGTGCCGAGCCACGACTGCGCCGACTACTGCAGACAAGGCCGGGCGAGCAGCGCAGTCACGGCGAGCAGCGCAGTCACCGAGAGGCGAGGCGTTACCACGGGCGTTCGAAACTACGGGCGTTCGAACCTCTCCCGACGCCCGAGCCCACGCAACCGCATCCACTCGCGGAAGCCGCGGACGTCGCGGCGCTGGACGAGGAAGAACCAGCCGAAACGGGCGTACTCCTGTGGCAGCAGCTTGCGCATGCCGGGCTGCGACATCAGGTAGCCGCGGTTGCGGTAGGTGAAGAAGCGCTTCGTCTCGTTGTCCGGGAACTGGGTGTGCATCCGGCCGCCGAGGATCGGCTTGAACTCGTCGGCGCCGTTGGGGTGCACGTACGCGGTCTGCAGGCAGGTGCCGAACGGCAGCCCCGACCGCACCAGCCGCCGATGGACCTCGACCTCGTCGCCGCGCACGAACAGTCGCAGGTCCGGGACGCCGACCGCGTCGACGGCGGCCGCCGAGAACAGCGACCCGTTGAACAGCGACGCGATGCCCGGCAGGAAGTCGTCGTCGCCGAGTTCACTGCGGTGCCGCCGCCACTCGAGGCCGCGGCGCAGCGGGAAGGCCAGGCGGTCCGGATCGTCGATGTCGCACACCACCGGCGAGACCTCGGCGAGGCCGTGCCGGGTGGCGCAGTCGAGGAGGGTGGCGAGCACCTCGGGGCCGTCGGGGCGGCCGTCGTCGTCGGCGAGCCAGAGCCAGTCCGCGCCCAGCGAGAGGGCGTAGAGCATGCCGAGCGCGAAACCGCCGGCACCACCGAGGTTGTGCTTGGACCCCAGGTAAGTGGTCGGGACGTCGGCGCCCTCGACCAGCGCCCGGACGGCGTCCTCGTCGGCGTTGTCCACGACCACCAGGTGGTCGAGCGGTCGGGACTGGGTGGCGAGCACCTTCAGCGACTCGGCCAGCAGCTCGCGCCGCTTGTGGGTGACGACGACCCCGACGACGAAATCGCTCACGCGCTCTGCTCGCGTTCCAGCTCGGCGATGACGTGCCGGACGTGGTCGGCCGCGTCGTCGCCCTCGTAAGCGCGCACGACGTCCTCGATGTCGCCCTGCATGCGGATCTGCCCGTGGTCGATCCACATGGCGCTGTTGCACAGCTGCGCGAGGAACTCGTTCGAGTGGCTGGCGAAGACCAGGATGCCGGAGCGTTCCACCAGGGCCTGCAGCCGGACGCGGGCCTTCTTCATGAACTCCGCGTCAACCGCGCCGATGCCCTCGTCGAGCAGCAGGATCTCCGGGTCGATCGAGGTGACGACGCCCATCGCGACCCGGACCCGCATGCCCGTCGAGTACGTGCGCAGCGGCATGTTCAGGTACTCGCCGAGCTCGGTGAACTCGGCGATCTCGTCCATCTTCGCGAGCATCTGCTTGCGGGTCTGCCCGAGGAACAGGCCGCGGATGATGATGTTCTCGTACCCGGAGATCTCCGGGTCCATGCCGACGCCGAGGTCGAAGACGGGCGCGACCCGGCCGCGGATCCGGGAGCTGCCGCGGGTGGGCTCGTAGATGCCCGACAGCAGCCGCAGCAGGGTGGACTTGCCGGCGCCGTTGTGCCCGACCAGTCCGACCCGGTCGCCCTCCTTGAGCGACATGGTGATGTCGCGCAGGGCCTCGACCACGACCACGTCGGAGTCGTTGCGACCGATCGAGCCGCCGGCCTTGCCGAGGAACGCCTTCTTCAGGGACCGGGACTTGGCGTCGAAGATCGGGAAGTCGACGCAGGCGTCGTGGGTGTCGATGCTGACTTTGCTGGTCATCTGTGTCCCCTAAACCCAGTAGGGCACTCGGGCCCGGTACTTGCGCAGCGCGAACAGGGCGAAGGCCCAGCCGGCGACGGTGATCGCCAGCACGATGTACCAGTGGTACGCCTCCTGCGGCTTCCCGATCATGGGTGCGCGGATGATCTCGAGGTAGTGGTAGAGCGGGTTCAGCTCGGCCAGCTTGACGCGCTCTGCGGCCTGGCCGCCCTGGTCCTTCAGGCTCTCGGTGGTCCACATGATCGGCGTCAGCACGAACAGCAGCAGGGTCAGGCTGCCGAGGATCGGCGAGATGTCGCGGTAGCGGGTGGAGAAGATGCCGAACATGATCGACACCCACAGCGCGTTGAGCACGATCAGCCCGAGCGCGGGGATCGCCGAGAGGTCCGGCCAGGTCAGGTGCCGCCACACCCCGAACGCGAACACCATGATCACGTAGATCAGCAGGTTGTGCGCGAAGAACAGCAGTTGTCGCCACACCAGGCGGTACACGTGGACGCTCAGGGCCGACGGCAGCTGCTTGATCAGACCCTCGTTGGCCACGAAGACGTCCGAGCCCTCGAGGATCGAGGCGCTGATGAGGTTCCACACGATCAGGCCGACCGTCACGTACGGGAGGAACTCGTCGAGCGGGATGTCGAGCAGCGCCGAGTACAGCAGGCCCATGGCGGCGGCCTGGACGCCGGTGGCGATGGTGATCCAGAACGGGCCGATCACCGAGCGGCGGTAGCGCTGCTTGATGTCCTGCCAGCCCAGGTGCAACCACAGCTCGCGCTGGCCGAAGCCGTCACGGAGGTCCTTGAACGCGCGACGGAAGGTTTGCGAGTCGGAGGCCGGCGGAGGAGCGCTCTCGGCGGCCTCGGATTCGAGGGCGGATGCTGACACGGTGCCCGAGCCTACCGGTCGGGCCGTCGGGCCCGACCGGCCCGCGGCCTACAGGTACTGACCGGTACCCGGGGCGGACTGCTGACCCGGGTGCCCGTGACCCTGCCCGCCGAGCCCGGGGGGCAGCGCACCCTGACGCATCTGTTCGAGCTGCGCGCGAGCGGCCATCTGCTGGGCGAACAGCGCGGTCTGGATGCCGTGGAAGAGGCCTTCCAGCCAGCCGACCAGCTGGGCCTGCGCGATCCGCAGCTCGGCGTCCGAGGGCACCGAGTCGTCGGTGAAGGGCAGGGTGAGGCGTTCGAGCTCCTCGCGCAGCTCGGGCGCGAGGCCCTGCTCGAGTTCCCGGATCGACGACTTGTGGATCTCCTTGAGCCGGGCCCGGCTAGCGTCGTCGAGCGGTGCCGCGCGCACCTCCTCGAGGAGCTGCTTGATCATGGTGCCGATCCGCATCACCTTCGCCGGCTGCTCGACCATGTCGGCGAGCGATTCGTCCGGCTCGCCGTTGCCGTTGCCGTTTCCGGTGCCCCCGCCGGGGGCACTCGTCGGGTCGGCCGGGGTACCGGAGGAGTTGCCCAGCACGGGCCGACCGTCGGGTCCGATCACGAGGACGTGTTCATTCTCCGGTTGAGTCATGGCTCCATGATGTCGCAGGAGTGGAGCCTGCGGAACGACCCGGGGCGTTTCAGGAGTGGAGCCTGCGGAACGACCAGGGGCGTTTCAGGAGTGGAGCCTGCGGAACGACGCGGTCGACCGAACGCGACGAAACTCGGGGCCGGCCCGACTGGATCGGTATGTTGTGCCAGCTCACGTTGGTTGTTACATCTCACAATCGGTGCAACCCCATCGCGCGGTCCCGAAATCAGCACCTAGGCTGTCGGTCATGGCATACGACGTCGCCCGGGTACGGGGACTGATCCCGTCGCTCGGAGACGGTTGGATCCATCTCGACCCGCAAGCCGGCATGCAGCACCCCGACTCGGTGTCGACCGCGGTGTCGACCGCGTTCCGCGGTACTGCCGCATCGCATTCCGGCCGGCATGCGAGTGCGCGACGCAGCGCCGCGATCCTCGATGCGGCCCGTGAGGCGGTCGCCGATCTCGTGGGCGGCGACCCGGCGGGTGTGGTCCTCGGTCCCGATCGGGCGGCCCTGCTGGCGTGGCTCGCCGAGGCGTTGAGCTCGCGGCTCGGTCTGGGTACCGGTGTGGTGCTGTCGCGGCTCGACGAGGAGGCGAACGTCGCGCCGTGGCTGCGGGTGGCGAACCGGTACGGCTCGCAGGTGCGGTGGGCCGAGGTCGAGATCGACACCTGCGACCTGCCGAGCTGGCAGTTCGCCGAGCTGATCGGGCCCACCACCCGGCTGGTCGCGCTGACGGCGGCCTCGCCGATCGTCGGCTCGGCCCCGGACGTCCGGGTCGCGGCCGACCGCACCCACGAAATGGGGGGCCTGCTGGTCGCCGACGCGGTCGCGGCCGCGCCCTATGCGCACGTCGACATCAACGAGTTGGGTGCGGACGTGGTCGCGGTGAACGCGCCGAGCTGGGGCGGCCCGCAGGTGGGCGCGCTGGTCTTCCGCGACCCCGCGCTGCTCGACCGGATTCCGGCGATCTCGCTGAACCCGCACGCTCGCGGCGCGGAACGGCTCGAGATCGGCGGGCACCAGTACTCGCTGCTGGCCGGGCTGACCGCATCCATCGACTACCTGGCAGGCCTGGACGAGAGCGCCCGCGGGTCCCGCCGGGAACGGCTGGAGACCTCGATCAGTTCGCTGCAGGACTACCACGACCGCATCTTCGACTACCTGATGGCGCACCTGCGTCGGCTGCCGCAGGTGACGCTGATCGGAACCTCGCACAGCCGGGTCCCGACGATCAGCTTCACCGTCACCGGGGTGCCGGCGGAGAAGGTGTCGGAGCATTTCGCCGAACGCCGGATCGGCACCGTCGTCGGTGGTCGCGGTAGCCGGCTGCTGGACTCGCTCGGGGTCAACGAGGAGGGTGGCGCCGTCACGATCGGGCTGGCTCCGTACACCACGCGCTACGAGATCGACCAGCTCGTGCGCGCCGTCGCCGCCCTCGGCTGATCTTCCCCGGTCCTCCCGAATGGCCCATTCGTTCGGTCGATGTGAACCGGTGGGACATTCGGGAAGGCGGCGGGGGGGTGAGCGCAACCGGGGTCAACGCATGGTGAGGACCACCTTGCCGACCGTCTCGGGGGAGTCGAGCAGCGTCTGAGCGGCGCCGGCCTCGGCGATCGGCAGTTCCGCGTGCACCACCGGGCGCACCGTCCCGTCCGCGATCAGCGGCCACAGTCGCCGGGTCACCTCGGCGACGATCTCCGCCTTGCTCGACCGACCGGTCTCGGGGCGCCCGCGCAGCCCGGTCGCGAACACCCGGCCGCGCTTGGCGAGCAGCTTGCCGAGGTTCAGTTCGCCGGTCGCGCCGCCCTGCATGCCGATCACGCACAGCTGCCCGTCGGCGGCGAGGGCGTCGATGTTGCGGTCGAGGTACTGCGCGCCCATGTTGTCGAGGATCAGGTCGGCGCCGCCCTGCGGGGTGTCCCGCACCGCGGCGACGAAGTCGTCCTCGCGGTAGTTGACGGCGATGCTCGCGCCGAGTTCCCGGCACGCGGCGAGCTTGTGCTCGGACCCGGCGGTGACGGCGACGGTGGCACCGAGCGCGACGGCCACCTGGATGGCGTGGGTGCCGATGCCGCCCGCGCCGCCGTGGATGAGGACGAGCTGGCCGCCGTGCATACCGCCGATCATCACCAGGTTCGACCACACCGTGCACGCGACCTCCGGCAACGCGGCGGCCGTGGCCAGGTCGAGACCCGCGGGCACGGGCAGCAACTGGCTCGCCGGCACCGCGACCTTCTCGGCGTAGCCGCCGCCGGCCAGCAGTGCGCAGACGCGGTCACCGACCTGCCAGTCGCGCACCCCCTCGCCGAGTTCGGCGACGGTGCCGGAACACTCGAGCCCGAGGATGTCGCTCGCGCCGGGCGGTGGCGGGTAGAAGCCGCGGCGCTGCAGCACGTCGGCGCGGTTCACGGCGGTGGCCGCGACGTCGAGGAGCACCTCGCCCGGACCGGGCCGCGGGTCGGGGACCTGTGCCCACTCGAGGACCTCGGGTCCGCCGGGCGTGGTGACGGTGATCGCGTGCATGTATCGACGCTAGCCCCTGGCGATGTCGTTCCCCCGGAGGGGCGGAGCGGCTACCGTCACGCCGGTGACCAACTTCGGCAACCTGCAGAACGAGATCTATTTCTCCGGACTGGGCGGCGCGGTGCCGCAGCTCCCGATGACCGCGGCCGGTCTCGAGGAGCTCGCCCGCGCGACACTGTCCCCGGCCGCGTTCGGCTACATCGCGGGCAGCGCGTCGAGCGAGCGGACGGCCGCGGCGAATCTGGCCGCCTTCGACGGCCACGCCATCGTGCCGCGGATGCTGCGGGGCACGGCGGCCGCGGACGCCAGGGATCTGTCCGTGGAGGTGATGGGGACCGCGCTGGCGGCGCCGGTGCTGACCGCCCCGGTGGGGGTGCTCGAACTGGTGCACCCCGCCGCGGAACCGGCGGTCGGCGCGGTGGCCGCGGAGCTGGGCATCGGCTCGGTGCTCTCCACCGCGGCGTCCACGCCGATCGAGGAGGTGGCGCCGGTGTCGGGGGAGAACTGGTGGTACCAGCTGTACTGGCCGGCCGACGACGAGGTCGCGGAGTCGCTGGTACGGCGGGCGACGGCCGCCGGCGCCAAGGCGATCGTGTTGACCGCGGACACGCCCGGAATGGGTTGGCGTCCGAGGGATCTCGAACTCGGCCACCTGCCGTTCCTGCAGGGCAAGGGCATTGCGAACTATCTGTCCGATCCGGTGTTCCGGTCGCGGTTGTCCGCGCCGCCGGAGGAGAGCCCCGAGGCCATGCAGATGGCCGTGCTGACCTGGGTCGGCATGTTCGGTAACCACTCGGTGCGCGCGGCCGACGTTGCCCGCCTGCGGGAGTGGACGGACCTGCCGATCGCGGTGAAGGGCGTGGTCCATCCCGACGACGCGCGCGCGGTGGTCGACGCGGGTGCGTCGGGTGTGGTGGTGAGCAACCACGGTGGTCGGCAGGTGGACGGCGCGATCGCCGCCCTCGACGCGCTGCCGGCGGTTGCCGCCGCGGTCGGGGACCGGGCGAGCGTGCTGTTGGACTCCGGGATCCGGTGTGGCGCCGACGTGATAAAGGCGCTGGCGTTGGGTGCCGATGCGGTGCTGTACGGCAGGCCGTGGGTGTACGGGCTGGGGGTCGCGGGCGAGGACGGGGTGCGGCACGCGTTGCGGATGCTGCTGGCCGATCTCGACATCACGCTCGGACTCGCCGGCTTCGCGAGCGTGGCGGAGGTGGACGCCTCGGCGCTGCGGTCCGTGGGGGGTTGATCGGCGGTGCTCGGACGGTTCCGGCGGGGCCGTCGGGCCCGCCCGGGAGCTCAGTACCGATCGGTATGTTACCGGCGAGGACTGGCATAATCGTATATGTGAATGCAGCGAGGGGGGACGAGCCGGGCGAGACGCCCAAGTGGCTCGACAGCGCGGAAATGCGTGCGTGGCGTGGTTTCATCGAGGGCAGCCAGCGGTTGATGGAGGTTCTCAATCGGGAACTCCAGTCTCGACATCGAATCTCACTGGACGACTACCGGATTCTGGTGATGCTCTCCGAGTCGAAGGAGGGTGCCGTCCGGATGAGCGATCTTGCCGACGGGGTGCTGTCCTCCCGCAGCAAGCTGACCCACCAGGTGCGGCGCATGGAGGCGGACGGACTGGTGGTGCGCAGTACCTGCGTCGAGGACGGCCGCGGTGTGCTGGCCGTGATCACCGACGGCGGCAGGCGGCGACTCGCGGAGGCGGCGCCCACGCACGTGGGAGGGGTGCGCCGGTACCTGATCGACCTGCTCGACGACGACGAACTGGTCGGGGTCGCGACGGTCTTCGACAAGGTCGACGCCGCCCTCGACACGAGACCGGACGCCTGAGCCCAGCGGGCCGTTCACCTCTCCGCGAGTCGTGACGATAGGATTCGCCACGGAAGCGTGGCAGAGCGGCCGAATGCACTCGCCTTGAAAGCGAGCTTGGGTAACACCAACGGGGGTTCAAATCCCTCCGCTTCCGCAGCATGGCCCCCCACTTGTTCCGGCAGGTGGGGGGCCTTCTTCGTGCGGTCTGGCGGGGCGCGTCAGGTTGCCGTTGCCAACTACTTTGCCCAGAGGTGGCGTCCCATGCCGGCCGTGGCGCAGAGCGCGCGTCGACCGAATTGCCTCGAGGTGCCGCCAGCTTCAAGGGTCGACGTGTAGAAATGTGTGATGGGACGGCAGGCGGTCGTAGTGCTCTATGTGCTCGCACTGGTAACCACGGTGGTTGCGGTGGACGTCCTGTTCTTCAGGGACAGATTCGGGGCGCGGCTGGCAGCGAATGTCGGAATCGTCCTGGTATTCACGGCCTTTTACTTCAGATTCCTGAAGAGCTCGTAGGGGACGCACCAGATCACACATATCTGGATAAGTTCCAGGTTTGTGGCAAGTGTGCGAGACGAAGAGTGCTCGGCGACGAGGTCGCCGCATGTCATCGGCGCGTCTCAGCTCCAATTATTTGTTCGCCTGAGCTGAGTCCGGGTCAGTCTCAGGTGGTGCGCGGCGGGTTTCGAGGCGCCGCCGCCGGCGACAGTCGACTTCGAACGGAGCTAGCCCAGCAGGATGACTATGCCTTTCGGGGGACCAGCGTCCGACCACGCCGTGAGCCTCCGAAGTGGAAGGTGGAGTCCTCGCAGGAGTCGGGAGTTGCAAAGGGCCCGCCCCCGCGAGTCAACTAAAGTGTGGGAAGCCCCAAATTCGCTCCTATGCAGGCATTTCGGTTCGATCGGCTTCGGCGGGGATTCCACCGGAGTGTCACCCTGCCTGGGGGTAGACGCCTCCGGTCGGCCACGCCGATGCGCAGCCGTTTCCTCCAGGATCGTCCATCAGTGCTGCTGTGTCGCTCCCTTGTGGCGCGCCGGAAACCGCTGGAGCTGCAGGTTCACGGGAATGGGTGCGATAACGGCAAGACTGGGCCAGAGTGATGGATGACCATGAGTAGCATCACTCTGGCCCACAGATCATCTACTCGGACATGAAGGCGATGGACTCCGGCGTTCTCATGCTCGCCGTGGGGGGTTGAACTGTCTTCTCGACAACCGTGAAGTCAAGGTATCCGAGGCGTGCAAGCGGACGCATCTTCTCGACGTCGAGCATACCGTCGGTGAGGAAGTTCTCATCGATGTGGATTCCGATTACCTGCGCGATCAGCAGATAGGTGGACGACTCAGGTGTCGCACCAGGCAGGAAGATCGATTGCTGAAGCCTGCATTCGAACTGCACCGGGGCTCCGGCCACGAGCGGAGCCTCGATTAGCTTCGACGGGACGGACTCCAGCCCTGCGTAGGTGAACTCACTGACCGAAGGAGGGAGGTCATGATTGGTCATGACGATCTCGTCGAAATGACGCTCGGTGGCCATGCTCCAACCCAGTTCGCCGGTTGCCATCGCATTGGCGGCGGTGTCCTTCGGGCGACCGTCCGGTTGGCAGTTCACCGCCACCGAGATCGTCGGCGGGTCCCACGTCACGTTCTGAAATTGACTGTAAGGGGCTAGGTTCGGAACTCCGTTCGCATCCACCGTCGACATCCAGCCGATAGGTCGCGGCACACAGGACGCCTTGAACGGGTTGTACGGCAGTCCGCTCGATTCGACTTCCGGCCTGTAGAACATCTGCATCTCCTGTCCGAAACCGGCAGCACGCGTGCCCGCCAGATCACTTCATTACCTGTAGCAGAGTAGCGGCATTTATCGTTCAATGTTGGACAAAGCGCGCACAGCTGACTCTTCGGCACAGGCGCCCACACGACCCATCGGATCCGATCACAGGGCGACGGCCGAGCCTGAACGAACGTTCTCGACCGTAACTGAATGAATGCAGTCGGTCGTCCCAACGCCCGATGGCTGAGGTGTTGATGAGAAGACCGACGGGATGGATGAATGAACTCACTGGCCCGGCGCGATGAATCTGCCGGGTTCGTCACCGCCGTTTCGGCGGGGAGTCTAGCCCTTCAAACAACTAGTGGGGCTGCATCATTGAGTCGCCAGAAGTAGTACACGATCCGGTTGGCGTCGACGACGGCGCAGCGGTAGAGCCCGCGTTTCGCGGCGCGGTTTCCAGTGAGGTCGGCCAATCGCAGCTCGTTCGGTGCGTGTGCGCGGCGGAGCCTCGCGCAACCAGGTCGTCGGTGGGTAGGCGGGTCTCGAGCGGCCACTTGGAGTCGCTGACGGTCACTCAGATCGACAAGCGCCCGCACCGAGAAATAGATACTGTTATTGAAGCGAACTGGAGCTCGCAATTGGACTCAGGCCAAGTGCGACTTCCGATGCACGGTAGTCGCGTTCGAGGGGCGAGGCTTCGCCACGACCAGCCGATCGAGAAACCGCAGTGGCGGGCCGGCGACATCACAGGGGGCACGGGCAACGGGTTTCAAAGACGCTTGGCCAAAGATGAGGCGCATCGCAGGACGAACCGCCCCGGCTGATGGATGTGGATGGATGGGACCTGAGCGTGGACGCAGGGTGTTCACCCAATGGATCACGATCGAGCCTGCGCGCTGATGGAACGGTCTCAGGTGGCGGTGCTCGTGTAGACGGAGATACGCAATTCGTCGTCCGGTAGGTACAGGGACTCGAAGTCGTAGGCGACGGTGCCGAGATCGGGGTGGTCGAACTCCTTCGTGGTGTGACGGCGTGGCCCGACAGCGTGACTCGTCCAGAGGTGGCGGAAGGCCGGGTCGGCCGACTCGAGTTCGGCGACCAAGTCGAGCAGGTACCGATCTGTGGGGCAGTGCGCATTCATCGTCCGCAACTGGGCGACGCTGGCCCGTGCCGTCGCCTCCCAGTCGACGAAGAGGCTGCGCGCGGCCGGGTGCGTGAAGATGTATCGAATCGTGTTGCGCTGCCGACGTGGCCAGGTCCCGATGCCGTGGAAAAGTTCGAGACCCTCGGGGTTGGCGGCGATCATGTCGCTGACCCGGTTGAGCACGTATGCGGGCGACGGGCTCAACCGCGCCAGGAGGCGCTCGATACTTGCTCGCACCGTCTCGGCGGGAGCCCGGGTCGCGGTCGTGGGAGGGTCCGCGGTCAAGGCCGCGAGGTGGTCGAGGTGGTGCCTGTCGTCGGGACTCAGCTGCAGGGCACGGGCCAGGCTCTCGATGACTGCGCGGCTCGGCCTGCGTTCGCGTCCCTGTTCGAGCCGGGTGTAGTAGTCGAAACTGACTCCGGCGATCGTCGCGAGTTCCTCCCGGCGTAGCCCGGGGATTCGGCGCAGTCCGGGACGGATGGGGAGGCCGACATCGGACGGTCGGACTGTCGACCGCCGTGATCGCAGAAATTCGCCCAGCGGGCCGGATGTGCTCACACGCCGGATTCTGCCAACACCGGGTGCGTCCGTTCCTGGGTGTGTCACTGCCAGGAACGGTTCGGCCCTTCACTTCTGTCCGGCTCGGTCCAAGACTCGTGTGAACCGAGTGGACAACAGACGAACGTGGAGGATTCAGTGACAACGACATTCGTGCCCCGCCGATGGAAGGTGTGGTTGCTGACCGTGTGCGGGATCTATCCGGTGCTGACCGTGATGGTGACCGTGCTGACCCCGCTGATGGGTGGTGGCCCGCTGCCGGCGCGGCTGGCAGTGATCGTGCCGGTGGCGGTGGCCTCCATGGTGTGGGTCGTCATGCCGTTCCTCACTCGGCGTTTCCATGGATGGTTGAGCCGGTGACCTCCGCGGCTACGACGGTCGTGAGGGGCAGGCCGATGGGGTATCGCCGGCTTGGCAACAGTGGGCTGCAGGTCTCGGAGCTGATATTGGGTTGCATGAGTTTCGGGGATCCCGGGCGGGGCAATCATGCGTGGACGCTGCCGCTCACGGAGGCGAAGGCGTTCTACCGCAGGGCCGTCGAAGCTGGCGTGAACACCTTTGACACCGCGAACATGTACTCCGACGGCACGAGCGAGGAGATTACCGGTCGGGTTCTCGGCGGGATGGCCCGCCGCGATGAACTCGTGCTCGCGACCAAGGTGTTCTTCCCGATGCGGCCCGGCCCGCACGGAGCGGGACTCTCGCGCAAGCACATCCTGTGGCAGATCGACGAGAGCCTGCGCCGCCTGGGCACCGACTACGTCGATCTCTACCAGGTCCATCGGTGGGATCCCGACACACCGATCGAGGAGACGATGGAGGCCCTCCATGACGTCGTCCGCGCCGGCAAGGCGCGCTACATCGGGGCTTCCTCGATGCACGCCTGGCACTTCGCGAAGGCGCAACATACTGCAGATCTCGGCGGGTGGACCCGCTTCGTGTCGATGCAGGACCAGTACAACCTGCTCCAGCGCGAGGAAGAACGCGAAATGCACCCGATGTGCCAGGACATGGGGGTGGGTGTACTCGCGTGGAGTCCCCTCGCGCGGGGACAACTGACGAGGCCGCCGGGCGCAACCAGTGTCCGCGCCGGCACTGACACCGTGCTGAGGTCCTACTACCGCCAGACCATCGACTCCAACCGAGCGATCGTCGATGCCGTCGGCGTCGTCGCCGAACGTCACGGGGTGTCGCGGGCGCAGGTCGGCTTGGCCTGGGTTCGCCAGCGGGGCCCGGTCACGGCGCCGATCGTCGGGGTTACCAAGCTCGAGCATCTCGACGACGCGTTGGCGTCGCTCGACCTGACGCTCGAGCCCGACGATATCGATCGCCTCGAGGCCTCCTACACGCCGCGGAGCCCCGAGGGTTACCAATAGGTTTGGGGACCGTTGTGAAGTGGTGAGGGAGGTAGGGGGAGACTTGCCGGAGATGGATGGATGGTTAGAGCTCGGCGAGCACCTCGCGGGTGTGCGCGCCGATCAGCGGCGCCGGTCGCGGCGCTCCGGCGGGGGTTCCCAGGAGGCGAGGGGTGGGGGCGGACTGCACGATTCCGTCCGCGGTGCTGAACGTGCCGCGGGCGTCGTTGTGGGGATGTGCGGCGGCCTCCGTCAGACTCAGAACCGGTGACACGCAGGCTCCCTGGCCGTCGAATGCGGCTACCCAGTCGTCGCGGGTGCGCGTGACGAAGATGGCTTCCAGTCGATCGGACATCGCCGGCCACGCCTCCCGATCCATCTGGGCGGCGAAGAGCGGGTCCTCGGTCAGGCCCAGCACGCGCAGGGTGGCTGCATAGAACTGAGGCTCCGCGCAGCCGACCGCGACGAACCCGCCGTCCGCGCAGCGATAGGTGCGGTAGAACGGCGCCGCGCCGTCGAACGGGTTCACCCCGCGCCGGTCGGACCAGTTGCCGTTGGCCATCAGGCCGTGGACCATCGCGAGTTGCGCCGCGGTGCCGTCGATCATCGCGGCGTCGACCACCTGACCGAGCCCCGTGCGCTGCGCGTGCAGCAGCGCGGTGGTGATGCCCAGAGCGAGGAGCATGCCGCCTCCGCCCATGTCTGCGACCAGGTTCAGCGGGACCGGCGGCACCTCGCCGGGGATTCCCATCGCGCCGAGCGCGCCGGTCAGGGCGATGTAGTTGATGTCGTGGCCGGGTTCGTGCGCGAGCGGCCCGTCCTGGCCCCACCCGGTGATCCGGCCGTAGACCAGGCGCGCATTGCGGGCCAGGCAGGTGTCGGGTCCGAGGCCGAGCCGTTCGGCAACGCCCGGCCGGAAGCCCTCGATCAGGGCGTCCGCGGTGTCGATGAGCGCCAGCGCGGTCTCGACGTCGGCCGGGTCCTTCAGGTCGAGGGTCAGCGAGCGCCGATTGCGGTGCAGCACCGGATGCACCGAGGGCCGGCCTTCGAGTGCTCGCCGGTCGATCCGGATCACGTCCGCGCCCTGGTCGGCGAGGAGCATGCCGCAGAACGGTCCTGGCCCGATTCCGCCGAGTTCGACGATGCGGATGCCGGCGAGAGCCCCGGTGGGGGTGGTGGGCATGGTGCCTCCGAGACGGGCAGATTCCAAGGGTCGCAACACAGCTGGTGACGAAACGAAGATAGCCCGGTCCGATCTTGCTGGCTGGGGTTTGTCTTGTTTCGGACTACGACGAGCTGGGCGCGTAGTGGCTCGGTTCGATGTGCCGACGAGAGTGCCCACCCGCCGGTGACTCTGGAGGAAGTCGTCGGTGGGTGGGCACCTTCTTCGTTCCCGGGGTGGCGGCGCGCATCCGCTTGATCCGGGAGCTCGTGGGTCGGGCGTCGCGGTTAGGTCTGGTCGTCGATCTCGGCGATCGCGGCGTTCTTCTTGATCGAGTCGATGCCGTTCTTGGCCGAAGCCTTGCTTTCGTAGGCCTCACCGACGGCGATGATTTCGCCGTTGCCGGCCTTGAGTCGGAATCGGTACTTCTCGGCCTTGTCCTTGTACAGTTCGAACTTCGGAGCCACTGCGATACCTCGACTTTCACCTCGAATGGGGGTGATACCTGTCCAGCGAAGAGTAAGTCGCGGGCGAGCGACATTCGGGCGAACACGCCGAACCTGTGGTGCTGAAATCCACCCGTTTCGAGAATTGGTGGAGATCTAGTGTGCGGCGGCGAAGGCCTCCTGGATCTCGGCGGAGATTCGCCCGCGTGATGAGACGTTCAGGCCGTTTGCTGCGGCCCATTCCCGGATAGCTTTCGTCTGATCCGGGCTACCGGTTGATCGCGGTGTTGCTCTGCGCTGGTTCTTCGTTCCGACCTTGGTGGCGTGGGAGATGTAGTAGTCGAGTTTTCGGTGGAACTCGGTCGCATTCTTCGTGTTGAGGTCGATCTCGTAGCTGGTGCCGTTCACCGAGAACGTGATGGTTTGTCCGCCGCTGTCGATGGGGGTCTGGTCGATGTCGTCGATCAGTTGGACGATGGTTTTGCGGGCCACAGGTAGTTCCTCCGTCGAAGAAATGCGATGCGAATATTCGCAGCGTACCGGCTCGGGTGGGTGGCTTGATCATGCTGTGTCATGCTCGGACGAATTCTCGGTCGTGACGATGCCCGCACAGTGGGAATCCGGGCTGTACGGCTCATCGACGTCGGTAGTCCGGGCTAGTGTCCGGCGTAGCCGAGTTATTTTGCACACCTGTTCGGGGGGAATCAGGATGGCAGAGATGGTGAGCGCTACACCCCAGTCCTACTCGAGTTTGGTCGCATCACTGACCCGACGATTTCACGGTGGCGTGGACCTGCGGGGGGAGGAGGGCCTCGACTTCCTTTCGGCCTGGTGCACGATGGTTGCGGAGAAGCCGGACACCTTCACCGCGAATGTGAATACATGCGATTTCGATTCTGTGCGCGTCAGCCGGATCAAGACGTCGGCGGCGACAGGGATCAGGGGTTCGAGTTTCCACAGTGACGAACACAGCCCATTCCTGGGGATATCGTATGTTCGTGGCGGGAGTCTGCTTTTCGATCAGAACCGAAACACGGTGCGTGTGCGCCCGGGGGAAATGATCCTGATCGACTATGCCTCGACTTTTCACGCGAAGATGCTGGACCAGCTCAACTGCGTGTTTACCTTCGTTCCTCACGATCTCCTGTCTGCTCGCAACATCGGTAGCAGGCGTCTGGGTGGAACGGTACTTGCGGCAGCGCCACTCTCGGCCGCTCTGGGAGTGGTCCTCGAGAACCTCTTACACCCGTCTGAACGACCGGCTGTCTCCCGCCGCCACATAGAATCCGCCGTGCTGGACCTGTCTCTGGCCATCCTCCACGAGCACGCCGCCGATTCCCTTGCGCCGGAAGAGATCGCGTCGGGAACGCTCACGCGGGCCATCGACTTCATCGACACGCACTTTTCGGACCCGTCGTTGAGCGTGACCCACGTGGCGGCAAGCATCAATGCCAGCCCTCGCTACCTTCACAAACTCTTCGAGACGGAGGGCGAGTCCGTGTACGGGCGGATCCGGCGCCGCCGAATCGAGTACGCCGTCTCACTGCTAACCGACCCCGCCAGCGCCTACATGCCCATCAGCAAGATCGCCGCGGTCAGCGGGTTCACCGGTGGCAGTCAGTTCAGCCGCACGATCCGTGAAGCTACCGGGCGTACGCCCCGCGAACTTCGTCACGAGGCTTCCTGACGACAACGCGGTTGCCCGACCACGCTCGACCGCCAGGAGCCGGCACTGAGGACGCGGGAAAGCAACGTGTTCAGCAAGATCCCGACGTCGTTGCCCGCGCCGGCTCCGTTGGCGGTGCCGTTGGCGTTGCCGCTGAGCGCACCGTTGGCGTTGCCGCTCAGTGCACCGTTGGCGTTGCCGTTTCCGTTGAAGCTGAGGATGTTCAGGTTGATGACGATGTCGCCCTGGTTGGTGCCGCCGTCGATGACGACCGGCCCGGCGCCGCCATTGACGAGGCCACCGTTGTATCCGTTCTCACGGCCTTCGATGACGGCAGCGTTGTTGATCGGTTCGGCGAGTGCGGTCGCGGCCGCGGGCCCGCGATGGCGGCTGCGGCCAACGCGGCGACAGCGGCGGTGAGTCGGAGTCCCAATGGGGTTCCCTTCGTTCCTGGAGGGGGTGTGGATCGGGGCGTGTGGTGCTGCCATCGCGGCGCTCCACACGCCTGCGTTCGTCTCGCTGGCATCCGGTGCCCGGTACCGCCGCAGGCGTGTCGGTCAGAGCAGCAGGATGAGGAGGATTCCCGCGCCGATGAGAAGGCAGACGGTGGCGGCTGATCCGACAGGCCAGAGCGCCGGTGGGAGCGGTTCGGGTTGGGTTGTCGGTTGATGCGGGGAGTCGGCGTAGTACGGATCGTTCATGTGATGGCCTCCGTTTGCCCGTCGTTCGGCGTGGGTAGAGGATGACCGGAGCGTGCGCCCTGTGTGGGTGTGCACGCTCCGGTCATCTGTGGGCCTAGAGGCGACAGGGATAGGTCAGCAGGTCGACGGTGCCGGCTTGTGCGCGAACCGATCTCCGCTGTAGTCGAGCAGCTGTCCCCAGTGGGCGATGCTCACGTCGACGTGACCGCCGGGAACGATCTGGTAGTCGACAGTGGCGCCGGCCGCGCAGTACTTGCCGACCATCGCGGTGGTCGAGTCGGGCGGCACGATTCCGTCCTCGCTGCCCTGCACGATCAGCATCGGCACCTTGGGGATCTGTCCGGGCCGGGCGGCCTGGTTCAGTTCACCGATCGCAACGGCCTTGGGCCAGTGCGGGATCGGGTCGTCGGACTCGGGCCAGTTGGTCAGGCTCTGGAGCGTCTGGGTGCCGTATCCGTCGGGGCTGAGCCCGTCACCGAGCATGCAGGCGTCGCCGAACTTCTTGACCACGTCCTTGCCGTGCTCGGTGAAGAATCCGTTCGGGTCCGCCTCCTGCGGGTACTCGCGGAACAGTGCGACGACCGCGGCCATGTAGAAGAACGAGGTGTTCTTGCCGTTGTTCTGCCGACCGGTGGCGAGGATGTCCAGGGGAGGGCCGGCCATCGCGGCACTGATCACGTTGAGCTCCGGCGCATAGGTCGGCTGGAGCTGGGCGCCCCAGGCGGTGGCGTGGGCGCCACCGGACTGACCGATGAGAGCGACCTCGGTGCTGGCGGGCATGCCGAGGTTGCTCTCGGTTGCCCGGATCCCGTCGAGAACCGAGTGACCCTCGGTGTTCCCGGCGATGAACGAGGCCAGTGGCCCGTTGTGATCGGGCACCGACACGGAGTAGCCGCGAGCGAGCGACTCCTGCAGGAACGGCAGCGCCACGGTCAACGAGTTGATGAGGTTGCCGCCGTTGAAGATCACCGACGGTTGGCACTTCATGCCGAGGCTGTTCGTCGCGTGCTGGTAGGAGAGCAGCTTCCCGGCCCCGACGCAGTCCCCGCCGGCCGCGGAACCGGACGAGCCGGCCGAACCCGACGAGCCTGCGGACCCGGACGATCCGCCACCGCACCCGTCGGGGGTGAACACGGTGGTTACCGTCAGGATGGGCTGGTCCTTGGAGTTGAGGGTCTTGTAGGCCAGTTGCTTGACCCGGCCGCCGATGAGCGGGATCGGTTGCGCGTTGCGCTGTCTGACGATCGCGCCGTTCGGCAGCGAGGCCAGGTTGGGTGGGGGTGTGTAGAAGGCGTCTCTGAATCCGCCGCCGCTGCTGCCCACGCTGCCGAGGGAGCCACCTCCGCCGGAGAAGTCGCTGTTCTGTCCGTACAGCCAGTCCAGGCTCGGATCGCCGGTGGGGTTCGCCGGGGCTTGGGCGTTGGCGGTGGCTCCGGGCGCGGCGATCGCCATCGCCACCGCGGCCGCCACGACCGCTGTTCTTCGCATCATCGTCAGAAGGTTCTTGTTTGACACAGGGACAACACCTTTCCGAATCGGTTTTCGACGCAGCATCGGTGTGAAATTCGCCGTGAATACCTGGTGCGGACCGTTCAGTGGCGAATGCATAAAGTTATAGACCAAGAGTTATCCGGTGTCCGCGGTATCGCCGGATTCATCTATCGAATGATTTGGCCGTAGTGGCTCCTTGTCGAGGTCTCAGGGCGAGGTCAGTGGAGGTTTCCGATGATGAGTGTCCGGGACGACGTGTCGAATCCGCGCGTCGACATGGGGGAAGAATAGACATCTCGCGCACGCCGTTTGTGCATTTCGCGCACCCTTTCGCCGACCAGCAACAATGGGGAAGTAGAGTCCCCGATTGCGGACAATGAAGACCATCCGATAAATGCTCTCCAGCACGCGACTCGGCATCGAAATCTGTCATATGCCACTGATCACGCGACCGGTGGCTCGTTCACGGCACTGGGAGAACCCCCATCGCCGTCGCCCTCTTCACTGTCGACCGCGCACCCTTTCGCGATCGACACCACCGTGGCGTCACTACGAGGAGATTCCGCAATGTCACTGTCGACCACTCGCCTCAGCGCAGGCCCACTAGCCGTGACCGCGCTCACTGCGACGGGGCTACTTCTTCTCGGCAACTCGGTTGCCGCCGCCGCAGCCACCAGCTTCAACAACGCGTGTGTGGCGGGCAGCATCATCGGCCCGGTCTACAAACCGGTGCCGGCATCGGTCGTCGTGGACGCACCGGCCTCGGTCACACCAGGTCAGCAGTTCACGTATCGAATCCAGCCCGGCCAGGAGAGCTACCCCAACAGTGACTCCGGAGCCACCACGGTTCAGCTCTCGCGCCTGAAGTTCGACTTCGACATCCCGGCCAACGCGACCTTCGACAGTGCAAGCATCGTCGCGGGCACCGGGTCGGGCCTCGACGGCGTCGCCCCGAACGTGCTGCGCGTCAACACAGTCGGCACCGTCGATCCGGCCGGGACGATCCTGCGTCTGTCGGGCAACAACGAGGTGATCGCGAACAGCCCGACAACCTCGACCAACAGCGACGGCGGCATCGTGGTGCCGAAAACCCGCAACGGACCGAACAATTCGACGCTGTTCCAGCTCCCCGCCGTCGATGTCACCGTCACCGCCGGCCCCAGCGGAGTCATCGAACCCCACGTCCGGGTAGCGGGGGACGCCGCACTGACCAACAACGACGAGAACTACGCGACATCGCTGGCGAGTGCGACCTTCCTCGGAGCCAAGCAGTGGGCACCAACGCGGTGCTCACCGAAGGACGGAGCCACGATCCCGGCCCCGACCGCACCGCTGAACGCCGGTGGTGGCGCGCTGGCGACCATCGCGATCGGAACCGCAGAGAAGACCGACACGACCACCACTGTGACGGCGACTCCGACGACCGTCGACCCCGACCAGGACGTCACCGTGCACGCCGTCGTCTCCCCGGCACCGACGTCCGGGACGGTGCAGTTCATGGACAACGGTGTCGCCCTCGGCAGTCCGGTCCCCGTGACCGGCGGCGCGGTGTCGACCACCCACGCGTTCACCACGCCCGGTGCCCACAACATCACCGCGGTCTACAGCGGGGACGACCAGCACAACGGGTCAACCTCGTCGGCCACCACCATCACGGTCAACGGCGCCCCCGCCGGCGGCTCGAGCGGCTCCGCAAGTTCGAGTGGCTCCGCTGGTTCGAGCGGACTCGGTTCGCTCGCCAATCTCCTCGGAAGCTGATCGATCCGGCGCCCGGCCTCGAGCAGGCGCCGTGCCGAGCCATAGCTGCATGTCGGAGAAGGGAGGTTGTGTTCGCTTGTTCTCATCGACGGGAAGGAGATGGATGACCTGTAGATGGACTCTGTCGGCGTGGATGGTCGACGGTTCGACTAGCGCACCCCCAGTCGGATCGTTGTCACCCCCTCTGGACCATCCAGGCCCCAACTAGTTGAGATGCTGTCACCCGGAGCCCTCGCGATGGGTGGCAGCATCTCCTCTGTCCGATGGAGGTCTACCCGCGAGACGGAAGTCCTCGCCGGCTAGGTGTCCATCCGGCTGTTCTCGCCCGTCATTGGTGGAAGCCGCGGTGTGGGTCTCGGGCGAGGTCGGCCTCGAATGGTGTGAACCAGTTCGGAGGATCGAGGTGGAGCCCGTCGGCTGGGCCGTCTCCGTCGAAGAGGGTGAGCACGTCGAGGTCCTCGAAGAGGAAGTCGCGCGGGCTTTCCCAGTCCGAGTCGCTCGGGTGCTCGGGCATCGCGATCAGGTCGTCGACGTAGAGTCCGGTGCGGTGGAGGGTGCGGGCACGCCGCAGGATCAGGTGCAGGGCCATCTCCTCCCCGGTACACCTCGGGTGTGGTTGGCGGCCGGCGTCGATGTCGTCGGCGAGGTCGTCGAAAGCCCGAGCTGCCTGCCGGCGCCACCCGGTGTGCTGGTTCCACGTCTGCGGTGGGTAGGCGGCGAAGACGGACCACGTCGCGTCGACGGTGACCGGCGCATCGCCGTGCTCGGCGATGTCGCGGTATGCGTCCTGGGCGAGGGAGGTCGCGGCGTCGTGGGCGACCCACATCTGGCGCGGCGTCATCCGGAACAGGTCCGGATCGTCGCTGCTGGCGTGCCACGGTAGATCGGGCATGATCAGAACCTGCCTTCCGGTGACCTGCTGTGCGGTGTGCGGACGGGTTTCGGTGCGGCGACACCGCCACCGACGCAGAGAACTCGTTCCGTCACCCAACGCGGATGTCCACCCCGGCGCATGGTGACTACGGCGCACCGAACATGAGCAGGCCGTCCTTGGTGCACTCGGGGAAGTTGTACTCCCGCGGATGGCAGTCCCAGCCGCGAATGTTCGTGGCCTTCTCGGGCGCACCTGGTGTGGCCGCGAACTCCTCCATCACCGTGAAGGCCTCCGTGCAGCCCACTCGGCCTGCCTGGGTGCTGACCGCGACCAGGTTGAACGGTGTTGAACCGAGGGAGAACTGGCCACAGGTGGTGTCGCCGGGAACCGGCGGCGGTGTGGTGCCTGCCCCCGGGTAGTACGGGCCCACGCCCGGCTTGTCCGGCACGATCAGCACCTGACCCGGATGGATCACGGTGTCGACACTGGTGAATCCGTTGAGCCGCAGGATCTCCCCGAGGTCACCGCCGAATCGCAGCGCGACGTCCGAGAGTCCGTCCCCTGCCTGCACCGTGTACGTCTTGGTGCCCGGCCTACCTGGGTTCGGGTTGGGGGAGGGGTCCGGGCCGGGCATGCCGGACACGGTGAGCACCTGGCCCGGGTAGATGATCGAGTCCATGTTCAGGCCGTTGGCCTGCAGCAGTGCACCGAGGTGAATCCCGTGCCGGATCGCGATCGCCGACAGTGTGTCGCCAGGCTGCACGGTGTAGCTGGTTGCGTTCGATGCAGGCGTAGCGAACGGCATCGGTGTGCTGGCGTTCGGTGTCGTGGACTCCGGTGGGGAGACGTATTGTGGGGTGCTCGACGCCGCTGCCGGGGCCTGATCCGCGTCCGATGAACATCCCGACAGCGTCATCGTCACCGCAGCGAGCGCGGCACCGATGACGGCATTTCTTCTCTTCGATGGCAACATTCCAGGCTTTCTTCCGGGGTGGATGGTTCCCTCACCGACACAGTGGGATCCGCTGGTGGTCACGTGACCGGGCAGTTCCTGCAGAACGTGAGTGGCCCAGGAATGCCCTCCCCGCGTGTTTGTGTGCATGGGTGTGCGGCGCGCTCGAGTGCGGGATCTGCTGTTTGGGGAACTGTCGGTGTCGTCGCCCTCATGGAGCTGGGTTTGCCCTGTGCGAGTGTCGCTGTCACGGCATGCGCCGCTGGCGGTCGAACCATGATGCGTCTTTCTCGGCTACGCCAGGTCCGCGCTGGAGACCTACCGCCGCCCGAACAGGCCGCGGTAGGCGAGGGCGCCGAGGGCCCCGCCGATCAGCGGGAACACGATGAACGCCCACAGCTGGGCCGGTGCCCCGTTCTGGTACCAGGCGACCGCGAAGCTGCGAGCCGGGTTGACCGAGGTGTTGTCGACCGGAATCGACATGATGTGGATCGCGGCGAGGGCGAACCCGATCGCGACACCGGCGAGCGGCACGTTGGAGATCCGGTCGGTCGCTGCGAGGACCACGAACACCAGCAGCGCCGTCAGCAGGACCTCGATGACGATCGTCGCCCCGATCCCGTATCCGTTCTGCAGCACCTCCTCGCCCAACAGGGTCTTGGTGGCCGACGGGCTGTGTGCACCCCAGCCGTTGGCGCCGAAGCCGGACACCGACCGGTCGAACGATGGCAGGCTCCTCGCGACCACGAAGAGGGCGGCACCGGCGACCAGACCACCGATCACCTGCGCCGCGACGTACAGCAACGCCTTGGTCGCTTCGATGCGGCCGATCAGGAACTGCCCGAACGTCACCGCGGGATTGACGTGGCAACCGGATATTGGCCCAATCGAGTACACCAGGAACAACAGGGTCAGACCGAACGCGAGAGCGACCCCCAGGTTCCCGACCTTCGCGCCGGCAATCACGGCGGTGCCGACGGAGACGAACACGAGCACGAATGTGCCGACTGCCTCCGCGAGGTATCGCTTGAGGTCCGAGACGATCTCTTCTGTTTCAACGACTTCCTGTGTTGTGACAGCCATGGATCCCCCGCTCGGTGTGGGTGAAGCTCGCGAGCCCGGCCGGGCCGCGAGAGTGCGTGCGTCAACGACACGGGCAGTGTCTCTTCGCGGTCCCCGCCCGACGCGACCGCGAATGCCCGCTCTCCGTGAGTCCACCAGATCGATCGAGATCAGTGCGCTGACATTGGATGGCGAAACGGGCGGTTTGCGCACCGGGAATTGACGTTTCGTGCAACGCAGTGGTGATGGCCGCCGTATGGGGCATCCGGTGCGCGGTTTGTCCGAACACGGCCCACTCGGCCGATAGGTTGACGCCCATCACGGATCGGAAGTTCGTCCGAATCTGTGTGGTCACATCCGACTCTGGGGAGGATCATGTCTCGACGCATGAAATCGGCGGTGCTGTTGGCCGCGGTGGGTGTACTGGCGTCGCCCTTCTCCGCTGCCGCGGATACCGTCGACGGCGGGGGTGGTGGCTGGGGCGCCCTGACGCTCACCGGCGCCTCGCAGGCATACACGGGAACCTTGGCGCTCGGTGGCGGTTTCCCGGCGGCCACCATCAGCAGCGACTCCAAATCAGCGGCAGGCGTCCAGTCCGGCGCCAGCACCTACCTCAATTCCGCCACGCCGGTAGGCGCGAAGTACGGCTCCAGCCAGGGCAAGCAGTACCTCAACCTGCGCCCCAAGGAGAACAACGCCAACGCCCCGTCGACCACGACGTACACCTTCGACTCACCCACCCCCGCCGGCGGATGGACCTTCGTCCTCGGCGACATCGACGCCGACCGCGTGGCAATCAGCGCGACTGACGCCACCGGTGCGGCGGTGCCGGCGTCCGGGCTCGGCTTCCGATCCGCATTCAACTACTGCGGCGGCAGCCCGTCGCCGTGCCCGGCGAATCCCGACGTCCCGGTCTGGGACGGCGCGGGCGGGCTGATAGGGAACGCCGGCGCGCAGGACACCGACGGGGCCGCGGCCTGGTTCGAACCGACGGTGCCGCTGAAGACCCTGACCTTCACCTACCACTGGCGAAACGGTCTGCCGCTATATCAGACCTGGTTCGCCTCCCTCGCCCACGACATCTCGGGCACCGTCACCGGCTGCCCGTCCGCCGGCGGCACTGCTGCGGCCGGGGTCTCGGTCGAGCTCGTCGGCCCCGCCGGCCAACGCCTCGCGAAAACCGTGACCGGCGCGGACGGGACGTACTCGTTCACCGGGTTCACCGCCGCCCCCGGATACAAGGTCGAGGCCACAGCGCCCAGCGGCTGCGTGTTGGTCGGCGCGAGCAAGCCCGCCGACCTGTCCACCGGGGATGTCACCGGACTGGAATTCGTCTCGACGCACGAGACCGAAAGGCCGGAGCCCTGTGGCGCCGGCAGCGGAGGGAGCTCCGGCAGCGCGGGCAGTTCCGGCAGCGTGGGCGGCTCGACCGGCAGCTCGGACACCTGCGCCGCGGGCCCGGGATCCGCGTCAGGGTTCGGCTCCCTGGATCTCGGTAGTTCCGTCGGCAGCACCAGTGGGATGGGGTAGCCGCCCAGTGCCCGGTGTCGGCATGCCCCGAGTAGCATGCCGGCACCGCTCCCCGGATTCACCTGTGCGACCTGGACGTGGAGGAGTCGTCGGGATGCGCACTCATCGCGACATCATCAAAAAGTGCAGGGCAAGTTGACAGAACGAGCATCTCGGCCGCGCGTGCGGTCACGCTTGTCTAGATTCGTCAGTGCGCCGGAACTCCGGAATCGACAGCCACTCCTTGTAGTGGATGGGACACCCACGGTGTCCGCGATCCCGGGTCGGCGACCGCCGCCGGCACCGGATCAACTGAACACTGAACACTCGGCTGGCGCCGACGGGAAACTGTCGGCGCCAGCCGTTTCCTGCCCGCGGGCCCGCGCCGGGCGACCCTACGGAAGGCATCAGCGATGAGGCGATCGACGAGAGCCCTTCTGGGTCTGGTGGCGGCATCGGCGGCCGCGATGACCCTCGGGGCGGCCCCCGCGGCCGCGGCCGCGCCGCTACCCGGCCCGACACCGCTGGCGGACACCTGGTTCCAGGGCCCCTCCGACCTGTCTGGGTACGCGAACGGCGACGTAATCCGCAGCCGCCCGGTAGAGGTCCGGTTCCCCGCCAACACCCCGTGGCCGGTGGTCAAGACCACTCAGCTGCTCTACCGCACCTCCGACTCGTTCGGGGCACCGGTGACCACCACGACGACAGTGATGATCCCCGACCGCCCGTGGACCGGACCCGGTGCGCGCCCGCTGCTCTCGCAGCAGCAGGCGATGGACGCCCTCGGTCTGGAATGCAATCCCTCGGTGACCCTGCCCGCCGGCGGAACCCAGGACCTGGCCCTCATCTCGCCGATGCTCGCACTCGGCTATGCCGTCGTCACCTCCGACTACCAGGGCCCCGAGATGGCCTGGATCGCCGGCAGGCAGACCGCACACGGCGTCCTCGACGGCATCCGCGCCGCACAACGCTTCGAGCCACTCGGGCTCTCCCAGTCCCCGGTCGTCATGTACGGCTACTCCGGCGGAGGGCACGCCACCGCCTGGGCGGCCGAACAGAAGGCGTCCTACGCACCCGAACTGAACGTGATCGGCGCCGCCGAGGGTGGGGTCCCCGGAGATCTCGCCGGTCTCAGCGCCAGCCAGCCCGCCGTCGGGTTCACCGCATGGGGCACGCTGCTCGGTCTCTCACGGGAGTACCCGGACAAGGTCCGGCCGCAGGACTACCTCACGCCCGAGGGCATGGAGTTCGCGAAGACCCTCACCGACGGATGCCTGACGGACCTACTCGGAAAGACCAAGGGCGTCAGCCTCGCCCAGTACTCGAAGGTGGGGGAAATCCTCACCATTCCGAACGTCAGACGGGTAATCGAGGAGAACTCACTCGCGCGCACCGCAGCGACTCCGGACATGCCGTTGTACGTCTTCCACGACACCCAGGACACGCTGATCCCGGACTCGGGGATGACCGGCGTGGTCCGCGAGTACTGCCGGCGCGGTGTCGACGTGCAGTATGTCGCCGGGCCGGGACTCGACCACGTCGGCTACGGAATGGCGGGCATTCCGCCGGCCTACAAGTGGCTCGACGACCGCGTCGTGGGCCATCGCACCACGCCGAACTGCTAGGGAAACCGGCCGCTGCGCTCCGCAGGTGTGTGAATGACCTCGCCCCTGCTCGCGAACGCGATGAGATCGCCCGATCCGAATCGACGTACGGTGCTGAGGCCTCGTCGCCGTCGCAGACGATGCCTGCCTCCATCAGCCGGTTCGGCACTCGCTCAGGGAATTCCTCGTCCGAGCAGCGCGAACACCGCGCCGGAGATCATTCGCAGCCCAGTTTGGATCGTTGAGCGCAGCCTCGAATCCCCATGACAGCGGTCAGGACTGGCCTCACAGTACGTCGAGACCTTCATCCCCTGCGCACGGAAGTTGGCGGCGTGCGCACAGCGGATGTGCAGTTCACGCATTGTCCGCCCGCGACTTCTCCACAGTGGGTTCGGAGCCGCCTAGGCTCATGGCATTCGCCTCGGAGTGCGCGACCACGTGCGCGGGTAGACGATGGGAGGTGGTCACGCCCAGCGTTGTTGTCATCAGCAGGAAGGGGACAGATGACCTCTGGATTGCTTCACTTCCAACAGATTTGACAACTGTTCGCCTTTCTGCCGAAGGGGGCATCAATGGCTTCATCGATCGGAGAACGGATAAGGACTAGGGTCGATCGCTTCACACACGGCCGGGTGGGCGCGGAGTGGGGTGGGCGTCATCTCTTGCACAGCCGTCCATCTGCATCTGGCGACATGCTGTTGACCAGCAATGATTATCTTGCTCTCGCACGCGATTCGCGGATCACTGCAGCTATGACCGCTGCACTGGAAGGGCGGGGCGGTCCAGTGGCCTCGGGGGTGTTCGTGCATGGTGAGCATCCGCAGATCCGCTTCGAACAGAAGCTGGCTGATCACATGCTGGCACCTGCGGGCATCCTCTGCCAATCAGGTTGGGATGCGAATGCTGGTCTGCTGCAATCCATCGCCGATTCCGCCACGCCGGTCTACGTCGACAATATTGCGCATATGTCGCTGTGGGCGGGGGCCAAGAACGCCGGTGCGCCCGTCTATCCGTTCCGGCACAATTCGCCGGAACAGCTACGCGAGCGCATTGCTGAACATGGTCCGGGAATCATTGCAGTGGATTCCATATACAGCACGAACGGTAGTCGCTGTCCGCTCGAGAGTATGTGCGACATCGCCGATGAGACCGGCAGCGTCCTGGTGGTCGACGAGTCGCATTCACTGGGCACCGACGGACCGGATGGTGCGGGAATGGTGGTCGAGTTCGGTCTCGCCGATCGCGTTCATTTCCGGACTGCGAGCTTGTCCAAGGCCTTCGCTGGTCGCGCGGGATTCGTGACCGCACCCGACTCCGACTTCGCCGAGTACTTCAAGATGGAGTCGTACCCCGCGGTGTTCTCCTCCACCCTTCTCCCACACGATATTGCCGGGCTCACAGCGACTTTGGATGTCATCCGGAAAGATGGGTGGCGGCGCGAGCGACTAACCGAGGTATCCGCGAGGATTCGTCGTGAACTCACTGCGCTTGGCTTCGACCTGGAGGACTCGGCCAGCCAGATCGTGGCGGTCCAGACCGGCCCCGACCTTCACACCTTCGCAGTTCGCGACTTCCTCGAAGAGCGTGGAATCTTCGGGTCGGTGTTCTGCCCGCCCGCCACGTCTCGACACCGAACCCTCATCCGCTTCTCGTTGAATGCCGCCCTGACCGATTCCGATGTGGATCGAATCATCGAGGTGTGCACGGCGGTTCGCGACCGGTTCGGCGCCGAGGCGCCGAAACCTGGAGGCCGGGACGAATCTGCCCAATCGATCGCCAGCTGAGATGAGTGCATCTCGAGTTGAGCTGATCGCGACCTGGCTGGGCCCGCCCTTCACGGTTCGTGAGCACATCGCCATGCGATACGCACAGACCACGGTCGCCGCCGGAATGAGGTGGCCCCGCCAGTCACGGGGGCAACTGGTGGGGCCGGCTCCGGCCCTCGGGGGGTGGGTCGGTGCGGGTCGAAGGCTAGTTGGTCGGCGGCCGTTCGTGCAGGAAAAATGTGTCGCGCGAATGGCTGACACGACCAGCACCCGCCTGGGCTGGTCTCAGTCGACGTCGCCGTTCATGCTTCGGATCACCCGTCGCGTCAGTGAGCCGACGGCCCGGGCCTGGAGCTGAAGGATTGCATCGGCTGCGGACAGCATGATCACGACGGTGCCGCCGATCCACGGCGGGATTCTCATAGGTCTCCTGGGGTCGTGTCCCCGACACGGACTACGAGTGTATGCAGAGCGGCCGTCCGACCCGGGGGAGGGCCGGGCACCGACCTTCGTCGGAGCGCGTAGGTGCGGGCGCCACTTCGAACCGGAGTCAGACATGAAGAACACACGAATCCCACCAGCGAAGAAGCTGCTCTCACGTCATGCGATCAAAAGTGCCGTCGTCGTCGGCGCCATCGTGGCCTTGCCGATCGGTTTGGTCGCGGCACCCGCGACGGCGGAGCCGGTCAGACCCGCCGACTACGCGTGGCAGCAGGACTGCGACCACACCGGGCCACCGCAGTGGCAGCAGAACCGCAGCGGCTGGGAGTGGGGCAACTGCGACAACGCCAACGGTCACTGGGAATGGCGCGGTGACCGCGACCACGGGCAGTGGCAGTGGCACCGTGATCGGCCAGCGCCTCCACCCCCGCCGCCGATGTTCGGGAGTCTGTGAGAACTACTGCAGGCCAGCGAAGATGAACCAACTCGGGCTGGCCAAGAGTGATGGTGCGATGCCCAAACTCGGGCGTTAGGACAGCTGACACACGCATCGGCACTGTCGACCATCTCGCGTTCACCGCGCTTGAGGTGAGCTCAATCGATGTGATGGGAGCCGTCGACCGGGCCTCGTCACAGCCCCGCTCAGGGCGTGCACCTGCGATCCATTCGCCGGTTCGAGGGCGAGTGCGGGCTCGGGCTCAGAGCGACTTGTCGTCGAGCGAGTCCTGAACTGACTGCAAGAATTCTGCGGCCGTGGTCTCGAATACTGCCGCGATGGCAACAGCCTCCGGAATCTCCATGTCGCGTTCACCCCGCTCGAGACGGTCCACCTCCACGGCGCTGATACCTGTGCGCTGGGCGAGGTCCGCCTGCGTCATCTCTCGCTGCGCGCGACGCGAGCGCATCTGCCGGCCAATGGCCTCCCGGACCTCGTCTGCCTCTGATTGCTGTCGGTGTGTGTCCATGTTGTAGAGCTAACAGGACTTCGGAGCCGTGCATGTCGAGTGTCGTTCGCCTACGCCCCTACTCCAGCCACGGTGGACTAGCTGGGCTCACCCCCCGTCCGGCACGCGGGCGTACAGCATGGGCGCTGTTTGGGCGTTGGGGGAATACGGTCCTGGTATGGGGATTCGGGGCCGGCTGCGGGCGCGGGGGCGTGAGCGGCGGCGTGCGTGGTCGCAGCGGGTGCTCGGGGTCGTCGCGTTGATGATCGAGGCCGACGCAACCACCGATCTGATCTCCGCGGTGGTGGACGCCGATCCGGAGTTCGTCCGGATCGTCTACCGCTCCCGGTGGTGGCCCCGAGTTCTCGGCTACCGCGGCCACGTCCCCGCTCCCGGTCGCCGCGACAGCGCCCGCGACTACGCCGAACATTGCAGGCTCGCGGTGTGCGAGCCCCTCGGGGCGCGAGCCGATGTGCTGACCGTCGACGGCGGGATCGAGTGGTGGGGCGACGGATACCCGAGCCCCCACCTCTCACCCGAGCACGCCGGAAGCACCCGAACCCTGGACACGGCCACTCTCGATGACGACGAAGCCTGGGCCAGTTGGCGGAAACGTCGCCTGACCCCGGTCACCGACACCACCGCGGCGCACTGGCTGACCCAGTCCACCCAGGCCGCTCACGACGGATACCCGGCGCGTGCGGTGCTCCGTCACCCGGACGGGCCGGCCGGATACGGGATTGCCGACCTGCCCGCTGCCGGGCTCGACGCACTGTGCGCGGTCCTGGCCCGGCACACCACGACTGCGGACGAGTGCTGGCTGTGCGTGTGGGACGGCTACGCGTGGGTGCACGACACCCCCGGATCGTTCACCCCGTACCTGCGGGAAGGCGAAACCGCGCCGCCCCCACCCAAACCCGCGCTGCCCGCGATGATCCGGAACGGCCCGCGCGCCACCATCGACCAGTTCGACTACGTGCTCTTCTCGGGACCGGTCACTGCCGCGCCGCGCATGGGCTGGTACGGGACACCACAGTGGTTGTGGGTCGAGTGGCCGAACCTGATCTGGCCGACCGACCGGGCCTGGTTCGCCGAGTCCGGCATCGACGACGACTGGCTCGACCTCTCCGGCCCACGAGCACTGATCGACGAGCTCGACACGATCGAGGGCGTCGCAATCGAGCGCCTGCACTAAGGGGACAGGCCGAGCGCCACGATCGACTTCGGCGGAGTCCCAGCGATGTCGTCACCGCTCGTTAGGGTCGGAGCGGTAGCTGACCACGAGAGAGGCGACGAGACGGTGTGTGGACGGTATGCGAGCACCAGTAGCCGCCGGGACCTGGTCGCGGCGTTCGATGCCACCGAGACGGTCGGGGCGGAGCTGCCCCCGTCGTACAACGTCGCGCCGACGCAGCGGGTGAACGTGGTGCTCGAACGGCCGCCCCGCGGCGAGCCCGACGCCGACCCGGTCCGCCAGGTCAACAGCACGGTCAAGTGGGGCCTGGTGCCCTTGTGGGCGAAGGACCCGAAGATCGGATCGCGGATGATCAACGCCCGGTCGGAGACGATCACGGCGAAGCCGGCGTTCAAGGCGGCCGCGGCCCGCCGCCGGTGCATCCTGCCCGCCGACGGCTACTACGAGTGGCTCACGGGCGAAGACGGGAAGAAGATCCCGTACTTCCTGCACGCTTCCTGCACGCCGACGGGCCGATCGCGATGGCCGGCCTCTACGAGCTGTGGCCGAACCCCGAACTGCCCGAGGACGACCCGGGCCGCTGGTTGTGGACTGCCGCGGTGCTGACGCGGCCGGCCACCGACTCCGCCGGCCAGATCCACGACCGGTCCCCGGTGATCCTGCCGGACATGTTCGTCGGCCCGTGGCTCGATCCGACCTTGACCGATCGCGACGACGTCGACGCGCTGCTGAACTCGGTGCCCGAACCGCACCTTCAGCCGTACGAGGTCAGCACCGCGGTGAACTCGCCGCGCAACAACCGTCCCGACCTGCTGACGCCGGTGCACCGGTGACCTCGTGTGCGTCGACGGTCGGGTATCGACCATCCAGCGGCTGGTCGAGTCCCGGATAGGTTCGGGCTCCTGCTTATCGCCGGAATCCGCGGTGGTGGTCGCGGGCGCGGGGTAATTCGAACGGGGTGAACCAGTCGGCCGGGTCGAGGTTGACGGCGTCGTCGAGGGTCTTGTCCTCGAACAGGACCAGGACGTCGTGGTCTTGGAAGAGGTAGTCGAGGGGGCTGGCCCAGTCGGTGTCGTCGGGGTGGGCGGGTAGGTCGTGGAGTTGGTCGTCGAAGTGGCCGTCGCCGTGCAGTGCGGCGGCGCGTTCGAGGATCAGGTGCAGGGCCATCTCTTCACCGGTGCAGGTGGGGTGGGGCTGGTTACCGGTTTCGATGTCGGAGGCGAGGTCGTCGAATGCGCGGGCGGCGTGCCGGCGCCACTGCGCGCTCTGGTGCCAGGTGGCGGCGGGGTAGTCGGCGAACACGGCCCAGTAGGCGTCGGCGGTGACGGGAGTGTCTGTGTGGGTGACGATGTCGTCGTACGCGCTGTCCGCCAGGGTTCGTGCCACGATCGCCGTGATACGCATCTGTCGTGGTGTCATCGCGTACTCGTCATCGTCGCCGTCGGCACGGTCGTCGTCTGCGGGGAGGTCTGGGACCAGGCGCATACCTCACCGTAACGACCTGAGACGGGATCCACCTGCCGAAGAACCCCAGCGCTTGATGGCGCTCTGATCGGCAGGGATGTGCCCGGGGGACTTCATCCGGACGAGTCGGAGGTTGGCCGGCGCCGAGAACGGTGTGCGCGTACTGCCATGTCGGCGGCGGCGACCGCGAAGGCAGTAGCGCCGAGGAACGCAAACACTGACAGAGCGCCAACCCCGCGGCCGAGCCAGCCTGCGACTCCTAACAGGGCGGCGGACATGGCGAAGGAAACGATCGTGGGAGCCGGACGCGGATTAGGTATCTACTGAAGTTCGAGTTCAACACTGCGGAACTCGAAGATGTCAACGAGCCAGTCGAATACTGTCGGGCCCTCCGATGCGAGAGCGCGGTCCAGCTCGCCGCGGACCCTGGTCTTGTGGTCGGGATGGCAATGCTCGAGGCGGTCCTTGAGCTGCCGAACAGTCTCTGCATACCCGAGTGCTGACCGTGACTCATCGCTGTACCGCCAAACGAAGCAGAAATTCCTGTCGTCGGGTGTCCCATAGCCGTCGGTCAAGGCATCAGCGAATCCTCCGAGGCTCCGGCCGAAATATCCACCTGGCCCTCTTACCGCCTCTCCCACAACAGTATAGAAATCGTCCAGGGAATTGACACGGCGGCCGTCGATTACGTATACAACGTCTGATTCTGACATCTTATCTCCATTGGTGTGCCGCAATCGTAATCCGTTCGGAACGGCTCGACGAAAGGCGGAGGAGTAACTATGCACCCCTCCGCCTCGGTTGTAGCCGGCCGTCGACGGGCTAGCCCCAAATTACCCGGTTCATCATTTCACGAAAAGGTCGATAGCTCTCGCCGTGTCGCCCGCAGCAGCCGCGATGTAGGTTTTCGAGCGTGGAACACTCAGCACAGCTCTGATCGCTGCTTCACTTGTTGGCTTGGCAAACGGCACCAAGAGACAGTGCAGTCGTCACTACGAGTCGTGGGACTTGCGGGCTTCGGCCTCCCCCCCGCGGACACAAGAATCGAGAAGAGGACCCCGGCATTGCCGGGGTCCTCTTTCGTTCTCAGGCCACTGTCGCGAGAGGCGCGGACAGGTCATCACAGGCAAGGGGTGTGACTCGCGGCGATATGTCCGGTGTTCTCGCGTCGCTTCTGGGCGTTTTCGAGGGGATGACCGAACCCGGCGGCTCTTCCCAATCCGCCGGGTTCGGGTCCCGTATGACGATGGTTCGACGAGGCGGGTGGGCGGATGTCGCATTCAGTAGCTGGACATGCAGCTACTGAGCTGTTCGGCTGACAGTTCGGGAATTGAGCAGTTGATTCGGCGCCAGCCTGGGTCGCCTGCACCCTTGTCCTTCGAAGTATCGGTCAGAACCTCGACCTCACTCTTCCCCCCCACGTGTGACACTCTGCGCATAATGGCGGTATATTCTCTCGACTTTGTACCCCGGTAGCGACTCCTCGATCATTCGCGAGATCTCATCTCCTTCGTTGATCCAGGCATCAACGTCAAAGCCGTGTCTCCACGTGTGTCGATGCTCGTGCGGAGCATCCGCGAAGTTGCTTCGCCAGGCCTCGATCCATGCCCGCAGTGCTTCGCGGATCTCGTTGCTGAAGCCGAAATTGTCAGGCCCCAACTGTTCTATGGTTCTAGGATCGCGAAATGGAAAAGGGGGGTGGCTTGACCACAGGCCCCACGGCGACCCGTAATCCGGATTAAGTGAGATAATCCGCGGACCGTTGCTCAACTCATTAGATTCTTCCGACATCCGCCCCAGTCCCGTCCGCCAGTTCCCGATGTATATGCAGTGTAGACAGATCTAGTCTTGTCGCCATGGACAGCTACGTTGTCGTCCCTCACAACAGCGTAGCTGCGAACGTTGGTGTAGGTATTATATCGAGTGCGCCCGTACATGTTATTTTGGTTAGGTGAAAAACCTCTTTCGGTGGACGAAAGCGTGTACGAAAGGCATGTCTGGAAGTCGTACCAGTCTGTTTCAGTAAGATATCCGGGGAAATGCCCCTCATAGACACTGTTTGTGACTCGCGCTGACAGATGGCGGTGTTCTCGCATCCTCAGGTGGCGGTGAACGATGTCGGCCGCCCGTGTTCAGGACGCATCCGGTCGAGAAGCGAACTATGATGCACAGAAGGCCTCTCCGTTAGAAACGTGAGGCCCTCCTGTGCTGGCGATAGTGAGCGATCTACTCCCAGGTTCATGAGGCTTGTACGAACACAAGCTCCCTTTCCTTACCAGGAAAGGGAGCTTGTGTTCGTACAAACCGAGCGATCCGAGAATCTTCTGATATTCAAGCGCTCGCTGGTACTCGTTCTCAGACGGGCGGGAGGGTTGGCTCAGCTCCAGCTGAGATAGAAGACACTCCTTCTATGCTTGATGCCGCCGCGATGAGGAAGTTGGTGATGGCCTCGCCAATAGCATTCATTTCGATTCACCTCCTATCTAGTTAGAGTCCGGCAGCATTCGCTGCCGTCCACAGGTTAATGGTCCTGCTGTCGAAATTAGGACCTCCAATGTATGAGTTATCTGATGGCACGAACGAGGTAACTGACCTGATCCACCCGCGGCCATTCGAGGGGTCGTAGTCCTCCAACCAAGGCCCGCCGGAAGCGCCTGGACCAAAGTTGCATCCATCAATCCGGGGGAAATCGTAGTATCCAGTCGTGTTTGCAACCATGAATGAAGTGGTTGTTCCCCAGCAGGAGAACAGGTTCAGCCCGAGGAGCTGACTTAATGGGTACCCGAAGATGTTGGTCGGGAAGGAAGTCGATCCGGACCAACGCAGACCATGCGCGCCTACTCGATCAACAACCGACTTGCCGTTTGACTGGTTGTTGGTTACGACAAAAGCTTGATCTTCATCGTAGCCAGCCCACGACACCCCATTCTGGCCCCAGCCGGGAAGCGCAAAGAACTCCTTGGCCTGGAAAGATCCGTAGGGGTGCACGCCAAACTGGTACATCGGGACGAATCGCCAGTTTTCGTGCCAAGTTCCTCCGGGACCTCCGTGGACGCAGTGCGCGGCGGTAGCGACCAGATTTCGTGAAGGGCTGTTTACTGCCGAGCCTGAACACGAATAGTCTTTTCCATCAGATGCTTTCCGGTAGAAAATCTTACCGTTTGCAGGAGAATAGGTGGTTGTCGGTGTGACCGCGGCAGTTGTCAGCCCGGAGGTGACACCGCTTTCTGTTTGGTTAGCTGCCTTACCAGCAGCGCCTTGGGCCGGCTCCGTCGTGTCCGGCAATGGGTCCGTCGGGCCCACGGGGTCCGATAAGGACACCTCGGGTGCCTCGCCATTTGGCTGATTCGCCTCCAACGGTTTAGGAGTTGACTCCCGCGGGATTGCTATTGCATCACCCGGGGCCTCCATTTCCATCGGGATTGCGTTTTCCATACGCTCGGGCGTCCAGTATTCGTCCAACGCCATCTCTGCGTACTCTGCGTTGTGCTGCTTACTAGCAGGGACGCCTCTGGCGGACATCTTTGTAGCTACATCCGCAGGGATGTAGATCTGCGCCGCACCACTGGAGACAACACCCTTCGAGACGTTGTCCTGCGGCAGGCCCATGTCGGGAGCTGCGTTAGAAACCGCAACTCCGAACGTCACAACCAGGGAAGACGCCGCGAGGCCTGAGGCCACTAAGGTTCTGAGCTTTGGCATCCTTCCTACTCGCTTGAACCGTGAACTGTCGTTCAAACTGCACCTACTTCCTTGAGGACTTCAGTGATGTGCCTGGAGCGGGTTGGTGATGCTGAAACCTACGGTCGGCGAGAACTGGACATAGGCGACAAAGGTCACATTTAGGTAACGAAGTTACTGGACGGTATGCGAGTGCAGGCTGGGTGCTCGGTGGCGACAGCGGGGCGCTGCGGGCATGTCGCTTTCAGTTGTGCACGCAAACCAGTGATGGACGGTGTCCTGTTTGACGAACCTCCAACAGGACACCAGATGGAGGGGCCGGACTCGATTGCGGCCAGCGCGATCACGCCCTCCGGGTGTCCTGTTTAACCATCCTGCATGTTGATCCGGTATGGGTTGCCTTTGCCGGACTACTGTTCTCTCGTGGACGGAATGCTGATCGGGTACGCCCGATGCTCAACTCAGGGGCAGGATCTGCGAGCGCAGCGCACAGCCCTCAAACGTCTCGGCGTCGAGCCGGACCGGATCTACACGGACAAGGGATTCACCGGCCGCAACCGCGACCGGCCCGGTCTCCGGGAAGCGTTGGCGGCGTGCCGCGCCGGCGACACCCTGATCGTGGCGAAATTGGATCGGCTCGGGCGCTCCGCCGTCGACCTACGGTCGATCGCCGACGAGCTCGAAGGGAAGGGCACCCGGCTGAGCGTCGGCGGTTCGATCCACGACCCGGCCGACCCGACGGGGAAGCTGTTCTTCGGGATGCTGTCGTTGATGGCGGAGTTCGAGTCGGACCTCATCCGGGCCCGGACCCGTGAGGGTATGGCCGAGGCGAAGAAGGCCGGCCGTCTCAAGGGCAAGCAACCCAAGCTGTCCACTCTCCAACGCAAACGTCTGCTTGCGGACTACGACTCGGGCGACTACTCCGCTGGCCAACTCTGCGAGATCAGCGGCCTGTCCCGCTCGGCGATGTACGCGACACTGCAACGGGCCCGCGACGAATCCTGATCGCGGCAGCGACATCGCAGGACGCGCGCCAGGGCGCAAGAATGTGACCAACGCGGTCGCAGCCAGCGAGCGTGGAAGCGAGGTGACTCGTGATCGACAGCGGGTTGGCCGCCGCGACCAGTTCGACCGTGGAGACCACGGCTTGCTGTTCATCGGGATGCCTGGAATCGAGAAGACCTTCTCCCGCTATCCGCAGCTCTACAGTCGCGTCGGTTTCGCCCACCACTACCGGCCGTTGTCTGGGGAGGAACTTGCCTTCGTCCTGGCCCGGCACTGGCACAAGATCGGGCTCGAGCTCAACTCCGACGACTTCACCGACGCCTGCCGCGGCGTGGGCTCGTGCACGGGCATGTCCCGGTGGGGGTCGGGGACTTCGAGGGCGTCCTGCATGACTCCTTCTCTACGGCTGTTCATGCTGGCCCGGGTCTAGAAGTAGGGCAGCTTCGACGAGTGCCTGTTCCGCGATATCGCGTTCGGCCCGCGAGGCGTGGTTTCGGTTGTAGGCGTTCACCGCCTGCCGATAGGGGTCTGCCGCGACCAGGATCAGGTCACTTCGCGTCGACGGAGGTAGTGCCGGCATGTCGTTCAAGTCCGCGATGCTCACGGCTTTCCTCTGATCGCCGTCGTGTCGGCGGGGACCCCGAGCTCGGCGAGCACCTCGCGGGTGTGCGCGCCGATCAGCGGCGCCGGTCGCGGCGCTCCGGCGGGGGTTCCCAGGAGGCGAGGGGTGGGGGCGGACTGCACGATTCCGTCCGCGGTGCTGAACGTGCCGCGGGCGTCGTTGTGGGGATGTGCGGCGGCCTCCGTCAGACTCAGAACCGGTGACACGCAGGCTCCCTGGCCGTCGAATGCGGCTACCCAGTCGTCGCGGGTGCGCGTGACGAAGATGGCTTCCAGTCGATCGGACATCGCCGGCCACGCCTCCCGATCCATCTGGGCGGCGAAGAGCGGGTCCTCGGTCAGGCCCAGCACGCGCAGGGTGGCTGCATAGAACTGAGGCTCCGCGCAGCCGACCGCGACGAACCCGCCGTCCGCGCAGCGATAGGTGCGGTAGAACGGCGCCGCGCCGTCGAACGGGTTCACCCCGCGCCGGTCGGACCAGTTGCCGTTGGCCATCAGGCCGTGGACCATCGCGAGTTGCGCCGCGGTGCCGTCGATCATCGCGGCGTCGACCACCTGACCGAGCCCCGTGCGCTGCGCGTGCATCAGCGCGGTGGAGAAGCCCAGAGCTAGGAGCATGCCGCCTCCGCCCATGTCTGCGACCAGGTTCAGCGGCACCGGCGGCACCTCGCCGGGGATTCCCATCGCGCCGAGCGCGCCGGTCAGGGCGATGTAGTTGATGTCGTGGCCGGGTTCGTGCGCGAGCGGCCCGTCCTGGCCCCACCCGGTGATCCGGCCGTAGACCAGGCGCGCATTGCGGGCCAGGCAGGTGTCGGGTCCGAGGCCGAGCCGTTCGGCAACGCCCGGCCGGAAGCCCTCGATCAGGGCGTCCGCGGTGTCGATGAGCGCCAGCGCGGTCTCGACGTCGGCCGGGTCCTTCAGGTCGAGGGTCAGCGAGCGCCGATTGCGGTGCAGCACCGGATGCACCGAGGGCCGGCCTTCGAGTGCTCGCCGGTCGATCCGGATCACGTCCGCGCCCTGGTCGGCGAGGAGCATGCCGCAGAACGGTCCTGGCCCGATTCCGCCGAGTTCGACGATGCGGATGCCGGCGAGAGCCCCGGTGGGGGTGGTGGGCATGGTGCCTCCGAGGTGTGGGTCAGCGCCACGGGTGACCGAGCGGCGGCGCAGGTCAGGCTGGCCAATCGAAGATGTCACATCTCTTGATCGCTGTGCGACGAAATAGCCGTCGACGTTGAAATCTCCCGGCCAGCGGGAGGATTCGTAGTTCCGGTGCTCCTCGCACGCCCGGCCGGCATGCTGTGGCGGACCGCGCGCACCCTGCCGATCGATTCGCCGTCCGCGAGGATGCCCAGGATCGACGTTCCCCGGGCCGGCCGGGTCACCGCCAAGCGCGCACGAAGCCCCGCTGATCAGCAACTGGCGGCCTGGAACGCGGGGGCTTCTGGTCTCAGTCGTCGACGCTGTCCCTGCTGCCGATCACGCGTCGTGCGAGTGAGCACGCGGTGCGGGCCTGGAGCTGGAGCATCGCATCGGCTGCGGACAGCAGGGTCACGACGGTGCAGGGTGATCGACCACCACATACGTCGATCACAACACACCCTTCCGCCGACACGAAAGGCCCCGACCCGGCGACAGCCGGGTCAGAGCCTTGTCGCGTACCGGGGTGTCAGGGCGTGTTCAGGTAGTCCTGGATCGCCTGCTGCACCTGGGGGTTGCCGTTGCCCATGCCGATGAGTCCGCCGATCACGGCACCCGTCGGGCTGCCGATCATGCAGCCGGCCAGGCTGCCCGGGAACATCGACACGCAGCCGATCCCCAGACCCACCACCGCGCCGATGGCCGTGCCGGCCGCGCCGCCGTTGGCCCACCCCAGGTTGAGTGCGTTGAGCATCTTCTCGAGGGCCGCCTGCTTGGCGGGCGAGTCGACCTGATGCACTCCGGGAATCGCCAGCGAGGGCGGACCGTCGGCCGGAGTGGCCGCGTTGGCCTGGGCTGTCCCGGCGCCGGCGATCACGGCCGCGGCGATCAGCGCTGATGCCGATCCTCTGGTTATCAGGTTCATGGCGGTCCTCACCTTGCAGAAGAAGGAAGAGTTCCGGACCGACTGTAATCGCCCGCCGCCGCCACGGCGAGGGAACGGCGCCAATTGTCCCGCGTGTCCCCCCGGTACCGATCGCGGACCGATCGGTACCGGGGCGTGCCGGATTCAGACGGTCCCGCGCACGCGGCAGCTCCCGCGTTCGAGCCCGACCCGCTCCATCGCCAGGCTGGCGGGACACCATCCGACCACGGCGTAGAAGACAAGGTTGGCGCCGACGAACCCGGTGAGCAGCAGCCACCACGGCGAGAAGGCAAGTGTCAGTATCAGACTCAGCAGCACCATCACGCCTGCCATGAGCGGCACCACGCGTTCGACGGTCCAGCCCTGGTGGCGGGGAAGGGTTTTCATGCCAGACTCCTTGGTCGATCGTGAGAGGTGAACCGGCGTCAGCCGTGCGAGAAGCTGATCTTCGGCAGCGCCCGGCGCAGCCAGGCAGGCGACCACCAGGCGGCATGCCCGGTCAGGCGCAACAGCACCGGCAGCAGCACCAGCCGGATCAGTACCGCGTCCAGCAGCACCGCGACGCCGAGGATGATGCCCATCTCCTTGGGTGGCAACGGATCTGAGAGCGCGAAGGTGAAGAACACCGCCACCATCACCGCGGCCGCCGCGAGGATGACCCGGCCGGAGTGTGCGAGCCCCATGACGTGTGCGACCTTCGGGTCGCCCGACTTCTCGTAGTGTTCCTTCGCGGTCGAGAGCAGGAACACCGTGTAGTCCATCGCGATCGCGAAGATCATCGCGAAGAAGAACACCGGACCCCAGCCGTCCAGGAAGCCCTGCGGGGTGAAGCCGAGCAGCCCCGCGCCGTGTCCGTCCTGGAAGATCAGCTTGGCCACGCCGAAGGCGGCCGCCGTCGAGAGCAGGCTGACCACCGTCCCCAGGATCGCGATCAGCGGCGCCTGCAGCGCGACCAGCAGCAGCACGAACCCGAGGGTCAGGACGACGCCGACGATGACCGGCAGGTAGTCGTCGAGGGCCTGCTGCAGGTCGAGATTCTCCGCGGGTGCGCCGCCGACCAGCGCCTGCGACGGCAGGTCGGCACGCAGCCGGTCGAGGATCGACCCCATCGCCTGGTCCGACGGGTCGACGTTCGGGATCGCCTGCAGCATCACGTAATCCGAACCGTCCATCGACGGCATCGGCGGGGTGACCATGGCGATGCCCTCGCTCGCCTTCGCCGCGGCGGCGGTCGCCTCGGCCTCGTTCGTGGGGACGACGATCTGGAGCATGCCGGGCGCGCCCTCGCCCAGCTGTGCCTGGACCAGTTCGTAGCCCTGCCGGACCGGGGCGTCGGTCGGCACGACCTGGATCGACGGCATCGCGACCTTCAGCCCGAGCGCCGGGAGGGACAGCCCGACCAGCACCACGACGGCGCCGATCGCGAACGGCCATGGGTGCTTGTGCAGCAGGTTCCCCCACGCCGTGAAGCGCGGGGACCGGTGCTGCTGCCGCTTGGCGTACGGGAGCGAGCCCGCGTTGACCTTCGGTCCGAGCTTGCCGAGCACCGCGGGGAGCAGGGTGAGGGTGGCGGCGAGGACGAACGCGACCGCGAGCATGATGCCGACGGCCATGGTCCGGACCGCGGGCGCCGGGACCAGCAGCACGGCCGACAGGCTCACCAGCACCGTCAGGCCCGACAGCACGACCGCCTTGCCCGCGGTGTCCATGGTCTCGGCGACCGCGGCGCGGGCGTCGCCGGTCTTGCTCAGCGCGTCGCGGAACCGAGCGACGACGAACAGGGCGTAGTCGATGCCGAGTGCGAGCGCGAACATCATCGCAAAGTTCATGGCCCACACCGAGATCGGCGTGACGGTGTTGAGCAGCACCAGCCCGCCCGCCGAGGCGACCAGGCCGGCGAGGGTGAGCAGCAGTGGCAGTCCGGCGGCGACGAGCGAGCCGAACGCCAGCACCATGATGGCCATGGTCACCGGCCAGGAGAACATCTCGGCCTTGATCATCGCGTCGTGGTTGGCCTTGTTGAAGTCGCTCCACAGCGCCGACGCGCCGGTGGGGTAGACCTCGACGCCGTCCCCGGAGAGCGCGGTGAGCTCGCCCTTGAGGTCGTCGACGGCCTTGACCATCTCGTCGGTGCCCGCGTTTGCGCCGGCGATCAGGATGCCGGTGTGGCCGTCCGGGCTGATCGACATTCCGGGCTGGGGTGCGATCACCTCGCCGAAGCGCGGATCGGCCCGGAAGACTGCCGTTGCCTCGCCGAGGACCTGCTGGACGGCGGGATCGGAGACCGGCTTGGTGTCCGAGTGCACGACCACCTGCACCGCGGCCGAGGAGTTCCCACCGAAGTGTTCCTGCGCCAGCTCCCGGACCTGCACCGACTCCGAGCCGTTGGCCTGCCAGCCGGCGCCGGCCAGTGAACTGAACACGCTAGGTGCGGCGGCCCCGAGCGCCACCAGGGCGATCAGCCAGACGCCGAAGACCCAGCGCGCACGGCCGGCCATCGTGGCGCCCAATCTGCCCAGGATCCCACCGAACTCGGTGCTCGTCGCCCCCGGCTTCGGTGACGGTGACGGCGGTCGGTCCTCGATCGCGACGTTCCTGTTGCTCACGCTCGACTCCTTCATTGATACCCATGGGGGTATATCGCAATGCGGTCGACAATACCCCCAGGGGTATCGATCGGACCAGAGAGAAGCGTCACACGAGCGACGAGGGACCGGGCTACGGTGCCTGCTTCATCTGCATGCCGCCCAGCTCCACGACGTACTCGTTCGTCGAATCGTCGTAGCGCACGGAGTAGGTGGTGGGGTAGTAGCCAGGCTTCGGGTACGACTGCGGCTGCTTGACCGCCCTGTCGAGCGTCGGTTTCGTCAGCAACCACTCGCGCGTCATCATCGGTTCCATGAACGTGTACGCGCCGTCCCAGGACCCGGCCATGAAGGTCTGGGTGAAGTCGTAGGCGCCGGGCGTCATGTTCTCGGTGCCGTCGGTCCAGTGCAGGCCCATCTCGGGAACCGTGTTGAACAGGGGCGGGCCGGGCGGAGGCGCATAGTCCTGTGGCATCGACTGTGCCGGAGGAAGATTCGAGGCCCGGACGAGGTAGTCCAGTCGCATCGGGGTGATCTCGGAGACCGCGCGGGCGTCGATCATGTAGAAGTGCATGTCGAAGTGCGGCTTGGTGAACACCCCGTCGGGTCCGTGCCCGTGCGGGTTCCAGTCGAGCACGAGGTGCTCGAACACCGTCTTGTCCGCCTCGGGCGGCAGAGTCAGCGGAAACGGCTGCATCGCCTCGCCGGAGTCGTCCGTCAAGCCGTCCAGGGCGGCGGTGGTCAGACGGAATCCGACGCCGCCGGGGCTGCCGTCCTCGTTCAGGATCACGTAGGACCGGGCAGTTCCGTCGCCGACGTGCGTGGCGGGGCCGTAGTAGATGCCGGCCGCGCCGAGGTCCGTGACGCCGCCGGCGGTGACGAACGCCAGGCTGGCGCACACGGCGACGGTGACGGCCGCTGCCTTGCTGCGAGGGTTGGCACGCATGTATGCACCTCGATCTGCGCTGGGCTGCACGGATCAGGCTACCGCCAGGACGGGCCACGAACAGGCGAAATCCGTCGGACCCGTCGTGGCACGCCGCTCGAGTCGGCCGTCCAGCAGGAGCGTCGGGTCGGTCGGGCCGGCATCGGATTCCGTGTCGACGCCGCGCGCCGCGCGGGGATTTCGGCTAACTTGGCCAGCAGCGGCACGCCCGCATCCCGTGGGTAGCCGCCCGAGGTGGGCCCATGAAGCTGCTCGCGACACTGGCTCTTTCGGTGGCCCTGTGCGGCCTCGTCACCCCCGTTGCGACGGCCCAACCGCCGGGCACTCCACCGCGGCAGGCCGCGTCGGTGGACCACGTCACCATGCTCACGGACCGCCGTGCGGCCGTCTTCGTGCATTCGCCCTCGATGGGTCGGGTGATCCAGGTTCAGGTTCTGCTGCCCGCCGGCTCGGCACCGCGGCCGACCCTCTACATGCTCGACGGTGCCGGCGGCGGCGAGGAGTCCGACTACCGCGAGAGCACCTGGACGCAGAAGACCGACGCCGTCGGGTTCTTCGCCGACAAGGACGTGAACGTGGTGCTGCCGGTCGGCGGCACGGGCAGTTACTACACGAACTGGAAGCGCCCCGACCCGGCGCTCGGCGTCGACGAGTGGGAGACGTTCCTCACCGAGGAACTGCCGCCGCTCATCGATGCCCGGTTCCACGGCAACGGGGTCAACGCCATCGCCGGACTGTCGATGGGCGCGCACGCGGCGTTGAACCTGGCCACCCGCCACCCCGCCATGTACGGCGGTGTGGCGGCGTTCAGCGGGTGTGCCGACAACGGCCAGTCGCACTCGAAGCTCTCCGTGCGCGCGACGGTGGCCTGGAAGGGTGGCGACGCCGACAACATGTGGGGTCCGGACGGCGATCCCGACTGGGCTGCCAACGACCCGATGCGCAACGCGGAGGCATTGCGCGGCAAGGAGATCTACGTCGCGGTCGGCAACGGCGTCGTCGGGCCGCTGGACAATCCGACCACCGTCGAGGGGCTCAGCGCCATCACCCTCGGTGCCGCACTGGAGTCCGCCGCGCTGCACTGCACGCAGCTGTTCGACCAACGGCTGCGGCAGCTGGGCGTCCCCGCGACCTTCCACTACCGGCCGAACGGCACGCACTCCTGGCCGTACTGGCAGCAGGACCTGCACGACGCGTGGCCGACGCTGGCTCGGGCGCTGGGCCGGTGACGGTCAGACCTGGCGCGACTTCCAGATCGCCACGCCGTCGCCGGTGGCGAACGCGAGGAACGCGTCGTTCTCGTCCGGGTCACCGATGGTGATCCGGACCCCGTCCGTGCCGTAGGGCCGGATCAGCACGCCGGCCGCCGCGCTGGCCTCGGAGAACTCGGCCGAGCGGTCGCCGAGCGGCAGCCAGATGAAGTTCGCGTTGGAGGCGGGCACCTCGTAGCCGGCGCCGAGCAGGGTGTCGCGCATCCGGCGACGCTCGGCGACGATCCCGTCGGTGCGGGCCAGCAGTTCGTCCGCGGCGGCGAGCGAGGCGATCGCGGCGGCCTGCGCGACCGTGCTGACGGCGAACGGGATGTGCACCTTGCTCAGCGTCGCGACGATCGCGGGGTCGGCGACCGCGTACCCGACGCGCAGACCCGCCAGGCCATACGCCTTCGAGAACGTCCGCAGCACAACGACGTTCGCCCGGCCCTCGGCCAGTGCGACGCCGTCTGGGATCTGCTCGCCGGCCTGGTCGCCGGGCCGCATGTACTCGATGTACGCCTCGTCCAGGATCACCATGACGTCATCGGGCACCGCATCGAGGAATCGCTCGAGCGCCTCCTGAGGCACGGCGGTCCCGGTCGGGTTGTTGGGGTTGCAGACGAAGATCACCCGGGTGCGGTCGGTGATCGCCGCGAGCATCGCGTCGAGGTCGTGCACGTGGTCGGCGGTCAGCGGCACCTGGACCGGGGTGGCGCCCGCGACCCGGGCCACCACGGGGTACACCTCGAACGCGCGCCACGCGAAGAGCACCTCGTCGCCGGGGCCGGCGGCGATCTGCACGAGTTCCTGGCACAGGCTCACCGATCCGCAACCCGTGGCGACCCGGTCGACGCTGACGCCGAGCCTCTCCGCGAGGGCCTCGCGCAGGGCCACGGACCCGTTGTCCGGATAGCGGTTCACGCCCAGTGCGGACTCGGCGATCGCAGCGGCGACGCTGGGGAGCGGACCCGCTGTGGTCTCGTTGCTGGCCAGTTTGACGGCACCGGGAATCGTGCGTCCGGGCACGTAGGGGCTGATTTCGACGAGGTCGGGGCGGGTTCGCGCAGTCACGGCTGTCCATTATGCGCTCGTCCGTTTACCTGCCGGTAGGGATTGCCGTTACGGGTGAAAAGAAATTCGGGCGGCCCGGCCCGGACCGTGCCACAGTAGACGGTATGTCGGGAATATTCGCTGACAGTGCAGTGCTCCGCGCTGTCCTGGAGCGTCCGGACGCCGCTCCCCAACACGTACCCCTGACGGCCGTCGCGCCGGACGGTCCCGCGCGCGGCGGCATCGTCGTGCTGCACGAGTCGCGGGAGTTCACCGATGCCCTGCTGGACCTGATGCGGCTGCTCGCAGGGGAGGGGTGGCTGACGGTCGCGCCGCACCTGTTCCATCGCCAGCCCGCGCACAGCGTCGCGGAGGTGTTCGGCGACAACCTGTTCGCCGACTTCGACGCCACCTTCGACTGGCTGGTGGCCCGCGGCGTGTACCCGGACTGCGTCGGGGTGCTCGGCTTCGACGACGCGGGCACCGCGGCGCTGCTGGTCGCCACCAACCGTCCGATCGGCGCGGCCGTGAGCGTCTCGGCACGCGGCATCGTCGAGTCCCTGGCGCCGGATGCGCCGGCCCTGGTCGACGCGGCGGAGTCGCTGCAGGCGCCGTGGCTCGGGCTGTACGGCGACGACGATGCGCGCACCCCGCCCGATCAGGTCGAGCGACTGCGCGAGGCGGTCGCACGGGCGCCGGTCGCGACCCACGTCGTCAGCTACCGCGGCCTCGAGCACCGTGCGGACGAGCCGCCGACCCTGCCCGAGGACGGTGACGACGCCGATCCCGCGGCGCAGGCGATCATGGACGCGACCCGCCGGATCTTCGACTGGTTCGACAGCAACCTGCGATAACGCCGAGCTGACCAGCCGTTTTGCCTAACGGTCGGCGCGTGTGTAACCTTTCGATCCGGCGGTTCGAAAGGACCTGAGCCTAGGAAGCGTGCCAGAGCGGCCGAATGGGACTCACTGCTAATGAGTTGTCCTCCTCAAAGGGGACCGGAGGTTCAAATCCTCTCGCTTCCGCCACGCTGGTGCACGTAGGCCAGCACAACTGAAGACATGCGCCCGTAGCTCAACGGATAGAGCACTTGACTACGGATCAAGAGGTTAGGGGTTCGAATCCCTTCGGGCGCACAGAGAAACACCCCGTCACCTGTCATGGTGGCGGGGTGTTCTGGTCTGCGCGGGCGGGCGGCGTTACGCTGTCCTCTTCGCTTCGCGCGGAGTCCCTCTCGGAGGTTCGCCAGTGTCGAATCAGCATCCTTCCCGGACCTGGCGCGGATGCGCGCTCTGCAAGCCGCACAAGCGTCGCGGGCAGGGCCGCGCCCGGCGCGAACCGGTCGCCGTCGTCAGGCAGCTCGGAAAGTCGCGGCGGTTGTCGCGGCGGGACCTGGGTGACGCGCTCCGCAACTGACTCGCTCGTCGAGGGCTACGGGACCACGACCGCCCGGCCACGAAGCGTGCCTGCGGCCAGCCGCCGGTACGCCTCGACGCCGTTCTCCAACGAGAACTTCTCCACCGCGATGTCGAAGACTCCCTGATGCGCGAGGTCGATCAGTTCGATGAGTTCGCCGCGCGAGCCCCAGTAGGGGGAGGTCACCGAGGCCTCGAAGGGGGTCTGCCCGAACCCGACCCTGGCGTGCGCCCGACCGTCGCCGAGGCCGACGATCGTCACGTCCGAGGCGGTGCCCGCGACACCCATCGCGATGTCGATGGTCGGCTGGTAGCCGACGAAGTCCAGGACGAGCGCGGCTCCGCCCGGACCGGTGATCGCGCGGACCTTGTCGATCGCCGACGGATCGGACAGCACGGCCTCGTGCGCGCCGACGGACCGCGCGAACTCGAGCTTCTCCTCGTTCACGTCGAGCGCCACCACCCGCGCGGGCGAGAGGTGTCGCAGCAGCTCGATGGCCACGTGCCCGAGGCCGCCCGACCCGATCACCACAGCGGTCGAGCCGCCGCGCAGCTTGTCCAGCGACCGCTTGATCGCGTGGTACGGGGTCAGACCGGCGTCGGTGAGCGGGACGGTCGCCACCGGATCCAGGTCGCCGATGGGGACGAGGTGGCGCGGCGAGTCCACCACCATGTACTCGGCCAGCGCGCCGGGCGCACCCAGTCCGGGTGGCCGGATCCCCAACTCGGCCGCGCGGGGACAGTAGTTCTCCATCCCCTGCGCGCACTGCCAGCAGGTCCCGCAGCCCCACGGGCCGTACACCACGACGTTCGTCCCGACGTCGATGCCGACCGCGCCGACGCCGAGTTCGACCACTGTTCCCGCGCCCTCGTGTCCGAGCGTCAGCGGCAGTCCGTAGACGTACTGCTCGGCGGGCAGGCTCATGATGAAGTCGTCGGAGTGACAGACCCCGGCAGCGGTGACCTTCAGCAGCACCTGACCCGGCCCGGGTGTCGGCTTCTCGATTTCCCTGAGTTCGGGTTCGGCGCCGATCGTGGTGTATTGGATCGCCTTCATGCGACGCACCTCTCCGCTGCGGTCGCGCCCGGTCGGAGGTCGCCCGGATTGGTGCGGGGCCGCTTCGCTGGTACGGCGTCGACGTTAGCCGCGGTACCCGGAGGTGGAAACCGCAACGAGCGGGCGCCGGCTCACCAGCTGCAGCCGCATACCCCAGCCAACGAGCGGACCTGGTAGCACTCGGCGCACGCCTGGCCGTGTTCGCGGCGCCGACTGCGGTCGCGCTTCTGCGCCTTCGCCCGCATCGCGACCACCGACTGCGTCAGCGCTGCGGTGCCGCCGTCGGCCGGCAGGTCCGTCGCCCCGAAGTACCGGTAGCAGCGCAGCCGCTCCTCGGCGGCATGCCACTCGACGTCCGTGGGCGCCTCGCCGTAGGTCGCCTCGACGGCCTTCGCGTACCCGCCGCCGACGCGGCCGTCGACGCTGCTGACACACAGCGCGGAGAGCAGCGGTTCGCCGCGACCGCTGCATTCGAGTGCCACCTTCGCGAGGGTCTTGCCGATCCAGTTCTGCAGCAGGTTGGCCGTGCGTACACCCGAGGAGGTCTGCACGGTCTCGGCGAGCTCCGGATAGGTCGTCGTGCAACGGTAGCTTCCCGCAACGTCGATCAGCGCACGTCGCGCCTCGGCAGCCCAGATCTCCTGGTTGTCGGCCATGGGTACCTCCTCGGTCTCTTGCCCGGTTCATCCGTTCGCGTTATCGGAGTGTTACCGCGGCCACGTTTCCGGGGTCGCGGTGCAGGTGGAGGGTGGGGTCGGGCTGTCGGCTCGGCACTCGTGCGGGTGCTCGGCGGGGTCGTGGCGACGACGCGGTGGCGCGGGTTGGTTGCCGCGGCTGCTGATCGGGTCTGCGTCGCTTACCGTAGGTGCGTGACCAATCCTGCTCAGGACGCCGCGGCCCCCGGTTCGAGCTGGCCTGCGATCCTCACCTGGCGTGCGCAGTCGGCGCCCCGCATGGAGTCGGTGCGGGTGCAGTTGGTCGGAAATCGAATCAAGGCGGCCGGGCGGATCATCGGCGGCCACTGCGACGAGCACCCCGCCTTCAGCGCCTCATACGACTTGGTCACCGACGAGAACGGGGTGACCCGCAGGCTCTCGCTGCGCACCAGCCTGGCCTCCCGCGAGCGGCAGATCTCGATCAGCCGGGACGAGGAGGGTTACTGGATGGTCGAGGACGGCACCAACCACACCCGCTCCACCTTCGGGGGCGCGCTGGACGTGGACGTCGTGCTCAGCCCGTTCTTCAACACGCTGCCGATCCGCCGTTTCGGCATGCAGCACGGTTCGGAGGACATCCAGGTCCCCGTCGTCTACGTGTACCTGCCCGACCTGAGCGTGCGGTCCGCGGACCTCACCTACAGCAGCGGTCCCGACGGCATCCACGTGCTCTCGCCGGTGTCGAGTTCGTCGGTCACGGTCGACGCCGACGGATTCATCCTCGACTACCCCGGGCTCGCCGAGCGGATCTAGCGCTTCGCGCCCGTGCGCGATCGGCATCCGGGGGAGGGTGCAGATCGCTCACAGTGCGCGGAGCGCGCCGCCTCTGCGACCGGCGTCCCGCAGGGCCTCCGCCCATCCGGCGGCACCGATCTCGATGTCGGTGACGTCCCACCTGTCGAGGTCGTCGTGACGCCGTCGCGCCTCGTAGCCCGCCTCGACCAACGCCTCGGTGCTGCCCGCGGTGGCGAGGGCGGCGCGGGCGTCGGTGAGCAGCGCCAGCGCCTCGTCCAACGCGACCGTCAATGCCTCCGCATTCGCCTCGCACATCGCTCGGACCAGCCCCGGCGCGGTGCCCGCGACGCGGGTGCCGTCCCGGTAGGACCCGGCCGCCAACGCCAGCGCCAGGTCCCCTCCGGACGCCGCGGTGACCGCGAGCGCCTCCGCCAGCAGGTGCGGCAGGTGCGAGATCCGGGCGACCGCCGAGTCGTGTTCGGCGGCCCCGGCCGGCACCACCACGGACCCGCAGTCGAGGGCGAGCCGAGCCACCCGCGTCCACGCCTGCGGGTCGGTGTCGTCCTCGGCGGCGACCACCCACACCGCGCCGCGGAACAGGTCGGCGTCCCCGGCGGACCAGCCGGACTGGGCGGTGCCTGCCATCGGGTGCCCGCCGACGAACCGGGCGGCCAGACCGTGCCGCCGGACCGCGTCGAGCACGGCGCCCTTGACGCTCACCACGTCGGTGAGGACGCAGTCGGGGGCGGTCCGCGTGACCTGCGCGAGCACCGTGTCGAGGGCGGGTTCGGGGACCGCGATCACCACCACCGCGTCCTCGCGGCGGGCCCGCTCGAGGGCCGCGACCAGATCGGTACCGGCGTCGTAACCGTCGGCGACGGCCTCGTCCGCGGCGAAGGCGGATCGGTTGTACCCCCAGGCCGTCCGGCCGGCCGCGACGGCGGCGCGCAGCAGCGAACCGCCGATCAGCCCGAGCCCGAGCACGCACACCGGTGGGTCAGTCGATTCAGCAGACACCCGGACAGGTTGGCACATTTGCCGCCGGACTTCATGAACAGGCCGCGGGCGGACTACGGTTGCCGCATGGCTGCTCAGCGCGCGGGTGACAACAGCGCCCCCTCGGACCAGTTCGAGGATCTCGAAGGCTTCGGCGTCGCGGTCGTCCTCGACGACGGCAAGTGGAAGTGCACCGCCCTCACCGCGGCGGCACTGACCAGCCTCGAGGCCGCCGAGACCGAGCTCCGAGAGATGCGGAGTTCGGGCGCGGTGTTCGGACTGCTCGACGTGGACGACGAGTTCTTCGTCATCCTTCGCCCCGCGCCCACGGGGACCCGACTGCTGCTCTCCGACGCCACCATGGCACTGGACTACGACATCGCCGCGGACGTGCTCGAGGCGCTCAACGTCGAGGTCCCCGACCTCGACGTCGACGAGATCGACGACGTGGAGCCGTGGGAGGAGGGCGACCTGAGCCTGCTCGCCGACCTCGGCCTGCCGGAGCCGGTGCTCGGGGTGATCCTCGCCGAGACCGAGCTGTACCCCGACGAGCAGCTGGGCATGATCGCCCAGCGCCTCGGGTTCGCGGGCGAGCTGTCCGCCGTGCTCGACGTCCTGCCCCGGTAGATGTCGCCGGGGCTGGACCTGCGGGCCCGCGACGAGGCGATGATCCGCGCCGCGATCGAGGCGGCCCGCGCCGCCGACGACGCGGACGTCCCTGTCGGCGCGGTGATCTACGACGCCGACGGCGTGGAACTGGCGCGGGCCGCCAACGCCCGCGAGGCGTCCGGCGACCCGACCGCGCACGCGGAGATCGTCGCGCTGCGCGCGGCGGCCCGGGTGCACGGCGACGGCTGGCGGCTCGAGGGCGCGACCCTCGCCGTCACCCTGGAACCGTGCACGATGTGCGCCGGCGCGCTGGTCCTGGCGCGGGTGTCGCGGGTGGTGTTCGGTGCGTGGGAGCCGAAGACCGGGGCGGTCGGCTCGCTGTGGGACGTGGTCCGCGACCGCAGGCTCACGCACCGACCCCAGGTCCGCGGGGGAGTGCTCGAATCCGAGTGCGCCGAACTGCTCGAGGAATTCTTCCGTCGGCAGCGCTGACCACGCGATTTAGCGTCAGCGTCGAAGTCGGGTAAAGTCACCGGCGGTGGCGTGTCCGAGCGGCCTAAGGAGCACGCCTCGAAAGCGTGTGACGGGTAACCCCCGTCCGAGGGTTCAAATCCCTCCGCCACCGCCACGAAGACCCCCGACCGATTACCGGTCGGGGGTCTTCTGCGTTTCGGGTCTGGTTCGGCACACACCCGCTGTCGTGGGCACACATCCGCTGCACCCCCGAAAACGGTGTGACCTAGGCAGCAGGGGTGTGCCGTCGGGGTGGCGCTACGCGACTTCGGTGAGCGCCGCGTCGACCCAGCGGACCAGCTCCGGGCCCACCCGGTCCAGCGCCCGCACGTCGCGTTGCGCCTTGGCGACCATGATCGCGCCCTCGATGGTCGCCACGGCGGTGGTCGCGAGGGCGGCGGCCCGGTCCGGGGCCAGCCCGCGGCGTTCGAGCCCCCCGGCGATGACGGTCTCCCAGGACGTGAACGCCCCGCCCGCGATGGTGCGGGCCGCGGCGAAGTCACCGCCTGCGAGTGCCGCCGCCGCGACCGGGCAGCTCGCGTCGAAGTCGGAGTCCAGCAGCTGGCGGCGGAATCCGTCGACGATCGCCTGCAGGGTCTCGCCGGGTTCGCGGCGCTCGAGGTTCGCGGCGATCGTCGCGCTCATCATCTCGCCCGCCATCTGGGTGGCCTCCTCGGCGAGCTGGGCCTTGCCGCCGGGAAAGTGGTGGTAGATCGAGCCGCGCGGCGCCTGCGAGTGCGTGATGACGTCGGCGAACGAGGTCGAGTCGACGCCGCGTTCGCGAAAGAGCGTCACCGCGCTCGCCAGCATCCGGTCGCGGGTGGTGCCGCCTTGTTTCACGTGGTTGCCTCACTCCCTGTCGCCGCCGAGGATAGCGGTGCGACCGAGCCGGGATCGTGCGCCGCGTCCCGTCGGCGAGTGGGCGGATCGATCGCCGTGGCCACCGCGACGCAGGCTAGCGCCGCGATGTCCACCGCCAGCACTCGCGAGGACTGCTCGTTGGTCCGGCCGATCGCGGCGGCCAGCGCGACGTAGCTGCCCATGCTGGTTGTGGCGGCGGTGACGGCGGCGCCGCGCAGCGCCGGTGCGAAGGCGGCCACGAGGAGGCCGCCGCCGACCGTCGCGAGCAGGACCGCCCGGTGGCGCAGCAGCAGCTCGAGGTCGGGTCCGGCGACCGGCACCCCGTACAGGGCCTCGACCCTCGCCGCGGACAGCACGCCCACGCCGGGGGCCAGATTGACCAGCCCGACTCCGATCAGCAGTCCCCGTGCAATGCGCTTCGCCCACATGACGTGTTCCCTTCTTCCGGCGGCCGTTGTGCCAGCATGTCCGGTGTGAGCAGGCGTCCGCTTCCAGAAACGTGCGGCGGCCCGACGGTGTGGCTGTGGTGCGGGCACGCGATCTATCTCGGCCCGTCGCTGCGGCTCGCCCCGCACTCGACCTCGGTGTACTGCCTGGTCGTCGGCCTCGACGCCCCGTTCGTCCTGCGGGTGCCCGGGTGCCCCGACGTGACGCCGCGCACCGTGCTGGTCCCGCCACGCGTGGAGCGCCAGATCGTAGCGATGGGACAGCGAATGATGTTCTGCTACTTCGATTCCACCTCGCGGCGCTCGGGCCGCTACCGGGACCGGATGTCGGGGGCGATCGGTGAGTTCTCGGTCGACCATCGCGACGCGGATCTCCTGATCGCACTGTGCGAGGGTCCGCGTCCCGAGCCGTCCCGCCTCCTGGCCGCCGCCAGCGGGGCGGTCGAGGGCCGGATCGACGGGGTGGCCAGGACGCTGCGGGCGCACCCGTCGGCGGCGGTGTCGGCGGACGAGTTCGCGCGGCTCGCGGGGCTGTCGAGACCGTACTTCCTGCGACTGTTCGCCGCCGAGACCGGCACCAGCTTCCGGCGGTACCGCCTGTGGGCGCGGATGCTGCAGGTCGCGGCGGCGATCTCGAAAGGTACGGGTCTGACTCGCGCGGCGGTCGACGCGGGTTTCGCGACGCCGTCGCACTTCAGCGACGCCTTCCGTCGAATGTTCGGGCTCAGTGCCTCCACGCTGCTCGCCGCGGGCACCGAGATCGTGATCGAGGACGGCGGCTGAATTCCGGCGAGACGGGATCTTCGGTGCCGAATGTCCTCGACCCGGCCACTATCCTGCCGGTATGCGAAGGCGCTGGTGGATTCTCGGTGCGGTGGTGGTCGTGGCGGTGCTCGCACTGGTCGGCGGCCCGTGGGTGTACGGCACGTGGATCGCGACGGACGACGCGCCGGCGGCCGCCGTCTCGACCTCCGGGGCGCAGGCCGCGACCGGTGACGTGAACGGCAGCTGGCGGGTGGACGCCGGGACCGCCCCGAATGCGACCGCGGCCGGCTACACCGTGCACGAGATCCTCAACGGCGCCTCGGTCACCGTCGTCGGGTCCACCGACGAGGTCGGCGGGCAGGCCACGGTCGAGGCGGGCAAGCTCACCTCCGCCACGGTCACCGTCCAGGTCAAGGGCATCAGCACCGGCAATGCGCGCCGTGACGGCCAGTTCGCGGGCAACGTCATGTCGGTCGGCACGTATCCGACCGCACGCTTCACCCTCGACCAGCCGGTCGACCTGTCCGCGCTGCCCACCGACGGGACGGCCGTGACCGTGCCCGCGACCGGCACGCTCGAACTGCGCGGGGGCTCGCGCCCGGTCGCCGTCGATGTCAAGGTGCTGCAGTCCGGTCCGGCGCTGATCGCGTCCGGCTCGATCCCGGTGACGTGGACGGACTTCGGGGTGCAGCCGCCGTCGCTGGCGTTCGTCACCGTGGACGATGCCGGCACCGTCGACTTCCTCGTACACCTGGAAAAGGGCTAGGGAGTCCACCCCGGCGGACCGAGGACGTACCCGATTCGCTCCCGCCAGGACCCCGCCGCGCGCACGTCGCGGGCGATCGCCGCGTACTCGTGGGTCTGCAGGGTGAGCACGTTGTAGGTGCCGACGGGTTTCGTCAGACCGTATGTCGGGCGGTGGGTTTCGCGTTCGAAGGTGCCGAACAGGCGGTCCCAGAGGATGAGGATGCCGCCGTAGTTCTTGTCGAGGTACTCCGGATCGCAGCCGTGGTGCACCCGGTGGTGCGAGGGCGTGTTGAACACGAACTCGATCGGCCGGGGCAATCTGTCGACGCGTTCGGTGTGAACGAAGAACTGGTAGACGAGACTGACACTGAATCCGACGAACACCATCCACGGAGGTATCCCGATGAGCGGCAACGGGATCCACATGAGGATCTCGCCGCTGTTGTTCCATTTCTGGCGCAGCGCCGTGGAGAAGTTGAAGTACTCGCTCGAGTGGTGTGCCTGGTGTGTGGCCCACACGATCCGCGCGCGGTGCGCGATCCGGTGGTACCAGTAGTACAGCAGGTCGACGCCGACGATCAGGATCGCCCAGGTGTACCAGGCGTCGGCCGGCAGATGCCAGGGCGCCAGGTACGCGTAGATCGCGGCGTACCCGACGAGCGCGAGGGCCTTCCACGCCGCCATGGTGAAGATGGACACCGCCCCCAGCGAGATGCTGGTGCGGGCGTCCCGCGACTCGTAGCCGGCCCGCGGCGGGTGCGCCCGTCCGTCGGCGTCGACATCGGCTTCGGCGAGGTATCGCGCCGCGGCCCACTCGATGGCGAGGAACAGTACGAAGAACGGGATGGCAAACGCGACCGGGTCGCGCAGCGGCCGCGGCAGTGAGTTCCAGAACTCCGGGAGGAATGCGAACATCCCTGCAGTGTGGACCCCGGCCACGCTTCGATCCAGACCCCCGCGCCCGCGACCGTCCGGTACGGCCACCGCGACGCGCAGTGGGCGCCGCGGGTTCCCCTGTGGATCAGTGCCTGTGGACAGGCACTGACGTGCTCTTTTGGGTGCTAGCTTTCGGTCCGTCGGCAGGGGAGTCGGAGCATCCGGGGGGGGATCGCATGTCAGAGGGAATGCGTGTGGACGTCGTCGCCGTGGGGGCGCTGGGGAGCGCCCTGGCCGCCGCCGCGGACGCTGTCGCCGCCGTGGATCCGGCGCCCGGGTGCGCCGCCGCGGCCATGCCTGGGTCGCAGACGCGGGTACCACTGGCCGAGCTGCCCGATGCGCTCGCGCGCGCCTACCGGGCCACCGCCGAGTCCATCCGGTCGATGTCCGGCGCGGCCGTCGAGTCCGCCGCAAGGTACGCGGGCACGGACGCCGCGACCGCCGTTGCATTGCTCGCGTCGGACGGCGGCCGCTGATGCGTCCGACGCTCGACCAGTTGCGCGGGTGGGACCCCGCATCGCTCGCCTCCGCGGCGAGGCGGCTCGCCGCGGCGAGCCGGGCGTACTCCGACGGTGTCGCGATCGCGAACCGTCTCGTCGAGGATTCGGCCGGGTACTGGACCGGGCCTGCCGCTGCGGAGGCACTGGAGCGATCCGGTCGCGAGTTCACCGAGGCGACAAGGGTTTCTGCTGTTGCCCGGCGGATGTCGACGAGCCTGGAATCGGGGGCGGCGGCGATCGAATCGGCGCGAACCACAGCGCTGGACGTGGCCGAACGCGCCGGTTCGGACCTCGGTTTGTACGTCGCGGGCGACGGTCGGGTCAGTGCGCCGCGGGTCCCGTGGACGAGCGCGCTGGTGGCGGGTGCGCTGGTGCAGGCCCGGCTGAACGAGGCGGCGCGGGTGTGCCAGGCGAGGTTGTCGGCCGCGCTCGACACCGCCGACGAGGCGGACAGTGTGCTCGCCCGGGAACTCCGTCGGGGTGTCGACGAATTGTCGTGCAGTCCGGACGAAGCCGCCACGCCGTCGACGAAAGAGTCGACACCCGAGGATAATTCGCGGTACTGGTCGGATCTGTCCGAGGGACGGCGGCGGTGGGTGCTCGCCGAGCACCCGGAGTGGGTCGGCGGTCGTGACGGGATTCCGGCGTACGCGCGCGACGAGGCCAACCGGGCGGTGCTCGCGGCCGACCGGAAACGGCTCGAACGTCGGATCGAGCAACTGCGCGCCGGCGCAGTGGAATTCGGCCGCGGCGGGGTCTCGGGACAGCTGACCTGGGCGGCGGTCGCCGCCGCCGGCTCCCGCCTCGGCGAGATCGAGGCGGTGGAGCGGGCACTCGGCCACCCCGATCGGCAGCTGCTCGTCTACCGCGACGCGGGCGAGCACGTCCAGGCGGCCGTCGCGGTCGGCGACGTGGACAGCGCCGACCACGTGGCGGCGTACACGCCGGGAGTGAACGCGAACGTCGCGGACGGACTCGAGGGGTATACCGCGGCGGCGGCGCGGCTCAGGGACGAGACCGTGCGCCAGCTCGACGCCGGCGGCCGCGGCTCCGAGACCGTCGCCACCATCGCGTGGCTGGACTACCGTGCCCCGCAACTGGATCTGGACCATCCGCTCGACGCCGCGACCGACCTGGTCCGCGATCTCGGCGGGCTGCGCGGTGCGAGGGACGGTGGCCGTGGGCTGGCGTCCTTCCTGGCCGGCATCGTCGCCTCGCGAACGGACGACCCGCACCTGACCGTGCTCGGGCACTCGTACGGCTCGACCACCACAGGTCTGGCCCTGCAGCACGGCGGCACCGGCGTGGACGACGCGGTCTTCCTCGGCTCGCCCGGGATCGGCACCGACAGGGCCGGCGACCTCGGCCTCCCGCCGGGGCACGTGTACGTCGCTGAGGCACACGGCGATCCGGTCGCCGACCTGGCTGCCTTCGGCCCCGATCCGAACCGGATGGACGGGGTGACCAACCTGTCCACCTCGGCGGCAACGACGCCCGACGGCCGACCGCAGGCCGCCGCGCAGGGTCACAGTCAGTACCTCGACGACGGGACGCTGAGCCTGTACAACATGGGCGCCGTCGTCGGTGGCATGCCCGGGCACCTCGTCGAGGGCACCGACGAGGGGATCGCGGACCGCCTGCCCGGATCGCTCCTGAACAGCATGCGGGAGATGGTCTTCGGCGGCGGACTCGCACCGTCCTTGCTCACCGGTGGCTTCTGATGCGGGAGGGGAGCGCCGTCCTGGCGGCCGGCGGTCGAGGGGTGGTGCTCGCGGTGGTCGCGGCGACGGTGGCGGGCTGCGCGGCGACCGGTGGCGAGATCCGTGTCGACCGCGCGGAAGCCGTGCGGCGCACCGCAATCCTGGCATCGCGGGCCTCGCTCGAGGAGGCGGCCACGCAGGCCGAGTCGTTGGGCGAGGCGATTCGTGGCGCGGTCTCGGCCGCGGTGCCGGTGGGACCGTGGCACCCGAACCGGCCGCCGTCGGACGCCGGGAACTGCATCGGCTTCACCCACACCGCCGGACAGTCGAGGACCACCGGCACCTGGCTGATCGACGGCGGCATCCCGGACGAATCGTGGCTGGTCGCCGTCGCCGCAGTGCGATCGGTCACCGACCGCCACGGCTACGGCGCCCCGATCGTCGCGGTCGACCGCCCGAACGATCATGCGCTGCGCATCTACGGACCCGGCGACGCATACGTCTGGTTCGGCGCCGGGAAGAACGGAGTTCTCGACCTGACCACCGCATGCCACCTACCCGAGTCGACGGTGCCGCGGACCACTCCCGGGGTCGGCGCGAGGTGACACCGGATGCGTTGGGCCACAGGGTGCAACGGGCCCAACGTCGCCTCGCGGAACTACGCGTGGCGGACGAGGCGGGTGGCGGTCTGGTGCGGCTGACGCTCACGGCGGACTGCAGGTTGGTCGGGCTCGATCTGGCCCCCCGCGCGCTCGATCTCGGCGCCGAGCGGTTGGCCTCGCTGGTGGCCGAGGCGCACGAGCGGGCGTATGCGGCCGCCCGTCGCGCCGCGGACGAGGTACTCGTCGACCTCACCGACGACCCTCGTGTGGCCCGCGCGCTCGACGCCGCGCACCGCATCTCCCCGTACGAACCCGCGGTGTGCGTCGACGCCGAGTGCGAGCGTCGGCCCCCGCTATTGGTGGACCCGCTCGGGCGCGACGACTGAATTCGACCCTGCGACAGGGGGTATTCACCCCCCGTGATGCGGGAAATAGCGTTAGACCCCACAATGGCCGGGTGAAACGCACCGTGACCGCCCTCGCCCTGGGGGCCACCCTCCTGCTCGCCGGCTGCAGCTCGGACGACAGTTCCTCTTCCGCCGCCGCGACTCCCGCCGCGTCCGCCGCGACCTGCCCCGCGGACGCCACCAACGACGATCCGACGGCCGCCGTCATCGCCAAGACCGCGACGCTGCCCGCGGGGGTGACCGTCGACGGTGCCTCCACCAGGATCGACGGCGAGAAGATCCAGGTCACGGTGCGTCTGTGCGGCAGCGGCCTGACGGGCGACTCACTGAAGAGCGCGGCCACGGCGGTGGCGACCCCGATCAAGGACTCGGTGCTCGCCAACTCCCTCGGGGTACTCAACGTCCAGGTGGTTGGCGGAGACTCGGTCCACAGCACCGACTTCCAGACCTGGAACAGCTGACAGCACCCCCGGCACCCGCGCGGGCTCCGCATCCTCGTCCGGATCCGGCTGCGCCGCTGCGGCGTCGCCGTGGCCGGGCCACCAGGCCTTGTGCCCGAGCAGCGCGGTGATGGAGGGCACCAGGAACATCGACATCACGAACGACGAGAGCAGGATGCCGAGTGCCACGGCGAAGCCCATCTCCGTCATCAGTGCGATACCGGAGAGCAGCATCGACCCGAAGGTGCCGGCCAGGATGACGCCCGCCGCGCCGACCGACGGCCCGCCGTGCTCGATGCCCAGGCGGGCGGCCTCCCGCGGATCGCGACCCTCGCGGGCCTCCTCTCGCAGCCGGGCGATCATCAGGATGTTGTAGTCGGTGCCGATCGCCACCACGAACAGGTAGAGCATGATCGGCAGCGAGAACGAGATGCCGGGCCGATCACCGACCACGCTGAACAGGAACGCGGTCGCGCCCATGGTGGAGAAGAACACCAGCACCACCGATGCCATCAGGTACAACGGCGCCACCAGTGAACGCAGCAGCAGGGCCAGGATCAACGCGATCAGGACGCCGGCCACCGGGAAGATCACCGACAGGTCGCGGTTGTTGGCGTCGCGGATGTCGGTGAACGCGGCCGTCGGTCCGCCGACGAGGACCTCGGTTCCCGCCGGGGCGGCGGCGTGCGCGGCGTCGCGCAGCGGGTCGATCGCATCGAGCGCCTCGTTGGACTGCGGACTGTAGTTCAGCAGCAGGTTGATCTGTGCGGTGCTGCCGTCCTTGGAGATCAGTGCGAAACCGCCGTCCGGTCCCGCGGGCATGGCGCCGCCGATGCCGGGGGCCGTGGCCAGTTCGTGTGCGACCCGCTCGGCCTCGGCCGGATCCAACGGGCTCCCGTTCGTGGAGTGCAGGTACACCAGGGTCGGGTTCAGCGCGCCGGCCGGGAAACCGGACTGCAGGTCCTTGATGCCGCGGGCCGATTCCGTGGTCGAGGGTAGCTGGCCGAGCTGGTCGTAGTCCGTCTTGAAGCCGAACATGCCCAGCGCCAGCACCACGAGCAGCCCGCCGGAGATCAGTGCGACCACGCCGGGGCGGCGTCCGGTGAACGCGCCGAGCTTGGCGAACACGGTGCCCTTCGGCTCCTTCTGCCAGGACTTCGACGGCCAGAACACCTTGGTGCCGATCAGCGAGACGATGGCCGGGATCAGGGTCAGTGAGGCCAGCGCCATGATGCCGACGCCGATGGCCAGGCCCGGGCCGAGGCTGCGGAACGCGCCGAACACGGCGAGCAGCAGCGCGCAGAACGCGACGATGATCGCGCCGGCGGCCGAGGCGATGACCTCACCGACCCGTTCGACGGCGTGGACGAGGGCAGAGGTCTTGTCCTCGCCCGCGCGCAACCGTTCACGGAAGCGGAACAGCAGGAACAGGATGTAGTCGGTGCCGACGCCGAACAGCACCACGGTGAGGATGATCTGCAGCGACTGGTCGACCTGCAGACCGGTGCCCTTCGCGACGAGCGCGATGATGCCCGGCGCGATGGACGAGACGATGCCGACCGACACGATGGGCAGCAGCGCCGCGACGGGGCTGCGGTAGATGACCAGCAGCAGGCCGATGATCAGCAGGACCGTGACGATGCCGATGATCGCCTCGGCGTTCTTGAAGGCTTCCTCGTTGTCGACCATGAGGGCGGCGTCGCCGGTCACCGACATTCGCAGGTCGCTGCCCTTCAGCGAGGTCGTGCCGATCTCCCGGATCTGCTTGACCGCCTCACCGACCGGCTTCTCGTCCGGCATGCCCTGCAGGCCGACGCTGACCAGCTGAACCTGCCGGTTCTCGGAGACCGCCTGGGGGCCCGTCTGGACTGCGACGACGCGCTCGATTCCGGCCGAATTCACGGTCCCGGCCAGGCCCTCGATCTTGGCCTGGTCGTCCGGGGACAGCGCCTGTCCGTCCTCGCGCTTGATCACGATGGTCGCGGTGGCGTCCTCGGTCTTCGCGAACTGGTCCTCCGCGAGGTGCTGCGCCTGAATGGATTCGTACTTGTCCGGGAGGAACCCGGACTGTTCCTTGTTGAGCACGTCGCTCAGCGTGGGCGCGAAGGCCACCACCGCGACGGCGGCGATGATCCACGCCGCGATGATCTTCCATGGATTGTGTACGACGAACCGAGCCAATTTCTCGAACATGTGCCCCTCCACACCGCGTTCTTCGATTTTGCCTACCGTGCGGTAGGTAGACTAGCGAGGTGCCGAGGTGCCCGGCAACAGCAATTACTGTGATGAGGCTCGACGGCAGGTCGAGTGCAGTTGTGGAGGTGGACGGCGTGGGTGCGCGAGACACGAGGTCGGCCATTCGCGAGGCGGCGCTGCGACTGTTCCTCGTCAAGGGGGTCGAACAGACGAGCCTGCGGGAGGTCGCCGACGAGGTCGGCATCACCAAGGCATCGCTCTACTACCACTACGAGTCCAAGGCGGACCTGCTCGCGGCCGTGGTCGCGCCGGTGCTCTTCGTCATGCGTGACGTCGTGGACGGCCTGTCGGGGACGCCCCACGACCAGGATGGCGTTCGAGAACTACTGCGCCGCTATCTCGTCGGATTGCTGAACCACCGTGCGGAGGGATCGCTGTTCGTCCGGGACGCCGCCGCGATGTCGGCAGCGCTCGAGTCGATGCTGCCGGAGCTGATGGACCTGAGCAATCGCCTCCACGCCTGGTTGGCCGGTCCGAGTGCGACGGCGGAGGACACCATTCGCGCCATCGCGGCGGTTCAGGTCCTCGGCACCGCCCTGACGGCGGACACCCAGGTACCCGACACCTCCGACCGCGAGCTCGAGGCGGTCCTGCTCGACGCGGCGATGAACGTGCTGCGGCCGGGCACGATCGGCACCGTGAACTGGGCGCCTGGCGTGCCGGATACCACCACACGCTGACCAGGCCACGTAGGTTTCGGGGATGGATGTTCGGCAGTTGGAGTACTTCCTCGCAGTCGTCGACAGCGGCGGCGTGAACCGGGCCGCAGCCGACCTGCATGTCGCGCAGCCCTCCCTCTCGCAGTCCATCAGGAAGCTGGAGAAGGACCTGCGGACCGAGCTGTTCCACCGGGTCGGCCGGGGCCTGGTCCTGTCCCCGGCGGGGGAGGCGCTCGTCGGACCGGCCCGACAGGTGCTGCGGGACATGGACACCGCGCGCGAGGCCGTGCGCGAGGTGCGCGAGGTGGAGCGGGGCAGGATCGACATCGCTGGCCTGACGGACATGTCGACGGACCCGCTGTCGGTGTGGGTGGCGCAGTTCCGGGTGAAGAATCCGCGTGTCAGTCTCCGGGTGGAGGAGCGCGAACGGCTGTCGGACGTCGTCGAGCTGGTCAAGTCCGGTGCCTGCGAGCTGGGCATCACAGTCCTTCCGCTACCCCTGGAAGGGCTGATGCAGGAGTCCCTCGTGGACCAGCAGCTGGTGCTGGTGCTGCCGCCCGGGACGGAGGCGGATCTGCCCGACCCCGTTCCGCTGGAGGCGATGTCGGGAATACCCCTGGTGATGGGGGAGCGCAACAGCGCCAGCCGTGACTATGTGGAGGCGATGCTGCGTGCGAGTGGCGTCGAGCCGCTCGTCGCGGTCGAGGTGCCGCAGCGGGGAGCTGTGGTCCCGATGGTGCTCGCCGGCGCGGGGGCCGCGATCCTGCCGTTGCGGGTTGCCCTCGACGCCCGGTTGCGCGGCGGCGTGGTCCGTGACTTCTCGCCCCAGCTCGTCCGGGAGATCGGCGTCATCCATCGTCCCGGGCGTCTGACCGAGGCGGCGTCGGCCTTCCTCGACAACACCAGGAACCGGCTCGCCTCGTGGAACCGGGCGATGGACCGCCGAATGGAATCGGGAATGTCGAAGGTCGAGGCCGCCGCGATGACGGTCGCTGCCATCGAGAAACGCCAGCTCGAGGCGTTCCTGGTGGAGTCGCCGATTCGTCCGGACCCGGGGCGTTCGCGGGACGACAGATAGGCAAATGCAGTCACCGTGGCCAAGAACAGGTCTTTGACGCTGTCGGTCGGGGGCGCGTTTGATGTGACGTAGGTCATCACGGCAAGCGGCGTGAGACGTCACATACCCCACCGGAGGCGCCCGATGTCAGCTCAGGTCACATGCTCGATCGTCCGCAATGTCGCGACGGTGACCCTCTGCAACACCGAACGCCGCAACGCCGTCTCGGTCCAGCTCCTGCGCGACCTCGACGGCATCCTCGCGCAGCTCGAGGAGAACCGCGACGTCCGGGTCGTCGCGGTGACCGGATCCGGCTCGGCGTTCTGTGTCGGCGCCGACCTCGCCGCGCCGCCCGAACATCGCTCGCTGCGAGGCGATTCGGTCGAGGGCGACACCGCGCGCCTGCGCGCCGCGACCGACGTGGCGCAGCGCCTCTACCGGATGCCACAGCTCACCGTGGCCGCGATCAACGGGGCCTGCGGCGGGGCGGGGTTGTCGCTGGCGTTGGCGACCGATCTCCGGGTCGCCGCCGACACCGCGGTGTTCAACACGGCCTTTCTCGGCGCCGGGCTCTCCGGTGACCTCGGCGGCATCTGGTTCCTCACGCAGCTGCTCGGCTCCGCACGGGCCCGCGAACTGTTCCTGATGCCGGGGAAGTTCGACGCTCGACGTGCCGCCGAGATCGGTTTGGTCACAGAGGTTTCCGCCGCCGCCGACCTCGCCGAGCTCACCGATCGGGTCACCGCCCGCCTCGCATCCGCCGCACCGGTCGCGGCCAGGGCGATGAAGCAGAACCTGCTCGGTGCGCAGACCATGCCGCTCGCCGACTACCTGGGCGTCGAGATCGACCGCATGGTCCGGTGCTTCCACACCGAGGACGCGCGTGAGGCGGCGTCCGCCTTCCTGGAGCGCCGCGAACCAGTGTTCGCCGGTCGCTGACCGCTCCACTCGCCACGCGGCAGCCATGACGCGCTGCCCCCTTTGGAGACCATCATGACCATCGAAGCACCACATCGCTCCCGAGCAGCGTCGACGTCCCGGTTCGCGGCGCGACACCGGGCCTGGATCGTCACGTTGCTGCTGCTCGCCTTCATGCTCCTCAACTTCGCCGACAAGGCCGTTCTCGGCTTCGGCGGCGGCCAGATCATGACGGACCTGGGCATCTCGGCCCAGCAGTTCGGCCTGCTGCAGAGCGCCTTCTTCTGGCTGTTCGCGGTGGGCGCGGTCGTCGTCGGGGCCCTGTCCTCCCGAATCAACGTGCGATGGCTCGTCTCGGCGCTGATGCTGATCTGGGTCCTGACGATGCTCCCGCTGCTCGGCCCGGTCAACTTCACCGTGCTGCTGGCGTGCCGGATCGTGCTCGGCTTCGCCGAGGGTCCCGCCTACGCGCTGGCCACCCACATCGTGCACTCGTGGTTCCCACCGGAAAAGCGTGGCCTGCCGGGCAGCGTCGTCACCGCGGGAGCGTCCATCGGCCCGCTGCTCGCGGCGCCGGTACTGACCTGGGTGATCGTCACCTGGTCCTGGCACGCGGCGTTCGGGGTGCTCGTCGTCGGCGGCGCGTTGTGGCTGGTGGCCTGGCTGACCCTGAGCAAGGACGCGCCCGAACAGCGGCTGGCGTCGCCGACCGTGGGCGTCCCGGACGGGGTGACGGTGCCGCCGGTCCAGGCGCCGCTGCGGGTCCTGCTCACCACCGGCACCGTGGTCGGAATCGGCTTCCTGACCTTCTTCGCCTACTGGTCGACCACGCTCAAGGTCTCCTGGTTGCCGCTGTACCTGACTCAGGGGCTCGGCTACGACCCGATCACCGCCGGTCGCCTCATCACCGTTCCCTACGCGGTTGCCGCGGTGGCCGCCATCGGCGCGGGTCTGCTCTCGAACCGGTTGACCGCGCGCGGGGTGTCCCGGCGCATCACCCGCGGCTACCTGGCGGGCGGGCTGGTCGTCCTCGCCGGACTATCGATGTACCTGTTCACCACCATCGGCCAGGGGCCGCTGCAGATGCTGTTCGTGACGCTCGCCTTCTCGATGAACTCCGCGGCCTACGCGGTTGCGTTCGTGGCCGTCGGTGACGTCGTGCATCCGAAGCAGCGGGGCACCGTTCTCGGCTGCCTCGTCGCCTTCTACAGCATGGCCGGCGTCATCGCGCCGCTACTGCTGGGGCACTTCGTGGGCGACGCCGCCGACAAGGCGACCGGGTACGGGCAGGGCTTCGCGATGACCGGGATCCTGATGACGATCGGCGGGGCGCTCGCGCTGTTCCTGGTTCGGCCCGAACGTGACTTGACCAAGATCCGTGAACGAGTGGAGGTTTCGAAGTGAGTGCACCGCTGGAGGGAGTCCGGGTCGTCGACTTCGGACAGTTCATTGCGGCGCCCGCCGCGACCCAGGTCCTGGCCGATCTCGGTGCCGACGTCGTCAAGGTCGAGCCGGTGACCGGTGAGGCCGCACGGGTGATCGGCCTGTACGGCGAGGCGATTCTCCGGACCTACAACCGCGACAAGCGGTGCATTGCAGTCGATCTGAAGGATCCTCGTGGAAAGAAGATCGCACACGAGCTGATTGCCGGGGCGGACATCGTCGTCCAGAACCTGCGCCCCGGCGTGATGGAGAGCTTCGGACTCGGAGCCGAAGCGGTCCGGGCGGCGCGCCCCGAGGTCGTCTACGCGACGGTCAGCGGGTTCGGGCTGCACGGCCCGTCCAAGAGCAGGCCCGGGCTCGACATCGCCGCCCAGGCGGAGAGCGGGATCATGTGGGTCACCGGCGAGGCCGACGGCGAGCCGCAGCGGGTCGGGTTCCCCGTCGTTGACGCGGCCGCGGCGCACGTGTTCGCGCAGGCCATCCTCGGTGCCTACGTCCGCAGGCTGCGTTTCGGCGTCGGAGACGAGGTCGAGGTCTCGCTGCTGGAGGTCGCCGTCCATCTGCAGGGGCCCAACTGGGGCGAGTACCTGCTCACCGGGAACCCGCCGGTACGCAGCGGAAACGGTCAGCCGACGGTCGCCCCTGCGGCCGACATCATGCCGACGCGAGACGGTGCGATCGTCGTCTCCGCCTACTCGGTACCCCATTTCACGAAGCTGTGTACGTTGATCGAGCGCCCAGACCTGTTGCAGGACGCGAGATTCGAGTCGAATGCGACGCGGGTCGCCAACCGCGCGGCGCTGCTGGTCGAGCTGCGCGCCGCCTTCGCGCCGCTGTCTACCGACCAGGCGATGGAACTGCTGACCCGGAACGGCGTCGTGGCCGGTCGGATCAGCAGCTACGACGAGGTGCGCAAGAACCCCGACGTGGAGGCGACCGGGCTCTTCATCGACGTCGAGGGTGCCGACGGGATCTCGCACACCACCCTCGGGTCGCCCTGGAGCCTGGCCAGCGTGACCGGTGGTGGCCGCAGGGGTGCGCCGGGACTCGGTCAGCACACCACGGAGCTCCTCGGCGAGCTCGGCTACACCGAGCGGGAGATCGCAGATCTCCACGCGCACTCGGTGATTCACCTTCAGCAGTAGTCCGTCCTTACAAGACCCGGATCGGTGCACGCACCGAATCTTCACTTCCGAATACCCTTTTCAGGAGAAACCCATGATCAGAGACATCTTCAACGAGGACCACGACGCGTTCCGGGAGACCGTGCGACAGTTCGTCGCCAAGGAGATCTCCCCGAACGTGCACGACTGGGAGAACGCGGGCATCGTGCCGCGAGAGCTCTTCACCAAGGCTGCCGAGATCGGCATCAACGGCCTGCAGATCCCCGAGCAGTACGGCGGCGGCGGAGTGGACACCTTCAAGTTCAACGCCATCGTCCTCGAGGAGAACGGCTACGCCGCGGCCACTCTCGGCGGCCTGCAGGTACACATCAGCACCGTGCTCCCGTACTTCCTGGAGCTCGCGAACGAGGAGCAGCGCGAGCGCTGGTTCCCCGGCTTCGCCGACGGCACTCTGGTCAGTTCCATCGCGATGACCGAGCCTGGCACCGGATCGGACCTGGCCGGCATGGCCACCACCGCGGTCCGGGACGGTGACCACTACGTCCTCAACGGCGCGAAGACGTTCATCACCGGCGGCATCAACGCCGACCTGATCGTGGTCGTCGCCCGCACCTCCCCGGCAGGCGAGAACCGTCGCGACGGCCTGTCCCTGCTGGTGGTCGAGGCGGGCATGCCCGGCTTCACCCGGGGCCGCAATCTCGACAAGCTCGGCCTCAAGGCGCAGGACACCGCGGAGCTGGCGTTCAGCGACGTCCGCGTCCCGGTGGCGAACCTGCTCGGCGAGGAGGGCAAGGCCTTCGGCATGCTCGGGGCGAACCTCCCGCAGGAGCGGCTGACCATCGCGGTGACCGCGGTGGCCACCGCGGTGGCCGCGCTGAACCTGGCGATCGACTACGTCCGCGAGCGCAAGGTGTTCGGGCAGCCGGTGGCACACTTCCAGAACACCAAGTTCGTGCTCGCCGAGTGCGCCACCGAGATCGAGGCCGGACAGGCCATGGTCGACCGCGCCATCAACGCACTCGATGCCGGAAAGCTCACCCCGGCGGACGCGGCGAAGACCAAGCTGTTCTGCACCGAGGTGCAGTCCCGGGTGATCGACAAGTGCCTGCAGCTGCACGGCGGCTACGGCTACATGCGCGAGTACCCGATCACCCGGCTGTACGCGGATGCCCGTGTCTCGCGCATCTTCGGCGGCACCAACGAGGTCATGAAGAGCGTGGTCTCCAAGTCGCTGGGTCTCTGACCGTGATCGAGCCTGCCGTTCGTTCGTTGCCCTTCGACGAATACCTCTCTCTGGTAAGGGAGTTCACGGAGTCGGAGCTGATCGCACGCGAGCCGGAGATGGTCCGCGCCGGGGCGGTGCCGGACGATCTCGTGCGCCGGATGGCGGAGATCGGGCTGTTCGGGCTCACCCTGCCCGCCGAGTACGGCGGGCTCGGGTGGTCGGTCGAGCAGCAGGTGCTACTGACATTGGAGTTCACCCGCGCCTCGGCCGTGTACCGGTCCCGGTTCTCCACCAATATCGGGTTGGTGTCCCAGGCCGTGTTCGAGTACAGCACACCGGCTCAGCGTGAGCGCTACCTGGCCGCGATGGCGGCCGGGGACCTGGTCGCCGCGTTCGCGCTGACCGAGCCGGAGGCGGGCAGTGACGCCTCGGGACTGCAGACCACCGCGCGGCGCACCGCCGACGGGTACGTCCTCGACGGGCACAAGCGGTTCATCACCAACGGTGCGTGGGCGGATGTGCTCCTGGTCTTCGCCCGCACCGACCCCGACGATGCGGCGATGTCCGCGTTCTTCGTCGACCGCACCGCCGAGGGCGTGAGCGTCTCGCTGCCCGAGCGGATGAACGGCCACGCCGAGGGCCCGGTCGCCGAGATCGAGCTCGTCGGCGTTCGGGTCGGCCCGGACGCCCTGCTCGGCGGCATCGAGGGGCAGGGGCTGCGGCACGCACTGCGCGGCATCAACCACGCCCGCACCCACGTCGCGGCGACGGCGGTGGGCCAGGCCACCCGGATACTGACCGAGGCCAACCGGCACGCGACCCGGCGAACCCAATTCGGCCAGCCGGTGGCGGAATTCGGCGCGGTGCAGGCCATGCTCGGGCGGAGCTACGCCGAGCTCGAGGCCGGCCGGGCGCTGGTTCTGCAGTGCGCGCGCGAGTTCGACGCCGGCACGCCACCGCGGGAGAAGATCTCGGCCGCCAAGTTGTACTGCACCGAGATGGCCTCCGTCGTGGCGGACCGGGCCGTGCAGATCCTCGGTGGTGAGGGCATCGTCGGCGACCATCCGGTGCCGCGCATGTGGCGGGACGTGCGGGCCCTGCGGATCTACGAGGGCGCCTCGCAGATCCACGAGCGCAACCTGGCGCGCGCCCTGCCCGCCCTGCTCGGCCCGTAGATCGCAGTCCAGGCGGAAGGCATCGGACGGGACCGCGAGCCGTGAGCTCGCGCTCCCGTCCGATGCCGCATCCGCACAGCGCCTCGGAACGGAACTCGCCGGTGCGCTCGGTGGCTCAGGTTGTCGACCGGACCACGAGTTCGACGGGGAGCCTGGACGATTCGACGTCGCGGCCGGCGACGAGATCGAGCAGGCGTGCCAGTGCCGTCGCGCCGATGTCGTGGGCAGGCGAGCGCACCGTGGTCAGGGCCACCGGCAACTGCGCGGCAACGGGGATGTCGTTGTAGCCGATCAGGGCGACGTCGTCCGGTACGGCCAGTCCGAGGTCGCGGGTGACGCCGAGGACGCCGATCGCGATGGTGTCGCTGACCGCGAAGATCGCTCGCGGTCGGTCGAACCGGTCGAGCAGGGTGCGCCCGGCCTCGACGCCGCCTGCCACCTCGAAACTCGACGGCACGATTCGCTCCGGCGGAACCGGTATCGCCGCGTCGGCGAACGCGTCGAGGAATCCGAGCACCCGATCGCGCGCGGTGCTCGCGTGGTCCGGTCCGGCGATGACCGAGGCGTCCGTGTACCCGCGGTCGATCAGGTGGCGGGCGGCGAGGTAGCCGCCGTGCCGGTCGTCGCCGCCGACGAACGGCAGGCCCGCCTCCGCGTGACGGGTGAGGGTGAGGATCGGTAGCGACCCGACGGACAGCGACTCCACGAACGGCCGGCCGGGAATGTGGAGGCTGCTGAGCAGCAGGCCCTCGACCTGGCGTCCGACGAGCAGTTCGATCGCCCGACGCTGCGCCTCGAGGTCGTCCGGCGGGCTCGACAGGAGCACCGAGTACCCGGCGCGGGTCGCGGCCTCCTCGATGCCCTGATAGGTCGTGGCCACCACGCCGTCGGTCAGGCGCGGCATCACGACCCCGACGGTGGTGGTCTTGCGGGTCCGCAGGCTGGCCGCCCACATGTTCGGTCGGTAGCCCAGTTCCGCCGCCACCTCGCGCACCCGGAGCGCGGAGACCGACCACCCGTCGACGGGTTCGGGCTGACGGAGCACCCGGGAGGCGGTCGAGACGTGGACACCGGCCCGCTCTGCGATCTCCTTCAGCGTCGGGGGTCGATGCATGCGCCGCTCGTGCCTTCCTATCGCGTCCGACCTCGCCCTCCCGCCAGCGGTTGACGGACGTCGAGTCGGCGCCTAGCGTAGCGCACGCAAACGTTCGCGCAATCGTTCTCGCAAACGATTGCGCTGTCTCGATCGCGCCGATCCGGCCCGATCACACCCGGAGGAACCGTGTCCAACGCCCAGTCCCTGACCCAGCTCTTCGCCCTGGACTCCCTGCTCGAGCCGGAGGAGATCGAGATTCGCGACACCGTCCGGACGTTCGCGAACGACCGCATCCGGCCGCACGTGGCCCGGTGGTTCGAGGAGGCCCGTATCCCGGTGCGGGAACTGGCTCAGGAGCTCGGCGCGCTCGGCGTTCTCGGCATGCACCTCGACGGCTACGGCTGCGCGGGCATGAGCGCCACCGCCTACGGCCTGGCCTGCCTCGAACTCGAGGCGGTCGACTCCGGCATCCGAAGCCTCGTCTCCGTCCAGGGGTCGCTGGCGATGTTCTCGATCCACCATTGGGGGAGCGAGGACCAGAAGCAGGAGTGGCTGCCGCGGATGGCCGCCGGACAGGCGATCGGCTGCTTCGGCCTGACCGAACCCGACTTCGGCTCGAACCCCGCCGGGATGCGTACCAACGCCAAGCGCGACGGGGACGACTGGGTCCTCAACGGCACGAAGATGTGGATCACCAACGGTTCGGTCGCCGACGTGGCCGTGGTGTGGGCGCAGACCGACGGCGGGATCCGCGGGTTCGTCGTCCCCACCGACACCCCCGGGTTCTCCGCGCCGGAGATCCACTCGAAGATGTCGCTGCGCGCATCGGTCACCTCCGAGCTGGTCCTCGACGACGTCCGCCTGCCGGCCACCGCCGTGCTGCCGGAGGCGAGGGGCCTGCGCGGACCGCTCACCAGTCTCGGCGAGGCCCGCTTCGGCATCGTGTTCGGCGCGATCGGCGCCGCCCGCGACTGCCTCGAGACCGCCATCGACTACGCCCGGTCCCGCGAGGTGTTCGACAAGCCCCTCGCCGGCTACCAGCTCACCCAGGCGAAGATCGCCGACATGGCGCTCGAGGTCGGGAAGGGACACCTGCTCGCCTACCACCTCGGCCGCATCAAGGACCGCGGCGAGATCACCCCCGAGCAGGTCAGCACCGGCAAGTTGAACAACGTCCGCGAGGCCATTGCGGTCGCGCGTGAGTGCCGAACGATCCTCGGCGCCAACGGAATCACCCTCGAGTACCCCGTCTTTCGGCACGCCAACAACCTCGAGTCCGTCCTCACCTACGAGGGCACCTCCGAGGTGCACCAGCTGACCATCGGCCAGGCCCTGACCGGCGAGTCCGCGTTCCGGTGACGGGCGCGCTGGACGGCCTCGTCATCGCGGACTTCGGGCGGGTACTCGCGGGGCCGTACGCGACGATGCTGCTTGCCGACTTCGGTGCCGAGGTGGTCAAGATCGAACACCCCGGCCGCGGCGACGACACCCGGCACTGGGGTCCGCCGTGGGTCGGCGACGAGTCGTCGTACTTCCTCGGCGTCAACCGCAACAAGAAGTCGGTCGCGCTCGACCTGACGGATCCGGACGACCTCGCGACGGCACGGGCAGTCGTCGCACGAGCCGACGTCGTCGTCGAGAACTTCCTGCCCGGCACCATGGACCGACTCGGCCTCGGCTACGACGCGGCCCGTGAGCTCAACCCGGGCCTGGTGTACTGCTCGGTCACCGGATTCGGCAGGCACAACGATCTGCCCGGCTACGATCTGCTCGTCCAGGCGGTCGGCGGGCTGATGAGCATCACCGGGCCCGACCCGACGACCCCGACGAAGGTCGGTGTCGCGGTGGTCGACGTGATCACGGGTCTGCACGCCGCGGTCGGCATTCTCGCCGCACTGCGGCACCGAGACCGTTCCGGCGAGGGACAACGCGTCGAGGTGAACCTGCTGTCCTCGCTGCTGTCCGCGCTGGCGAACCAGTCCGCCGGCTACGTCTCCGCCGGAGTCGTGCCACACGCCATGGGCAATCGCCACCCGAGCATCGCACCCTACGAGGTGTTCGACACCGCCGACCGACCACTCGTGCTCGCGGTCGGCAACGACCGCCAGTTCGCCTCTCTCGTCACGGTTCTCGGCATTCCGGAACTCGCCTCCGACGACCGCTACACCACGAACTCCGCCCGGGTCGCGCACCGCGAGGAGCTCGTGGCGACGATCGCCGACGCCCTCGCCCCGAACTCCGCGGACGTGTGGTTCGAACGACTTGCCGCGCGGCGGGTTCCGTGCGGACCGCTCAACGACCTCGCCGACGCCGTCGCGCTCGCCGACCGACTCGGCCTCACCCCGACGGTGCAGATCGACGACCCCCGACGCGACACGCCGGTTCGGCAGGTCGCCAACCCGATCCGCCTCGACCGGACCCCACCGACCTACCGGACCGCACCACCGCGCCTCGGCGAGGACGGATAACCGCCGACAGCGCGCGCACCTGACCGGGCGCCCTCAGAGGTTCGCCGGAGTGCGGTCCGCGCTGAGCAGGCCGCGGCGCGCGAGGATCGGGCGCACGCCCTCGCCGAACCAGTACGCCTCCTCGACGTGCGGGTACCCGGACAGGACGAACTCGTCGATGCCGAGGTCGTGGTACTCCTCGATCCGGTCGGCGACCTCGGTGTGGCTGCCGACCAGCGCGGTGCCGGCGCCGCCGCGCACCAGTCCGACACCCGCCCACAGGTTCGGAGCGATCTCCAGGTTCGCGGTGCTGCCGCCGTGCAGGGCAGTCATCCGGCGCTGTCCCTCGGACTCGGCGTTCGCGAACCGGGCCGCCGCGTCGGCGATCGCGTCCGGGTCCAGGCCGGCGAGCATCCTCTCGGTCACCGCCCACGCGTCGGCGGACGTGTCGCGGGTGATCACATGCAGTCGGATGCCGAATCGGATTGTGCGCCCAGCACGTTCGGCATGCTCACGGACTGCGGCGATCTTGGCGGACACCGCGGCGGGCGGCTCGCCCCAGGTGAGGTACACGTCGGCGTGCGCGCCGGCCACCGGCAGTGCCGCCGCGGAGGATCCGCCGAAGTAGATGGGCGGCAACGGGTTCGGTGGTGCGGAGGTGGTCGCCCCGCGCAGTCTGTAGTGCTCGCCGTCGAAGTCGAACGGCGCCTCGCCCCACGTGCCGCGCAGCGCCTGCAGGAACTCGCCGGTGCGGGCGTAGCGCTGGTCCTTGGTCAGCCAGTCGCCGTAGCTCTGCTGTTCGATCGAGTCGCCGCCGGTCACCACGTTGAGCAGCAGGCGCCCGCCCGAGAGACGTTGGTAGCTCGCGGCCATCTGCGCGGCGAGGACGGGGGAGATGACGCCGGGCCGGAACGCGACCAGGAACTTCAGCCGCTCGGTCAGGGGGATCAGCGCGGCGGTGGTGAGCCAGGCGTCCTCGCAGTGCGTGCCGGTCGGGGTCAGTACGCCGGTGAAGCCGGCGTGCTCAGCGGCCCGGGCGACCTGGGTCAGGTACTCGAGGGTGGGCTCGCGGTTGCCCGCGGTCCGGGGATCCGCGGTGGAGGAGTTCGAGTTGTCCACGATGCCGCGGCCGTCGCCGGCGGTGGGCAGGAACCAGTGCAGATCGACGCTCATGAGTGTCTCCGAGGTGTCGGGGCGGTGACATGGCCGCAATTGGCAGCGCGCCGAGAGGAATTCGGTGCGGTGGGGCGGGGAAGGGGCGGCGGGGCCGCTATCGACACAGGGCCGCGGCAACGCGCAGCAGGTCGACGTGGCGTCGCACCGTGAGCGCAGCGTTGCTGGACATAAGTTCAGGTTCGCAGCGAGCGAAAGACCTGTCAACGTATTCCTTGTCGATTTCATACCCTGGTGATAGGAATTAGCGCCGGACGGTATCGGCAGCGAAGGGGGCGCGACGTGCACATCAGCGCGAAGGTCGACTACGCCGTGCGGACGCTCGTCGAGTTGGCCGCCGCCGAGGGCGCGGCCCCCGTCAAGGCCGAGTACCTCGCCGTCACACAGACCATCCCGCACAAGTTCCTCGAGGCCGTGCTCGGCGACCTGCGTCGCGCGGGCATGGTCCGCAGCCGCCGTGGGCCCGACGGCGGCTACTGGCTGGCCCGCCCGGCCGCCGAGATCGCGGTCGCCGACGTCATCCGCGCCGTCGAGGGTCCGCTCGCGTCGGTCCGCGGCCAGCGCCCGGAGGAGGTCCGTTACTCCGGGGCGGCCGAGCCCCTGCTGGACGTGTGGATCGCGGTCCGGGTGAATCTGCGGGCCGTCCTCGAGTCGGTCACGGTCGCCGACATCGCGGCCGGGAAGCTGCCCGAGTTCGTCGGCGAACTGACCGCCGATCCGCAGGCCTGGCGTCGCCGCTGATCGAGTCGCCGCGCGCCGACGGCAGGTAAATCACCTGGTTGGTAGCCTCGGTCACTATGTTGTACTCACTGTTGCGCACATACCTGCGGCCGTACCGGGCCGATCTGGCAGGTGTGATCGTGCTCCAGTTCATCTCCACGATCGCCTCGCTCTATCTGCCCAGCCTCAATGCGGAGATCATCGACAAGGGAGTCACGAAGGGCGACACCGGCGTCGTGCTCTCCACCGGCGGCATCATGCTGCTGGTCACCATTCTGCAAATCGCGTGCAGCATCGGGGCCGTCTTCTTCGGCGCCAGGGCCGCGATGGGCCTCGGCCGCGACCTGCGGGCCGCGGTGATGCACAAGGTCGGTGACTTCTCGGCCCGCGAGGTCGGGTTCTTCGGTGCGCCGTCCCTGATCACCCGCAACACCAACGACGTCCAGCAGATCCAGATGGTCGTCGTGATCAGCTGCACGATCCTGGTCTCGGCGCCGATCATGTGTGTCGGCGGCATCATCATGTCGATCGAGCAGTCGCAGGGCCTGGCCTGGGTGCTCGCCGTCGCGGTACCGGTCCTGGCGCTGACGATGTTCCTGGTGATCCGGAAGATGGTGCCGTTGTTCCGGTCCATGCAGGTCCGCATCGACGCCATCAACCGGGTGCTGCGCGAGCAGATCACCGGTATCCGCGTGGTGCGCGCGTTCGTCCAGGAGCGGGCGGAGACCGAGCGGTTCGGCGGCGCCAACGACCAGCTGGTGAACACGTCGCTGCGGGTCGGCAGGCTGATGGCGTTCATGGGCCCCGCGGTGATGCTCATCGCGAACCTCACCAGCGTCTCGGTGCTGTGGCTCGGCGCGCACCTGATCGACAACGGACAGATGCAGATCGGCGCCCTCACCGCGGTGCTGTCCTACATCATGCAGATCCTGATGTCCGTGATGATGGTGACCGTCATGACGGTGCTGCTGCCGCGCGCGTCGGTCTGCGCCGAGCGCATCACCGAGGTCCTCGACACCGTGCCGACGGTGCAGACCCCCACCTGGCTGCTGGCCGGCTGGCGCGAACGCGGCATCGTGGAGATGCGGGGGGCGACGTTCGCCTTTCCCGGCGCCGACGAGCCCGTCCTGCGCGACGTCAGCTTCCTCGCCGAACCGGGTTTGACGACCGCGATCATCGGCGGCACCGGCTCGGGCAAGTCGACCCTGCTGAACCTGATCCCCCGACTGATCGACGTCACGGACGGTCAGGTCCGGGTCGGCGCGGCGGATGTCCGCGCCGTCGACCCCGACCGCCTGCGCGCGTCGATCGGACTCGTCCCGCAGAAGCCGTTCCTCTTCTCCGGGACGATCGCGAGCAACCTGCGGTACGGCAAACCCGACGCCACCGACGCGCAACTGTGGCGATGTCTCGAGATCGCACAGGCCGCCGACTTCGTGCGCGCGATGCCCGAGGGCCTCGACACCCCGGTCGCGCAGGGCGGCACCACCGTCTCGGGTGGCCAGCGGCAGCGACTGGCGATCGCGCGGGCCCTGGTCCGGGAGCCGGAGATCTACCTGTTCGACGACTCCTTCTCCGCCCTGGACCTCGGCACCGACGCCCGGCTGCGGGCCGCACTGCGGCCCGTCACCCGCGACGCCTGCGTCATCATCGTCGCGCAACGCGTCTCCACCATCGTCGACGCAGACCAGATCCTGGTCCTCGACGACGGCCGGATCGTCGGCGCCGGCACCCACGACGAACTACTCGAACGCTGCGAGACCTACATGGAGATCGTCGCTTCCCAGTTCTCCGCGCAGGAGGCGTCATGAGCGCGATGCGAGGTCCTATGGCGCAGGCCGCCGGCCCGACCAAGAAGGCGATCAACTTCGGGCCGTCCGCGAGGCGGCTGCTTGCCAGGCTGGCGCCGCACAAGATCGAGCTCGTGGTGGTCGTCGTGCTCGCCACGGTCTCCGTGGTGCTCAGCGTCGTGGGCCCGAAGATCCTCGGCCACGCCACCAACATCATCTTCGACGGCATCGTCGGCAAGCAGCTGCCTGCCGGCCTGACCAAGGACCAGGCGGTCGCCGGGCTGCGCGAACAGGGCCAGGGCACGCTCGCCGACATGGTGTCCGGGATGGACGTGGTGCCCGGCGCCGGCATCGACTTCGGCGCGATGACCCGCGTCCTGGCCCTGGTGCTCGGCCTCTACCTGTTGTCGTCGCTGTTCGGCTGGTTGCAGGCCTACCTGCTCAACAACATCGTCCAGGGCACCATCCGGCGACTGCGCACCGACGTCGAGGAGAAGATCCACCGGCTTCCGCTGAAGTACTTCGACACCAACCAGCGTGGTGACCTGCTCAGCCGGGTCACCAACGACATCGACAACGTCGCGCAGACCGTGCAGCAGACCATCAGCCAGCTGCTCACCTCCCTGCTCACGGTGATCGGCATCCTGGCGATGATGTTCTGGATCTCGCCGTTGCTCTCGCTGATCGCGATCCTGACCGTGCCCGCGACCGTCGCGGTCACGGCGGTCATCGCGAAGCGGTCGCAGAAGCACTTCGTCGCGCAGTGGCAGACGACGGGCGCGCTCAACGCCCAGATCGAGGAGGCCTTCACCGGGCACGAGCTGGTCAAGGTGTTCGGGCGCCAGCGTGAGGTCGAGGCAGAGTTCGACCAGAAGAACGAACACCTCTACCAGTCGGCGTTCAAGGCGCAGTTCATCTCCGGGATGGTCATGCCGGCGGTGATGTTCCTCGGCAACCTGAACTACGTCGCGATCGCGGTGCTGGGCGGCATGCGGGTGGCCTCCGGCACGATGTCCCTCGGTGACGTGCAGGCGTTCATCCAGTACTCGCGCCAGTTCACCCAGCCGCTCACGCAGGTCAGCTCGATGGCGAACCTCATGCAGTCCGGGGTCGCGTCCGCCGAACGGGTCTTCGAGCTGCTCGACGAGGACGAGCAGAGCCCGGACCGGGTGCCGGCGACGACGCCCGCGACCCGGCGCGGCCGCGTCGACTTCGACCGGGTGTCCTTCCGGTACAAGGAGGACCAGCCACTGATCGAGAACCTGTCGCTGACCGCGCACCCCGGTCAGGTGGTTGCGATCGTCGGGCCCACCGGCGCGGGAAAGACCACGCTGGTGAACCTGCTCATGCGGTTCTACGAGGTCAATTCCGGTCGGATCCTGTTGGACGGCACCGATATCGCGCAGATGACCCGCGACGATCTGCGGTCCCGGATCGGCATGGTGCTGCAGGACACCTGGCTGTTCGGCGGGACCATTCGCGAGAACATCGCCTACGGGATGGCGGACGCCACCGAGGAGCAGATCGTCGCCGCGGCCCGGATGAGCTACGTCGACCGATTCGTGCACTCGCTGCCCGACGGATACGACACTGTCATCGACGAGGAGGGCAACAACGTCAGTGCGGGCGAGAAGCAGCTGATCACCATCGCGCGGGCGTTCCTGTCGCAACCGTCGATCCTGATCCTCGACGAGGCGACGAGTTCCGTCGACACCCGCACCGAACTGCTGGTCCAGCACGCCACGGCGGCCCTGCGCAGCGACCGCACCGCGTTCGTGATCGCGCACCGGCTCTCGACCATTCGCGACGCTCACCTGATCGTGGTCATGGAGGACGGTCACATCGTCGAGCAGGGCACCCACGACGAGCTCCTCGCGCACCGCGGTGCGTACTTCGAGCTCTACAACAGCCAGTTCGTCGGGCCGGTCGCGGCCCCAGCGTGAGCGAACTGATTGGATGAGTGACGTGCCAGGAACGACCGACGACGCAGTGCCGGTGCCCACCCCGTCCGACCCGTTCTTCACGGTCGGCACCCGGCTGCCGGGTCAGCTGGGGCGCACCGGCACCATCCACACCCCGCACGGCGACATCGCCACCCCCGCGTTCATCGCGGTCGGCACCAACGCCACCGTCAAGGCGGTGCTGCCGGAGACGATGAAAGACCTCGGCACGCAGGCGGTTCTGGCGAACGCCTACCACCTGTACCTGCAGCCGGGTTCCGATGTCGTCGACGAGGCGGGCGGGCTGGGACGATTCATGAACTGGCCCGGGCCGACCTTCACCGACAGCGGCGGGTTCCAGGTGATGTCGTTGGGCGTCGGCTTCAAGAAGGTGCTGTCGATGAACTCGGTCGGCGTGCAGTCGGACGACGTCATCGCCGCGGGCAAGGAACGTCTCGCGCACGTCGACGACGACGGCGTGACCTTCAAGTCGCATCGCGACGGCTCCCGGCACCGGTTCACACCGGAGATCTCGATGGGCATCCAGCACCAGCTCGGTGCCGACATCATCTTCGCCTTCGACGAGCTGACCACCCTCTTCAACACCCGTGGCTACCAGGAGGAGTCCGTCGAGCGCACCCAGGCCTGGGCGGTGCGGTGCATCGCGGAGCACGAGCGGCTCACCGCCGAGCGGACGCACCGGCCCTACCAGGCACTGTTCGGGGTGGTGCAGGGCGCGCAGTACGAGGACCTGCGCCGGCAGGCCTGCCGCGGGCTCGAGTCGATCGTGGGGGAGTCCGGCCGCGGGTTCGACGGGTACGGCATCGGCGGCGCGTTGGAGAAGCAGAACCTCGGCACCATCGTCCGCTGGTGCAACGAGGAGTTGCCCGAGCACAAGCCCCGGCACCTGCTCGGCATCAGTGAACCGGACGACCTGTTCACCGCCATCGAGAACGGCGCCGACACCTTCGACTGCGTCAATCCGTCGCGGGTGGCGAGAAATGCCGCGATGTACACCGCGAACGGGCGGTTCAACGTCAATACCGCGCGTTTCCGTCGCGATTTCAACCCGATCGACGAGAACTGCGACTGCTACACCTGCCGCAATTACTCGCGCGCGTATCTGCACCACCTGTTCAAGGCGAAGGAAATGCTCGCGTCCACGCTCGCGACGATTCACAACGAGCGATTCACCATCCGGCTGGTGGACCGGATCAGGGACAGCATCGACGGCGGATACTTCGACGAGCTGAAGTCGGAGACCCTCGGCCGGTTCTACGCCACCGCCCGCGCCTGACCATCCGCCCCCCAAGCGTTGAACGGGGGTTCAGCGGTCAGTTCTCCGCAGCGGATGGCCACTGAACCCCCATTCAACGGATGACGTAGGTCGGTTCGCGCTTCTTCACGTAGGCGATGACGCGGTAGGTGATCGGCATGACCAGCACCTCGACCAGCGTCTTCCACACGAAACCGACGATCACGTAGTTGACGAAGTCGTCCCAGCTGCTGATGCCGATGGCGCCCGCCGCGATGGAGCAGAAGATCAGGGTGTCCGCGAACTCGCCGACGATCGTGGACCCGATCAGCCGGGCCCACAGGTGCTTCTCCTTGGTGCGCTCCTTGATCGCCACCATCACCAGCGAGTTCAGCATCTGCCCGACGAGGTAACCGGCCAGGCCGGCGAGCAGCAGCCGCGGGTACACCCCGACCACCGCGGACAGCGCGTCCTGGTGCTCGTAGAAGTCGGCCGAGGGCAGTGCGATGAGCACCCAGAAGCAGGCCGACGCCAGGATCATGGCGCCGAAGCCCAGGTAGATCGCGCGCCGGGTGGACTTGAACCCGTACACCTCGCTGAGCACGTCGCCGAGGACGTAGGCCAGCGGGAACAGGAAGAACCCGCCGTCGGTGATGATCGGCAGGACCTGGAACGGGCCGACGCTGAGGTCGGAGTCCGCGAAGAACGCCACCCCCTTGGTGGCGCAGATATTGGAGATCAGCAGCGTGGCGGTGAAGAGCGCCACGAAGGTCGGGTAGTAACCGCGTCCCGCGTGGGCGAAGACGGTGGTCTCGGGATTCTTCTCGACCGGTTCTGACACTGTCACGTCGGCCATCCAAGCACCGACACGACGTCGGGCGCGAACCCGACCCTGGTGGGAGGGGTGCGCGCCCGACGCTTTCGCGAGGATTGTCCGATCAGGCCGCGACCCGGCCGCCGATCGTGACCCGGTAGGCGTACGTGGTGGCGATCACGGACATCGGGATCGTGACGAGCAGGCCCACGAGGCAGAGGACGAAACCGATGATGTTGAGGCCGAACAGGGCCAGCGCGAGCAGCACCAGGGTGCCGACGTTCGAGGAGACGGCCTTGTAACTGGACTTGATCGCGGTCACCGCGTCCTGTTCCTGGTCGACGACGAACTGGATCGTCCACCAGGTCAGGAAGGCCACGATCAGGCCCGGGACGAACAGCAGCAGGAAGCCGATCCAGGTGAGGACGCCGACGATCAGGCTGGCGATGATGATCGCCCCGACATTCGCGAACTGGAAGAACGAGCCGAATCCCGGGCGGTTGCCGTCCACCTCGTGCAGCGCGCCGCGGACCAGGGCGGCACCGACGAGGTATCCGACCACGGCGATGACCAGCGAGCCGATGATCCGGAGCGGTGAGTACAGGTCCGAGAAGTCCGAGCTGGACGAGAACCCGCCGAAGAGGAGATTGACCACACCCTCGATGACCGCCGCGATCAGCAGGATGCCCACCCACACGCCCGCGTTGGCGCTGAACTTGCTCCACGCGTAGCTGATGGCGTTCCCGACGCTCAGCTGCTGCGGGCCGGTGGGTCCGCCGTAGCCGGGTCCCGGGTAGTTCGGCGCGTTGTACCCGCCGGGCGGCGGGGGCGGCGGCGGGTATCCGCCGGGCTGCGGCTGCCCGTAGCCAGGCGGCGGCGGGTATCCGGCGGGCTGGTTGGGGAACCCGCCCTGCTGCGGCGGCTGGCCGTAGCCGGGCGGCGGCGGGGGATAGCCGGGCTGGCCGCCGGCAGGCGGAGGCGGCGGGTATCCCTGCGCCGGATTCGGCGGCTGCGGGGGATGGGGCGGCTGCTGGGGATTCTGCGGGTAATTCGGGTCCGGGGTTTGCCCGGGTCCGGAACCTCCGGGGGGCGGGTTCTCACTCACTTGGTTTCCCTCGTACTTCCGTCATGGTCGAAAATGGTCGCCATTTTGGCAGTGCTGCGACGACACTACGTGCGTTCGGGTCGCTGCACACCTTCACGAACAGGTGATTCGTACCAATTCGGCCACGACTATTAACTTCGCGTGAATACCCGTGGGCGAATGGGCGCGCGAGGCGCGAAATGCGATCGGGTCAGCCGCGCGACTTGATCTCCTTGACGTCCTCGGCGACCTTGATCACGGCCACGTAGAACTCGAGGCTGATGCGCATCAACGCCAGCACGATCAGGCCGATCAATGGCGCGCCGACGAGGACGAGCAGTCCCACCGCGGATCCGTTGGCCAGCCCGGCGATGCCGGCGAACACACCAGCCGCCGTGTACAGGCCCACGATCACCGTCATCAGGATGTAGAGGACCTTGACGACCTTCGGCGTCACGTAGCTGTTGAAGTTGAAGTCGAACAGCGCGGAAAAGAATCCCGCGCCCATTTGTCCGGCACCGCCACCGGCGGGCGGTGCCGGCGGATATGCCCCGAACCCGGCCGGGCCGGGATGCGGCGGGGCCTGGTTCGGCGGGCCGGGATATCCGTACCCGGGCCCCGGATACGGTGCGGCCGGCTGGGTGTACTCGGGCGGCGTCGGTGCCATGCCGTACGTCGGTGCCCCGCCGTACTCGGAATCCTGTGGGTTGGTCGGTCCCCCGGTGGTCATGTTTCCCCTCTTCTCACTCCGCACGTCGGTAGTGCCTCGCGAAGGCTAGGGGTGGTCGCCGACGTTTGCCAGACAACACGCGGCTAACTCGACGTCGGGTTGCCCACACCCGTCACGGGGCGGGAAAGACCCAGGGGCCGCGGGGAAGTTCGGCCGGGTCGAAGCGGGACAGGAGGTCCGGCAACGCCGGGGTCTCGCCGTCGGCTGCCATTCCGAGCGAACGGGCGAGCACGGCCCGCACCTCGTCCGGATCGTGACCGGCCGCGTGCTGGTCGGCGAGGGTGACTGCGCCGTCCCGTTTCGCCAGTCGCTTGCCCTCGTGGTTCAGCGCGAGCGGGACGTGCGCGTACCGCGGCACGGGCAGCCCGAGCAGGCTCGCGAGGTAGGCCTGCCGGGGAGCGGAGCTGAGCAGGTCGTCGCCGCGGACCACCTGGTCGACACCCTGGTCGGCGTCGTCGACGACCACCGCGAGGTTGTAGGCGGGGACGCCGTCGCCGCGCCGGAGCACCACGTCGTCGACCGCGCCGGTGTACTCGCCGTGCAGGTCGTCCTCGACGGTGAACTCGCTCGCCGCGGCCCGCAGCCGAATCGCGGGCGGTCGTCCGGCGTCCCGCTTGGCCTGACGCTGCGCCTCGGTGAGGTCGCGGCAGGTGCCCGGGTAGTGCCCGTCGGGGCCGTGCGGTGCGGTCGCGGCCTGCTGAATTTCCCTTCTCGTGCAGAAGCACTCGTACGTCAGGCCCGCGTTGGTCAGGGTGTCGAGGGCCGCGGCGTACAGCGGGAGTCGCGCGGACTGGCGGACGATCTCGCCGTCCCAGTCGAGCCCGAGGGCGGCCAGGTCGTCGAGTTGCCGCGCCTCGGCGCCGGGCCGGACGCGGTCGAGGTCCTCGACGCGCATCAGGAAGAGGCGGTCGGTGGAGCGGGCGAACAGCCAGGCGAGCAGCGCGGTGCGCAGGTTGCCCAGGTGCAGGTCGCCGGACGGGCTGGGTGCGAATCGTCCGGCACCCGACACCCACTGACTCATGGCGCCCACCCTATCGAGGCTCAGGAATTAGGCCGCGAAAGCATGCACGGGTCGCGTCCGCGTCCACTATTTTGGACGGATGTCCAACTGTACGTTCGAGCAGGCGCGGACGGCCGTTGCCGACGCCGCGCGCCAACTGTCGAACGACGGTCTGGTGCTCGGCTCGGCGGGCAACATCAGTGTCCGGCTCGACGAGGGGATCGCGGTCACCGCGACGGGGGCGCGATTCGAGGCGCTCGGCCCGGAACACGTCACCCTCGTCGACCTCGACGGGCGGATCGTCGACGGCGATCTCGTTCCCACCTCCGAACTCGACCTGCACCTCGGGATCTACCGCCGGTACGGAGCGGGCGCGGTCGTGCACACGCACGCGCCGACCTGCGTCGCGGTCACCTGCGTCACCGACGAACTGCCCTGCGTGCACTACCAGATGCTGACCTTCGGCGGCGCGGTCAAGGTCGCGCCGTTCGCGCCGTTCGGCAGTGCGGAACTGGCCGACCACGTGGCCGAGGCGTTGGTGGGGAAGACCGCGGCGCTGATGGCCAACCACGGCACCGTCACCTACGGCGCCGACCTCGCCGCCGCCATGGACGCGACGCGCCTGCTCGAGTGGGCGGCGACGGTCTACTGGCGCGCCCGGTCCATGGGCGAGGTGCGGGCCCTCGACGAGGAGGCGCAGGCCGCCGTGATCCGGGCGGCGGTCGAATCGAAGTACGGCAGCACCCGACCGTCCTGAAACCCTACGACCACACTGGAGCAAGATCGTGAAAGTTGTTGCGCTGGGAGTGCACATCCTCGATGTCCTGGCCCGGCCCGTCGCCGAGATCCCGGAGGGGCAGGGATCTCAGCTCGTCGAGCAGATCAAGATCACTGCCGCCGGCGCCGCGGGCGGAACCGCGATCACCCTGGCCAAGCTCGGAGCCGAGGTCCACTCCGTCGGCGCGATCGGAGCCGACAACGCGGGCCGGATGCTGACGATGATGCTCGAGGACCACGGCATCTCCTGCGAGCACCTGGTGCGCAAGCCCGACCTGCAGACCTCCGCGACGGTGCTGCCCATTCGGCCGAACGGCGACCGTCCGGCGTTCCACGTCGTCGGCGCCACCGCGGGGTACACGCTCGCGGACGTCCCGATGGACCTCGTGGCCGGTGCAACGCACCTGCACTTCGGCGCGCCGGAGTTCCTCGGCGGCGAGGCCGCGGCGACGGTGCTCGCGCACGCCAGGGCCAACGGGGTGACCACCTCCGCCGACATCCTGGCCGAGGGCAACCCCGGACTGCTCGAGTGGATCGCGCCGGCCCTGCCGCATCTGGACTACCTGCTGCCCAACGACGAGCAGGTGCTGGGGTTCACGGGCGCCGACACCCTGCTCGACGGCTGCCGAGCACTGCTCGAACGGGGGGTCGGCTGCGTGGCCGCCACCGCGGGCGCGGACGGGGCGGTCGTGGCGGATGCCCACTCGCACACCGCCGTTCCCGCCTATCCCGTCGAGGTCGTCGACACGACCGGGTGCGGCGACGCGTTCTCCGCGGGCTTCGTGCGCGGCCTCGGGCTCGGCATGACGGCCGCCCAGGCGGCCGAATTCGGTTGCGCCGCAGCGGCACAGGTCGCCACCGGACTCGGCAGCGACCACGGCGACTTCGACCTCGACAGCCTGCGCGCGTTCGTCGACACCCACACCGCGGCGATCCGATGAGGAAGTCCAGCGCACCGGCGGTCGACGTCGTGGTGGTCGGCGCCGGGCTGTCCGGGCTGGCCGCGGCGCGGAGCCTGACGGCACGCGGGCACGCGGTCCGGGTGCTCGAGGCGGGCGAGCAGGTCGGCGGGCGCACCCGCAACCACCAACTCGCCGGAGTCAACGTCGATCTCGGTGGCACCTTCGTCGGGCCCGGCCAGGACCGCATCATCGCCCTGGCGCACGAGACCGGCTGCGACTACCACCGCACCCACACGAGCGGGCAGAGCGCCATCTCGTGGCGCGGCACGATGCGCCGGTACGACGGCACCATTCCGGCGCTCGGCGCCCTGGAACTGGCCGACATCGGCCGACTGCAGCTGATCGTGGGGCGCCTCGTCGCAGGCATGCGGGCCGGTGCACCGTGGGAGACGAAGAACGCGGCGGAACTCGATTCGCACACCCTGGCCAGTTGGCTGCGGTCCCGCCGCGCCCTGGCCTCGACCCACGCGCTGTTCGCGATCGTCGCGAAGACCACCTGGGGATGCGAGCCGGACGAGATCTCGATGCTGTACGCGCTGGACTACATTCGCGGCTGCGGCGGCCTGGACCGGATGCTCGACACCGAGGGCGGCGCGCAGCAGGAGCACTTCCCCGGCGGCGCGCACTCCATCTCCGTCCGGATGGCGGCCGAGCTGGGCGAGCGGGTCACGGTCGGCTCTCCGGTGCGCAGGATCGAGTGGCACGACGGCGGCGCGGTCGTGCACACCGACACCGAATCGCTCACCTGCCGTGCCGTGGTCGTCGCGGTGCCGCCCGCGATGCGCGCGTCCATCGCCTTCGAACCGGCATTGCCGGAAGAACATCGGAGCCTGGGCCAGCGGTGGCCGCAGGGTGTGCTGACGAAGATCTACGCCGCCTACGAGCGCCCGTTCTGGCGGGACCGCGGGCTCAACGGGCAGATCCTCTCCGACGCCGGTCCGATCTTCGCGACGTTCGACACCAGCCCCGCCCCGGACGGTCCGGGCATTCTGCTCGGATTCATCGGCGGCGACTACGCGCGCGAGTTCGATCGACTGCCCGACCACGAGCGACGGCTGCGCGCGCTGTCCTCGCTCGCGTCGATGTTCGGCGACGATGCCCTGCAGGCAACGGCATTCGTGGATCAGCGCTGGGCCGCCGAGCCGTGGGTCGGCGGTGGACCGACGGCCGTGGTGCCGCCGGGAGTGCTCACCCGCTACGGGCGAACTCTGGCCGAACCTGTCGGACCGATCCACTGGGCAGGCACCGAGACCGCGACGGAATGGGCCGGATACATGGACGGCGCTGTTCGTGCCGGGGAGCGGGCCTCGCACGAGTGTCTGGCGGCGTTGCGCGCTGTGGTCGCATGACGGCGTCACAGCACGGGAGGGAGAGTCGTATGGAGTGGTACCGCAGCTACAGCGTCGTCACCGCGGCGTCGGCGGAGTCGGTCTATCGTCGGTGGACGGACATCGGCACCTGGGCCGAGGACGACGCCGACCTCGACTGGGTGCGGGTCGACGGGCCGGTGCGGGTGGGCGCGACCGGCAAGGTGAAGACGGGCGGGCCGGCGCAGCGCATCACCTTCACGGAGCTGACGCCCGGGCGGGCGATGAACTTCGAGATCGGGCTGCCCGGCGCCACGCTGTCGTTTCCGCACGCGATCGAGCAGCTCGCGGAGGGCATCCGGGTCACCCACGGCGTCCGTTTCAGCGGGCCGCTCGCGAGCCTGTTCGGGTTCGTCGCCGGTCGCAAGATCGCGATGGGACTGCCGCTGGTGGTGCGCACGGTCGTGGACCGTGCGCTGGAGGCCGAGGATGCCGCGCTCGATTCCTAGTGCGCTCGATTCCCGAGGCGATCCGCGTAGTGGAGGCCGGACGCGGCAACGGCCCCCGACTGTCAGGGTCGGGGGCCGTCGGAGGAAGCAGTGCAGACTAGCTGCTGAAGCCGCCGACCAGCTTGCCGAAGATCTGGGCGAAGCTCGTCAGGAGCGTGCCGGTGACATCCGCTCCGGTGCTGCCGGTCGTCGGAAAGGGCTTCGGGGTGGTGTCTGCCATGGGGTCCTCCGTGAAGTGTCAGGTTCGTTGTGCAAAGGAAACGTAGCCGAACGGGTCGACGTGTGCACGGGTTGAAATCCGCGCGCGCGAAACCGTAGGAGGCGAGGATGACAGCCCGGCGTCCGCCGCGTGAACAGCGTCTCGCTGAACGGGAAAACTGCTGTTCGGCAACGGTTTCCGCGGCCCATCAGGCGCGCCGGCCGAGCCTGCCGAGGAGTCGGGTCTGCGCATCGGCCTCGGCGGGCACCTCGACGGCCGGACCGCACACGCCGGGAGTACGGATCTGCTCACCCATCCGGTCGGCGAACCCGGTCACCAGGACGAGGTCCTCGGTGGGGATGGACTCGTCGAGTCCGGTGGCGCGGGCAAGGTCCCAGCGGTGCACCACCAGGTCGAAACAGAAGAATGAGCCGAAGGTCGCCGCGACGGAGGTGCGACCGAGGCTGCCGTCGTACTCGAGTCCGGCGCGCTCGGGATCGTCGAGGATGTCGAGGACCGCGTCCCGGGTCTGCGCCCAGGCGCCGACGGGGTCGGAGTCGACATCGGGCACCGGAGGAAGGGTCAGGCCGACGGGGTCGAGCGGGTAGGTCTGGGTGTCGATGACATGCCGCAGCACATCGCGCGCGGTCCAGCCCTCGCAGGGCGACGGGCGCTCCCAACCGTCCGCGGGCACCGCCTCGACGGTCCGAGTCAGGGTTTCGGCGAGCCGGCGGTAGCGCGCGGCGGTTTCTGTGGTGTTCATCACTTCATCGTGCGCTGCGGGGGAACTGGCGGTCTTGGAGATTCGCGACACGAGCGTTCGAATGCGAGAGCGGCCCCGACCGGACCGTTCGGGTGGGGCCGCTCAGGCGCGAGGTCTCAGCTGAGGCTGATGTTGTTCACGATGCTGGACAGCGCCTTGGCGGTGACGTTGATGATGTCGGCGATGCCGGACGTCGTGCCGTTGACGGTGTCGGGGATGTTGCTGGAGCCGAGGTTTGCCATGGTGGCCTCTCACGTAGACGGACGGTGGTGCGGCCGGGGATCGGCGCACGGGGACTGTAGCCGGTGTCGGTGACGCGCGCACGGGGAGTTTCGCCGCAGGTCAGGAGAGGTTTCTGTTCGGTTAACCGGCTCCCAACGGCCGGGACCCGGGTTGCGGCGGGAGTGGTTCCGCGGTAGCCGCGTATGACCGAACGGCGGAGACGACGACGGCCCCCGAACTCGAAGTTCGGGGGCCGTCTGTGGCGGAGGATAGGGGATTTGAACCCCTGAGGGCGTTAACCCAACCCGCGTTCCAGGCGAGCGCCATAGGCCACTAGGCGAATCCTCCGTGGGCGAGCATACCGGCTCGCCGGCGCAGGACGAAAACGGGGCCTCGCGGCCGTGGAAACCCGGCCCGGTGTTCACCCGCCGCGGGCGCTCGCTACACTCATGGTGGATCCCGCGCGGCGCGCATCCTGTGAACTCCCCCAGGGCCGGAAGGCAGCAAGGGTCAATGGGCTCTGCCGGGTGCGCGGGGTCCCCTTAATTTCTTCTCGGTTCCACCCCCGCTGCCACGGTGTGAAAGGTCTTCCGGCATGCCTACCCAAACCCAGATTGGGTTGATGAGCCACGAGGAACTCCGTTCCGAGCACGAACGGCAGTCCGCCAAGTATGCGCAGCTGAAGGCCGAGAAGCTCGTGCTGGACCTCACCCGCGGCAAGCCGGCCCCCGAGCAGCTCGACCTGTCCGCGGCGCTGCTGTCCCTCCCCGGTGACCACGACTACCGCGACGGCGCAGGCACCGACTGCCGCAACTACGGCGGCCTGACCGGTCTGCCCGAGCTGCGTGCGATCTTCGGTGAGCTGCTCGGCATCCCGACCGCGAACCTGCTCGCCGGCAACAACGCGAGCCTCGAGATCATGCACGACCTCATCGTGTTCTCCCTGCTGCACGGCGGCGTCGACTCGCCGCGGCCGTGGTCGCAGGAATCGAAGGTCAAGTTCCTGTGCCCGAGCCCCGGGTACGACCGGCACTTCGCGATCACGGAGTCCTTCGGCATCGAGATGATTGCCGTGCCGATGCGGTACGACGGCCCGGACGTCGACGCGATCGAGCGCCTCGTCGCGACGGACCCGCAGATCAAGGGCATGTGGGCGGTCCCGACGTACTCGAACCCCACCGGCGCGGTGTACTCGGAGGAGGTCGTCCGCGCGCTGGCCGCGATGCCGACCGCGGCGCCCGACTTCCGGCTGTTCTGGGACAACGCCTACGCGGTGCATCCGCTCGCGGACGAGTTCGTGCCCGCCTACGACATCCTCGGCATCGCCGCCGAGGCCGGAAACCCCAACCGGCCGTACGTTTTCGCGTCCACCTCCAAGATCACCTTCGCGGGCGCGGGCGTCAGCTTCTTCGGCAGCTCCGATGCGAACCTGGCCTGGTACCAGTCGCACGTGGGTAAGAAGAGCATCGGTCCGGACAAGGTCAACCAGCTCAGGCACCTCCGTTTCTTCGGCGACGCCGACGGCGTGCGGGCGCACATGGCCAAGCACCGCGAGATCCTCGCCCCGAAGTTCGCGGCGGTGCTGCGGATTCTCGAGGATCGCCTCGGCGCGTCGAAGGTCGCGTCCTGGACCGAACCCAAGGGTGGCTACTTCATCAGCCTCGACGTGGTCGAGGGCACCGCGAAGCGCGTCATCGGGCTCGCCAAGGACGCCGGGATCGCGTTGACCGCGGCGGGTTCCGCCTTCCCGTACGGCACCGATCCCGACGACAAGAACATCCGGCTGGCACCGAGCTTCCCCTCGATGGAGGACCTCGAGACGGCGATGGACGGCGTCGCGACCTGCGTGCTGCTGGCCGCCGCCGAGCACGCGCTCGACAACCTCTAGGCCAGGGCCCGGTTCCGTCACGCCGGCCGCCCGCCGTCAGGGCAGTGGCAGCCGTCCGCCGGTGGACGCCGAGCCGAGCCAGGTGTGCGGGTTGCCGTTCCAGCACCAGCCCAGTTTCGGTCGGCGCCGGCTGATCCACAGCGCGGGCACTCGCTTGTCGCCGCAACGTGTCGACAGCAGCGAGAAGCACTTGTTCTTGCGCAGCATGTCGGGGCGCACGGTGACGAGCGCGATGCCCTCCTCGACGGTGAGCCCGGTGCGGCCCACCGCGGTCAGCGACGCCAGCGCGGTCTCGGGCGTGACGTTCAGGTACTCGCTCCCGGTGTCGATGTTCAGTAGCGCGTAGCCGAGTCCGTCCGGTACCTCGACGGACTCGATCGGCCGGAACCGGGCGAGGTCGGCGGGCTCGAGGTCCGCGAAACCCTGCTGGGTGCCGAGGGCGGTGTGCGACATCGCCTCGTGTGCGTCGATGGCTGCGCCGAGCGCGGTACGGGCCACGACCAGGACGAACGGGATGTGGTCCTCGCCGTGGTCGGCGGCGCTCTCCGGGTGCGTGAGCACCGCCGCGCGCAGCGGTTCCAGCGCGGCCGCGAAGTCGGCGTCGGAGAGCCCGGTCAGCCCGGGACAGCCCGCCTCGGTGAGTGCGGTGATCTGGCGGTCGAACTCGATATCGGTCGGAGTGGCGGTCAAGGATTCCTCGCTTCCGTACGGTGTACCGAACTCAACGGGCGGTGCGGCGCGATGGTTCCCGCGCACGTTCGCCGAGGTGAATGGCAGGATCGGGTGCATGGCACTCACGCTGCATCTCGCCGGAACCCCCGACGCGGACGAGCTGCTCGCCGCGAATCCGTTGGCGCTGCTCATCGGGATGCTGCTCGACCAGCAGATTCCCATGGAGGTCGCGTTCACCGGTCCGAAGAAGCTCGACGATCGACTCGGCGGGCTGGACGTGCACACGATCGCGGAGATGGACCCCGAGGCGTTCCTCGCGTTGTGCGCGACCCCGCCCGCCGTGCACCGGTTCCCGGGATCGATGGGCAAACGCATCCAGGACCTGTGCGTGTATCTGGTCGAGCACTACGACGGCCGGACCGAGGCGATCTGGACCGAGGGTGAGCCGGACGGCAAGGAGGTCCTCAAACGCCTGAAGGCGTTGCCCGGGTACGGGGACCAGAAAGCCCGCATCTTCCTGGCGTTGCTGGGCAAGCAGATCGGCGTCCAGCTGCCCGGGTGGCGGGAGGCGGCGGGCGCCTACGGCGACGAGGGATCGAGGCGGTCGATCGCGGACGTGGTCGACGACCAGACGCTGGCCGAGGTGCGCGAGTTCAAGAAGGCCGCGAAGGCGGCGGCGAAGGCCGCGAAGGGGAAGTAGAGGGGACACCGCTGCAAATCGCTCGCAGGCGGCGCACCTCTTGTCAAAGCGCCGGCGGTGCGAAGAACTCGAGCGCGATATTGTCCGGGTCGCGGAACGACAGGCCGGAACCGTACGCGGCGGTCGTGATGCCGCCGTGGGTGATGCCGAGCTCGTCGAGGCGGTCGCGCCAGAATTCGAGTTCGCCGGTGGTGCAGGCGAATGCGACGTGGTCGAGGCCGATCCGTCGTTCGTCGAACTCCGCGTTCGGAGGCTCGCCCGTGTGGGTGTGCAGGCCGAACATCGTGCCGCCGCCGAGTACGAAGACGGCGTGATGGAAGGCGCCGGATTCCTCGTCCTCGTCGAGGACCGGCGGCGATCCGAACAGGCGCTGGTACCACTCCGTGCTGACGGCCATGTCGGACACCGTGACCGCGATGTGGGTGAGAGCTGGGAACGGCGTCACGACGCACCTCTTCCTCCGGAACGGCGACTCAGACCACCGTAGCGCCGTTCACCGCTGCGGAGTGAGGTTGCGCGTGAGACCGTCGGGTACCCGGAGGTCGGTGCTGCTCGCGGGCCTGTACGGGTGGCCGTCAGACCCCGTCGGTTTCCGTCTCCGGGCGCTGACGCTGCCGCTCGTGCTCCAGGGAGAAGTGTCCGGTCGGCGCACCGTGTGCGAGGACGGCGTGCTCGTAGGCCGACTCGGCGTGCAGGGCCAGATCGACGCCCGTGATCTCCTCCTCCGCCGTCACCCGGAACCCGAGGTAGCGGTCGAGGAGCTTGCCGAGGCCGTAGGTGACACCGAAGGCGTAGAGCCCGACCACCGCGACCGCGAGGGCCTGTTTGCCGAGCTGTCCCAGCCCGCCGCCGAACAGCAGCCCCGCCGCCCCGTGCGTCATCACCTTGGCGGCGAGCAGGCCGATGAGGACGGTGCCGACGATGCCGCCGACCAGGTGCACGCCCACCACGTCGAGGGAGTCGTCGTAGCCGAAGCGGAACTTCCAGCCGACGGCGAAGGAGCAGGCGACGCCGGCGACCGTGCCGACGACCGCGGCGCCGAGGACGGTCACCCAGCCGCAGGACGGGGTGATCGCGACGAGGCCGGCGACCACGCCGGAGGCGGCGCCGAAGGTGGTGGGGTGTCCGTCGCGGCGGGACTCGACCAGCACCCAGCCGAGCATGCCGGTGCAGCCGGCGACGAGGGTGTTGAGGAACACCGCGGCCGCGGTGCCGTTCGCGGACAGTGCGGAGCCCGCGTTGAAACCGAACCAGCCGAACCACAGCAGTCCCACGCCGAGCAGCACGAACGGCAGGTTGTGCGGGCGCATCGGCTCGGACCGGAAGCCGATCCGCGGGCCGAGGACGAGGGCCAGGGCGAGGCCGGAGGCGCCCGAGACGATCTCCACGACCAGTCCGCCCGCGTAGTCGAGGGCGCCGAGCTTGGCGATCCAGCCGTCCGGTCCCCACACCCAGTGCGCGACCGGGACGTAGACGACCAGCGCCCACACCGGGACGAAGACCATCCACGCCGAGAACTTGGCGCGGTCCGCGATCGCACCGCTGATCAGTGCGGCTGTGAGGATCGCGAAGGTGAGCTGGAAGGTCGCGAACAGGAACTCCGGGACGGTCCCGTGCACGGAGTTCGGGTCGATGCCGGCCATGCCGAGGTGTTCGAAGCCGCCGAGCAGACCGCCGCCGAGGTCGTCGCCGAAGGCGAGGCTGTACCCGGCGACCAGCCACACCACCGTGACCAGGGCGATCGCGACGAAACTCATCATGATCATGTTGAGCACGCCCTTCGAGCGCACCATGCCGCCGTAGAACAGGGCGAGGCCGGGCGTCATCAGCAGGACCAGTGCGGTGCTCACCAGCAGCCAGGCGGTGTCTCCGGTGTCGATCGAATGCACGTCAACTCTCCTCACGCGCGGACCGGGCCGCGCCGAGGATTGACGATGGCGGCTCGGGGTTTCCGCGGCACTGCAGGCGTGTTGCAGCTGTGTTTCGCGATCCTCACCGTGCCCGATTCGTCGCGAGTGCAGGGCCGATCGCCGTCGCGGAAGCCGTTCCGGGGCGACGATCGGCCCGGTGCGGCGCCCTACTCCGCGGTCGCCGGACGGTAGGTGCACACGTGCACGCCGGTGCTGCTGATGGCCGTCGAGACCAGTTCGAGGGTGTGCAGCCCACCGTCCTCGGGGAAGATGGTCTTGCCGCCGCCGAGCAGCACCGGCATGACCATCAGGCGGAGCTCGTCGACCAGGCCCTCGCTCAGGAGGGTGCGCACGAGCGTCGGGCTGCCCATCACGAGCAGGTCGCCGCCGTCGCTCGCGCGGAGCTTCCGGATCGCGGCGACGGCGTCGCCGCCCGGGATGAGCGTGGTGTTGTCCCAGGTCAGATCCTGCTCGCCGAGCGTCTCGGACACGACGTACTTCGGGATCGCGTTCATCCGGTCGGCGAACGGGTCGCCCGCGCGTTCGGGCCAGGCCGCGGCCATCGTCTGCCACGTGCGACGTCCGAACAGCAACGATTCCGCCTTGGACAGCGCGTCGTCGAACGCCCCGCCGACCACCTCGGGATCGAAGAACGGGTGCGACCAGCCGCCGTGCGCGAATCCGCCGGCAGTGTCCTCGTCGGGGCCGCCGGGGGCCTGCACGACGCCGTCCACGCTGATGAACTCGCTGATCACGATGCGCATGGGTCTCGCTCCTCTTGTCGGATTCGGGGTGTACGGAAGTGGAGACCGTCGAGGCGCTCCGAAGTCATCGTTGCCCACTAGATCACGGGTGTGACGTGTGGCACACGACGGTTCGGGTCTGTCGGCGCGGTGTCGGGGTTCGCCGGTACCCTCACCGCGTGGCCCTCTACCGGAAGTATCGACCGGCGACCTTCGCTGAAGTGGTGGGGCAGGAGCACGTCACCGAGCCCCTGAGCACGGCGCTCGACGCCGGACGCATCAACCACGCGTACCTGTTCTCGGGTCCGCGCGGATGTGGCAAGACGTCGTCCGCCCGCATTCTCGCCCGCTCGCTCAATTGCGTCGAGGGTCCGACCTCCACGCCGTGCGGGGTCTGCAACTCTTGTGTCGCGCTCGGCCCCGGTGGTCCGGGCAACCTCGACGTGATCGAACTGGACGCGGCCAGCCACGGCGGCGTCGACGACACCCGCGAGCTGCGGGACCGCGCGTTCTACGCGCCCGCGGAGTCCCGCTACCGCATCTTCATCGTGGACGAGGCGCACATGGTCACCACGCAGGGCTTCAACGCCCTGCTCAAGATCGTGGAGGAGCCGCCGGAGCACCTCATCTTCGTGTTCGCGACCACCGAGCCGGAGAAGGTGCTGCCGACCATCCGTTCGCGCACCCACCACTACCCGTTCCGGTTGCTCGCGCCCAACACCATGCGCGGGCTGCTGGAGAAGATCTGCGCGCAGGAGAGCGTGACCGTCGAGCCGGCGGTGTACCCGCTGGTCATCCGCGCGGGTGGCGGCTCGCCACGCGACTCGCTCAGTGTCCTGGACCAGCTGTTGGCCGGTGCCGGGCCCGAGGGTGTGACCTACGCCCGGGCGCTCACGCTGCTCGGGGTCACCGACGTCGCCCTCATCGACGACGCGGTGGACGCCCTGGCGGCGGCGGACGGCGCGGCGCTGTTCGGCACCGTGGACAAGGTGATGGACGCCGGCCATGATCCGCGCCGGTTCGCGGTGGATCTGCTCGAGCGCATCCGCGACCTGATCCTGATGCGCGCCGTGCCGGACGCGGGCGAACGCGGCCTGGTCGACGCGCCGGGTGACGTGCTCGAACGGATGCGTGAGGAGTCGGAGCGGATCGGCCCGGCGACGCTCGCTCGGTACGCGGAGCTGCTGCATGCGGGGCTCGGTGAGATGCGCGGCGCGACCGCGCCGCGGTTGCTGCTCGAGGTGATCTGCGCGCGGATGCTGCTGCCGTCGGCGACGGATGCGGAATCCGCTGTGCTGCAACGACTCGAGCGGCTCGAACGACGCGTGGACACCGGCGTGCTCCCGGGCGGGCAGGCGACTGCGGCGCGATCGACCCCGTCCGTCGAGCCGGCGCAGGGCCTCGGCGCTCCGGCCGATGCCGGCCCGGCGCCGATGTACCAACGACCCTCGCAACGCGCGGCAGCGGCCGCGCAGCAGGCCGGCCAGGTGCCCGCGAGCCCGGAGCCCGTCGCTGCTCCGCCGGAGCCCGTCGTCGCGCCGGAGCCCGTCGCAGTGGAACCTGCTGCACCGCCGGAGCCTGTCGCGCCGGAACCCGTCGCGGTGGAGCCGGTGCAGGCGCCGCCCGCGGTCGAGGCCGTCGTGGCCGAGCCGGTGAGCTCGCCCGAGCCGGCAGCGCCCGAGCCGCTGGCGGCGCCGGAACCCGTTGCCGCCGAGACCGTTCGACCCGAGCCCGTGGCCGCGGTCCCGGAGGTGGCGGAATTCGCTGCACTTCCCGAGCCCGAGCCCGAGCCCGAGCCGGTGCCCGCGGCGGCCTCCTGCCAGCCGGATGCCGCGGCCGTGCGAACGGTGTGGTCCGAGGTGCGCGCGAAGGTTCGTGAGCGCAGCCGCACGGTGGAGGTCATGCTGTCCGGCGCCACCGTCCGCGCGGTGGAGGGCGGTCGCCTGATCCTCAGCCACGCCTCGGCCCCGCTGGCCAAGCGGCTGGTGGAACCGCGCAACGCCGAGGTGATCCGGGATGCCTTGCGCGAGGTGTTCGGGGTGGACTGGGCGGTCGACTGCGAGGTCGGCACCGCCGAACCGGTCGAGCAGTCCCGACCGCAGACTCCTCGTCAGCAGCCGAAGTCGACTGGCGGACCGCGGTTCTCGCGGCCGAGTCAGGGGCAGGCCCAGCAGGCGCCTGCCGCGCCGCCGGTGCCTGCGACGCAGCCGCGATCCGAGCCGACGCCGGGACCGCCCGTCGACGACATCCCGCCGCCGGACTACCCGGACTACCCGGACGATCCCGGCCCGCCGCCCCCGGTCGAGCCGGCGGCACCGGAATCGGTGACCGCGGAGGACGAGGAGGAGATGATGGCGCAGGCGGCGCAGCCGTCCGACCCGTCCGTTCGCCGGGATCCGGAGGAGATGGCGATCGAACTGCTCGAGACCGAACTGGGCGCCAAGCGGATCGACGGCTAGGACGGCTTCGGCGACGGCCGGATCTGGTGCAGGCTGGCGATCGACACCCGGTTGAACGCGTTGATGGCGATGGCCGCCCAGGTCAGCACCGAGACCTGGTCGTCGGTCAGGTGGGAGCGGACCGCGGCGTAGGTGCGATCGTCGAGGTGCTCCTGCGACGACAGCGTGACCGCCTCGGCCAGTTCCAGCGCCGCGCGCTCGCGATCGCCGAACACGGTGACCTCGCGCCAGGCCGGCAACACGGCGAGCCGACGCGTCGACTCGCCGCCGGTCAGGGCGCGCCTGGTGTGCAGGTCGAGGCAGAAGGCGCACCGGTTCAGCTGCGAGACACGGATGTTGACCAGCTCGATGATCGAGCGGTCGAGCCCGGCGTCGACGGCCCGCGCGCCGACCTCGACCGCCACCGCCGTCATCGCCTGGTAGATCGACGGCGACTGCTTGTCGATCGGAATCCGCTTGTGGGCGGTCACCGGCGGGCCGACCGCACCGCCTCCAACGCCGCCGGGGTGACCGGGTCGACGCTGGCGGCGAAGTCGTCGTGCTTGCCGAGGTACTTCGCCACGTAGGGACAGATCGGGACGATCCGCTTGCCGGCGGCGACGGTCGCGGTGAGCGCCTCGTGCACCAGGATGCCGGCCAGGCCCTGGCCGGCGAACCGGTCGTCGATCTCGGTGTGGAAGAAGATTCGCCGACCGTCGTGGTCGAGGTATTCGGTGAAGCCGGCGAGTTCGTCGCCGAGCCGGATCGCGTAGCGATCTCCGGCGTCGTGAACGGTGGGGGACTGCGCGGTCGAGCCTCGTTCGTCCGTCATGTGGCCACTATGCCGCAGCGCCGGTAACCATGCGCGCCGGTTCGACGGGGGATAGTTTCGAGGCGGGATGCCGTCGTCGGTGTCTGGAAACCGGACCTGAGAATCGAGTACCCATGAGCAATCTCGACCCCAACCCGGACGAGGTCGTCTGCGCCGGCCGCGACGGCCACAGCCCGCGGGTGTTGGACTACCGCGAGGTGCCACTCGGCGGTCCTCGTGCGATGACGGTGCGCCGATCGCTGCCCCAGCGTGGGCAGTCGCTGATCGGGGCCTGGTGCTTCCTCGACCACTACGGTCCGGACAACGTCGCGGACAGCGGCGGCATGCGCGTCGCCGGGCACCCGCACACGGGCCTGCAGACCGTGTCCTGGTTGTTCCGCGGCGAGATCGAGCATCGGGACACCACCGGTGCCCACGCGATCGTCCGCCCGCGTGAGATCAACCTGATGACGGCGGGCTCAGGGATCGCGCACTCCGAGTTCTCGACCCCCGACACCACCGTCCTGCACGGCGTCCAACTGTGGGTTGCCCTGCCGAACGCGGGCCGCTTCACGGAACCCGCCTTCGAGCACTTCGAACCGCCGGTCCTCGACATCGACGGCGCCGAGGTGCTGGTGTTCCTCGGCAGCCTGTTCGGGCAGTCGTCGCCGGTGCGCACCTTCACCCGACTGCTCGGCGCTGAGATCACGCTGCGGCCGGGGCAGACCCTCGCGGTCCCGTTGGACGCGGACTACGAGCACGGCGTGATGGTCGACACCGGGATCGTGTCCGCCGGCGGCGCGGAGGCGAAATCCGGTCAGCTGGTCTACCTGCCGCTCGGCGCGGGCGGCGTGGACATCGCTGCCTCGCCGGACGGGCCCGCCAGGATTCTTCTGCTCGGCGGCGAGCCGCTCGGTGAGCAGATCGTGATGTGGTGGAACTTCATCGGACGCAGCCATGACGAGGTCGTGGAGTATCGCGAGGACTGGCAGCGCGAACGGCAGGACCAGAGCTCTCCGCAGACCGGCAGGTACGGTCCGTTCCCCGCCGAGTGGCAGGAGACGATTCCCGCGCCGGACCTGCCGAACGTCAGGCTCGCGCCGCGGGGCTGACGGCGCGGGTCCGCCTCGTCACGCGGACTTCTCGAGCCGTGCGCCGACGTTGCGCCGGACGAAGTCCACGCTGAGTTCGACGATCTTCTGGCTCTCCGGCAGGACGGGGCCGAGCACCGGGAACGCGTGGATCTGACCGCTCCACAGGTGGGTCTCGACGGGACGTCCGGCCCGCTCGAAACGCTCGGTGAGGATCTCGACGTCGGGGCGCATCAGCTCGTGCTCGGCGGAGGCGAGGAACACCGGCGGGAACAGGGCGGGGTCGGCGTCGACCGGGGATTCCGCCCCGATGATGGCGTCCGGGCCGTCGAGCCACCGGTTCTCGAGCTTGTGCACCTTGTTCATCGGCAGGTAGGCGTCCTTGCGCATGAAGTTCGGATCGTGCTGGCCCAGGTGCAGGTTCAGCAGTGGCGAATACCCGATCACCGCGGCCGGGGTGGGCAGACCCTGCAGAGCCGCGATCTCGGCGACCTTCATCGCCAGGTAGCCGCCCGCTGAGTCGCCCGCGACGATGATCTTCGACGGGTCGTCGCAGGAGTCGAGCAGCGCCCGGTACGCGGACATCGCGTCGGTGATCGAGGTCCCGACGCCACCGTAAGGTAGCTGGCGGTAGTCGACCGAGACGACCGGAACCCCGGCCTGCTCGGCGAGCAGGCCGCACGCCGCGCGGTGGGTGCCGAGACCGCAGAAGACGAAGGCTCCGCCGTGCAGGTAGAGGATGGTCGCGCCGTCGAGGTGGTCGGTCGCGCGCCGACGATGAGTGATTCGCTCGCAGCGCACCCCGCCGAGCAGCAGCGGCTCGACGGCGGTGTTCGGCGGCGCGGGCAGCCGGTCGAGGTAGGTCTCCAGCCGGGTCAGCGCCAGGATCCCGCGGTCGGTGATCGGCCAGATCGTGAACAGCGGCTTGACGACCGACCGCGCGAAACCCGAGACCAGGTGAGCCCGAAGGCTGGTGTCCCAGTGCCACACCGTGGATTCGCCCGTTCGCATACCGACCCCTTCGTCGTTACAGAGTGTCACGCATACGATAGGGCGAGCGCCGCGAGCGCGCGGGCCATCGGTCAGAATCAATTCCACATTTTCGGAGCGACCTGTCAGGCGCGCGCCGCCTCCCGGGCGAGCATCCGCTCGCGGGACTCCTCGAACCGGGTCGCCGACTGCCGCAGTGTCTCGAGATAGTCGCCGAGCCGATCGCGGGCACGTTCACCCTCGCCGGTGAAGTCGGTGCGTTCGAACACGTGCCACATCCGCAGCACGGGAAGCAGTACTTCGTCGAGGTGCTGGCGCAGGTCGTAGATGCCGTGCTTGGCGAGCAGCACCGCGTTGCGCCGGAAGTCGGGCATCGTCAAGCCGGGCATCTGGAAATGGGTGACCACGTCGGTGAGCGCCACCATCGCTGAGTCGGGGGCGAGGTCGAGCGCGGCGCCGGCGAGATTCCGGTAGAACACCATGTGCAGGTTCTCGTCGGCCGCGACACGGTCGAGCATCCGCTGCGCGACGGCGTCCGCACACGCCTTGCCGGTGTTGCGGTGCGAGAGCCGGGTCGCCAGTTCCTGGAAGGTCACGTACGCGACGGAGTGCAGGAACGATCCCTCCATCGGCGAGACGAGGCCGTTGGTCATGTGCTCGAGGCGGAACTGTTCGAGTTGAACGGGGTCGACCGCGCGGGTCACCGTCAGGTAGTCGCGCATGACGATGCCGTGCCGGTTCTCCTCGGCGGTCCACCGGTTCACCCAGGTGCCCCATGCCCCGTCGCGGGAGAAGCTGGCCGCGATCTCGCGGTGGTAGGAGGGCAGGTTGTCCTCGGTGAGCAGGTTCGTGATCATCGCGGCCTTCGCGACCTCCGAGAGCCTGGACTGGTCGGGTTCCCAGTCCTCGCCGCCCATCGCGGCGAAGTTCCGGCCCTCGTCCCACGGCACGTAGTCGTGCGGATTCCAGTTCTTGGCGATGGACAGGTGCCGGTTGAGATTCGCCTCCACCGTCGGTTCGAGCTCACGAAGCAGGTCGAGTTGCCGGGGTGTCGAGAACGTCGCCATGAGAACTCCCAGGGGCGTTGGGGATCGGGATCCGCCGCCCGCGTCGTGGTGCCCGGAGTCGTACTCGACCAATTGAACACCGCGATCCGGGACCGTTCCAGGATGTCGGGCAATTCGGTCCGCTTTATCCGATCCGTCGCCCGTGAATTCCCGGCCACCCGGGTCGGGTGACCCTGGCGGCCGGGACACCGGGCGCGGCAACGTCGTCCGCAGTCGAATGCGCCGCGACCGCAGCGGGGCAGAGCAGGAGGTGGGTAGATGAGCACAGCCAGTGAGCTTCAGGCCGCGCCGGAGGTCCGGGTGGGCGCCCGGCAACGGTCGGGGTGGACGCTGATCGGCGTCCTCGCCGGGATCGGCGGGATCGTGGGGACGCAAGCGAGCACGAGGATCTCCGTCACCACGGAGGAGGGCATCGCCGGCAACGCCGTCGCGATGACCGCGCGACTCGCCGAGCAGCGTCCGTCGATCCTCGTCGAACACGTCGCCTTCGCGGTGGCGGCGCTGGCACTGCTGGTGTTCGCCGCCGGCCTGCAGCGGCGAATCGCGGCGCGCGTGGACGTGGGCAGCCTGCTGCCGTCGGTCGCGGCGGGCGGGCTGCTTCTCACCGCGGCGGCCTGTCTGATCGGGACCGGGCTGACCACCGAGCTGGTGTTCGGGCTGTCCGAGCACGAACAGTTGGTGCCCGAGTTCGCGGTGGTCGGGGCGCACTGGCTGGGCACCATTCCGTGGCTGTGGGCGGGCGCCGGGGTGAGCGCGCTGGCCGTCGCCGTCGCCGCGCTGCGGCACGACGCGCTGCCGCGCTGGATCGGGTGGACCAGCGCCGTCCTCGGCGCGGTGACCGCCCTGTTCGGGATCTCCCCGCTCCAGTACATGGCGGGGTTCACCGGACCGGTCTGGGTGCTCGTCTGCGCGCTCGGGCTGTGGTTCTCGGGGCGCGCCGACCGTCGCTGACGGAGAATGCGGATCCGGAGACGGGAAGGGGAGCGGGTGAGCGAGCGATCCGAGGTGGTGGCGGGCGCCGGGGGATGGCCCGTACCCGCCGCGGTGCTCGCGCTCACCGCGTGGCTGCTTGCGGTGCTGGCGCTGGTCGCGTTCCTCGGCGCGAGTCCGGCCCTCGATGCGAACCAGCTGTTCTTCCTCGTGGACCTGGTGGGCGCGGGCGTCTACGGCACCGTCGGAGGGGTGGTGCTGTCCCGCCGCGCGCACCCGGTTCCGGTCATCCTGGGCCTCACCGCGATCGGACTCGGTCTCGCCGCGTTCAGCTACGCCTGGACTCAACTGGCGACCGTCCGACCGGGACTGCCCGCGGTCGCCGCGATCGACCCGCTGCAGAACACCGCGTGGATCCCGGGCACACTCGCGCTGTTCCTGGTGGTGCCCTGGCTGATTCGTGACCACCGGCTCGACACGGTCGGCAAGGTCGGACTGGGGGTCGGCGTCGCGACGACGGTCTGGTTCTTCGCGGCCCGCACCTACGCCGAGACCGCACCGGCCGCGCTGGTGGTCCCCGTGGTGACGGTCGGACTGGCCGCGGCGGCCGACGTCGCCCGTCGGTGGCGACGCGGGCCGGTGGCCGAACGGGTGGGCCTCGGCTGGCTGTGCCTGGGCACCGCGATGATGGCGCTGTCCTTCGTGCCGCTCGCGCTGCCCGCGTCGTGGCCCTGGTTGTGGGTGCTGACCCCGCTGACCCACCTGGTGGTGCAGACCTTCTACCCGGCCGCGATGCTGGTTTCGATACTGCGGCAACGGATGTGGGGGCTCGACCTCGCGGTCAGCCGGGCCGTGCTCGCGGGCACCCTGACGGTCGTGCTGATCGGGCTGTACGTGGCGGTCGCGACCGCCCTGGCCCGGCTGCTCCCGACCACGGACTCGGTGATCGCGCAGGCGGTCGCGGCGGGCACGGTTGCGGTGGCGGTGCAGCCGGCGCGGCTGTGGCTGCAGCGCCGGGTGCACGACCTGGTGTACGGCGACGGGCTGGACCCGGCCCGGGCGGTCCGCAGCCTGGGCACCCGGTTCGCCTCGGCGGATTCGGACGAGTTGGTCGCGGAACTGGCGGGCGGTGTCGCGGCGGCCCTGCGCCTCGAGTCGGTGACGGTGTGGCGGGACGGCGACGCGGAGCCGATCACGCGCTGCGGGGATCCGACCGGCCCGGCGGTCGAGGTCGACTTGATTCACCGCGGCGGCACCGTCGGCAGGCTGACCGCTACCGCACCCCCGGGTGAGTCGCTGGGCGCGCGGGCACGGAAGTCCTTGCAGGAGTTGTCCTCCGTGGTGGCCGCCGGGCTGGTGCTGGTGCAGGCCTCGCGTGACCTCGAGGCCACCAGGACCCGCCTGTCCTCGGTGCGGCTCGAGGAGCGGCGGGTGATCAGGCGGGAACTGCACGACGGACTCGGGCCGTCGCTGGCCGGGATCAGGTTGGGCCTGCAGGGGGTGCGAAACCTGCTCTGCAGCGACCCGGACGCGGCCGGTCGACTGCTGGAGTCGCTGCAGGAGCAGCTCGATCACCAGGTGGACGGCGTCCGGTCGTTGTCGCGCAACCTCTTTCCGTCGATCCTCGACGAACTGGGCCTGGCCGCCGCGCTGCACGAGCTGGCCGCCCAGCATTCCCGCGGCGGATTCGCCGTCGAGGTGAGTGTCCAGATTCCGGTGGGCGTGGACGCGGACGCGGGGGCCGCCGCCTACGGGATCGTGGTGGAGGCGGTGTCCAATGCGCGCAGGCACAGTGGCGCGGACCGGTGTCGGGTCGAGGCGCTCTGCACGACAACCGATTCGACGGACCGACATCTCACCGTCACGGTGCAGGACGCCGGCGCCGGGTTCGACGCCGGGCGGGCTCCCGGCGTCGGCACCCGTTCGATGGGCGAGCGGGCGCGTGCCCTCGGCGGAACCCTGGTGATCGATTCGTCGCCGCCGCACGGAACGCGGGTCGTCGCCCGGCTACCGTTGGCGCCGTCATGACAGTCATCCGCGTCGCCGTCGTCGACGACCACCCCGTGTTCCGGCTCGGTATGGTCGCGCTGCTGTCGACTCTCGACGGCATCGAGGTCGTGGCCGAGGCCAGCTCGGCGGCCGAGGCGCTGGAGGCGGTGACCGGCGAGGTGGACGTCGTGCTGATGGACATCGAACTCGGTGACGGATCCGGGGTGGAGGCGACCAAGGAACTGGTGGAGCGGCTGCCGGGACTGTTCGTGCTGATGGTGACCATGCACGAGGATGACGACTCGCTCGTCGCCTCGGTGCGCGCGGGGGCGCGGGGCTACCTGGTCAAGGGCGCGGGTCCGGAGGAGGTGGAGCGGGCGGTGCGGGCGGTGGCCAACGGCGAGCTGATCCTGGGCGCCGCGGTCGCGCAGCGGGCGATGGGCTTCATGGCGGCCTCGGTGAGCCTGCCGTCGACCGTGTTTCCGTCGCTCACCGTGCGGGAACGGGAGATCCTCGACCTGATCGCCGCCGGTCACGACAACGCCACCATCTCCCGGCGCCTGGTCCTGAGCCCGAAGACGGTCCGGAACCACACCTCGAACATCCTGGCCAAGCTCGGCGCGGCGGACCGGTCGTCCGCCATCGTGCTGGCTCGGGATGCCGGCCTGGGCTGATCACATCGGTCACGGACCTCGCTCGGTTCGGTCCTAGACCCCATTTTGGAACACGTTCTACTATTGCGTCCATCGGGGTGTCTGCCTCGGGTCGGTGCCGTGACCGGCGCCCGACCACACGTTGGATCCGAAGACGAACCGCTCGCACGCGGCGCAGCCGTGCACAGGAAGGAACACCGTGACCACAGAGGCATTCATTTATGAAGCCATCCGAACCCCACGTGGCCGAGGCAAGAACACCGGCTCGCTGCATTCGGTCAAGCCGATCTCGCTGGTCACCGGCCTGATCGACGAGCTGCGCGTGCGCTTCCCGGACCTCGACGAGGACCGCATCTCGGATCTCATCCTCGGTGTGGTCTCCCCGCTCGGCGACCAGGGCATGGACATCGCGCGCATCGCCGCCACCGACGCCGGCCTGCCCGACACCGTCGGCGGCGTGCAGATCAACCGCTTCTGCGCCTCCGGCCTCGAGGCCGTGAACATGGCCGCACAGAAGGTCCGCTCCGGCTGGGACGAGATGGTCATCGCCGGCGGCGTGGAGTCCATGTCGCGCGTCAAGATGGGCAGCGACGGCGGCCCCTGGGTGAACGACCCGGCCACCAACTACGACAACTACGTCGTCCCGCAGGGCATCTCGTCCGACCTGATCGCCACCATCGAGGGCTTCAGCCGTGACGACGTCGACGCGTACGCCGTCCGTTCGCAGGACCTGGCGGCGAAGGCCTGGGCCGGCGGATACTTCGCCAAGTCCGTGGTCCCGGTCAAGGACATCAACGGCATCACCATCCTCGACAACGACGAGCACATGCGCCCCGGTACCACCGTGGAGAGCCTCGCGGGCCTCGCCCCCGCCTTCGCGATGGTCGGCGAGATGGGCGGCTTCGACGCCGTCGCGCTGCAGAAGTACCACTGGGTCGAGAAGATCAACCACGTCCACCACGGCGGCAACAGCTCCGGCATCGTCGACGGCGCCGCGCTGCTGCTCGTCGGCAGCGAGGAGGCGGGCAAGGCGATGGGCCTGACCCCGCGCGCCCGCGTCGTCGCGACGGCCACCTCGGGTGCCGACTCCACCATCATGCTCACCGGCCCGACGCCGGCGACGAAGAAGGTGCTCGCCCAGGCCGGCCTCACGGTCGACGACATCGACCTGTTCGAGATCAACGAGGCGTTCGCGTCCGTCGTCCTGAAGTTCCAGAAGGACCTGAACATCCCGGACGAGAAGCTCAACGTCAACGGCGGCGCCATCGCCATGGGCCACCCGCTCGGTGCCACCGGCGCCATGATCACCGGAACCATGGTCGACGAGCTCGAGCGCCGCGGCGCCAAGCGGGCCCTCGTCACGCTGTGCATCGGCGGCGGCATGGGCGTGGCCACCATCATCGAGCGCGTCTGACGCGGCCCGGACTACCAGGAGAGACGAAGTGAGCGAGCAGAACATCATCAACTGGGAGCAGGACGCCGACGGAATCGTCGTGCTCACCATCGACGACCCCAACCAGGGCGCGAACACCATGAACGACCGGTACATCGCGTCGATGAATGCCACCGTCGACCGGCTGTACGCCGAGAAGGACGCCATCACGGGCGTCGTCCTGACCTCGGGCAAGAAGACCTTCTTCGCCGGCGGCGACCTGAAGAACATGATCAAGGTCGGTCCCGCGGACGCCGAGCAGATCTTCAACCACAGCGTCACCCTCAAGGCGGACCTGCGTCGCCTCGAGACCCTCGGCAAGCCCGTCGTCACCTGCATCAACGGTGCGGCCCTCGGCGGCGGCCTCGAGATCGCGCTGGCCACCCACCACCGGATCGCCGCGGACGTCAAGGGCGTCAAGATCGGTCTGCCCGAGGTCACCCTCGGCCTGCTGCCCGGCGGCGGCGGCGTGGTCCGCACGGTCCGCATGTTCGGCATCATGACGGCGCTGACCCAGATGCTGCTGCAGGGCCAGCAGCGCGGACCGCAGCAGGCCAAGGAGATCGGCCTCGTCGACGAGGTCGTCTCCTCGGTCGAGGAGCTCGTCCCCGCCGCGAAGGCGTGGATCAAGGCCAACCCCGAGTCCGGCGTGCAGCCGTGGGACGTCAAGGGCTACAAGATCCCCGGTGGCACCCCCGCCACCCCGGCGTTCGCGGCGAACCTGCCCGCCTTCCCGGCGAACCTGCGCAAGACCCTCAAGGGCTCGCCGATGGAGGCCCCGCGCGCCATCATGGCCGCCGCGGTCGAGGGCAGCCAGGTCGACGTGGACAACGCGCTGCGCATCGAGTCCCGCTACTTCACCAAGCTCGTCACCGGGCAGGTCGCGAAGAACATGATCCAGGCGTTCTTCTTCGACATGCAGTCGATCGGCTCCGGCGCCTCGCGCCCGAAGGACATCCCGAAGAGCGAGATCAAGAAGGTCGGTGTCCTCGGCGCCGGCATGATGGGCGCCGGCATCGCGTACGTGTCGGCGAAGGCCGGCTTCGAGGTCGTGCTCAAGGACGTCAGCATCGAGGCGGCGACCAAGGGCAAGGCGTACTCGGAGAAGATCGAGGCCAAGGCGCTCTCGCGCGGCAAGACCACGCAGGAGAAGTCCGACGCCCTGCTCGCGCGCATCACCCCGACCGCCGACCCCGCGGACTTCGCCGGCGTCGACTTCGTCGTCGAGGCCGTCTTCGAGAGCCCCGAGCTCAAGGCCAAGGTCTTCCAGGAGATCGAGGACATCGTCGAGCCGAACGCGCTGCTGGGGTCGAACACCTCGACCCTGCCGATCACCGGTCTCGCGACTGGCGTCAAGCGCCCGGAAGACTTCATCGGCATCCACTTCTTCTCGCCCGTCGACAAGATGCCGCTGGTGGAGATCATCCGCGGTGAGAAGACCTCGGACGAGGCGCTGGCCCGGGTGTTCGACTACGTGCAGGCCATCCGCAAGACCCCGATCGTGGTCAACGACTCGCGCGGCTTCTTCACCTCGCGCGTCATCGGCACGTTCATCAACGAGGCCATCGGTATGGTCGCCGAGGGCATCGAGCCGGCCACCATCGAGCAGGCCGGCATGCAGGCGGGCTACCCGGCGGCGCCGCTGCAGCTCTCGGACGAGCTGAACCTGACGCTGATGCAGAAGATCCGCGCGGAGTCCAAGGCCGCGGCGCTGGCCGAGGGCAAGGAGCTGCCCGCGGATCCGGCCGGCGACGTGATCAACTTCCTCGTAGAGGGCAACGACCGTAAGGGTCGCCTCGGTGGGGCGGGCTTCTACGAGTACGTCGACGGCAAGCGCACCGGCCTGTGGTCGGGGCTGCGCGAGCAGTTCAACTCGGGCTCGAACCAGGCCCCGATCAAGGACCTCATCGAGCGGATGCTGTTCATCGAGGCCATCGAGACCCAGAAGTGCTTCGACGAGGGTGTCCTGATGACCAGCGCCGACGCCAACATCGGCTCGATCATGGGCATCGGCTTCCCGGCCTGGACCGGTGGCGTGCACCAGTACGTCGTCGGCTACAAGGGCGGCAAGGCCGGCTTCGTCAAGCGCGCCGAGGAGCTCGCGGCGAAGTACGGCGAGCGCTTCACCCCGCCGGCGTCCCTGAAGGCCTAGGCCCCGTCCGCCTCGAGGCGCCCCCCGCTCGGTCCGACCGAGCGGGGGGCGCCTTTCGGCGTTTTCCGGTGCCTGCGACCTGCGGTTTCCCGCGACGAGGGAAAGAGTATGGGCGGTCGGGGAAGTCGACACTAGGTTCACCCGGTGTGGCCTGGAGCACAGCAGTCTCGGGCCGATCGGAGAACAGGAGTCGCGGTGTCTCAGTCAATCGCCACGGGCCGTCCCAACGGTTTGTCGTCGGTGGAGCAGTTCGCCGAAATCGAAGCGATCAAGGCTCTCAAGCACAGGTACTGGCGGGCATGTGACGCGAAGGACCCCACGGTGTTCCGGGCGTGCTTCATCGCCTCGGGCGCATCGATCGACTACGGCGCCCTCGGCGCGTTCGACGACGCCGACAAGATCGCCGAGGTCTTCACGCAGATCGCGCTGCAGCAGGTGGACGGCCGGCACGTGATCCTCGACATGCACCACGGCATGCACCCGGACATCACCGTGCACGACCACGGTTCGGCGTCCGGCCAGTGGACCCTCCGGTTTCGGCAGGTCAACCTCGTCGAGCGGACCGAGACCGTGATGTCGGGCGAGTACGACGACGAGTACGTCGTGGAAGACGGCCAGTGGAAGATGTCCAAGTGCCACTTCCGGCGGTCCTGGGCGATCACGCGACCGCTCGGTGACGACTGCCTCGTCGAGCAGTAGGTGACGCGCATGAGCAAGGTTGCGCTCGTCACCGGCGCGAGTCGAGGAGTGGGCAGGGGCATCGCGGGCGCCCTCGGAGCGGACGGCTGGACGGTGTACGTCACCGGGCGCGGGCCGGTCGGAGGCGGCGGTCCGCTCGACGCGAGCGCGGCCGCGGTCACCGACCGGGGTGGCACGGGTATCGCCGTGCAGTGCGATCACCGGGACGACGCCCAGATCGCGGGCGTGTTCGCCCGCATTCGCGAGGAGCAGGACGCCCGGCTGGACCTGTTGGTCAACAACGTGTGGGCCAACCCCGACGGATTCGCCGGGTTCACGGAGCCGTTCTGGAAGCGCCCCGTGAGCGACTGGGATTCGCTGATCGGCGTCGGTCTGCGTGCCCACTACGTGGCGAGCGTCGAGGCCGCCAAGCTGATGGTTCCGGCGGGTTCCGGTGCCATCGCGAACATCTCGTCCTTCGGTACCCGCGGATACCTGCACTCGGTGCTCTACGGGATGTCGAAGGCCGGGCTCGACAAGATGGCCCACGACATGGCCGTCGAGCTCGAGGGCACCGGGGTGAGCACCCTGTCGTTGTGGCCCGGACTGGTCAAGACGGAGTTCGTGATGGCCATGGGAGTCGACGACATCGAGGGATTCCCCATCGCGGACGCGGAGTCGCCGGAGTTCGTTGGCCGCGTCGTCGTCGCCCTCGCAGGCGACCCCGATCTGAACGCGCGCTCCGGCCACACGCTGGTCACCGCAGAGGTGGCCCGGCACTACGGCGTCACCGACGTCGACGGCAACCAGCCGATCTCGCACCGCGCCGCGTTCGGCGGCGGGGCGGTGTTCGGACCCGACACCAATGGAGTAGAAGCATGCTGACCTTGAATTTCCCGGACGGCGCCGCGCTGGTGTTCGGCGGCAGCGGTGGCATCGGCAGTGGCGTCGCGCGCGAGTTCGCGCGGGCCGGAAGCGCCGTCGCGGTCTGCTACAACTCCAAGCGCGAGGTCGCCGAGGCGACCGTGGCCGAGCTGCGGGCGCTCGGGGTCAAGGCCAGCGCACACCAGGTGGACGTCCGCGACGAGGCGGACGTGTCCCGGGTGCTCGGTGAGGTGGTCGAGGAGCACACGCGCATCCACACCGTCGTGTGGGGTGCGGGCCCGGTGGTCGACCAGATCACCGTCGCCGAGACGACCCCCGCGCAGTACCGGCGGTCGATCGAGATCGAGACCCTGGGCATGTTCACCGCTGTGCACGCGGTGCTGCCGCACTTCCGCGAGCACGGCGGGGGTTCGGTGGTCCACCTCGGTTCCGCCGGCGACCACTGGTTCCCGATGCTCGACGGCCTGTCGGTGATCCCGAAGGGTGCCAACGAATCGCTGATCCGCGGGATCGCGAAGGAGGAGGGCGCGCACAACATCCGAGCAAACTCGGTGCTGGTCGGCGTGATCGAGGCCGGCATGTTCCTCGAGCTCAAGTCCCAGGGGGTCTTCGACGAGGAGTGGGAGCGCGAGGTCCACAAGCTGGTGCCGCTCAAGCGGTGGGGCAAGCCCGCGGACATCGGTGCCGCCTGCGTGTTCCTGGCCTCGAACGAGGCGAACTACATTACGGGGCAGCAGATTTCTGTATCAGGCGGCTTCGGCGTCTAGTCCGCCGAAGAAGGAGAGGTGCGGCCGTGGAGAACGATCGTCAGCAGACCCAGGGCATGTCGATGTTCGACCGGGTCGAGCTCGTCCTGGAGGCCTTCGAGGACTGCGGGCACCTCAGCCTCAGCGAGACGGCCCGGCTGACGGGGATACCGACCTCCTCGGCGCACCGCCTGCTCGAGAAGATGGTGGAGAAGCGGTGGCTCAACCGGGTCGGAACCCGCTACGAGATCGGGGTCCGGCTGTTCGAGCTCGGCTCCAGGGCGGTGCGGAGCCACTGGTTCCACCGCACCACCCTGCCGATCCTGCAGGAGCTGCACCGGTCCACCGGCGCGGTCGTCCACCTCGCATTCCTCGACGGGTCGGACGGCATCTACTGGGAGAAGATCTCGGGCACGTTCGGGGCCAAGATCCCGTCGCGGATCGGTGGGCGGTACCCCGCGCACCGATCCGCGGTGGGGAAGGCGATGCTCAGCGCGCTTCCGCGGGAGGCCCTCGACGGCCCGGACTTCGACCGGCTCAACCGGGACGCGGCGCGCGGGTCCGGAGGCAGGCGCACGTTGGAGGCGGAACTCCATCGGATCGACGTCGAGGGTGTCGCCTTCGACCGCGGCGAGGCGCTGCCCGGGATCGGTTGCGTCGCCGCGACAATCGCGCACGGACACCCGACGCCCGCCGCCGTGTCGATCTGCGGGCCCCTCGGCCGGATCACCACGGACCGCCGGATGGTCGCGGCGGTGCAGAGCGCCGCGACGGAGATCGCCCGCAGTGTTCGGCAGGCCGCCCCCTCCGCGTGACGTTCGGCCTCGGACCCGAGGGCCGCGGCCGCGGTGTGGCCCAGTTGTGTTCAACGCTTTGACCTGCGGAAAGTTGAGTCCGATTCGGCTGCCGCCCTGGGCGATTCGCCCTATTCTGGCTCGGTCGGGGGGCGTTCCGTCGGGTGTGGGCGCCCCGGTCATCGCATGTCGAACGAAGGAAGTTGCATGTCTCGAAATCTGGCGCGGCGGGGCGCGTCCGTTCTGGTCGCCACGGCTCTGCTCGGCGGCGGACTGGTCTTCGGTGGGGGCACGGCGTCGGCCCAGGAGAACGCCGCCGACCCCAGCGGTGGTTCCGTCGCAGATCTCGCTACCGCCATTTTTCCACCACCGCAACAGCCCACGGGCAGCGCCACGGACAGCGAAACGGGCAGCGGCGGCAGCTGCTCTGGGTACTGGGAAGGGTGGCAAGGGGCGTACGGTCCCGGCTGTCTCGGTCCCATCCGCGTCCTCCCCGACCAGTTGGGGTCGGTGGTGCGCGCGATCTTTGGATGGTAATCCTCGCCTGGCCGGAGGCCCTTCCCAGCATTGCCAGCTGGAGCGTGTCTCCCAATTGGCGACAGCTCCCATCGGCGACCACTGGGCGTCGTGGCACGTACCGAGTACCTGTCCGACGCCCAGTGGTCGCTGATCGAGCCGATGGTGCCGGTCGCGTACTAGCCCTTCCACCACGGACGCAGCGGGAGGTCCGCGTTGCCCTTGCGGTCCGTGTTGACCGCGAGGACCTGGTGCAGCTGGATACCGTTGCGCTCGAAGCCGAGTCGTGACCCGGCCATGTACAGGCCCCACACCCGCGCGGTGCCCTCGCCGACCTCCTCGACGCAGGCATCCCAGTTGTCGACGAGGTTGCGGCACCAGCCGGCCAGGGTCAGTGCGTAGTGCTCGCGGAGGTTCTCCTCGTGGCGCACCTCGAGCCCGACGTCCTGGATCTCGGTGATGATCCGCCCGGACCCGGTGAGCTCGCCGTCCGGGAAGACGTAGCGGTCGATGAACCCGCCTGCCCTCGCGTTGTGCTTGTTGTCCGGCCTCGTGATGCAGTGGTTGAGGAGCAGGCCCCCCTCGCGCAGCTTGCCCTTGATGAACGCGAAGTACGCGGGGTAGTTGTGCACGCCGATGTGTTCGGTCAGCCCGATCGAGGAGACCGCGTCGAATCCGGTCTCGGTGATGTCGCGGTAGTCGGAATGGCGGACCTCCGCCAGTTCGGACAGTCCCTCGTCGGCGATCGCCTTCTGCGCCCACGCGGCCTGTTCGGCCGACAGTGTCGCGCCGATCGCCTTGACGCCGTGCCTGGCCGCGTACCGGACCATGCCGCCCCAGCCGCAGCCGATGTCGAGCAGTCGGTCGCCGGGCTTCAGGTTCAGCTTCTCGAAGACCAGGCGGTACTTGTTGTCCTGGGCGTCCTCGAGGCTCTGGTCCGGCGACTCGTAGGCCGCACACGTGTAGGTCATCGACGGACCGAGGACCATCTCGTAGAAGGCGTTGGAGACGTCGTAGTGGTGGTGGATCGCCTCGGCGTCGCGGGTCTTGGAGTGCCGCAGGCCTTCCGCGAAGCGGCGCCACCGCGGCAGGTGCTCCTGCGGCGGCGGTGCGACGGGCTTGAGCAGTTCCCAGCCGAGGGACCGGGTGATGGCCGCCAGCTCCTTCGCGGACGGCCGGCTGAAGTGCAGCTGCTCGCCCAGGACGCGGAGGATCTCGTACGGGTCGCCGGGGTGCACGCCCGACGCCTCCAGGTCGCCGGACACGTAGGCACGGGCGAGGCCGAGGTCGCCCGGGGCCGTCACCAGGTAGGTGGTGCCGCGTGGCGTTTTCAGATCGAGGCCGTACTCGGCGTTCTCGGCGCCGATGGAGCTACCGTCGTACGCGGTGAATCGAACTGGGATGTCTTCTCCGACAACGGTTTCGAGGATCTCCGCAATGGAGAGCTTGCCGGTGCCGTTTCCGGTCGAGGTCTTGTCTTCTTTGAATGTCGTCACTTGCGTTGCACCGCCTTGGAGAACAGGTCGAGGAGACGTGAATCGGGGTCGTAGCGCTTCTTCAGTTCGTCGTATCGTTCGCCGCCGTAGAGCGCGGTGAACTCGTCCTTCGAGTAGTAGGAGTCGGAGTAGAGCGACTTGTGCCCGTCGAACTCGGTGACCGTCCGTTCGATCAGCCGGTTCGCCGCGCCCTCGGGTTCGCCGGCCACGATCGGGACCGACGACCAGAAGCCGATGTTGACGTACGTGCGTTTGGGTTCGAGCGGGTACAGCGGCCACGGACGGACGGCGGACGCTCCCGCGGGGCCGGGTTCACGCAGCCGCAGCGGGCACAGCCACAGCGGTTCGATCGGGATCTCCCGCAGGAACCAGCGCACGAAGTCGGCGGTGCGCTCGATCGGCACCTCGACGTCCTGGACGACCCGTTCGCGCGGGGGGTTGCCCTTGCGGCGTTCGATGCGGTCGCCGATGTCGTACTTCTGGTCGAGGGCGATCAGCTTCCAGTAGAAGCTGCTGCGGCGGTAGCGTTTCGGCCACAGCCGTCGGATCCGCGGATTCTGCGCGCCGAAGGCGCGCGAGCACCAGAACCAGTCGGTGTCCCAGCGCCACAGGTAGTCGGCGATGGTGAGCAGGTCGGTCTTCGGGTGCGTGATCGATTCGTGCTGGATCGACCGGTAGTAGATGTCCTGGCCGGTGTAGTCGCTCACCGGCCCCGGCTCGTCGGTCGCCGCGCCGAGGGTCAGGTAGCTCTCCTTCGCGGAGAACACCGCGCCGTCGAGGTAGTCGACGGCGATGCCGTCGTAGCTGCGCGACTCCACGATGCGATCCATCGTGGCCTGCAGCTCGGTGAGGTCGTCGAAGCGTAGATGCCGGAGCGCGACAAAGGGTTTCACCGTCTCGAGCTGGATGCGCAGCCGAGTGGAGTAGCCGAGCGTGCCGTACGAGTTCGGGAAGCCCCAGAACAGGTCCGCGTGCTCGCCGTCCGGGGTGGCGGTGACGATCTCGCCGCTGCCGGTGAGGACGTCGATCTCGAGCACCGACTCGTGCGGCAGCCCGTTGCGGAACGAGGTGGACTCGATGCCCAGTCCGGTGACGGCGCCGCCGAGGGTGATGGTCTTGAGCTGCGGGACGACGAGCGGCGCGAGTCCGTAGGGGAGCGTCGCCGCGACCAGGTCCTCGTACGTGCACATGCCCGCGACGTCGGCGGTACGCGTCGCCGGGTCGACCGAGATCACGTCGGACAGGCCGGAGACGTCCAACCCGGGTGCGTCGGTCCGGGTCCGGGCACGGAAGAGGTTGGACGTCTTCTTGGCCAGGCGCACGTTCGCCGACGGCGGGATGGCGTGATAGCTCGTCAGCAGACGCTCGACACCCGCGCGGTGGGCCTGCGCCCCGACCTCGCGCGGTGTGGACGATCGTCGACCAAGTCGGTTGCGCAACGCACTCGAAGTGACAGCCACACCTCGACGCTATCGCCTACGGGCGATCGCTGCGACAGCACGCCACGAGTGAATCGGGAAATGTCACGCAAATGTTGCGAGCGCGTCCGATCGGACCTCGTCGCCTGCCGTCGTGATCCAGGGCACACGCCCGGCGGCGGGACTTCCGCGCCGTCAGCGGAGCGGGCACGATGGTGGCGACGGGAACGTCATACGACTCGGGTCGGCGTTGCGCCGCCCCGCACGGCTAAGGAGATACACGGTGGGACAGGTCAGCGCGAGCAGTTCGGTCGAGGTTGCGGCGGCACCGGAGCAGGCGCTGGCGGCGCTCGCCGACTATCAGACGGTGCGACCGCGCATCCTCACCGAGCAGTACCTCGACTACCAGGTGCTCGAGGGCGGTCAGGGCGCGGGCACTGTCGCTCAGTGGACCCTGAAGGCCACCGAGAAGCGTTCGCGCAACATCAAGGCGACCGTCACCGTCGCGGGCAACACGATCACCGAGACCGATGCGAACTCGAGCCTCGTCACCACCTGGACCGTGACCCCGAACGGGACCGGGTCCACCGTCGCCACGACCACCGCATGGAACGGTGCGGGCGGCATCGGCGGTTTCTTCGAGCGGACCTTTGCGCCGCTGGGCCTCAAGAAGATCCAGGCCGCCGTGCTGGCGAACCTGGCTCGCGAACTGGGGTAGTCCGGAGGGCGTCAGCCACCGAGGAAGCTGGTGATGCCGGCGACCACGGCACGGGCGTACCGGGCCCGACCGTCGTCGCCGGTCATCTCGCGGGCCTCGTCGGGGTTGCGCATGTTGCCGAGTTCCACCAGCACCGACGGCCGGGTCGCGAGGTTCAGGCCGGCGAGATCGTCGCGGCCCTGCAGGCCGCGGTCGCCGACGTAGGTCGACGGCGTGAATCCCGCCACCGTCATCGCGTCGCGCATGGCGGTGGCGAAGGCGACCGACGGACCGGTCTGGACGGCGTTGAGCGGCGGTACCGAGTAGCAGACGTGGAATCCGTGCTCGCGGGGTGCGGCTCCGTCGGCGTGCACCGCGACCACCGCGTCCGCGCCGGAGGCGTTGGCCATCGCGGCCCGCTCGTCGACGCAGCTGCCGACCGAGGTGTCGTCGGTGCGGCTGAGAACGACTCGGGCGCCGAGGCTTTCGAGCTGGGTGCGCATGTGGTCGACGACCTGCCAGGCGAGCGTGTGCTCGGGATAGCCGTCGTCGGTGCTGGTTCCGGTGGTCTGGCAGTCCTTGGTGCCGCCCCGGCCGGTGGGTACCTGGGCGGTGATCGCCGCGTCGTGCGACCCGCTGTGGCCCGGGTCGAGAAAGACCGTCCGCCCGTGCAGTCCGGTCGCGGCGACCGGCACGGCGGAGAGCAGGGGCGCGGGCACCGCCGGGGCCGAACGATCCGCCGCAGCGGCGCCCTCGGTGGGGATGGTGCACCCGGTCAAGGTCAGCGCGGCCGCCACGACTGGCAGCAGGCGCAGCTGCATCGTCGCTCGCACGCCGCCCACCGTAGCCCGATGCGTCTACGCTGACGGTGCAACACGCAGAAAGGACAATCGACGTGCAGCCTGGTGGACAACCCGACATGCAGCAACTTCTCGCGCAGGCCCAACAGATGCAGCAGCAGCTGATGGCGGCGCAGGCGGAGATCGCCCAGGCGGAGGTGACCGGCCAGGCCGGCGGCGGCCTCGTGACGGCCACCGTCAAGGGCACCGGTGAGGTGATCGCGTTGGCGATCGACCCGAAGGTCGTCGACCCCGAGGACGTCGAGACGCTGCAGGACCTGGTGATCGGCGCGATCGCGGACGCGTCGGCCAAGGCGCAGGAGGTAGCGGCGGGCAAGCTCGGGCCGCTCGCCGGCGGCCTCGGTGGCGGTCTGCCCGGACTCCCGTTCTAGAGGCGAGGACGTGTACGAAGGCCCGGTCCAGGATCTGATCGACGAGCTCGGCAAGCTGCCGGGTGTCGGCCCCAAGAGTGCGCAGCGGATCGCGTTCCACCTGCTCAGCGTGGAGCCGCCGGACATCGACCGGCTGCAGAACGCGCTGCAGAAGATCCGGGACGGGGTGCAGTTCTGCGTCGTCTGCGGGACGGTCTCCGACAAGGAGATGTGCCGGATCTGCTCGGACTCGCGCCGGGACCGCACGACCATCTGTGTGGTCGAGGAGCCCAAGGACGTGCAGGCCGTCGAGCGCACCCGAGAGTTCAAGGGCCGCTACCACGTGCTCGGTGGTGCGCTGGACCCGCTCAGCGGCATCGGACCCGACCAGTTGCGGATCCGGGAGCTGTTGGCGCGCATCGGCAATCAGGACGACGGCGTGGACGTCTCCGAGGTGATCATCGCGACGGACCCGAACACCGAGGGCGAGGCCACCGCGACCTACCTGGTGCGGATGTTGCGGGACTTCCCCGGACTGACGGTCACCCGGTTGGCCTCGGGCCTGCCGATGGGCGGCGACCTGGAGTTCGCCGACGAGCTGACGCTCGGACGGGCGCTGTCGGGCCGACGGACGATGTGACCGGTCCGGCTCGGGCTGACGAATCAGCGGCCGAGCCGGACCGTTGCGTCACTGTTCCTGGGTGCAGAACTTCCAGTCGCCGTTCTCGCGGACGTAGCCGACCTTGCCGGTAACGTTCTGGCCGCCCTCGTCGACGGTCACCTTCGCGGTGGCCTTGTCGCCGTCGACGGTGATCGCATCGACCGACACCAGCTTCATGCCGGGCTGGTTCTCGTCGAGCGTCTTCGCCCGGACCTTGTCCGCGGTCTCGGTGCACAGGCCGCCGGTCCAGCGGTCCACGTCCTTGGCGGTGTACGCCTCGCTCACCTGCTTGGTGACGTCGCGGATCTGGTCCTGGTCGCTGGGCTGGTCACTGCTCGACGAGCAGCCAGTCACGAGCGCCGCGCCGACGGAGGCCGTCAGGATCAGCAGGGGAAGGGTCTTGGGCCGCCGGGCAGCCGCCAACTTCGTCATTCTTCACGCCATTTCAGTCGATTGGTCATCGGGAGGGTAATGCACCGGGGGGCATCCAGTCAGTCGGATGAGTGACGGACCCGTCCGTGGCTCCTCCTGCCGGCCGGGCGCGGTGGTCTACTCCCTGCGGGGCAACAGCCGTCGGATCTATTCGACGGGATGCTCCTCGAGCCAGGTTCGGCGCCTGCGCTCCGACGCCCGCGACAGCCAGGCATCCTGGACGACCTCGGCCACCTCGCGCCGGGTCAGTTCGCGGAGCCGGCTCGCCCGCACCAGGACCGAGAGGTGGCCGTCGAAGTGCGGCGTCGTGAAGAACGGCGACTCGGGATCCTGGATCAGGGCCTTCTTGTCGGACTCGGAGTCGACCCAGATCACGATCACGTCGTCGTAGCGCTCGCCGGTGTCGGGGTCGAACGCATCGGGCCGCGGTCCGCGGAAGAAGACGAACGACTTTCCGCCGACCTGATAGACCGGGTTGCCGCGCGGTCCCGGCACGACGGTCACGTGCGGCATGCCCTGGGCGAGTCGGTGCACGTCCTCGACCCGCGCGCGCCGCGTTTCGCCGGTCATGGACGAAGCGTAGTCCCGTGGCGCGACTAGCCGGCCTGGTCCGTCGCCGAGCCGGGCGCGGCCTCGAGATTCATGGTCTCGCGCAGCGAGTTCACCAGATGGGCCATCGCGGGTGAGCCGGCGGCGCCGCTGCGCACGACCCCGCACACCGGCACTCGGAGCCTGCCGCGCGCCTCCCGCATGATCCGCAGGCCGGCCCGGGGAACCCCGGTCACCGTGCTGGAGTACAAGACGGTCCAGGCCCGCGGATGGTTGATGACGTCGAGGGTCGCGGTGTGGTCCCTCGCGATCGGCGGCCCGAGCTGCACCCGCCGTCCGACCTCGACGAAGGCGTCCTCGACGACCGTGTGGATCAGCACCTGACTGTGCCGTGGCGGCAGCAACAGGGGATAGGGCGCCAGCTCGCCGAGCTCGACGGTGGAGAACGCGGACAACGGATGCTGGCTCGAGGTGACGATCAGCAGGTCCTCGACGCCCAGTTCGACGGTCTCCAGCCCCGGCCGGTCCACCGCTCCCCGGACCAGCGCGATGTCGGCGTCGCCCGCGGCCACGGCGTCGATGCGTTCGGCGAAGCTCTTGATCACGAACTCGATGTCGAGATCGGGATGCAGGTCACGGACCCGTGCCACCGCGTCAAGGGACTGCGGAGCGAAGCTCATGTTCGCGGTGATCCGGATCCGATTCCGCGGCTGCTTGGCGACCGCGTACGCCTGCGTCTCGAGGCTGAGCACCTCCTGCGCGATCGGCACCAGTCGCGAACCCGCGTCCGTCAGCCGGACCACCCGCGTCGACCGCTCGAACAGCGCCGCGCCCAGTTCCTGCTCGAGCCGCGACACCTGGTGGCTGATCGCAGACTGCGAGATGAAGCACTTCTGCGCGGCGCGGCTGAAGCTCAGTTCCTCGCTCACGGCCAGGAAGTACCGCAGCTGACGGAAGTCCATGCCGCCATCCTACTTATGAGCAAACCAGATAACTGTATTCCGAATATCCCAGCTGACTAGCGGAAACCACTTCGTGATCCTTAGCGTGGCTTTCATACATCTGATTGTGATCGAGCAGGAGGTCGTGGTGAGCGAGACAGTGTTGGACCGTACCGAGGTCGTCATCGTCGGCTCGGGCTTCGGTGCCCTGGCGGCGGCGAAGAAGCTGGCCAAGGCCGGTACCCCCTTCGTGCTCATTTCCGAGACCACCGAGCACCTCTTCCAGCCGCTGCTCTACCAGGTGGCCACCGGCGTACTGTCGGCTGGCGAGATCGCACCCTCCATCCGCGCAATCCTCGCGCAGTACCCGAACGCCGACGTCCGCCTCGGCCGGGTCGTGGACGTGCGCCCCGACGCCAAGGAACTCGTCTACGAGGCCGCGGGCGAGCGGCACACCCTCGGCTACGACTTCCTGATCGCCGCCACGGGTGCGCGCCAGTCGTACTTCGGCCGCGACGAGTTCGCCGACGTCACCTACGCGCTCAAGACCGTCAACGACGCGAAGCGGTTGCGCGACCAGATCGTGCGTTGCTTCGAGGAGGCGCACACCACCACCGACCCCGAGCGCGCCAAGAACCTGCTCAGCTTCATCGTGATCGGCGCGGGTGCGACCGGCGTCGAACTCGCCGGTCAGATCAAGGAGCTCGCCGGCCGCTACTTCGAGCAGTCGATCCGCGGCATCACCGTCGACGACGTCACCGTCACCCTGGTCGAGGGCGCCGGTGTCGCGATGCCCGCGTACGGCGGCAAGCTCAGCGAGTACACGAAGGCCTCGCTGGAGAAGTCGGGCGTCGAGGTGGTGCTGAACACCCTCGTCACCGACATCGACGAACACGGCGCCACCTTCAAGGCGCACGGCAGCGAGACCGGGGTGCGGCGCACCGCCGAGACCATCGTCTGGTCGGCGGGCGTGCAGGCCAACGACTTCGCGGGCGTGCTCGCCGAGCGGACCGGATGCGAGACCGACCGGGCCGGACGGCTGCTGGTCAACCCGGACCTCACCGTCGGCGGTCGCGCGGACATCTTCGCCGTCGGCGACATGACCTCGCTGAACAACCTGCCCGGGCAGTCGCCGGTCGCGATGCAGGGTGGCCGCCACGTCGCCCGGACCGTCCTCGGCAAGACCAAGCGCGGCACGCCCTTCAAGTTCCGCGACAAGGGCAGCATGGCGATCATCAACCGCTTCCGCGCGGTGACGAAGGTGAAAAGCGTCGAGCTCACCGGCTTCGTCGCGTGGGTGCTGTGGCTGGCCGTGCACATGGTCTACCTGGTGGGCTTCCGCAACCGCTACGTCGCGGTGATGTCCTGGTTCGGATCGTTCCTCGGCCACCGTCGGCCGCACTTCCACTACGCGCAGGAGCCGACCGTCCTGGCGGCACCCGTGCCCGACGAGATCGAGACCGAGGTCATCAAGTCGGAGGTGCCGACCGAGGTACGGGTTCCCGTCCCCGTCTCCTGACGCAGTCCGGCGATTTGCGTGGCACGCCCACGCAATCGCCGGGCTCCGCGCGCTCCGGTGCCTGGTGCGTCGTCCCTGGGGAACCGGCCGCGATACAGGCGCTGCGGCTCGCGATCATGCCGTCGGCGGTCGGCGACCCGTTCTTCGGCTCGTGGCCGAATGCGCTGGGCGACAAGCGCAACGGTGAGGTTCTCGAGTCGAGGGACGTGACGACGCAGGCCGCCCCCCCTCATCGCCGCTCCCGTACGCGAGGTGCGCCAGTTCAAGGTGAGGACGACCGACGCGTCGGGAGCCCCGTCCTACGCGACGGCGACGCTGACCGCTCTACATCTACAACGGCGCCCAGGAGTTCTAGATCCCCGCACAGGGCGCCCGCAACCTGTACTCGGAGCAGTGCGGTCTCGGTGTGCGGGCGGTCTGTCGAGAGGTGTTCGGCGAACACGGCATCGCGGCCGTCACCGGGTTCGCGGGGTTGCTGGAGTGGCTCACCAGCGGCTCCGCGGGGTCCCGGCGAGCGAGTGCTGACCGTGCCGGCGGTGCCGCGGGTCCCCGGTGGATGTCGGTGGCTGCGCGTAGGTTGATCGGCGCACCAGTCCTCAGCAATCCGCCAAAGGAGTCAGACGTGCCTGAACGCAAGTCCCAGGTCGGCGCACCCTGTTGGGTCGACCTCACCAGCTCCGACCCGTCGCGGGTCATCCCCTTCTACGCCGGCGTGTTCGGCTGGGCCTCGGATACCAACGAAGACCCGCAGTACGGCGGCTACTCGATCTTCAGCAAGGATGGCGCCCCGGTCGCCGGGCTCGGCCCGCAGCAGCCCGGCAACCCGTACGGCGACGTCTGGACCGTCTATCTCGAGTCCGCCGATGCCGCGGCGACCGCGGAACGGGCGTCGGCCGCCGGGGGACAGGTGATGATGCCGGCGATGCAGGTCGGCGAGCAGGGCACCATGGCCATCCTCGGTGACCCCGCCGGCGCGGTGATCGGTGTGTGGCAGCCCGACCAGCACAGCGGGTACGGCCGCTGGGGCGAGCCCGGCACCCCGGCCTGGTTCGAGACCCTCTCGCGCGACTACCAGGCGGCGCTGCCGTTCTACGAGAAGACCTTCGGCTGGACCTACAACACGCTCGCCGACTCCGGTGACTTCCGCTACTCACAGGCGCGGCTCGGCGGCGACAACATCGCCGGCGTCATGGACGCCGCCGGATTCCTGCCCGAGGGCGCGCCGTCGTTCTGGCAGTTCTACATCGCCGTCGAGGACACCGACGCCGCACTGGCGAAGGTCGTCGAGCTCGGCGGGACCGTCGTCCGGCCGGCGGAGGACTCGCCGTTCGGCAGGCTGGCGACGGTGGCCGATCCGCTCGGGGCGCAGTTCCAGATCACCGAGATCCAGGACTCCTGACCCGGGGCTCTCCGGTGCCCGTCCGGCTGGGTTCGGGGCGGGCACCGGTGACGCCCGACAGTCGCGAAATTATGCTGAAATTGCTGGTCAGGACTATTGCGACGAGGTCGACCCGGGCGTACCGTGAGGGATGCGGATCAAGGAAAGCAGGTCGGTAACGGTCTGAACAACTTGAGAAGCAGAGATCCGGCCGAGGATGCGATTAATCGCTACATCCCCGGCCGAACCCCTGTCTGGGGGCGTTGAATCCGAGCGGTCGATCGGCACTGCCACGAGGTCCGGCGTGCGCAGCCGTCAGATCCGCTCGCGCAGCGTCGCGACGCCCTCGCCGGACAGCTCGTCCAGACCCGCGGCGCGGCCGGTCATCGCCAGCACCAGCGCCAGCATGGGGCCGGCGACCTCCGGGCCGGCCCCGATCGTCCAGGCGGTGTCGGTGGATCGGAGGCTTAGCCCCGCGATCCGGGACTTGCTCCCGATCAACAGGTTCGACCCCTTGTAGAAGTCCGCCACCCGGACCAGCGCGTCCGGCGGGTAGGCGTGCGCGATGCCGAGCGGTCGGCGGATGTCCTCCGCGTGCACGATGGTTTCGCCGAGCCAGGTGTCGACCGGCCCCGGCGGGGAACTCGTCGCGGTGGCGACCCTGCGGAACTCCGCGAGCGTGTCGGCGGGAGTGCCCGCGGTTTCCGCGGCGATGTTCTTCGCGCCGAACGACTCGAACCGGAAGCCGGTCCCGGCCATCTTCAGGAAGAACTTCGGCGGCGTCATCTTGGCCGTCGCCGTCATGTGGCCGAGCGTCTCCCAGACGGACCACTGCGAGCACAGTGACGGGGTGGACCACTGCTCCTCGGTGAGGGAAGCGAGATCGTCGGCGAGCGAGATTCGTTCGGCGTGGATGACGGGCCACGGGCTCTGTGTTGCCATGTGTCCTCCCGGATCGACTGTACTTCGGAAATTACACCGATCCGGGTGCGCCGGCCGTGCGAATTCGTGGCCCCCCCGGGTCAGCGCCCGACGGCGAGCCGTTCGCGGCGCAGCCGGTCCACCTCGTCGAGCCGCAGCGGTTCGAGTGCAGCCACGCCCAGCGCGCGGGCCAGCAGCAGGTCCGCGAGTTCGGGGTTGCGGGCCAGCGCGGGGCCGTGCATGTAGGTGCTGATCACCGAGCCCTGCACCACGCCCTCGTGCCCGTCGCCGACCCCGTTTCCGACGCCGTGGGTGACCGCGCCGAGCGGTCGCGCGTCGGACCCGAGAGCGGTGCCGCCGCGGTGGTTCTCGAACCCGGTCAGTGGCTGGGTGAGGCCGTCGATCAGCGGTCGGGTGATCACCTCGCCGATCGATCGCGTCGCCTGCGGGGAGGTGGTGACGTCCAGCATGGACACGCCCTCGACCCGTTCGCCCGCGGACGTCTCGTACCAGTGTCCGAGCACCTGGATGGCCGCGCAGATCGCCAGCACCGGCGCGCCGCGCTCGGCGGCCTTCTGCAGTCCGGGATAGCGGATCAGGTGCCGGGTGGCCAGCCGCTGGGCGGAATCCTCTGCTCCGCCAAGGGTGTACACGTCCAGCGAGTCGGGTACCGGATCGGAGAGGGTGATCTCGACGATCTCCGCGTCGATGCCCCGCATCCGCAGTCGCTGACGCAGGATCAGTGCGTTGCCGCTGTCGCCGTAGGTGCCCATCACGTCGGGCAGCACCAGGCCGATCCGCACGGTGGACTCAGACATCCCGGTTCTCCTTCGCGATGGCGGTGTTCAGGTCGCGGAATGCGGTGTAGTTGGCCAGCACCTCGACACGACCCGGCGGGCAGGACGCGATGGCCCGCAACGGATCCGGTTCGAGCGTGTGCTCGACACCCGCGTAGGTCAGCCGGACCGCCAGGTCGGTGGCGCGCTCGCCGGCAGCCACCACCTTGACGCCCTCGAAGTGCTCGAACCGCACGTCCCACAGCCAGGACAGGTCTTCGCCGTCGGGCACCTGACCGTTGACGGCGATCACCAGTCCGTCGACGGTCGGGTCGATCATCGACAACGCCTCCTGCCAGCCGGCCGGGTTCTTGGCCAGCAGCATGCGCAGCGAGTGCGGACCCACCTGCACGGCGGCGTAGCGGCCGGCGATCTCGCGGACCGCGGCGGCGGCGGCGACCGCGTCCTCCGGCCGCGCGCCCTGCGTCACGGCGGCGGCCACGGCCTGGGCGGCGTTGCCCCGGTTGGCCTTCCCGGGCAGCGTGAGGGTCATCGGGATCTTCAATCCGTCTGGGCCGTACAGGTTCTCGCCGTCGAGCCACCAGTCGGGGGTGGGCCGCTCGAAGTCGGTGCCGGTGCTGCGCCAATGGTTGTAGGCGATGCCGGTCGCGTCGCCCGTCCGCTCCTCCCAGACGATCGGCTCGCCGCTGCGCGGGCAGCTGACCGAGTCGCCCGCCCAGCCGCCGCCCGCCGCCACCCACACCACGTTCGGTGCGTCGTAGGCGGCGGAGGCGACGAGCACGTCGTCGCAGTTGGCGATCACGACCGCGTGCGGGTGCCGGGCGAGGCCCGCCCGCAGCTTGCGCTCGATCATGTTGATCTCGCCGACCCGGTCGAGCTGGTCGCGGCTGAGGTTCAGCAGCACGATCGCCTGCGGCCCGAGCGCGTCGGAGACGTGCGGCACGTGCAGCTCGTCCACCTCGATGGCGGCCAGCGTGGCGTCGACGTGGGAACTCAGCGCCGCGACGATGCCGGCGTCCATGTTCGCCCCGTCGGCCTGGGTGGCGACCTCGCCCAGGGTGGCCAGCGCGGCGGCCGTCATCCGGGTGGTCGTGGACTTGCCGTTGGTGCCGGTGATCACCACGGTGCGCTTGCCGCGTCCGAGCTGAGCCATGAGCGTGGGGTCGATCTTGAGCGCGATCAGGCCGCCGATCATCGAGCCCTTACCGCGACCCGCCTTCTGCGAGGCCCAGGCGGCCAGTGCGGCGGCGCGCAGCGCGAGGCGCCCGCGCGCGGAGAATCGGGTACCCGGGCGGGTCGCCCCGAGATTGTTCGGGCTGCTCGCCCCATGATCGCTAAGTGCCACGGGCAGAGTTTTCCACACCGGCCGTCGGCGCTCAGGGGCGCGCCGCCACCGGCGTGGGCGTCGTCACGACGGCCGTCGCGGGCATCGGGGCCGGCGCGGGCGCGGCGGCCGGGCGAGACATCCCGCCGAGGCAGCCCACGACCACGACCGCGGCGCCCACCAGGGACAACGCGCTCGGCCGCTCGCCGAGTACCAGCCAGGCCGCCCCGATCCCGACGATCGGCACCAACAGGGAGAAGGGCGCGACCAGCCCGGCGGGATGGCGACTCATCAGGTAGGTCCACAGCCCGGACCCGACCACGGTCGCGAGCACGACGATGTAGGCGAGGGCGGCCAGTGCGGGCCAGCCGGTCGTGCTCAGCGAGTCGCGCAGGGCGTGCACACCCGCGGTCGGCCCCTCCACGACAGCCGACAGCGCCAGCAGCGGCAGCGGCGGGATCACCGCCATCCACAGCGTGAGGTGCATCGGGTTCTCCGGCCTGGCCTGGCGGCTGCCGATGTTTCCCAGCGCCCAGCCGAGCCCGCCGAGCAGCGTGAGCAGTACCGGCAGCAGGGCCGCGGTCGCGGCTCCTCCGACGTGGATGCGGTCCCAGCCGATCGTCGCCATCCCCACCAGCGCGACGAGTATCCCCAGCGACTGCCTGCGACCGACCCGCTCGCCGAGCAGCACCGCGCCGAGCAGCACGGTGAACGGCGCCGACGACTGCAGCACCAGCGACGCCAGGCCGGTGGGCATGCCGGTGTTCATCGCCCAGAAGAGGAACGCGAACTGCAGCACGCCGAAGCCGACTCCGTAGAGCAGCAGCCATCGGACCGGCACGTTCGGGCGGGGCACGAACAGGATCACCGGGATCGCGATGACCAGGAACCGCAGGGCCGCGAAGAAGAAGGGCGGGAAGTGGTCGAGGCCGACGCGGATGGCGAGGAAGTTCAACCCCCACAGCACTGCGACGGTCAGGCCGATCAGGCGGTCGCGGTTGGTCATGCAGTCCATCGTGAGCGAGAAGAAACATCAGGACAATCGAATATTGATGCAGCATTGCTGTAGTTTTTCTACATGGATGTCGAGCGTCTGCGGGTGCTTCGTGAGCTCGCCGACCGCGGCACCGTCTCGGCCACCGCGGCGGCGTTGTCCCTGACGCCGTCCGCGGTCTCCCAGCAGCTCAAGGTCCTCGCGCGCGAGGCGGGGGTGGCGCTGCTGGAACCGGACGGGCGCCGTGTCCGCCTGACCGACGCAGGACAGGCCCTGGTGCTGCGCGCCGAGGAGGTGCTGGCCGCCGTGGAGCGGGCCGGAGCGGAGATGGCGTCCTACCGGGGCTCGCCGCGCGGCCGGGTACGGGTGGCGATGTTCCCGTCCGGCGCGGCACTGCTGCTACCGGGGGTGCTGTCCCGGATCGCGACGTCCGGCGTCGAGGTCGATGCGCACGACGTGGACGAGCCGGCGTCGTCGGTGCCGCAGCTGCTGGCGGACTTCGACGTGATCCTGACCCACCGGGACGAGCGCGCGCCGTCGGTCATCTCGCCCCGGGTGCGGCTCGAGCCGATCATGCGGGAACCGATCGACCTCGTCCTGCCGCCGGGACACCGGCTCGCGGGCAGGCCCGCGGTGGGGATCGAGGAGCTGTCCGAGGAGAGCTGGATCAGCGTGCGCGGTGGGTACCCCGTCGACGACGTGTTGCAGTCGGTGGCCGCCGCGACCGGCGTGCAACCGCGGGTCGTGCAGCGGATCAACGACTTCCGGGTGATCGAGGAGCTCGTGCTCGGCGGTCACGGCGTCGCGCTGATGCCTCGGTACGTGCCCGCGCACGGCGGACTGGTGAGCGTGCGGCTGGCCGGGGTGCGAGCTGCGCGGATCTACGAGATCGCGACCCGGCCGGCGGCTGTCGAGCGCCCCGCGGTGGTCGCCGTGACGGCGGCCTTCCGGGCGGAGGCCGCGGCGGTCGCGGCGGTCGACTAGGCCGAACCACATCCACGACGGACAGACGCCCCGGGACTTCGCGTGCTGGCGAAGTCCCGGGGCGTCTGTCCGAGTGCGGAGCGGCGACGGTGCCTAGCCGAGCGCCTTGGCCTTGAGGGTCTGGAACTCGGCGTCGGTGATCGTGCCGCTGTCGAGCAGGGCCTTCGCGTCGGCGATGTGTTCGGCGGGGGACTTCCCGGCGACCTCGCGGATGTAGGCGTCCTGCTGGTCCTTCGCGTGCTGCGCGGCTCGAACGGAGCGCTTGGTCATCTTGTCGCCGTTGACGATGAGGTAGATCAGCGCGGTGATGAACGGTACGAATATGAGGAAGACGATCCAGATCGCCTTGACCCAACCGGAGGTCTTGTCGTCGCGGAACATGTCGCCGATGATCGCGAACAGCAGCATCAGGTAAGCGATGAACGCGAAGCAGACGATGATGTACCAGATGATGTCCCAGAAAGACATGTGGAGCCCCGTTTCTCGATAGTGGAAGCTTCGTTCACCTGACGATTGCAGACTCGGCGCGGCGCTATCTCATCCTCGGAAGGTGAATCGGCATTTCTCACCCTCCAGGGGTGATGGGTACCGAGCACCGTCGGTGCGACGCTGGACCGCATGAGCGACTCATTGAACATCGGTCCGGTGGAATTGGTCGTGCTGACCTTCCCCGGCGCGCGGGTGGATCCGGGGACGATCGCGGCGCTCCAGGACGTGGTGGAGCGCGGATACGTGACGCTGCTCGATCTCGTCTACATCGCGAAGGACGCCGACGGCACCGTCACTCAGGTCGACGTCGACGAGGACCTCGACGAGATCGGACTGGCGGTGCTGTCGATCGAGGCCAAGGCGCTGATCAGCGACGAGGACCTGGACGTCGTTCGCGACACCCTCGAGCCCGGCACCTCGGCGGCGATCATCGTCTACGAGGAGACCTGGGCCCGGGAGTTGGCCGCGAAGGTCCGCGGCTCCGGCGGCGAGGTCGCGCTGCACGTCCAGATTCCTCGCGACGCGGTGGTCGCAGCCGTGTCGGCCGCACTGTAGTCATCCGTACCAGGACAGGAGAATCACATGGTTTTCAGAGCCGGTCGCGTCGGCCGTCCGGGATTGCTCGGCACCGTCGCGCGTACCGCGGTGATCGCGGGTACAGCGTCGGCGACCTCCAACGCCGTGAACCGCCGGTCCCAGCGGAAGGTCGCCGAGCAGCAGGCCTACGCCGAGCAGCAGCAGGAACAGGAGTACGCCCAGCAGCAGGCCTATGCGCAGCAGCAGCAGGCTTATGCGCAGCAGCAGGCGCAACAGGCGCCCGCCGCTGCCCCCGCCGGCGACGACCTCATCGCCAAGCTCGAGCAACTGGGCCAACTGCACCAGTCGGGCGTGCTCTCGGACGACGAGTTCGCCGCGGCCAAGGCCAAGCTGCTCGGATAGGACCGACCGCTCAGCGCCACCCGCGCCCGGGAACCTCGGTGCGCGGCGAGCCCTCGGGATCGCGGCTGCGGTAGACGATGTACGGCCGGAACAGGTACTTGACCGGCGCGCTGAACGCGTGGACGAGCCGGGTGAACGGCCACAGCATGAACAGCACTATGCCGAACAGCGCGTGCACCTGGTAGGTGAGCGGTGCGGAGGCGATGAGGTGGATCTCCGGCTGGAGGACGAACAGGCTGCGGAACCAGGGTCCGATCGTCTCCCGGTAGTTGTAGCCGTCGTGCAGCGAGTTCGCGGCGACGGTGGTCCACAGGCCCGCGCAGATGGTCGCGACCAGTGCGATGTACATCGTCTTGTCGTTGCGGGTGGTCGCCATGAACACCGGTCCCGTGGTGCGTCTGCGCCACAACAGGATTGCGAGCCCGACGAGGGTGCAGAACCCGGCCACGCCGCCCAGGACGTACGCCACGTAGTGGTACCGGGTCTCGCTCACCCCGACTGCGGCGGTCCACTCGTCGGGAATCACCAGCCCCAGTACGTGTCCCGCCACGACGAACACGAGTCCGAAGTGGAACAGCGGGCTGCCGATCCGGAGCAGTCGCGACTCGTACAACTCGGACGAGCGTGTGGTCCAACCGAATTGGTCGTACCGGTACCGCCACACGACGCCACCCACGAACACCGCGACCATCACGTACGGCAGCACCGCCCACAGCAGGATGTCGGTGAGACCGGCGTCGTTCATCGCCCACCTCCGGTCGGAAACGGTTCGAGCCCCACGTCCTCCTGGGGCGGTCCACTCCGGGCCAGCGCCAGCACGGCGTCCCGGTCCTTCGGGGTCGGCCCCGGCAGCGTGGACAGAATGCCGTCGAGAACCATCCGGTACGGGCTGTCGACCTCCACCAGCCCGAGTCGGATCAGGTGCAGACCCAACACGTGTCTGGTGAGCAGCGAGCGGTCGCCGGTGGCGGCGCCGAACTCGAGGACCACGGGCAGGAAGTCCGGCAGGTCGGCGGCGCCGAACTCGAAACCGGCGCGGCGGTAGTACTGCTTGAGCCGAACCAGCGTGACCCCGCGCCGCCGGGTGTCGCCGTCCGCGTAGTACGTCAGGTACAGGCAACTCTTGCGGCGCAGGTCGAACGTCTCGACGTAGTGCCGGGCCAGGTCCGGGAGCGCCTCGTCGCGGACGCGGTCGACGAACCCGGTGAGGTGCTGCACCGCGGGATCCCGCGGTTGCTCCGCCAGCGCGGCGGCCAGCATCGGCAGTCGCGCGGTCAGTGCCGCGGTCGGATAGTCCAGCAGCAGCGACGCCGCCTGGTCGACGACGCGGTGCGGGGCCTGCGCAGGGATCCGGCGGGATCGGCGCGGTTCGGGCCGCTTCATCGTCCGTCACCGCCGCGCTCGGGGAACATGCCGTCCACGACGCCCCTACCGTCCCAGTTGAGCAGGTTGACCCGCGCGCCGCGGTCCCGTGGATCGGCGACGCCGTCGGCGGACTGCCTGCGCTCGAGGGCGTGGAACATCTCCACCGCGACCGGCACCGGCCGGCCCGACGCCTCGCCGAAGGGCCCGCTGTCCAACATGCCTGGCCCGCCCTCGAAGTCGAGGCTGCAGCCGAGTTCCTCGAGTTCGTGCGCCTGTTCGGCGTGTGCCGTGGGGATGACGTAGCGGTCCTCGTACTTCGCGATCGCGAGCAACCGGTACATCTCGTAGATCTGCTCCCCGGTCATGCCGACCGCGGTCGCGATCGACTCGTCCGGCTCGTCGGCGAGGTTGAGGTCACGCATGTACGAGCGCATCGCCGCGAGGCGCTGCAGCACGTCGGTCACGGGCATCGGGTCCCCGGCGGTGAACAGCCCGGCCAGGTACTCGACCGGGATGCGCAGGGAGTCGATCGCACCGAACAGATTGTCCAGATCCTCACCGTCGTGGCCGGTTTCGGTGAGCACGTCCACCACCGGTGACAGTGGAGGCACGTACCAGACCATCGGCAGCGTCCGGAACTCCGGATGGAGGGGAAGTGCGACGCGGTACTTCTCGATCAGTGCGTACACCGGGGAACGTCGGGCCGCGTCCATCCAGTCCTCGGGTATGCCCGCCGCGCGGGCCGCCTCGATCACCGCTGGGTCCGCGGGGTCGAGCAGCAGGCCGCGCTGCGCGTCGTAGAGGTCCCGCTCGTCGGGCGTCGACGCGATCTCACCCACCCGGTCGAGGTCGTAGAGGACGAGGCCGATGTAGCGGAGTCTGCCGACGCAGGTCTCCGAACACACCGTCGGCAGCCCGACCTCCACCCGTGGATAGCAGAACGTGCACTTCTCGGCCTTGCCGGTGCGGTGGTTGAAATACACTTTCTTGTAAGGGCATCCGGTGACGCACATCCGCCAGCCGCGGCACTGGTCCTGGTCGACCAGCACGATGCCGTCCTCGGCCCGCTTGTACATCGCACCGGAGGGGCAGGACGCGACGCACGACGGGTTGAGGCAGTGCTCGCAGATCCTCGGCAGGAAGAACATGAACGTCTTCTCGTACTCGAGTCGCACCTTCTCGGTCGCCTGCTGACGCATCTGTTCGAGGATCGGGTCGTTCGCCTCGGTGGCGGGTGTACCGCCGAGGTCGTCGTCCCAGTTAGCGCTCCACTCGATCGGCATCGGCTTGCCCGACAGCAGCGAGATCGGCTGAGCGACGGGGAAGTCGTTCCCGAGTGGGGCCGAGGTGAGGATGTCGTAGTCGTAGGTCCACGGCTCGTAGTAGTCACGGATGTTGGGCAGCAGCGGGTTCGCGAAGATCGACAGCAGCTTCTTCGCCCGGCCGCCGGCGCGCAGCGTCAGCCGTCCTCGACGACTCAGCGTCCAGCCGCCCTTCCACAGGTCCTGGTCCTCGTACTTGCGTGGATAGCCCTGTCCCGGTCGGGTTTCCACGTTGTTGAACCACACGTACTCGGTGCCGCTCCGATTGGTCCACGTCTGCTTGCACGTCACCGAGCACGTGTGACAGCCGATGCACTTGTCCAGGTTCATCACCATTGCCATCTGCGCCGCCACCTGCATCAGAACTGCACCTCCTGATTGCGACGGCGGATCACCGTCACCTCGTCGCGCTGGTTGCCGGTGGGGCCGAGGTAGTTCCATCCGAACGAGAGTTGGGCGTAGCCGCCGATCAGGTGCGTGGGTTTCACCAGCACCCGGGTGAGCGAGTTGTGGATGCCGCCACGCCTGCCGTCGGTCTCCGATCTGGGCACGTTGATCAGCCGCTCCTGCACGTGGTGCACGTAGACCGTGCCCGGCGGCATGCGGTGGGTGACGACGGCCCGCGCCACCAGCACGCCGTTGCGGTTGACCGCCTCCACCCAGTCGTTGTCGGCGACACCGATCGCGGCGGCGTCGTCGACGTTCATCCACACGTTCGGCCCGCCGCGCGAGAGCGAGAGCATCAACAGGTTGTCCTGGTACTCCGAGTGGATCGACCACTTGGAGTGCGGCGTCAGGTACCGCACCGACAGCGCCTTGCCGTCGCGGTCACCGAGCCGGGTCTCCCCGAACAGTCGGGTGATGTCCAGCGGTGGCCGGTAGGTGGGCAGCACCTCGCCGAACTCGCGCATCCACGCGTGGTCGAGGACGAAATGCATTCGGCCCGTGAGGGTGTGCCACGGCTTGAGTTCCTCGACGTTGATGCTGAACGGCGCGTAGCGCCGCCCACCGGTCTCGCTGCCCGACCACTCGGGACTGGCCAGGGTCGGCACGGGTTGGGCCTGCGTGTCCGCGAATCGGATCCGGCGCTCCTCGCTGCCGGCGGCCAGGTGGCGCAGGGGTTTTCCGACCCGTCGCTCCAGTTCCTCGAAACCGGTGAGGGCGAGCCGGCCGTTCGTGGTGCCCGACAACGCCAGGATCGCCTCGGCCATCTTGGCGTCGGTGTCCAGCGCGGGCCGTCCCGCGCCGACGCCGTTCGACATCACTCCGCACAGCCGCGCCAGGTCGGCGACCTCGGCGTCGGGGTGGAACGTGACTCCCTTGGTGTTCAGGCCCAGCTTCTCCACGAGCGGGCCGAGGGTGGCCATCTTCTCGGCAATCGCGGTGTAGTCGCGTTCGACCACCTTCAGGCTCGGCATCGTCCGGCCCGGCACGGGTTCCGTCTCGCCGGCCCGCCAGTCGTGGACCTCGCCGAACGGCTGCGCCGTCTCGCCGGGGGTGTCGTGGCCCAGCGGCGTGGCCACCAGGTCGCGCCGCGTGCCGAGATGGATCTCGGCGAGTTCGCTGAACCGTCGGCCGATCTCGGTGAAGGCGTCGAAATCGCTTCGCGCCTCCCACGGCGGGTCGACGGCCGGGGTGAATGCGTGCACGAACGGGTGCATGTCCGTGCTCGACAGGTCGTACTTCTCGTACCACGTGGCGGCGGGCAGCACGACGTCCGACAGCAGCGTCGAACTCGTCATCCGGAAGTCCAGCGACACCAGCAGATCCAGCTTTCCGCGGGGCGCCTCGTCCCGCCAGCGCACCGACGTCGGCCGGTTCTCCGGAGCGGTCTCGGCGGCGCGCAGGCTCGACCCGGCGCCCAGCAGGTGCTCGAGGAAGTACTCGTTGCCCTTCGACGAGGATCCCAGCAGATTCGCTCGCCACAGCGTCAGCACCCGCGGCCAGTTCTCCTCCGCATCCGGATCCTCGACCGCGAACTTCAGTTTGCCGCTGCGCAGTTGGTCGACGACATAGTCGCCGGGTTCGTCCCCGGACGCCGCCGCGTCGTCGGCGAGATCCAGCGGGTTGCGGTCGAACTGCGGGTACGAGGGCATCCACCCCAATCGTGCCGACAGCGCCATCGTGTCGGCCGTGTGCAGCCCGGCGAGGTGCCCCTCGGCGAGCGGGGAGGTGAGCGCGTCGGCCCGGTAGCCGTCGTAGCGCCACTGGTCGGTGTGCATGTACCAGAAGCCCGTGCCGATGGCCTGCCGCGGTGGCCGTGACCAGTCCGTCGCCATCGCCACCGTGGCCCATCCGGTGAACGGACGGACCTTCTCCTGGCCGACGTAGTGCGCCCATCCGCCGCCGTTGCGGCCCATGCTGCCGGTGAGCATCAGCAGCGCCAGCACCGCACGGTAGGTGGCGTCGCCGTGGAACCACTGGCAGATGCCTGCGCCCATGATGATCATCGACCGTCCGCCGGATCTCTCTGCGGAGCGCGCGAATTCGCGGGCGATGCGGATCACCACGCCCGCGGGTACCGAGGTGAGGGACTCCTGCCACGCCGGGGTGTAGGGCTCGTCGGGGTCGTCGGCGCCGCTCGGCCACCTGCCCGGCAGTCCCGCGCGACGCACCCCGTACTGCGCGAGCATCAGGTCCAGCGCCGTCGTCACGAGGTGCCCGCCGACCTCGCGGACCGGGACGCCGCGGTGCATCACCTCGCCCTGCTCGCCGACGTCGAAGCGCGGCAACAGGATCTCGACGTCGCGGGTGTCGCCGGGAGCGTCCCGGACGCTCAGGGCGGGCACGGTGTCGCCGAGGTCGAGATTCCACTGTCCCGCACCGGCTTCGGTGTATCGGAAGCCCATGCTGCCGGGCGGGACCAGCGGGGATCCGTCGGCGGCGTCGAGCAGCACCGTCTTCCACTCGGCGCCGTCGCCCTCGTCGCCGAGGTCGGACGCGCGCAGGAACCGGCCCGGCACGTACGCACCGTCGCGTTCGGTGAGTGTCACCAGGAACGGCAGATCGGTGTAGCGGGCCGCGAAGTCGGCGAACATCGGAACCCGGCGGTCGACGTAGTTCTCCTGCAGGATCACGTGGCCCATCGCCATCGCGAGGGCGCCGTCGGTGCCCGGCTGCGCGGGCAGCCACGCGTCCGCGAACTTGGTGGCGTCGGCGTAGTCGGGGGAGACCACCACCACCTTCTGGCCGCGGTAACGAGCCTCGGCCATCCAGTGCGCATCCGGCGTGCGCGTGACCGGGACGTTCGAGCCCCACATGATCAGGTACGCCGCGTCCCACCAGTCGCCGGACTCGGGGACGTCGGTCTGGTCGCCGAACACCTGGGGCGATGCCACCGGCAGGTCGGCGTACCAGTCGTAGAACGAGGTCATCACCCCGCCGAGCAACTCGATGAACCGCGATCCTGCCGCGAACGAGACCATCGAGAACGCGGGGATGGGGGAGAAGCCGGCGACCCGGTCGGGCCCGTACTTCGCGACGGTGTGCACGTGCGCGGCGGCGATCATGTCCACCGCGTCCTGCCACGACGCCCGCACCAGGCCGCCCTTGCCGCGCGCGCGTTGATACCTCGCCCGACGGTCGGGATCGCCGACCACCTCGGCCCACGCGAGGACCGGGTCGCCGAGCCGTTCGCGGGCCTCCTGGAACATCTCGAGCAGCAGGCCGCGCACGTACGGGTAGCGAACCCTGGTCGGGGAGTAGGTGTACCACGAGAAAGCCGCTCCTCGAGGGCATCCGCGGGGCTCGTACTCGGGCCGGTCCGGGCCCACCGACGGATAGTCCGTCGCCTGCGTCTCCCACGTGATCACGCCGTCCTTGACGTACACCTTCCACGAGCAGGAGCCGGTGCAGTTCACGCCGTGCGTGGAGCGAACCACCTTGTCGTGACTCCAGCGGTCGCGGTAGAACACGTCGCCCTCCCGCCCGCCGGTTCGATAGACCGCACGCAGGTCCTTCGACACGGTGGAGCGGGTGAAGAATCGCCCGGTCTCGAGCAGGGCCGCGCCGAACGGGCCCTCGACCGGTGCGGGGGACGGGTCATCGGTTGGACGCGACATGATTTCCTCCCAGCGTTCAGGATGGCGGAATCGGGCCGACCTCGCAGTGGAACTCGCAGGGAACCGTCCGTTCGGGTCGCGGGCGCCCGCCGACCCGCGCATCATGAAGGCGTGTCCGACCGTCCGGATGTGAGGGCGACCCCCGCCCGCGCGCTGACCGCCATTCCGCCGGGTGCCGGCGCCGCGGCGATGTCGACGGGCATCGTGTCGGTGGCTCTGTACCTCGTCGGGTTCGAATGGTTCTCCCGCGCCTGGCTGGTCGTCGGCGTGCTGATCTGGGCGCTGCTGGTGGTGGTCTTCGTCTCGCGGCTGTTCGACGATCGGGCCCGCTGGGCGAACGAGGCCGACACCCCGCCCGCGCTCACCGGCGTCGCCGCGACGTGCGTGCTGGGGGCGCGGTGCGTGCTGCTCGGCTGGAACCACGTAGGATGGGTGGCTCTCGGAATCGCCCTCGTCGCGTGGGTGGTGCTGATCCCCGCGGTGGTGCGGCACTGGACGTCGCCGACCGTCGGCGTTCACTTCCTGCTCTGCGTGTCCACGCAGGGGCTCGCGGTGCTCAGCGGGTCGCTGGTGGTGTCGGCGGCGGCGCACTGGCTGGCAGGCCCGGCGTTCGTCGCATTCCTGCTGGGCCTGTTCTTCTACCTGATGGTGCTGATCCGCTTCTCGTACGACCAGTTTCGCGTCGGCGCCGGCGACCAGTGGGTCTTCGCGGGCGCTCTCGCGATCAGCGCGCTCGCCGCGGGCAAGCTCGCGCCCGCCGCGCTCGCCGCGGGCTGGCCGGAGGGCGTGCACGTCGCGATCCAGGTCGCGGGCGTCGTGATCGTGTGCCTCGCGATGACCGGCTACGCGGTCCTGCTGGCCAGCGAGATTCGTTGGCCCCGATGGCAGTACGACGTGCGTCGCTGGTCCACCGCCTTCCCCATGGGAATGACGTCGGCGGCCTCGCTCACCGTCGCGAGCTCGTCCGATGCCGACTGGTTGCGGCCGGTCGGGCAGGTCCTGGTCTGGCCCGCGGTGATCGTGTGCCTCGTCCTGCTCGTCGGCTCGGCGCGGCATCTCGTGGTCGCGGCCCGGCCGTCGTCGACCTGAGCGTCCGTCCGCGGCGGAGGCCGAGAACGCTTCGTCCGAATTCCGCCAGCGCCCCGCCGTCGCGCCGAGCAGTGTGGAGGAAGGCGATCGCCAGGCCCGGCCGGCCCTTCCACTCTCTTCGAAAGGACTCACGCATGTCTTCACGCCTGGATTCCAAGGTCTTCATCGTCACCGGTGGCTCGTCCGGAATCGGTCTCGCGGTCAGCCGGCGGCTCGCCGCCGAGGGCGCCGCCGTCGTCATCGGTGCGCGCCGCAAGGACGTCGGAGAAGAGGCCGCCGAGGGCCTGCGCGCTGCGGGTGGCACCGCCCTCTTCGTGCCGGCGGACGTGTCGGTCGAGGCCGATGCCGCCACCCTGGTGGCCACGGCGATCTCCGAATTCGGCCGGCTGGACGGCGCTTTCAACAACGCCGGTGGGGTCAACGCCGCCGGGCCGATCGCGACCGTCGACGCGGACGACTGGAACGCCGAACTCGCACAGAACGTCACGAGCGTCTTCAACTGCCTCAAGCATCAGATTCCGGCCGTCCTCGATACCGGCGGCGCGATCGTCAACAACGCGTCCAACCTGGGAGTCGTGGCCCTGCCCGAGGCCGCCCCGTACGTGGCCGCCAAGCACGCCGTCGTGGGGCTGACGCGGTCGGTGGCGCTCGAAGTCGCCGACCGCGGCGTGCGCGTCAACGCCATCACCGCCGGCGGCGTCGACACCCCGCTGGCGCGGGGATCCATGGCCACCACCGACGAAGCGCTCGCTTACATCGAGTCGCTGCACCCGGTGAACCGCATTGCGCAACCGGGCGAGATCGCGCCGTTCGTCGCCTTCCTGCTGAGCGACGAGGCGTCGTTCATCACCGGCGCGGCACTCGCGATCGACGGCGGATTCACCGCGCGCTGAGCAGATTTCGGCGCGACCGACCCGGAGCTGCGGTATTGGGTCGGTCGCGCGGAGGTTCAGATCTCGGTGGCAACCTTCCACGCCGAGTGCATCGCGCCCTCGATGTAGTCGACCTCGGTGGCGTCGCCGACGACGCGGACCTCGACACCGGCCCGGGCCAGTTCGTCGGCCAGCGGCGCCGCCGCCGAGACCCCAGACGCCACCACGACCATGGTCGCCGGCGCGGACAGCGTCTCGGCCCCGACGGTGAACTCGACGTTGCTCTTGGTGATGCGCTCGACGGTCGCGTTGCGGTGGATGTTCACACCCAGCTCGTTGGCATGCTTGACGGCGGTCCAGCGGCGCGGCATCGCCATCGGTACACCGAGCTGGCGGCCCTCCTCGATCAGCGTCACTCGGCTGCCGCGCTCGGCGAGGAACTCCGCGAGTTCCAGGCCGACGAGCGAACCACCGATCACGACGACATTCCTGCTCATCGGCAGGAACCTGAGGAACTTGCGGCTCAGGTCGCGGATCTTGGTGGGGCTCTTGGTGATGCCGACGAGGCCACCCAGCTTGCCCGCGACCCGCAGGAACAGCGACTGGTCCGAGACGTCGCCGGTGCCGGTCATCAGGCCACGCAAGCTGTCGCCGGTGTGCACATGCGGCAGATCGCCGCCGGGGACACTCGGACGGGCTCGCACGGCGCCCGTGGCCACCACGACGACGTCCGGCTCGAGGGCCTTCATCGTCGCCACGGTGGCATCGGTCTTCAGCCGGACCTCGACGCCGAGACGTTGGATTTCCTGGGTGAGCCAGTTCAGCAGACGCTCGTTGTCCGGCGTGGTCAGCGTCGAGAACCACAGGGTCCCGCCGAGACGATCGGTCTTGTCCAGGAGGGTGACGCGATGGCCGCGCTCGGTGGCGACACGGGCGGCCTCCATGCCGCCCGGTCCCGCGCCGACCACGACGACGTGCTTGCGAATCGTGGTGCGCGGGAACGGGAGCAGCGTCTCGTTGCCCAGCGCCGGGTTGACCGCGCACAACGGAGTGTCGTCCCAGAAGTTCTCCTGGACGCACACGTAGCAGTTGATACAGGGACGAACCTGCTCGCTGCGGCCGGCCTTCAGCTTGTTCACCAGGCCGGGATCGGCCAGCAGCTGACGGCCCATCGCGACGAAGTCGGTCCGGCCTTCGGCGATCATCTGCTCGCCGACCTCGGGCAGCATGCGGCCGACGGTGATGACCGGAATCGAGACCGCACTCTTGATGACCGCGGCGTTGTCGGTGTAGAAGCCGACCCGGTCGGGCAGCGGGCCGTCGGTGAAGTTCGCGAACGCGTTCAGCGCGGTGCCCGTGACGTGGATGGCGTCCGCGCCGGCCTCCTCGAACATGGCGGCGGCACGGGCGGCCTCGTCGGGCGTCAGGCCGTCGGACTCGCCGTACTCCTGGCCGGCCAGACGCACGATGACGGCGAGGCTGTCGCCGACCTCGGCCTTGACCGCGCGGATCACCTCGCAGGACAGCCGGGCCCGGTTTTCCAGCGATCCGCCGTACTCGTCGGTGCGCTGGTTCGAGTAGCGGCTGAGGAAGCCGCCGAGCACGTAGTTGTGGGCGCAGTGGATCTCGACGGCGTCGCCACCGGCGGCCTTCACACGGCCTGCCGCCTCGGCGAACATGCGCACCAGCCAGTCGAGGTCCTCCCGGGTGGCCTCGCGGTAGGTGGCCCTCTTGCCCTCCTGGATGGCGGCCATCTTCCCGAGTTCCTCGGGGGTGCAGTCGATCATCGCGCTCATGTCACCCGGGGGCTTCGGAACGGACGGCACCAGCTGCGGGCGGCCGTCGAGCGTGTCGATCCGGGCGACCTTGCCGTGGTGCGTCATCTGCACGCACAGCTTGCTGCCCGCCTCGTGGATCGCGTCGGCGAGCGCCTTCAATCCGGGGACGAACCGGTCCTCCGACAGACCCGGCTCCTTGCGGCTGGTGCAGCCTGCCGGGTACGCCACGGCGCAGCAGCCGGTGATGATCATCCCGGTGCCGCCGGCGGCGCGGGCGGCGAAGTGGTCGATGTCGCCCTGGTGGATCTCGCCGTCCTCACAGAGGTTCATGTCCATCGCCGGGAGCACGACCCGGTTGCCCAGCGTCATCGGCCCGATCGTGCCGGGAGCGAGCAGGTGCGGGAACGTCTGGTTGCGGGTCGTCACGACCGCTAGTTAATTCTCTGGCGCACCGTCGCGGTGGCGCTTTCCCGATCAGCGGGACCGGGCCCGCCGGGAGCAGAAATGGGGCCGCACCCGGGCGGGTGCGGCCCCATTCGGGCGTGGACGATCAGTATGCGCGGTTGACGGCCGAGACGACTGCTCGCAGGGACGCGGTGGTGATCGAGGTCGCGACGCCGACTCCCCAGACGACCTTGCTGACGCCGTCCGGAGTGGTGACCGCGGCCTCCACGTAGGCGGCGGCCTGGGCGTCGTCGCCCGCGGACATCGCGTGCTCGCTGTAGTCGAGCACCCGGACGTCGAAGCCGATGGTGGAGATGGCATCGACGAACGCGGCGAGCGGGCCGTTGCCGCTGCCGGAGATCTCCTGTTCCTTGCCGTCGACCTTGACCACGGCGGTGATCGCGTCGGTGCCGCCGTCCACCTCGGAAGCCGTCACCTTCTGGCGCATCCGCTCGAGCGGGGTGATCGGCGCGAGGTACTCCTCGTTGAAGACGTCCCACATCTCCTTGGGCGAGACCTCGCCGCCCTCGCCGTCGGTGATCTTCTGCACCGCCTGCGAGAACTCGATCTGCAGGCGACGGGGCAGCACCAGGCCGTGGTCGGCCTTCATGATGTACGCGACGCCGCCCTTGCCGGACTGCGAGTTCACCCGGATGACGGCCTCGTAGGTGCGGCCGACGTCCTTGGGGTCGATCGGCAGGTACGGGACCGCCCAGACGATGTCGTCGACGTCCGCGTCCTGGGCGTCCGCCGAGAACTTCATGTCGTCGAGACCCTTGTTGATCGCGTCCTGGTGGCTACCGGAGAACGCGGTGTACACCAGGTCGCCGCCGTACGGGTGCCGCTCGGCGACGGGCAGCTGGTTGCAGTACTCGACCGTGCGACGGATCTCGTCGATGTTCGAGAAGTCGATCTGGGGGTCGACGCCGCGGGTGAACATGTTCAGACCCAGTGTCACCAGGCACACGTTGCCGGTGCGCTCGCCGTTGCCGAACAGGCAGCCCTCGATGCGGTCGGCGCCGGCCTGGTAGCCCAGCTCGGCGGCGGCGACGCCGGTGCCGCGGTCGTTGTGCGGGTGCAGCGACAGGATCACCGAGTCGCGGCGAGCGAGGTTGCGGTGCATCCACTCGATGGAGTCGGCGTACACGTTCGGCGTCGCCATCTCGACGGTCGCGGGCAGGTTCAGGATGACGGGCTTGTCCGGTGTGGCACCCAGGATCTCGGTGACGGCGTCACAGACCTCCTTGGCGTAGGAGAGCTCGGTGCCGGTGTAGGACTCCGGCGAGTACTCCCAGCGCCAGTTGGTGTCCGGGTACTTCTTCGCTTCCTCCAGGACCAGCGCGGCGGCGTCGGTGGCGATCTTCTTGATCGCCTCCTTGTCGGCGCGGAAGACCACGCGACGCTGCAGGATCGAGGTGGAGTTGTAGAAGTGCACGATGACGTTCTCGGCGCCCTCGCACGCCTCGAAGGTGCGGGTGATCAGCTCCGGCCGCGACTGGGTCAGCACCTGAATGGTGACGTCGGCGGGGATGGCGCCGTCCTCGATGATCTCGCGGACGAAGTCGAAGTCGGTCTGGCTGGCCGAGGGGAACCCGACCTCGATCTCCTTGTAGCCCATCCGGACCAGCAGGTCGAACATGCGGCGCTTGCGAGCGGGACTCATCGGGTCGATCAGGGCCTGGTTGCCGTCCCGCAGGTCGACGGCGCACCACTGCGGTGCGCGGTCGATGACCTTGTCGGGCCAGGTGCGGTCCGGCAGGGTGACCGCCTCGACCTCCTCGGCGAAGGGGCGGTACCGGAAGGTCGGCATCGACGAGTTCTTCTGCGTGTTCCACACCGGCTGATCGGCGGGCGCGGGCTTGGACGGCGGCGTGATGGTGCGCGATCCGGATGTAAAAGCGTCGGCGGGTGACATTGACGAATCTCCGAACTGAGGGGACGGGTAGTCCAATGGTGGATCGACCGGCGCGACTGAACCCCGCGACGGGAAGCCAGTCTGGATCAGACCCCGTCGCGGCGATGAAGAAGGAGCGCCCGCTGCATGTACGGCAGTCTACCCGCCGTCGAGAACAGCCGGACCTTCACCCGCCGTGAATGATGTCCGTGTCCGGCCCGCCGAGCAGGCTGTGGCGATGGTGTCAATCAGGTCGGCGGTCGGTGGATGGGTGCGGGAGCGCATTCCGGACAGGCGGTTTCTGAAGTCGGACGTGGTCGCCGCGATCCCGGGCGCGATCGGCAGCGTTCCCGACGGGATGGCGGCCGGCGTGCTGGCAGGCGTCAGCCCCGTGCACGGCCTGTACGCGAGTTTCGCCGGACCGCTGTTCGGCGGCATGCAGACCAGCACCAAGCTCATGGTGATCACCACGACCAGCGCGTCGGCGCTCGCGGCAGGTTCGGTATTGGCCGACGTCCCCGAGTCGGACCGGTCTGATTCCCTGATCCTGCTCACCGCGATCGCCGGCCTGGTCATGATCGCGGCCGCGCTGCTCCGGCTCGGCCGCTACACCCGATTCGTCTCGCATTCGGTGATGACCGGCTTCCTCACCGGCATCGCGGCCAACATCGTGTTCGGGCAGATCGCGGACCTCACCGGTGCGACGGCGACGGGATCGGTGGCGATCGCGAAGGCCTTCGACGTGATCTCCAATCCGATGCGGATCGATCCGGCGTCGCTGGCGACGGGGGCCCTCGCGCTACTGCTGCTGGTCGTGCTCGCCAGGACCCGGCTGGCGCTGTTCGGTGCGCTCCTCGCGCTGGTGGTGCCGAGCCTGGTCGTGATCGGCTTCGGGCTCGACAGTGTCGCGAGGGTGGCCGACGTCGGGACGATTCCGACCGGTATCCCGCTGCCGCAGATCCCGGACGTCGGACTGCTCTCGCCCTCGCTGATCGGGGGCGGAATGGCCGTCGCGGCCATCGTGTTGGTACAGGGTGCCGGGGTTGCCGAGGCGGCGCCGAACCGGGACGGCACGCGCTCGCGGACGAATCAGGACTTCTCGGCGCAGGGCGTCGGCAACATCGGATCGGCCCTGTTCGGGGGCATGCCCGTCGGCGGGTCGGTGGGACAGACGGCGCTCAACGAGACGGCCGGGGCGAGGAGTCGCTGGGGTGCGGTGCTGTCGGGGGTGTGGATGCTCGTCATCCTGGTGCTGTTCTCGGGGTTGGTCGGCGCGGTTCCGATGCCGACCCTCGCGGCGGTGTTGATCTTCGCTGCGGCCGGGTCCGTCCGACCAGCCCAGATCGCCTCGATCCTGCGCAGCGGACCGAGTTCCGTCATCGCTCTGGTCACCACATTCCTTGCGACGCTGCTGCTTCCGGTCACCGCGGCGGTGGGTGTGGGAGTCGCGCTGTCGCTGCTGCTGCAACTCAACCAGGAGGCCGTGGACCTGAAGGTGGTCCGGTTGGTGCCCGCGGAGGGCGGAGGGCTGGGCGAGGAGGCCGCTCCGAAGGTGTTGCGCAGCAGGGAGGTCGTCGTCCTCGACGTGTACGGCAGCCTCTTCTACGCGGGCGCGAAGACCCTGCAGGTCCGACTCCCCGACCCGGGTGATGCCGAGTCGCCGGAGGTGGTCCTGCGCTTGCGGGGCCGGACCACCCTGGGTGCCACCTTCTTCAGGGTGATCGCCGACTATGCGGACAAGCTGGATCGCCGGGGCGGGTTGCTCTATCTCAGCGGGCTCACCCCCGAGGCGCTCGAATTCTGGGATCAGGAACGCCTGGACAGTCAGGGCGTGGTGCTCGAGACCTTCGAGGCGACCGACCGGATCGGCGAGTCCACCCTCGGCGCGTTCGAGGCGGCTCAGCGCCGGCTCGTACGCAGGATCTGAATGGGCGGCACCTGACAGATCTGAATGATCGTCCAACTCCTGGACGCTTGTTTTACAAAAGCCTTACGTTGGTGCCGTCCGTTGGCTACTGTGTGCCGGTCAGGCTGGATTCGGCCCCCTGGCTGGTGGGGATCGCGGAAGTGAGTTGCATATGTCGGCGTTGGTGAATGGTGCAGTTCAGGTCGGCTCGAGGCGACGTCGAGTGGCGACCCGCATCGGCGCGGTTGTCGCGGGAGCGGGTCTGGCCCTGGCCGGGGCTGCGATGGCGGCTCCCAGCGCGAGCGCGAACACCGTCATCGGAACCTGCACGATCGTGTCGAACCCGACCTCAACCCACTTCACCGACTGCAAGGGCGCCAACCTGTTCGGCGCGAGCCTCGCCGGGATCGATCTGACGGGTGCGAACCTGTCCGGCGCGACCCTGACGGCCGCGAACCTGTCGGGCGCGAACCTGTCGGGTGCGAACCTGTCGGGCGCCAACCTGTACCTGGTCTATGCACCGAAGGCGAACCTGACCGACGCGAACCTCGAGTCGGCGAACGTCCTCAACGCCAACCTCACGGGGGCGAACCTGACCCGCACCAAGCTCAAGGGCGCGGACTTCGGTGGCACCAACCTGACCGGCGCGAACCTGACCGACGCCGATTCGGCCGATCTCAGCGGCGCAATCACCGGGCCGACCACGACGCCGCCGCCGACGACGACGCCGGCCCCGAAGCCGGCCACCGGTGGGGGCGGCAGTTCGGACCGGGATCCGATGGCGCCGCTCTTCGGTTCGGCCGTGACGGGCTCGACCAACATCAGCGGTATGGGCAACAACGCCGATGCGCCCGCCGCCCTGCCTCCGCTGATCGGGTCCGCCGTGACCGGGTCGACCAACGTCAGCGGGATGAACTAGACGAAGCCGAGGCCGGCCGCCGCGCGGCCTCGCCTACCGTCGATCCGTGGCACCGACTCTGCGGGCCGACCTGGTGTGCGAGGGCGGCGGCCGTTGTCGGTGCCAGGCGCTACCAGGGCGGGTACCTCGGGTTGCCCCCCGACCCGCCCGGTGGACGGCCCGTTGTAGCTCTCACTCGCCGTGCTCGACGCCCCTGCTCGGCAATCAGGACTCTGCGTATCCGGAGCGGTCGGCTGCGCTGTACGAGCGGGGAGTGCCGGCGGGGGCGGAAATTCCTGCGCACCTGGAAGTGGTCGGCGTACCGCGCCGGGTGTGGCCGGATCAATCCGGGAGCCGGCGCATCTCGACGACGGTGATGCCGAGCGCGTCGAACCGTGCGAGCATGCCGCGCAACTGGGTGTCATCGTCGATCGGCCCGTACAGCGCGGCATAGGCGTGCGGTGCCTCGGCCACGCTCAACTCGGGAAACGCGGCCAGCACGCGTTCGGAAAGGTTGCCTCGTACGAGAAATTCGTACCGGACACGGGCGGGCTGGGGGTGGGTCACCGACGCAGCCTCCTTGCTGTCGACATGCCGACGATCACGACGGCAGGTGCTCGACTTCCAGTCTCGGCGCGCGTCCCGTCCGGCGCCTCACCCGTCGGTGGTGAAATGACTGCGGCCGTCAGAGGAGTCCGCGTGCCCGCGCCTCGGTGATGGCATCACGCCGGTTGCGCACGTCGAGCTTGCGGTAGATCCCGCGCAGATGGGTCTTGACGGTATTGACGGAGACGAACAGGTCCGCCGCGATCTGTTCGGCGGTGTGCCAGGACGGCAGCTCGAGCAGCAGTTCCGATTCCCTGGCCGTGAGCAGCCCCACTGCCTGGACCGAACCATGAGGCATCACCGACCGCGCACGCGCCGCGAACGCGTCGAGTGAGCCGAGGCGGCCGAGGTGGTGATTCAGCAGCTCTCGAACCGGCTCGCCGCCGTCGCGGAACGGTCGCAGAATCTCCTCGGGTTCCGCGATCGACATCGCCTCGGCGAGCGCGGACCGAGCCGCCACCGTCTCGTGCCGGGCGTGCGCGATGGCGGCCTCCATCAGCCAGGCTCGGATCTGCGTGACGGCCGAGGTGCAGCGGGTGTCGCCACCGAGCACCGGCGCCAGTTCGCGACGGGCGACGTCTGCCTTGCGTGAGTGCAACAACATCGCTGCGGCGAGGACGTTGACCTCGCCGCAGGCGCCGAGTTCGGCCGCCGTGTACTTAACCACCTGCCCCGCCCAGGTCGTCTCACCGACCTCGAGGAAGGCTCGCTGTATCGACGGCGCGATGAGGGCGGTGGCGCCCGGTGGGATCGGACGCGCCTCCTCCGGCCCCGCGTGGTCCCGGATCGTCTTGACCAGTCCGTGCCGGTCGTCGGCGGTCTCGAAGTCGAAGACCGCGCCGTAGCAGGTGGCGGCCCGCGCGATGGCGGGGTCGGGGCAGTTCACCAGGAGGGGGACCGCTTCGGCGGCGAGCAGGTTCGCCGCGGTGTCCACGCGGAGGTAGTGGCCGAGTGCGCCGAACAGTTGGGCGACGGAAAAGTAGAGGTCGCCGGTGAGATCGTGGGCACGTCCGAAGGCCTCGGCGCGTTCCGCCATGTCTGCCATGTCCGAGATTCGGCCCTGGTAGCAGGAAACCGCGGTGAGTGCGGCGAGGGTCTGCAAGGTGACAACGGGCACGTTCGTCGTCCCCGCGGTCGCGAGGGCGGCCTCGAGATGGCGGCGGGCCGGTTCGAGCCGGCCGAGATACAGCTCGGCCGTGCCCGCCTGCAGCAGGGCGAACGAGTCGATCTCGGGATTGCCTGTCCTGCCGACCGGGTCGGCCTGCAGCGCCTCCAGGGCATCCTCGATGCCACCGGACCGGATGGATGCCTGCACTCGCAGGCTGTCCTCGAGCACTACGTGCTCAACGGGCAAGTCGTGGAACTGGTTCACCACGCCGAGACTGGAACTCGCGGCCGCATCGTTCCCGCGGGCGAGTTCGGTGGCGGCACGGAGCAGTCGCATCGACGGATCGTTCCGTACATCCGGCGGTGCGAGGGCGAGCGCGTCGGTGACCGAGTCGCCGCCGCCGCCGAACACCATTCCCAGGCCGTGGTGATCGAGCAGGGTTACCAGTGCGGGGCCGTCACCGGAGTGGAGGGTGTGTTCGAGCGCGGTGACCGAGTCGTCCTCGGCCTCGAACCAGGCCGCCGCGGTCAGTTCCAGATCGGCGACGGCGCGCCTGCCCCGACGCCCGACCTCCGCGCGCAGGTACTCACGCAGCAGCGGGTGGTATCGGTACCAGCCCGTCGAACCGGGCACGCGCTCGATGAGAAAGCTGGCGCGTTCGAGAGCGTCGATCTGATTGTGCGCATTCGCCTTTCCGGTCATTTGCTCAGCGAGCTGCGCAGTGAATGCGTCCGGGATCGAGGTTTCGACGACGAAGTCTCGCTGGTCGTCTTCGAGTACGTCGAGGACCTCGTTGACGAGGTAGTCGGCAACCACTCTGCTGTTGCCGCTGAAGTCGGCGATCATGGCAGCCGGATCGGGATGTTGCGCAAGGGTGATCGCGGCCAATCTCAGTCCGGCTGCCCAACCCTGGGTGCTGGCATGGATTCGGGTGAGGTCGGGTGCATCGAGGACGAGGTCGTGTTCCGCGAACAGGACTGCCGCCTCGTGCTCGGTGAAGGCCAGTTCACCGGTGGAGAAGTCTCGGACACGCCCCTCGAGCCGTAGCCGGTGAAGTGCGATCGGCGGTTCGAACCGACCCGCGAGGACGATCCGCAGGTTCACGGGTGCCCACCGCAAGAACTTGCCGAGGTCGTCGAGGGCTTCCGGGTCGTGAAGCAGGTGTGAGTCGTCGAACACCAGCCAGATCGGCTCGTCCAGTACGCCGAGTGCCTTCGAGAGCGCGCCGGGAAAGTGATCGGATCGGGGCGGGGGTGTATGTCGCAGTGCGTCGCGAACCAGGTGGCTCGTCGAATTCTCCAGAGCTGCAACGATGGCAGCACGTAGGGCGACCTTCGAGTTGTCGCAGTCCTCGATGGTGAGCCAGGCGATCGTCGGTGCAGCCTGCCCCACGCCGGTGGCCCCCACCCAGTCCGCGAGCAGCATGGTCTTGCCCGAACCCGCTGGGGCGCAGAGCAACGCGACGGTGGTGGCGTTGGTCGCGGGGGAGTTCATCGCATTGTCGAGCTCGTCGAGGAGTCGTTGACGTCGAATCAGCGGATGGAAGTATGTCGGCACCTTCGCGCGTACCAGGTGCGTATCCCAATTCACTACGGACATAGGACATCTCCCCACAGGTGACCTGCGCCGGAGCCGGTGCACCGGCGAACTCCCGGCGGCGGACCGACGGGTGTAGTGGTTCGGATGGTAACGATGGGGCACGGCATTTTCTCGGCGTACAGGTAACGACAGGGCAACGCTCCGGGGCGGGTGTCGGGAGTGCTCGGCGGGATATGCGCCGGACACCCACCGGGGGCGAGGGGGAATATCCGGCAGTGGGCTACGGTTCCTCGGATTAAGTTAAACATTCAATTACACGGAGGAGGCAGGTATGCAGTTCGGGATCTTCACCGTCGGCGACGTCACGACCGATCCGACCACGGGCCGCACCCCGACGGAGGGTGAGCGGATCAAGGCCATGGTTGCGATCGCCAGGAAGGCCGAGGAGGTGGGCCTGGACGTCTTCGCCACGGGCGAGCACCACAACCCGCCGTTCGTGCCGTCCTCGCCGACGACCATGCTCGGGTACATCGCGGCCGCCACCGAACGAATCCTGCTCTCCACCTCGACCACGCTCATCACGACGAACGACCCGGTGAAGATCGCCGAGGACTTCGCGATGCTGCAGCACCTGGCGGACGGCCGGGTGGACCTGATGTTGGGCCGCGGCAACACCGGGCCCGTCTATCCCTGGTTCGGCCAGGACATCCGGCAGGGCATTCCGCTGGCCATCGAGAACTACGGGCTGCTGCACCGGCTCTGGCGCGAGGAGGTCGTCGACTGGTCGGGGAAGTTCCGAACCCCGTTGCAGTCGTTCACGTCCACCCCGCGCCCGCTGGACGACGTTCCGCCGTTCGTGTGGCACGGATCCATCCGCAGCCCGGAGATCGCCGAGCAGGCCGCCTACTACGGTGACGGCTTCTTCGCGAACCACATCTTCTGGCCGAAGGAGCATTTCCAGCGGCTGATCGAGCTGTACCGACGCCGATACGAACACTACGGCCACGGCTCCGCGGACCAGGCGATCGTGGGCCTCGGCGGGCAGGTCTTCATCAGCAAGAACTCGCAGGACGCCGTCCGGAAGTTCCGCCCGTACTTCGACAACGCTCCGGTCTACGGGCACGGGCCCTCCCTGGAGGAGTTCACCGAGCAGACCCCGCTGACCGTCGGAAGCCCCCAGGAGGTCATCGACAAGACGCTCACCTTCCGGGAGACCTTCGGCGACTACCAGCGTCAGCTGTTCCTGGTCGATCACGCCGGCCTGCCCCTCGCGACCGTCCTCGAGCAGTTGGACCTGCTCGGCGAGGAAGTCGTGCCGGTGCTGCGCCGCGAGCTCGACGCGTTGCGGCCCGCACACGTTCCGGATGCGCCGACACACGCCGGTCTCGTCGCCGCACGGGCGGGGGAGCAGGTGGCGCGATGAACCCCCGCAGGATCGCGGTTGCGTCGGCGGGACTGAGTGTGCCGTCGTCGACACGCATGCTGGCCGACCGGCTCGCGGCCGCCGCCGCGCGGTCGGTCGGCGTGGCGGAGGGGCGGCCGGAGGTGGAGGTCGTCGAGCTACGCGATCTCGCCCACGACCTGATGAACAACCTGCTCGCCGGGTTCCCGAGTGAGGCGTTGCGGCGGGCGATCGAGACGGTGGTCGGAGCCGACGGACTGATCGTGGTCACACCGGTCTTCAACGCCTCCTACAGCGGGCTGTTCAAGTCGTTCTTCGACGTGCTCGAGCCCGGATCGCTCGACGGCATGCCGGTGCTGATCGCTGCGACGGGCGGCACGGCGCGGCACTCGCTCGCGCTCGAGCACGCGGTGCGGCCCATGTTCGCCTACCTGCGCTCGAGTGTGGTGCCGTCGGCCGTGTTCGCGGCCTCCGAGGACTGGGCCGGCGGCACCGAGGCCGGTCGGGGCCTGACCGACCGGATCGACCGCGCCGCCGCCGAACTCGCGACCGCGATGACGGGCAGGCCGCGCCGAGCCTCCATCGACCCGTACGAGAGCCCGGTGCCGTTCGAGCAGCTCATGGCGCAGGGGTAGATCCTCCTTTCATCGGCTCACGGTCGCGGCGGAACCGGTCGACCTGGTCTTCATCGAGCGGGTCGTCGACGCCGTCGTGATGCCCGCACTGACGGCGGGCGGCCCGCCGGCGTCTGGTGGTGCAACCTCCCACTGAGGGGGACGGATGCCTGTGCTCGCGTCGAGAGGGGGCTTTCATGGGCGACGTGATCACGTACGGTGACGGTCGCGCCGAGGTCGTGCGTGACCCGGCGGTCGACGACCTCGACGGGACCGCAGCCGGGAACTATCCCTGGATGAAGGGGCGGACTGGGCGCGCGCGTCTGCGGGGCGACGGCGTCCTCGCGCAGTTCGTCCGGTTCGTCCTCGTCGGCGGTTCGAGCAACGTCGCGTACGCGCTGGTGTTCTTCCTGCTCCACTCGAAGGGCGTTCTCGCGGCAAATGTCGCGGGCGTGGTGATCAGCACGGCGCTGGCCAATGAACTCCATCGCAGGTTGACCTTCCATGCGTCCGCACGGGTGCACTGGTTCCCGGCGCAGTGGGAGGGCGGCGGGCTCGCGCTCATCGGGCTGGTGATCAGCACGGCCTCGCTCGCTCTGCTCGACGTGTGGCTGCCGTCGGTCGGGGGCGCAGTCCAGGCGATCCTCGTCGTCGCGGTCAGTGCATTCGTCGGTGTCCTGCGCTTCCTGGCCCTGCGTGGTTGGGTGTTCTCCTAGCTGCCGATTGAACGGGGGTTCATGGCTCGTTCCCGGGACCGAAACGAGCCATGAACCCCCATTCATCGCATGGGGACAGGTAGGTCAGTCGCGGGACATTGCGGCGGCGAGGTGAGCCTCGACGTCGATGTACGCGTCGTCGGCGATATCGAAGACAACCTTCGCGATCTCGCCGCCCCGGAACTCGAAGCGTGGCTCCGGATAGGCGCTCGACACGGGGTCGGCGCTGTCGTAGCCGATGCACAGGCCCTCGCCGCACAGCGAGAAGTGGCCGAGCACCGTCCGGATCTTCTGCTCGGCAACCTGCTTGTCGTCGATGTACAGCTTCAGCGGACCGATGCCCTCGCGGTACTGGCCCATCCCCTCCTTGACGAATTCGACACCGATGATGTGCTTGCCCGACGTGGGCACCGGGGCCGAGATGCGGTCCTCCGGCGGGATGCCGAGGAAGTTGTACGCGTAGGTGACGACGCCGTCCTTGATGAACAGCGAATGGCCGCCGAACCGGGACCCGTGCGCGAAGATCACGCCCTGCGAGTCCGGCGTGAGGTCGACCTCAGCGAGGATTTTGTACGACACGCCGTGCACGTTCGCGGCCGACCGCTCCGGAACCTCCGAGGTGCCTGGGTAGTAGACGTACTGCCCGCTCGGCGGCACCGGCTGGTGGAACTCCATCGTCAGGAACGTCTCGTAGTCCTTCGGGTTGCCGATGATCTGGAGGTCGTTGAGCGGCAGGACCTTGTTCGCCTTCGCCTCCTCCATCCACAGCGACTTGAGTTCCTCGAGCTTCTCAGGGTGCGCGGAAGCGAGGTTGCTGGCCTCGGCGCGGTCGGTGTCGGTGTGGTACAGCTCCCACACGTCCTGCTCGAAGTTGCTCAGACCGGAGACCGGCCCGTGCACGGAGACGGCCTTCCATCCCTGGTGCCACAGGCCGCGCTGGCCGAACATCTCGTAGTACTGGGTTTCCTTGGCGGTCGGCCCATCCGCAGCGGCGTCGAAGGAGTACTTCATCGAGACGCCCGAGAGTGGGGTCTGCTCCACGCCGGCGTAGGTGTCGGGGAACGCGACACCACACGCCTCGAGGATCGTCGGCACGATGTCGGTCGAGTGGTGGTACTGGTGACGCACCTCGCCGCGGGCCTTCATGCCGGCCGGCCAGTGGATGACCAGCGGGTCGCAGACGCCACCCTGGTAGGTGTAGCGCTTGAACATCTTGTACGGCGTCGAGAAGGCCGCGGCCCAGCCGGTCGGGTAGTGGTTGTACGTGTCGGGGCTGCCGAGCTTGTCGACCAGCCTGAGATTGTCGGCCTCGTCGTCGGGGTAGCCGCCGAAGATCTTGCCCTCGTTCACCGAACCGTTCGGGCTGCCCTCCCCGGACGCCCCGTTGTCGGCGCAGTAGATGATCAGCGTGTTGTCGAGCTGGCCCGACTCCTCCAGGTAGTCCACGATCCGCCCGACCTGCGCGTCGGTGTACTCGGAGAAGCCGGCGAACACCTCGGCCATACGTGAGAACATGTGCTTCTCTTCGTCGTTCAGCTCGCTCCACGGCCGCACCTCGTCGGACGGGGAGAAGGTGCCGTCGGGCATCGGGTTCAGCGGGGTCAGATCGGTGTCCGCCGGCAGGATGCCCTTCTCGATCATGCGACCCAGCACCCATTCGCGGTACGCCTCGTAGCCGTCGTCGAACATGCCCTTGTACTTGGCGATGTACTCCTCGGGAGCGTGGTGCGGGGCGTGGTTCGCGCCGGGGCAGAACCACAGGTACCAGGGCTTCTCCGGCTCGGTCTGCTTGACGTCGCGGATCATCTTCAGCGCCTGGTCCGCGAGGTCCTTGGAGAGGTGATAACCCTCCTCGGGGGAGTACGGCTGCTCGATGTAGTGGTTGTCCTCGGCAAGGGACGGGTACCAGTTGTTGGTCTCGCCGCCGACGAAGCCGTAGAAGCGGTCGTATCCCTGAGCGAGCGGCCAGTTCTTCTTCGACGCTCCCGCGGTCCACTCGTCGATCGGGACGTTGTGGTTCTTGCCGACCCAGAACGTCGACCATCCCGCGTCCCGCAGCACGTTCGCCATCGTGGCGTTCGACGGCGGGATGTGCGAGTTGTAGCCGGGGTACCCGGTCGAGGACTCGGAGATCGTCGCGAAGCCGTTCAGGTGGTGGTTGCGTCCGGTGAGGAACGTCGAGCGGGTCGGCGAGCACAGCGCGGTCGTGTGCCACTGGGTGTAGGTCAGGCCGCTCTCGGCGAGCCGGTCCATGGTCGGCATGTTGATCCGGCCGCCGTACGGCGACCAGGACGCCTGGCCGGTGTCGTCGTAGAGCACGACGAGCACGTTCGGCGCACCCTGCGGTGCCTTCTCGGGGAGGAAGGCGTCCCAGTCCGCGATCGAGTCGCGGACGTCGAGTTCGATGCTGCCCTTGAATTCCTTGGTCACGTTCGCTCCTCGCTTGGTTCAGTTGTCATCCCACTCGATCCTCGCGGCACCCGAGTGGCGGTGCTTCACCCGCTCGAGGTGAAGCGGGTACGCGGCGAGCCGTCGAACAATGGGCCGACCGTGGACGAAGGGGGCCTGCACACGTGACCACTCCGCAGAAGGTGGGGAGACCCTGGTTCCTGTTCGGATCGCTCCAGGACTATCAGGCGAAATGGATCCGGCCCGACGTCATTGCGGGCCTGACGGTCTGGGCGGTCCTGGTGCCGGAGGCGCTGGCCTACGCGACCATCGCGGGCGTACCGCCCGTCGTCGGTCTGTACGCGGCGATCCCGTCACTGATCCTGTACGCGGCCGCGGGCAGTTCACGGCACCTGGTGGTCGGGCCGATGTCGGCGACGGCGGCGTTGTCGGCGGCCATCATCGCGCCCATCGCGGGCGCGGACGGCGGCAAGTACGTGGCGCTGTCGGCGGTGTTGGCGATCGCCACCGGCATCGTGGGGTTGCTCGCGGGCCTGATCCGCCTCGGCTTCATCGCGTCCTTCATTTCCGAGCCGGTGCTCAAGGGCTTCATCGTCGGCCTCGCGCTGACCATCATCATCGGCCAGGTGCCCAAGCTGTTCGGGGTGAAGAAGTCCGAGGGGAACTTCTTCGAGCAGGCGTGGGGGGTCGTCCGGAATCTCGGTGACACCGACTGGCGGACCCTGGCCGTGGGACTGGCGAGCCTGGCCGTGGTGCTCGGATTCAAGCGCTGGCTGCCGCTGATCCCGGGATCGCTGCTCGCCGTGCTGCTCGGCATCGCGGCGGTCGCGGTGTTCGGACTGGAGGACAAGGGCGTCGAGATCGTGGGCCACATCCAGTCCGGAATGCCCTCGGTCGGCCTGCCCGGCGGTGTCGGGTTCGACGACTACGTGGACCTGCTCGGGCCGGCCGTCGGTGTGCTGCTGATCGGCTTCGCCGAGGGGCTCGGCGCGGCCAAGACGTATGCCGCCAAGGCGGGCTACGAGATCGATGCCAATCGGGAACTGCTCGGGCTCGGCGCCGCGAACCTGGGCGCCGGGCTCGGCTCCGGGATGGTCGTCAACGGCAGCCTCTCCAAGACCGCGGTGAACGGCGGCGCCGGCGCCAAATCGCAGGTGAGCGGCCTGGTCGTGGCGGCACTGACGGTGCTCACGCTGCTGTTCCTGACCGGGCTGTTCGAGAAGCTGCCCGAGGCCACCCTCGCTGCGGTCGTGATCGCCGCGGTCGTCGAGCTGGTGGACATACCCGCGCTGAGGCGGCTCTACGGGGTGTGGACCGAACGGCTCGGCAGCATCTACGGGCCCGCCGCGCGAGCCGACTTCGCCGCCGCACTCGCCGCCATGATGGGTGTGCTGTTGTTCGACACCCTGCCCGGTTTGGTGATCGGGATCGGGGTGTCGATGCTGCTGCTGCTCTACCGCGCTTCGCGACCGCACGTGGCAGCCCTGGCCAAGCAGGGCTCGCTCTGGGTCGACGCCGAGCGGCACCCTGAGCTGACCACGCTGCCCGACGTCGTAGTCGTCCGCGTCGAGGCGGGCCTGTTCTTCGCCAACGCCGACCACGTCAAGGACGGCATCGAGGCGTTGTGCTCCGACGCCACTCGAGTGGTCGTCCTCGATGCCGAGACCTCACCGTTCGTCGACGTCAGCGCGGCGGAAATGCTGCTCCAACTTCGAGACACACTTGGACGCAAGGGTATCGACCTGCGGGTTGCCCGCGACATCGGCCAGTTCCGTGACACCCTCCGGCAGTCGTCGGGTGACGGCAAGGCGGTCGGAATCTATTCGACGGTGAGTGAAGCACTGGCGGACACGGAGGAATCACGATGACGGATCCGAACCCGTCCGGCCCCGAGGGGGACGGCCTCGAATGGCGCTAGTCGCACCCACCCTCGTCGGCTACCAGAAGGCCTGGCTCCGTGCGGATGTCGTGGCCGGCCTCAGCGCGGGCGCGGTGGTGATCCCGCAGGCGATGGCCTACGCGACGATCGCAGACATGCCCGTGCAGATCGGCCTGTACACCTGCATGGTCCCGATGGTGGTGTACGCGATGCTCGGTGGGTCGCGAGCGATCAGCGTCAGCACGACGTCCACGATCGCCCTGCTGACCGCGTCGACGATGATCGGTGCCGGGATCGCGGCCGGCTCCGACGACGCGCAGTCGTCGCTGATGACACTGACGCTGCTGGTCGGGGTGATCCTGCTGCTGGCCCGTGCACTGAAGCTCGGTGCGATCATCGAGAACATCAGCGAGGCAACGCTGTCCGGGATCAAGGCCGGTGTCGGGCTGACCGTGGCGGTCGGCCAGCTACCCAAGCTGCTCGGGGTGCCGTCCGACCCGGATGCGACCGGGTTCTTCCGGGCGTTTTGGTCGGCGGTGCGGCAGATCGGGGACGCGAACCTCGCGACGGTGCTGCTGGCGGCCGGGTCGATCGCCGCACTCTACGCGATGGCGAAGCTCGTTCCCCGCGTACCCGGGCCGCTCGTCGTCGTGGCGGTCGGAATCGCGTTGATCGCGTTCACCGGGCTGCAGGACCGCGGTGTGGAGCTGATTGCCGCCGTGCCGCAGGGGATCCCGCTGCCGGGGATCCCCTCGCTGCACGATGTGGGTGCGTTGATTCCGGGCGCGCTCGCCATTGCGGCGATGGCCTTCCTGGAGACGGTGTCCGTCGCCCGCGGGGTGCGCCGGCAGGGCGAGCCGCAGATCGACAGCAACCAGGAGATGCTCGCGAACGGCGTCGCCTCGGTGGCGGGCGCGTTCTTCCACACGCTGCCGCCCGCCGGCGGCTTCTCGCAGACCGCGGTGGCGCTGCGCGCGGGGGCGCGAACCCAGTTGACCGGGGTGGTCACCGCGGTGCTCGCCGTGCTGGTGGCACTGTTCCTGGCCCCGGTCCTCAGCGACCTGCCGCAGGCAACCCTCGGGGCGATGGTGGTGGTCGCGACGCTGGGTCTCGTGGACCTGAAGGTGTTCGCCCGGTTCTGGCGGCTCAACCGCGACGAGTTCTGGGTGGCGCTGGCGACCGCGCTGATCGGGCTCACGGCGGGTCTGCTGCCCGCGGTGGCGGTGGGCGTCCTGTTCACGCTGTACCTGGTGCTGCGGGAGCTGAACAGGCCACACGTGGTGCAGCTGAGCCGCGGCGCGGACGGCCGCTGGATCGGCGGCGAGGAAGACGCGCCGTCGACCCCGGTCGACCCCCTGGTGCTGCGGATCAACTCGGCGCTGTACACGGCGAACGTGCTCGCGAACCTCACCGCGATCCAGGAGCGGACCGAGGCCGCCGGCGCGAAGGCCGTGGTGGTGGACTGCTCCCGGGCCTGGAAGGTCACCACGACCGTCATGCACCACGTCCGCGACCTCGACCAGGAGTTGTCCGCTCGCGGCGTGACGGTCTACTTCGCGGATCTGCCGCCGCGGGAACTCGAGACGGCACTCGAGACCGCCGCCGGACGCCAGTTCGAGGAATCGGGGCGGATTTTCGACACCGTCGAGGATGCGCTTCGCGCACTGGTGCGGTGACGGAGTCCGGAGACTCCGTAACCGCGCCACTGCGGCGGAGCCGCTATTACGTGCGAAACAGCCCGTCGGGGTTCACACTCGATGGGGAGCAGTCGCCAGCACACGGTGTCGATGCGGAGACCGTGTCGAACGGGAGGCCGTCATGAGTGCCGATCTGAAGGATCTCGCCGCGAAGGCGTACGTGTTCGGATTCCCCTTGGTGTTCAACCTAAACCAGGTGCAGCGCTACGTCACGTCCGGCGTCGGGTCCAACCCGGCCGCGCCCTTCAATCAGTTCAGTCACGCCGGCTCCCTGGCCGGACCGGAGGACACCTTCGTCTCCATCAACAACGACACGGTGTACTCGATGGCGCAGGTGGACCTGACGAACGGTCCGGTGCTGTTGGAGGTTCCGGACACCGGCGGCGCCTACTACGTGCTGCAGTTCGTCGATGCCTGGACCGACAATTTCGCGTACGTCGGCAAGCGGGCCACCGGAACCGGACCCGGTCTCTATCTGCTCACCCCACCCGCGTGGACCGGCGAGGTGCCCGACGGCGTCACCCGGATCGCGAGTCCCAGCACGATCGCCTCGATCGTCGGACGGTGGGCCTGCGACGGCGAGGCGGACCTGCCGCGGGTGCGGGCGTTGCAGGAGCGATTGACGATCACACCCGTCGGGGCGGCCGAACCCGCGCCGGGCCCGCCGGCACCGGATCCGAATGTTCCGTCCGCGCTGGCGTTCTGGGAGATGCTGCGGGTGTACCTGCAGGCCTACCCGCCCGCGGCGCAGGATCTGCCCCTGTTGCAGTCGTTCGAATCACTCGGCCTGCTGGACTGGTTCGTCTCGCCCTACCTGGCGGCCGACCCGGAACTGACCGCCGCGCTCACTGCCGGGGAGCAGGCCGGCCATGCGGGACTGGTTGCGGCCCTGAAGTCGGGTGCGGGCGACACCGTCGTGAACGGGTGGCACCTGGCGTACCACGCGTTCGACTACAACGACGACTACTTCGAGATCGGCACGATCAACTCGCCGGAGTGGCGAATCGGAGACCGCGCCAAGGCGATCGGGTTGCGAGCGGCGGCTGCCCTGGGAGGGCTCTGGGGCAACCACGGGTACGAGGCCGCCTACGCGCCGGTGTATCTCGACGCCGACGGCGACGAACTCGGCGGGGATCACACCTACACACTGACCTTCGCGCAGACGCCGCCGGTCGATGCGTTCTGGTCCGTCACGATGTACGACCTGCCGGATTTCTACCTCGTGGACAACGAGATCGACCGTTACTCGATCGGTGACCGCACCCCCGGTCTGGTCTACGCGGAGGACGGCTCGTTGACCGTGACGCTTTCCGTCGACGAGCCTGAAGATGCTGCAGCCAAGGCGAACTGGTTGCCGACGCCGGCCGGAGGGTTCCGTCCACTGCTGCGCATGTACAGCCCCCGTCCGGAGGTGCTGGACGGCACCTACGAGATCCCGCCGATCGTCAAGGTTCGCTGAGTCGTATCCCGCCCGGATCCGTGACAGGCGAGAGCTCCCGACGTGTTCATTCGTTGTGGGTGAGTCGCGCCATCCGTCGCGCGCCTAGCGTCGGGTGCAGCCCACCGGCCCGTCTGCCGCTGGCGTGAGAGAGGGTGCGCGATGGGAGATCTCGTCCTGCTTCTGATCCCGGAGATGATCGGACTGATCATCACGCCGGCGGCCATCGCGGGCTGCGTCCTGCTGCTGCAGTCGAACAATCCCATGCGCAACGCGCTGAGCTTCGCCGGTGCGTTCCTGTTCGTGTACTCGATGATCGGCCTCGCGGCGCTGATCGGCGGCGCGGGGGATCCGTCGACGACCTCGCGGACGTTCTCGCACTGGATCGGTCTGGTGGTCGGTCTGCTGTTCCTCGCTGTCGGTCTTGCGCAACTGCTTCAGCGCAGGAAGCTGCTGGCGGAGAAGCCGAACTGGATGATCGAACTCGAGAAGGCCACTCCGCGCCGCGCCTTCCTGATCGGGCTGCTGCTCGCGAACCTCAACCCGAATCTGTTCATCATGATGTCCGGGTTGAGCATCATCGCGAGTTCCGGCCCGACGTGGGCTCAGGCATTGGTCGGCACCGCGCTGCTGCTCCTTGCGGCCATGGTCGACTTCCTGCTCCCGATCGGGGCGTACTTGGCGCTCGGCGCCCGGGCGCGCCGAGGACTCGACGCCGTCAAGTCCTGGATGGTCCGTCGCAACAAGGAACTCGGGGTGGCCGTCTTCCTCGGATTCGGTGCGCTGTTCACGATTCGCGGCGCGCTGGCCCTGGCGTCGTGACCGACGGATGAGCGGACTACACAATTTGCGCACGGGGATGCGACGAAATGCGTTCGGCCGACGGTGCGGCTCGTACCCGACACTCGGCGTTTACCAGCGTGTTAGGTTGGCCGAGTCCGCCGTGTCGATGGCATCGCATTGTGCCGCAGCGGAAATCGGCCCAAACCCAGAGGTTGCGCCGTGAGAATCCTGTGTGAGGATGCTCACATGCCATGGGTGTACACAGCTTCGCGCGGCCGGACGCCGGTGTATGCGCGCTGACACCGAACGGCTGCCTCCCGTGGCGGCGTCCTCGCCCGGACTCGTGTGGCGTCCAGCCGGTCTCTCGCCCGCGGGACACGTCCCGGGCAGCACCTTCGCCTCCCAGCGCTATCGGTTGCTCGCCTGCTGCGGGACAGCGCAGTCCGTCGAGTTCTGGCACGCGGTCGACCTGGTGTCGGGACGTGAAGTGGCGTTGACCATCGTCGGCGCGGATTCCGGTGCGGCGCTCGATCGGGTGGACACGGACGAGGTGTTCGCCTGCACCGTGTGGATGTGCGGTGTCAGGTCCCCGGCGATGACCCGCATCCTGGACATGGTCGACACCGACGCGGGTGGCGCGGTGGTCTCGGAATGGTTGCCCAGCCGGTCGCTCGGTGAGGTCGCCGCAACTCGTCCCTCGCGCGCCACGGCTTCCCAATCGATCCGGCCGCTGGTGAACACGATGCGCCGCGCGCACGAGATGGACGCGATTCTCGATCTCGAGCACCCCGGTCGACTGCGGATCGGTGAACGCGGAGAGGTGTACCTGGCCTTCCCGGGCACACTGCCCGGTGCGGATCGGGCGGCGGACATCCGTGGCCTCGGCGCGGCGCTCCGTGGCCTCGTCACCGGCGGACTGGGGCTCGCTCCCGCGCCGGTGGCGGTGCCCGCCTGGTGAGCGTGGCGCAGACCCGCCCGCGAGGCGGGTTGCGACGGTAGTCTTCCCCGGGTTGGGGATTCCTGGGTCGGGTGACTGGGGTGGACATGACGGGGAGGTCCTTGCCGCAGGCGTCGTCGCTCACGCAACGGTTCCACGGTGGGGTGCGGGTGAGCGGGCCGGAGGGACTGGACATGCTGTCCGTCGCCGCCGAGATGGTCGCCGGGCACCCGGAACGTTTTCGGGCGGAGATGAGTTCGTCCGACTTCGGCTCCATTCGGGTCAATCGCCTGCGCTCGTCCGCGGTGACGGTGATCAGGCCGCCGAGCATGCTTGGCGACGAGCACAGCGCGTACCTGTCCATGGTGTGCGTGCGCTCCGGTGAGGTACGGGTGGAACAGAACCGCGTCGGCGCCCGGGCCGTCGCGGGCGAGGTCACGTTCGCCGACTTCGCTGCGCCGTTCGAGGTGGGGCTCTCGCGCCGCGGTGACTACGTCTTCGTCTACCTGCCGCACGCCCTACTGGCGTCGCGGTCCGTGGACAGTCGCGCACTCGTCGGTGCCACCGTCGCGGCCTCCCCGCTGTGCGAGGCGCTCGCGGCGGTGCTCGCCCAGTTCGCCGCGACGGACCTGTGCCGGCCCGGTGCCGTGGAAACGACGTTGCTCGAACATGCCATCGTCGACCTGTGCCTCGCGGTGATCCGGCAGGCAACCGATCGGTCGCAGGTACACGACGAGAGCGGCGCCCGGAACCGCGCGCGGGCGCGAGAATTCGTCGACAGCCACTTCACCGATCCCGCGCTCACCGTCGCCGACGTCGCGGCGAGCATCAACGTCAGTCCCAGGTACCTGCAGAAGCTGTTCGAGTCGGAGGAGCACTCGGTGTACGACCTCATCCGTCGCCGTCGGGTTCGGTGGGGCATCGAGCTGCTCACCGATCCGGTGCATGCGGACCTGACCATCAGCCAGGTCGCCATTCGCAGTGGGTTCGTCGGACTCAGCCAGTTCAGTCGAGCGGTCCGGGACCTCACCGGATCGTCGCCACGGTCGATCCGACGGCAGCCGGTGGGTACGGGTCAGGACTCGGGGTCGGCGTAGCAGTCCCGGACCGCGATATCCATCGGAAACCGAACCTCGGTGTCGCCGAACAACAGTCGGGTCGCCGCGGCGGTGGCCTCCAGTAGGTGCCGAGTGGTCGCGTCGGCATCCCGGCAGTGCACGACGACCTCGTCGTGTTGGAAGAACACCAGTTCCGCCCCGTCCTCGTCGGCGAGTCGACGCCGCAGCTCCGCCAGCAGGCACAGCGCCCACTCTGCCGCCGTCGCCTGCACGACGAAGTTGCGGGTGAATCGGCCGCGCGCGTGCGCGTCGCCCGTCGACCACCAGCGCTCGTCGGGCGGCGGGCAGGCGCGGCCGAGCCACGAGCTGACCACCTCGCCGCGTTCCCCGGCCCGCGCCGCGTCCTCGACGAACTGCACTGCGGTCGGAAACCGTCTGCGCAGCAACGTGAGCAGCGCGCGTGCCTCACCCGCGGTGGCGCCGTAGAGGACACCGAGGATCGCCACCTTCGCCTTGGCCCGGTCTCCGTCGAAGACCTCCGCCGCCACCGGCGCGTAGAGGTCGTCGGCGCCGGCCGCCGCGACCATCAGTCGGTCGCCGGACATCGCCGCGAGGATGCGCGGCTCGAGCTGACCGGCGTCGGCGATCACCAGGGTGTGGCCGGGGTCGGAGATCACGCTGGTACGCAACGGCTTCGGAATCTGCAGCGCCCCGCCGCCGCGGCTGGCCCAGCGGCCGGACACCACGCCACCCGGGACGTAGACGGGCCGGAACCGGTCACCGCGCACCCACGTGTCGAGCCAGTTCCAGCCGTTCGCGGCGTGCAGCTTGGCCAGGTCGCGGTAGCGCAGCAATGGTTCGACCGCGGGATGGTCGACGTCGCGGATGAGGTAGGCGCGGGTCGAGCTCAGCTCGACGCCGTCGCGGGCAAAGGCCTCCACCAGCTCCACGTGCGAGGCCGGGTTGACCCGCCGCCCGAAGGCCGCGGCGACCTCGTCGGCGACCTCCCGAAGGCGTTGCGGCAGGACGTCCCCGCTCACGCGGGGCCCGAGGCTCGCCTCGAGCAGTCGGTGGTGGGCGGCCGCGGAGAACGGCATCCCGACGTGCCCCATCTCGGCGGCCGCCAGGGCGCCCGCGGACTCCGCGGCCACCAGCAGCCTGAGCCGGCCGTCGGATCCGATCCGGTCGACCTGGTCGGCGTGCTGGGCGAGGACGGTCGACGGATCGCTGGCGGGGATGCTGTCGAACAGCCCCGGGCGGTCGTCGACGGGCGCCGGTGCCTCGACCGGTGGTTCGCCGGCACGTGCGCGCAGCAGCGCCGAGGTCAGTGCCAGGTCGTGGCAGCGTTGCACCCGGAGCCCGGCGCGCAGCACGGCCGGGTAGGCGGCCGAGGTGTCCGGCCACACCCATCGCGGGTGCCCGGACTCGAGCGCCCGGACCGCGGCGGCGACGTCCGGGAACACCAGGGCGTCACCCGAGGGGACCCCCGCCTCGTCGGTGGGGATCGCGACGGCGCGTTCCGGCCCCGGCGCCACCACGATCCTCACGGTGCCAGTGTGCCCGGCGGGTCCGACAGTCCTACGGCGCCTGCTCGCGTTCGCCGTGCCGGATCTCCTTCCGCGGATCGGCGAACCGCCACAGCTCGTAGCCGCTCATCGCCACCAGCACCGCGGTGAGCGTGCCGAGCGTCGCGAGGGCCGGAACGTGCCACAGGACGGGGACGAGTGCGACGAGGACGGCCGCGGTGACGACGCGGGACATCGTCAGGGAACCGGTCGGGTACGCCTTGAAGTACACGAGCGCGAGCAGGTACAGGGCGGCTCCGCCGAGCAGCGCGACCAGCGGCCAGCCGTACAGCGGATCGGTGAGCCGGTGGTGGTTTCCGTCCGCCGCGTAGGAGATCACCTTCTTCAGGCCGAGGGACATCATCACGATGCCGAACACCATCGGCAGATGGGCGTAGGTGTAGCAGTGCTGGGCGATCTTGATGAGCCGCGCGCCCGTCGCGGACTCGAAGGCGTGCTCGACGGCGGTCGAGGTGACGTCGAAGTACGACCACCACAGGAGGCCGGACACGGCGAGCCCGAGCAGGGACGAGACGATGATCGCCCACGAGATAGGCAGAGCGGCCACGCCGATGCCGATGGACACGATGGACTCGCCCAGCGCGACGATGATGATCAGCCCGTGCCGCTCGGCGAAGTGACTCACGGAGTTCAGCCGCCACTCCGCGCCACCGACCAGGGTGCCGAGGTAGTCGCCGACCAGCGCGAGCACCCACATCGCGATCTGCGCGGCGCCGGTCAGCTGCGACGCGATCAGCAGGCAGGCGGTCCCGGCGACCATGCTCGGCACGAATCGGATCACCTGCCGGCGCAGTTGCGGGTCCTCGGTGCTGATGATCCAGAACATGATCAGGTGCAGCAGTCGTACGACGAAGTAGCCGAGCGCGAAGACGACCGGGCCGGGAAGTCCGCCGGACAGGTCGTCGAAGGCCTCGGGGATGGTGAGTGCGGTGACGAACACCGCTCCCATCGCGCAGAACAACACGACGCTGGCGATGCCCTCGTCGGCCTTGACCAGGTTCCACAGCCACGAGTAGCCGACCCACGACCACCAGAGCACGGCCATCACGAGGGCGGCGCGCAGGACGTTCGCCGTGGTCGTCTCGACCGCCATCAGGTCGGTGACCCGGGTGAGCGCGAACACGAACACCAGATCGAAGAAGAGTTCGAGGGGCGAGACCGACGCTCGTTCCTGAACTTCCTGCATACGCAGGCGTTTGGGGGTGATCACCCGCTCATGCTGCCATCGGTCGCGCGCGTTCGCCGGGTGTCGGCACGCCCCGGCGAGGGGTATCGGATATGGGTGGTACCGGCTGGCTGCGACCGTGCCGGATGGCGTCGGTAAGCTGGTCAACCGGACTACTCACTCGTTTCCCGATCCGGAGGTTATGGCGTGGCGCTCGTCGTGCAGAAGTACGGCGGATCCTCGGTGGCATCCGCCGAGCGCATCCGACGCGTCGCTGAACGGATCGTGGAGACCAAACGCGCAGGCAACGACGTGGTCGTCGTGGTCTCGGCGATGGGTGACACCACCGACGAGCTGCTCGACCTGGCGCAGCAGGTCTGCCCGTCGGGTCCGCCGGCGCGGGAGATGGACATGCTGCTCACCTCGGGTGAGCGCATCTCGAACTCCCTGGTCGCGATGGCCATCCACAGCCTCGGCGAGGAGGCCCGCTCCTTCACCGGTTCGCAGGCAGGCGTGATCACCACCGGCGCGCACGGCAACGCCAAGATCATCGACGTCACCCCTGGCCGCGTGCGCGACGCCCTCGACCGCGGGTCGATCGTGCTGGTCGCCGGCTTCCAGGGCGTCAGCCAGGACAGCAAGGACGTCACCACCCTCGGCCGCGGCGGCTCCGACACCACCGCCGTCGCGCTGGCGGCCGCGCTGAAGGCCGACGTCTGCGAGATCTACACCGACGTCGACGGCATCTTCAGCGCCGACCCGCGGATCGTCTCCGACGCCCAGAAGCTGGACACCGTCTCCTTCGAGGAGATGCTGGAGATGGCGGCCTGCGGCGCGAAGGTGCTCATGCTCCGCTGCGTCGAGTACGCCCGCCGATACAACGTGCCCGTGCACGTTCGTTCCTCGTACACCACCAAGCCCGGCACCATGGTGTCCGGATCGATGGAGGACATTCCCGTGGAAGAAGCCATCCTCACCGGCGTCGCGCACGACCGCAGCGAGGCCAAGGTCACCGTCGTCGGCCTGCCCGACACCCCGGGCTACGCGGCGCAGGTCTTCCGCGCGGTCGCCGAGGCCGAGATCAACATCGACATGGTGCTGCAGAACATCTCGAAGGTGGAGACGGGCAAGACCGACATCACCTTCACGCTGCCGAAGACGGACCTCACCGCCGCGGTCGAGAAGCTGACCGCGCTGCAGGCCGAGATCGGCTTCTCGGAGGTGCTCTTCGACGACAGCATCGGCAAGGTCTCCCTGGTCGGCGCCGGCATGAAGAGCCACCCCGGCGTCACCGCCACCTTCTGCGAGGCGCTCGCCGAGGCGGGCGTGAACATCGACCTGATCTCCACCTCGGAGATCCGCATCTCGGTGCTCGTCGCCGACGCGGACCTCGACGACGCGGTGCGCGCGATCCACAAGGCATTCGATCTGGGCGGCGACGAAGAGGCCGTCGTCCACGCGGGAACGGGACGCTAGTCATGGCTTTGACAATTGCAGTGGTCGGCGCGACCGGACAGGTCGGCGCCGTCATGCGCGCCCTGCTCGAGGAGCGCAAGTTCCCGGCCGACACGGTGCGGTTCTTCGCGTCGGCCCGCTCGGCCGGAACCACGTTGCCGTTCCGCGGCGAGCAGATCGTCGTCGAGGACGCCGCCGCGGTGTCGGACGAGGACCTCAAGGGCATCGACATCGCGCTGTTCTCGGCCGGTGCCACCCTGTCGCGCGCGCAGGCGCCGCGGTTCGCCGCCGCAGGCGCCACCGTGATCGACAACTCCTCCGCGTGGCGCAAGGACCCCGAGGTCCCGCTCGTGGTCAGCGAGGTCAACCCGGAGGAGGCGAAGAACCCGCCGAAGGGCATCATCGCCAACCCGAACTGCACCACGATGGCAGCGATGCCGGTGCTCAAGGTGCTGCACGACGAGGCCGGCCTGCAGCGGCTGATCGTGAGCAGCTACCAGGCCGTGTCCGGCAGCGGGCTGGCCGGCGTCGAGGAGCTCGCGACGCAGGTGCGCGCGGTCGTCGACGATGCCGAGAAGCTCGTGCACGACGGCAGCGCCGTGTCGTTCCCCGCGCCGAACAAGTACGTCGCGCCGATCGCGTTCGACGTCATCCCGCTGGCCGGTGCGCTGGTCGAGGACGGCAGCGGCGAGACCGACGAGGACCAGAAGCTGCGCAACGAGTCCCGCAAGATCCTCGGGATCCCGGACCTGCTCGTCAGCGGGACCTGCGTGCGCGTGCCGGTGTTCACCGGGCACTCGCTGTCGATCAACGCCGAGTTCGGCAACCCGCTGTCCGTCGAGCGGGCGAAGGAACTGCTCGCCGACGCCCCGGGCGTCGAGCTGGTGGACGTGCCGACCCCGCTCGCCGCGGCCGGTTCGGACCCGTCGCTGGTCGGTCGGATCCGGCAGGATCCCGGCGTGCCCGGCGGTCGCGGCCTGGCGCTGTTCGTCTGCGGCGACAACCTGCGTAAGGGTGCCGCGCTCAACACCATTCAGATCGCGGAGCTGCTCGTCGGCTGACCCGCCACCCGCCCTTTCCCGAATGGCCCATTCGTTCAGTTCAACTGAACGAATGGGCCATTCGGGATTTCGTGTCCTGGGGGTCAGGGCAGGCGGAGCCGGGGGACCGGTGGGCGCGGGGCCTTCTCGACGGCGAGATCGTCGATCAGATGGGTGGCCCAGCCGACCAGCCCGTCGACGTCGAGCGCGTGCGGCGGCGCCGCCTGATACGGACCGACGAGGTCGCGTCCGCGCCGCAGGGCGAACCCGGCGGCCTCCGACTCGCCGCGGTTCACCAGGGCGAGACCCTCGATCAGCAGCGCCAGCCCCTGCCACAGTTCGATTTCCCCGTCGGGCGCGTCGCGGGCCGTGCCTGCGAGCAGGACGCCCGCTTCCTCCGTCGCGCCCCGATCGAGCAGGCGCTGCGATTCGGTGACGGTGGCGCCGAGATCGAGCTGCGGCCCTCCGGATGCGTCGGCCATGACTCGAATCTTACGGATCGCGGCAACTCCTCACGTCGCGCTCTCGCGCACCGATTCCGGTTCGGGCTCGGCCACCGGACCGCGCAGCAGTCGCCCGAGCACCCCCTCGTCCAACGCGAGCGCCTTGACGATCGCCGCCGATCCGACGACCACGCCGGACATGAAGAACATCCAGGTGATCGTGGTGAACACGAGACCGAGGGCGCCGAATTTCTGCTGGGCCGACGCGGTCGCGAGGGGCAGGTAGATCTGGCCGGCGATGCGAAGCAGGGCCAAGCCGATCGCGGTGAGCCCGGCCGTGGCCCACAGGACGCGGCCGCGAAGGCGTCCCTCGGTGAGCAGGTAGGGCACCAGAGCCCACAGTCCGAACCAGATGGCGGTCTCGGTGCCGAACGCCAGCGGCCGGCCCAGCCAGTCCATCTGGGTCAGTTTGTGTGCCTGTTCGATCAGCCGGAACGAACTCGCGACCGCGACCAGGACGGCGATCCAGCGCCAGCCGCCGCGGATGGACAGGGTGGGAATGTTCCACACCTTGCCGTAGACGCGGCCCAGCGCGCGGGCGAAGGACGTGCCGCTCAGGATGATCATGAGCAGGCCGATGATCCCGAACGTGGCGAAGGTCGGCCGGTCGGCCTGGACGGACCCGAGGGTCGAGGTGAGGTCGAAGGACGCCGGATCGATGCCGAACTGGTCGATGAGGGTGTCGGTGGCCGGTCGAACGTTCCCGATGGTGCCCACCGCGATGATCACCGGCAGCACGGAGGTGAACTCCTGTGCCGCGAGGGTCATCGACCGGTCGGCCAGCTCGATGTCGATGATCGACTTGATCACCCGAGCCACCGTTCGTCCCGGGGCCGTCCGCTTCAGCCAGCCCCGGGCGGTCTGCTTCTGGACCTCGAGAGCCTCCTTGGCCAAGGCCACCGAGAGCTTCGACTGCTTCATCACAGGGACAGTCAACTCGACTTCGCGTCCCGAATCACCATCCGGCCCAGGTGACCTGTCATCGCCCGCCGATGTCAGGCCGGGGTCTGCTGCGGGCTCGTGCGGTTCGCGGGCCAGCCCGCGGTGAGGCCCCAGATGACGCCGACGTTGAGGGCGATCAGCAGGACCGACAACCACGGCTGGGTGCCGATCCAGGTGAGCTGACCGATCGCGTTCAACAGCGCGAGGGTCACGGCGAACACCCGGGCCCACGTCGCTCCGGCCAGCAGGGCGCCTCCGCCCACGATCAGCAGGACGGCCCAGACGATGAGCACCCAGCCCCAGCGGTCGTAGTCGAGGATGACCAGTTTCTCCTCGCCGACGAAGAGCCTGGAGGGTGCGGCGAGCGCGACGATGCCCTCGATGGCGTTGAAGGTGCCGATCATGATGAGTACGAGGCCGGCGAAAACGCCCCAGCCCCCGGGAGTGTTGTCGTCCATGGGTTCCTTCGATCGAGTCGGGTCGCTCATCAGAAGATGAGCGCGAGGATGATCGGGGCGGCGGTGAGGACGACCGCGATCAGGGCAACGGTGGCGACCGCCTTCGTGGTGTCTGTGGACATGAACCTCACGGTAGGAACGGCAATCGCGTCCCGCGTCACCCTGACCGGGTGAAATATGGGGTGTTCGCCGGGCACGCGATGCGGCGAGGGTGGAAGCTGTTCGGGAGGACCCCCGTCTTTTCTTGACTAATTCCAGAAAAGGTGTTGCAGTGGTAGCCGTGACCGAGTTCCAGCCCCACGTCGGGCGCCGCGACGCCCGACGGGTCACGCCGCTGTCGGACGCAGGTCCGACCGAGGTCCAACGCCAAACGAGTGCCGACGCCTGCCGGCGCGGCGAGTAGGGAAGGGATCCACACGCATGAGCTCTGATCCGAAGAACACCGATGCCAAGCTGACCACCGCGGTCGGAGCGCCGGTGCCCGACAACCAGAACGTCGCCACTGCGGGCCCGCGCGGGCCGCAGCTGCTGCAGGACGTGTGGTTCCTCGAGAAGCTCGCGCACTTCGACCGCGAGGTGATCCCCGAAAGGCGCATGCACGCCAAGGGATCCGGCGCGTTCGGCACCTTCACCGTCACGAACGACATCACCGAGTACACCACCGCGAAGATCTTCTCCGAGGTCGGCAAGAAGACCGAACTGTTCGCCCGGTTCTCGACCGTCGCGGGTGAGCGCGGCGCCGCCGACGCCGAGCGTGACATCCGTGGATTCGCGGTCAAGTTCTACACCGAGGAGGGCAACTGGGACCTCGTCGGCAACAACACCCCGGTCTTCTTCTTCCGGGATCCGCTCAAGTTCCCGGACCTCAACCACGCGGTGAAGCGCGACCCGCGCACCAACATGCGCAGCGCCAACAACAACTGGGACTTCTGGTCGTCGCTGCCGGAGGCGCTGCACCAGGTGACGATCGTGATGAGCGACCGCGGCATCCCGGCCTCGTACCGACACATGCACGGATTCGGTTCGCACACCTTCAGTTTCATCAATGCCGCGGGCGAGCGGTTCTGGGTCAAGTTCCACCACCGCGTCCAGCAGGGCATCGAGAACCTGACCGACGCCGAGGCCGCCGAGCTCGTCGGCAACGATCGCGAGAGCCACCAGCGCGACCTGTACGACGCGATCGAGCGGGGCGACTTCCCGAAGTGGAAGCTGTGTGTGCAGATCATGCCCGAGGCCGACGCCGCGAAGGTCCCGTACCACCCGTTCGACCTGACCAAGGTGTGGCCGAAGGGCGACTACCCGCTGATCGAGGTCGGCGAGTGGGAGCTCAACCGAAACCCCGACAACTACTTCGCCGACGTCGAGCAGGCCGCGTTCAACCCCGCGCACGTGGTGCCCGGCATCAGCTTCTCGCCGGACCGGATGCTGCAGGGTCGGTTGTTCTCCTACGGTGACGCCCAGCGATACCGTCTGGGCGTCAACAACTTCCAGATCCCGGTGAACTCGCCGAAGTGTCCGGTGAGCAACTTCCACCGCGACGGTGCTATGCGGGTGGACGGCAACAACGGCAGCTCGCTGCACTACGAGCCGAACTCCTACGGCAAGTGGCAGGAGCAGCCGCAGTACCGCGAGCCGGCGCAGGCCGTCGGCGCGGTCGCCGACCACTTCGACTACCGCGCGGACGACGACGACTACTACTCGCAGCCGCGGGTGCTGTTCAACAATATGAGCGCCGACCAGAAGCAGGCGCTGTTCGAGAACACCGCCCGCAACATCCACGGCGTCGACGAGCAGATCGTCAAGCGGCACATCGAGAACTGCACCAAGTGCGACCCGGCATACGGGGAGGGCGTGGCGAAGGCCCTCGCCGCGCTCGACGCCTGAGGTAGCAGCGAAGGGGGGGGGGTCGCCCGCGTGATGCGTGGGCGACCCCCCCGGCGTTTTTATGTTCTGTTGAACTGAGTGGAGCAACAGGGGACCAGGCTGTCGGCCCGTTTTTACCCCCTGGCCCGGCGGCCGGGGGACGCCC
>NZ_JBHXVP010000001.1:590255-596342 GCF_042672245.1 Rhodococcus sp. NPDC127527
GTGGTTTGGTGGGGGGCCGCCCCTTTTTTTTAAACCCCCCCGCCGCCGCCCCCCCCGCGGGGGGCCGCGGGGGGGGGGGGGGGGCCGCCGGGGGGGGGGGGGGCCCCCCCCCCCGGCGTTTTCTTGACTTGTTCCAGAATGGGCGCATACTGGGACCATGCCTGACGCGAGTGAGTACCCCGGTGCCCGCGCGCAGTTGCGCACGGCCGGGCTGCGGGTCACCGCTCCGCGTGTGGCCGTGCTCAATGCGGTTGCCGCGCATCCGCATTCGGATGCCGACGGGGTGGCTGCCGAGGTTCGCGCGGAACTGGGCTCGGTGTCCACTCAGGCCGTCTACGACGTGCTCAAGGCTTGCGTGTCCGCCGGACTGCTCCGGCGGATCGAACCCGCGGGCTCCCCGGCCCGGTACGAGACCAGGACCGGGGACAACCATCATCACCTCGTGTGCCGCGGATGCAGCACCGTCGTCGACGTCGACTGCGTCGTCGGCCAGGCCCCGTGCCTGGAGCCGTCCGACACGCACGGGTTCATCGTCGACGAGGCCGAGGTCGTGTTCTGGGGGCTCTGCCCGGCCTGCCGGGGCGAGGATCGTTCGCCGATCTGAGCTCGCGTCACCAGTTGGACCACCAGTACACCGCGCAGGCCAGAAGGAACAGAACGACGGTATCCATGACTGCCTCCCCGCAGTTGTGCCTACCGCCCATCATCCTCCCGCCGCGGCCCCGCCGCCGGTGCCGGACGAGTCGGTTCGCGGCCCGCCCGCCCTACACTGAGGCGGACTCTGCCCTGTACGCCCCGAGGCCAGGAGGTCCACCATGCCCCTTCCGTTCCCCGCAGCGCCGAACACCGAGGTCGCCTGGCTCGATCTCGACGCGACGACCTTCGCCGTCATCAGGCACGGCGCCGTCACCATGGCGGATCTGGCAGGCCTGTTCGACACCGGATTCCAGGCTCTCGGCGCCGCCATCGCCGCGGGTGAGTTGACCCCCGCCGGTCCGGCCGTCGCGATCTACCGCGGCGACCCGGCGACGGTCTTCGACCTCGAGATCGGATTCCCCGTGGCGCAGCCGCTCGCCGCGCCGATCGACGTCGACGGGGCCGTCGTGGTCGGCTCGGAGTTGCCGGCCGGCCCCGCCGCCACCCTCTCCCACCTGGGGGCCTACGACGGCCTGCCGACCGCATGGGGGAAGCTCATGACGGCGGTCCAGGCCGGCGGTGCCACGCTCCGTGACGGCACCATGGTCGAGGTGTACGTCACGCAGCCGTCCCCGGAGGCCGATCCGGCGACCATGCGCACCGACCTGATCGTCCCGATCGACCGGGCCGCCGCTACCACCTGAGGCGGGTGCGGGCGCCTACTCCATGAACCGGGCGAGGAACTCGACCAGCAGCCGCTCCGCGACCGGTTCGGGCAAGGCCTCGATGAGCGCGAGCAGCTCGGCCACCGGACCGTCGAGCCCGCCGCCCGGTTGGAGCCCGACCATCGCGAGCACCGCGGCGCAGTTCTCGCTGGTGAGGTCCTCGGGGCGGATCTGACCTGCGGCGGCGACGAAGTCCGCCGGTGCCTGCGCGCCGGGCACGCCGCGCACCCTGTCGGCCGCGCTGACCAACGCGTCGCCGAGCTCGCCGACCACCGCCTCGGTGACCGGGGTGACGGTCAGGTGGGTGGTCCGCGGCAGCTCGGTGCCGTCGGACTGTCGCCGGCCCGGCTGCGGCTGCAGCACCCAGCCCAGCTCCTTCGCCGCGTCCGCCCAGCGGTGCGGGTCCACCCGTCGCGGCGCGGGAACGTCCGGGTCGGCGGCCACCGCGAGCAGCGGACCGACCGGATCGCCGACCACCCGCAGGCCTTCCGTCGCGTCCACGACCTTGCGGAGCTGCTCGGCCGCGCGTGCGATCTGGCCGGTCAGTTCCTCGAATCCGCTGCGGCCCAACGCCTGCGAGACCGCCCAGCCCGCGGCGATCGGCATCACGGTGCGCGAACCGAGGATGGTCGGGTTGACCACCGCATAGCCGGGCCAGGCGCTGGTCGCGAACCACTGCCGACGATGCCGGTCGCGATCGCGGTACAGCAGCACCGACACGCCCTTCGGGGCGTAGCCGTACTTGTGCAGGTCCACCGAGAGGCTCGCGACGCCCGGCACCCGCAGGTCCCAGGCGGGCCGCTCGTCCCCGCCCGGCCACCACGGCAGCACCCAGGCGCCGATGCACCCGTCCACGTGCACGGGAACACCGTGCGCCGCACACACTTCCGCGATCTCGCCGACCGGGTCAAGTGCGCCGTGCGGATACGACGGGGTGGACGCGACCACCAGCGCGACGGTCTCGTCGAGTGCGGCAGCGACGTCGTCGGGTCGCAGCCGGCAGGTGTCGGCGTCGACCGGCAGCACCCGCAGGTGCAGGTCCAGGTAGTGCGCGGCCTTGATGAACGCGGCGTGCGCGGTGGACCCGATCACCAGCGTGGGCCGGTCGTCTCTGCCGGTGGCGGCCCGCCAGCTGTCGCGCGCGGACTTGACCGCGAGCAGGCAGCTCTCGGTGCCGCCACTGGTGACGGAGCCGACCACCCCCTCGACTCCGTCGGCGAGGACGGTCCGGGCCAGGCCCACGAGGTCCCTCTCGAGCGAGGCGACCGACGGGAAGGTGGTGGGGTCCAGGCCGTTGAGCGACTGCGCCTTTCGGGCCGCAGCCGCGGCGAGGTCGTCCAGTTCGGCGACGCCGGGGTCGTACACGTAGGACAGCAGGTGGCCGCCTGCGGTCGGTGCGTCGGCCGCGCGCAGCTCGTCCAGCTCGGCCAGGATCTCGGCGGGGGTGCGTTCGAATTCCACTCTAACGTCCTCTGTTTCGTTCCTCGGCGGCCAGTCGGTACCGGCGCAGGATCAGCATGCTCACGGCGACAAGCACGGCGGGGGCGGCGGTGAACGCCAGCACGATTCCGGTCAGGGCGGCCGACGACTGCTCGGCGACCTGGTCGCCGCTCGACGACACGAACCCGGTGACTGCCAGGATGACCAGGACCAGGGCCGGTCCGAGTGCCATGCCGATCGTCTCGGCGGCCGTCCACACCCCGCTGAACGCACCCGCCCGCACGGCGCCGTCACCGCGTTCCTCGTGGTCGGTGATCACGTCGGGCAGCATCGACATCGGCAGCATCTGCATTCCGGCGTAACCGATTCCGGCTACCCCGACGGCTGCGTACACCCACGGTCCGGGGCCGGCGAGGAGGCCGAGCAGGGCGACGTCGGCGGCGACGAACAGTCCGGACGCGAGCAGGAACGCGCGCTGCTTGCCCCAGGCGCGCACCAGGCGGATCCACAACGGCATCACCGCGACCGCGGGTGCCACCAGCGCGGCGAACAGGATCGACACCGCCGCTTCCGAGTCCAGGATGTAGGTCGCGACGTACTGCGCCGCACCGAGCATCGCGCCGGTCGCGAGGGCCTGCAGCACGAAGGTGATCAGCAGGATCCGGAACGGCTCACTAGAGCGTGCGGCCGCCAGCGCATCGGAAAAGCCGTGCGTGGCAGCCGAATCCGACGGTGACACGGCGGGACCACGGGGCGCGATCGACCAAGCGGCCAGCATGCCGAGGCCGAGCAGCAGGCCGGCGACCACGCCCATCGCGAGATAGCCGGGCCGGCCGCCGACCTCGCCCCGCAGGGCGGGTCCGCCCGCGCCGAACAGCAGAATCGCGACCCCGAGCAGGGCGACCCGCCACGACATCAGCCGGGATCGCTCGTGGTAGTCCTGGGTGAGTTCGGCGGGCAGTGCGATGTAGGGCACCTGGAAGAGGCTGAAGGCGATCGCGGACAGGATGAAAGCCGCACCGACCCACAGGCATCCGGCCGTCGCGGAGAGACCGGCGGGAACCGCGAAGGTCAGCGCGAAGAAGATCGGCAGGGTGAGTGCGCCGAGCAGCAGGAACCGCCTGCGGGTGCCGGTGCGGGCGGCCTCGGCGTCGCTGCGGGACCCGATCATCGGGTTGACGAGGACGTCGAGGGCCTTGGGTGCGAAGACCACGACGCTCGCCGCCGCGGCCGGCACCGCGAGTGTGTCGGTGAGGTAGTACGCGAGCACCAGTCCCGGGAGGGTGGCGAAGCCGCCGGTCCCGACCGAGCCGAGCGAGTAGCCGGCGACGGTCGATCTGCTCAGTCGCGGGGGAGCCATGGTCATCCGGCCAACATAGGACATCGAGCCCACCTCCGGGAGCGTTGTGCGCGAGGGAAATTTGCGGGCCGATTCACGTGAAACCGGCAGACGACGAACGCCCCCCACCGCTATCGGTGAGGGGCGTTCGTCAGGTGGGTACTACGAGCCGAACAGGCTGCCGAGTGATCCGCCACCGGGGCCGGTGGTGGCCGCGGAGACAGTCACCGTCGAGGCCGCCGACGTGGACTCCTTGAATCCGGTGGCGCCGGTGTACACCGCGGTGACCTGCCGGGCACCGGTCTGACCGAACGCGTGCGGCAGAACGGCCTGCCCGTTGACCACGTTCACGGCCTCACCGATGGGGGTGGTGCCGTCCATGAAGCGGACGGTGCCGGTGGTGACCGGGTCGCCGCTCTCCGTCTTGACCGTGGCCGTCAGGTTGACCGGATCACCCTTGGTGGCCGTCGCCGGCGCGTTCAGGGTGGTCACCGTGTTCACCTCGACGGGAGCCGGGTCCTTGACGGTGACGGTCTTGGCCGCGCCGGTGGAGCCGTTGAAGCCGTCCGTGCCGGTGTAGACGGCGGAGACGGAGTGGCTGCCGGCGGTGGTGAAGGTGTGCGCGAGCTTCGCGCCACCGTTGTTGTCGAGCGCGATCGCGCCGCCGATGTTGGTGCTGCCGTCCTTGAACTGGACGGTGCCGCCCGCCGCGGGAGCGTTGTCCGGGCCGGTGACGAGCGCCCAGAGATCCACCGACTCACCGGTGGTCGCCTCGCCCGGGACGTTCAGGGTGGTGGTGGTGTCGACGATCACCGGGTCGGTCGAGACGTCGACGTTGGCGGCAGCGGAGGTGGACGGCTTGTTGCCGGCGTCGCCGCTGTAGACGGCGGTGATGGAGTGTGCGCCGTTGGTGGTGAAGGTGTGGTTGAGCGTGGCGGTGCCGTTGTTGACGGGCGCGGTGCCGAGAACCGTTGCGCCGTCCTTGAACTCGACGGTGCCAGTGGCGCCCGCGGGGGCGACGGTGGCGGTGAGGTCGACGGCGGTGCCGGTCTTGGCGGTGGCCGGGACGTTCAGGGTGGTGGTGGTGTCCACCACGACCGGGTCGGTCGAGACCTCGACGTTGGCCGCCGCGGAGGTGGACGGCTTGTTGCCGGCGTCGCCGCTGTAGACGGCGGTGACCGCGTGCGTGCCGTCGGTGGTGAAGGTGTGGTTGAGGGTGGCGGTGCCGTTGTTCACGGGGACGGCGTTGCCGATGTTGTTGGTGCCGTCCTTGAACTGGACCGTGCCGGTGGCGCCCGCGGGGGCGACGGTGGCGGTGAGGTCGACGGCGGTGCCGGTCTTGGCGGTGGCCGGGACGTTGAGGGTGGTGGTCGTGTCGACGATCACCGGGTCGGTCGACACGTCGACGTTGGCCGCGGCCGAGGTCGAGGTGTTGTGTCCCGCATCGCCGGAGTACACGGCGGTGACGGCGTGTGCGCCGTTGGTGGTGAAGGTGTGGTTGAGCGTGGCGGTGCCGTTGTTGACGGGCACGCTGCCGAGAACCGTTGCGCTGTCCTTGAACTCGACCGTGCCGGTCGCAGCCGCGGGGGCCACGGTGGCGGTGAGGTCGACGGCGGTGCCGGTCTTGGCGGTGGCCGGGACGTTCAGCGTCGTGGTGGTGTCGGCCATGTTCACCGAGACGTCGACGTTGGCCGCGGCGGAGGTGGACGGCTTGTTGCCGGCGTCGCCGCTGTAGACGGCGGTGATGGAGTGCGCGCCGGTGGTGGTGAAGGTGTGGTTGAGGGTGGCGGTGCCGTTGTTCACGGGGACGGCGTTGCCGATGTTGTTGGTGCCGTCCTTGAACTGGACGGTGCCGGTGGCGCCCGCGGGGGCGACGGTGGCGGTGAGGTCGACGGCGGTGCCGGTCTTGGCGGTGGCCGGGACGTTGAGGGTGGTGGTCGTGTCGAC